>CAZNAW010000036.1:0-35716 GCA_964571165.1 uncultured Occallatibacter sp. | reverse complement strand
CCGGCATTGCCGGCGAACCCAGCAACGGCATGAAGCCCAACGGCTTCAGCGCCGGTATCGCATTCAAGATGTTCGGCCGATGAAGGCGCAGGAACAGTACGAGAGATTGAATATCTCTGTGCGTGTTCTGTTTGCCGATTCGTCGCTACCGATCGGGCCTGTATTGGAGAACCGTCTCAGCCGGAGGGTAATTCTCCTTTGGAGATGAACCTGAGTACGTCGTCAACTGTCGGCTCAACCTCCTGGATGGATTCTCGATTCAGCCACATCCGCTCAATTGTCCGTTGGCTAAGGCCGTATTTCATGGAAGCACGATCTTTGGCAACTTTGAAGGTACATCCTTTGCGGTGCAGTTCCGAAACGTAATTCAACGCCTCTTGAGTCTTGTCGGCGGAGACAGCGCGTGGGCGTCCTCCGGGAAGTGCTGGAAGAGTAGTTTCAGCTTTTTTAGCTGCCCCCTTGAGACCAATCCGAAGCAGTTGGGGCAGAAGTTTTAACGCAAGCAGAGCGACCTTTTCCTCGCTCTTAGACATGGGTAGCCACGAATCCAGCATCTTCCGAAGACCATCTTTAGTCTGAATCGACTGGACGCCATCCTGGATAAACTCAATGAGCTTGCTTGCCTGTCTCACTCCGGCTTCGTAGTCTTGTGCTCCTGCCACAAGGACGGCATTCTCGAACGCCAAAACCATCTTCTCCCGCACCTCTTCGTTCACATATCCTCCGCCAAAACCCTACGCACTATTTTGTCATCCTGGACGCCATAATCCTGCGCTCTTGTTGTGGCTATTTGGCGGGCTGACATTATGCACATGGGCGAGCGGAGTGCGGTCGGACCAAAATCCGGGGAGTCGGTTTGCCAATCCGATCCGGGGCTGAGACGGCCTACATCTCCATCGACGGCTGGCCGAAAACCAGCGGCTCGCCCTCCAGTTCAGTTCCTTCCTGCAACAAACTCCAAGGCTCTTCCCTCGCCCCGCGAAGCGGGCCTCCCTCAGCCTAAAATTGGCCGGGGTGCGGGGCAGAGCCCCGCCATTCAGACTCAGCGCGCAGCGCTGGGCTCCTTTACCCGGTCTGCTGAATCCCGCTCGGTCCCTCCTTACGCCCTCGACGATTCCCAAATCGCAGCCCTCATTCAGTTCTTCCAAACCCTAGACCGTTGGGACAGGGAGGCGCATGGACCGCAAGTCATGTAGCCTCTGCCCTCGACCAGCAGACTTTTCGCTCGCCTTCCTGGTGTCCACCATCGGCGTCCGACCACGAGGCCAGAAATGTACCCAGACAGTTCCCCTCTGCAAATCCTGTATACGCGACGCCGCAATCTTCCTGGGCTCTACTCCCCTCCAAGACCTACAACAGCCCCTCAGAGACGCTTATACAGCGCTGGGTGGCGATTCTCCGGCATCGTCTGCCAGCGCTGGCCGCTGCCCAGCGGCGGCAGAGGTCCACCAGGGCGGCACCGCCCTGAGTTGCAGGCTCTGTCTAATAGCCTGCAACTCACGTAAATTTACGCGAGGGCAGGCCCCCACACTGCCACCGGTCCCTGAGGAGGATTTCTCAGGTGATCGATAAAGCGGACGTGCGCATTTCAGAGTTCGCTCCGCCGGGGCCGGTGCTTGCGGGCCCACTAGAGGAGCTAAAGAAGCATCCGGTCCCTCTGTTCCGGTCCTCACGCTTTTATCAGTACGTGTGCGATCTTCGAGAACCATTCGGAATTGATGCGGTCGTTCATTTGTACCTGCGGCACGGACGGCCAAATCACAAGGTAGAGATCATTGACGCGGGAGAAAAGACCGTTCAAGAGATGGCAGACATTATCAGAAAGTTGTTTGTCGTTGATCCTTGGGCGCTCCAGCTAATGAGGGCCGATCTCGCAACCGACTTGGAAGGCGTATCCGTGCCATGGTTCAAGGACAATGCCTACGTTAATCGCAAACAGTTCTCCTCCCGAATCGAAAAATCCTTTGACCAGGAATTGCAATTCGTCGGGATGGGGACCGCAGTGGCACAGACACTCTATGCGGGGAAGAGACCGAGTCTGATTCGCATCTACAACAAGCTTGAGGAGTGGCACATGCAATGGCGGAAACTCGGAATCAAATGCGACCGCTTCAACAGGCGTATGGATGGCTTGGAGATGACCGAGGAGCAAAAGTACTATGGCAGCCGATTTGTCCCTTCGTTCCCGGACTATTGCAAAGATCGGGGCTATCAGTTTGAAACTGGCAGCATGCTCACGCGAATCGAGCGTCAAATCGGCGGAAATAGGTTTCCACCTGAGTTCTCCACCATGGGCGATCTACGCTACGCCCATGAACTTCACCCTTTCACCGGAGTCCAGATTGTGAGTACAGAGCCAGTCCAGAACTTCAATTTCCCACCTGAGGGGGTTCCGTTGCGAGATTGGCTCGCCGCAATCGGATTGGAGACCGTAAAGGAGCAGGTTGGAGGCTTGCAAATGGCTCGGTCCATTGTGCTCAAGTATGGAAACGGGAATGGAAGGCGAATCCTCGAATCTCTCGAAAAATCCTCCCCAACAAAGCGTCAACCCCTCACGATGGAGGAGATTCAAGAATCGTTCAGAAGGTCCACACTTCTCCAGACTTCCCCTTCGAGCGGGGGCGGCGTACACTTATCCCCTACGTATGACAACACGAAACAAACTGCCTGAAGTCGCGTTGGAATTCTTCCGTAAGCAGGGCCGCATCGGCGGAACTCGACGCGCAGCAAATCTCACTCCGGAACAACGCAGCGAACAAGCCCGGAAGGCGGTACAGGCCCGGTGGGCAAAACAGGCAACAAAGGGCAGCAAGAAGAAAGGCACGAAATGACGCCACGTACCGCCGTCCTCTATGCACGTGTATCGAGCCGTGAACAGCGCGAAGAGGGTTTTTCTATCGAAGCCCAGGTCAAACTTCTACGTGCTGCCGCGTCGAGGGAAGGGTTGGAAATTGCGCGCGAATTTATTGAAGTCGAGTCCGCAAAGGCTGCCGGGCGAAAAGAATTCATCGAAATGGTGAATTATTTGAAGCGCAACCGTTCCTGCCGGATTTTATTGGTGGAAAAAACGGACAGGCTTTATCGGAATTTTCGGGATGCTGTGACGCTCGAAGACCTGGATATAAGAATTCATTTTGTGAAGGAAAATGAGACGCTTTCGAAGGATGCAAAATCCCAAACCAAATTAATGCAAGATATACGTCTGGCGATGGCGCGCAATTATTCGGAGAATTTACGCGAAGAAGTCAAAAAAGGCATGGGAGAGAAGGCGTCACAGGGTACGTACCCCGGACGTGCCCCCTTTGGATACCGCAACAACGCCGCGACACGTACCATCGAAATTCACCCCGAAAAAAGCGCTATCGCGCGACGCGTGTTTGAACTTTACGCATCTGGCCGCTTTTCTCTGTTGTCTCTCTCGAAAGAACTCCGGCACGTGTGGGGCACGTGCATCTCAAAAACAAATCTGCACAAGATGCTCACGAACCCGTTTTATATCGGGCGATTTAATTGGAGTGGGCAGACGTACCAGGGCACGCAGCCCCTTTTTATTGGTCCGGACTTGTACGCGCGGGCCCAAGCGGTGCTCCACGGACACAACAAACCAAAATACGGCAAGCAGGACATTGCCTTCCGCGGAATGCTCAAGTGCGCCCACGATAGTTGCACGATTACCGGAGAGCTAAAGAAGCAAAAGTACGTGTACTACCGTTGCACTGGACACAGGGGGCCGTGTGCTTTGCCGCGCTTCCGAGAGCAGGAGATCGCAGAGAAATTCGCACACGTGTTAGAGGACGTATCTCTCCCCGAAGAGGTTGTGCAGAGGATCGGCGCTTCCTTGCAGCGCGTACACGTACAGGCACGAAGCCAGGCAGCGCAGGAACGTGCACGTCTGCAGCACGCATTGGAGGCGCTCCACGGCCACATGGATGCGGCCTACACCGACAAGCTCGACGGCAAGATTACAGAGGATTTCTGGCAGCGCAAACAGACCGATTGGCAGACGGAAGAACTGGCACTTAAATCGAGGATTGAAGGGCAGGAAAAGGACAAGACCGGCGAACGACTGCTCAATGTGCAGAGGATTTTAGAACTCGCGCAAAATGCTCATTCTATTTATCTTACGCGGGAACCGGCAGAACAGGCCGAATTGCTCAAAAAAGTACTTTTGAACTGCTCCATTGATGCCGTAAGTCTTTATCCTACATACAAAAAGCCCTTTGACTTGATCGTCAAAAGGGCTAAATGTAAAGAATGGTCGGGGAGAGAGGATTTGAACCTCCGACCCCCTGGTCCCGAACCAGGTGCTCTACCAGGCTGAGCCACTCCCCGAACTTGGGTTGCAGAAGCGTATCGTTGGGGCGCGGCCTGGCGCGTTTGGCCCCTTGATTGCGCTTCGATCAGTGTAGCAGAATCCTGGCTGTTGCGGGGCAAGGGCTGGCTCTGTCTGGCCTCGAACCCTTGCCCGCAGTCGAGGTCCGCTCCGTCCCAAGTCCCACACGAAACGGACCTTTTCCTTGAAGTCATTTGCCTTGTGGCGTCTGATTCTTGTCGCTCTCTGCCGGGGAAACCGCGCCGGGGAAGACATCAAAAGGCGCGCGATTCTTCTCATCCAGATCGGGATGCGGCAGAGGCTTCCTCGGCATCATCTGGTCGCGCTGCGCCGCGTTGTAGACGAAGATGGCTTCCACGGTGGCGATCTGTTTCAGGTCCGCGGGTTGCAGTCGCTCCACCACATCCTCGTTCGAGTGGTGCGTCCGGGCCTCGTAGTCCAGCGCGTCCTGGATGAACTGGAAGCCGGGGATGCCCACCGCGTCGAAGCTCAGGTGATCAGTGCCGCCGGTGTTGCGCTCGGTGATGGTGGTAACGCCCAAGTCCTTCAGCGGGGCAATCCACTGGGCAAAGATGGGCGCGACGGCCGCATTGCCCTGTGTATAGATGCCGCGAATCTTGCCCGTGCCGTTGTCTACATTGAAGTAGGCTGAAATGAGTTTCTGCTCCGGCTTGACTTCCAGCGGTCCTGCGGCACGGCGCATGTACTCCGGCAGCGCCGCTTGATCGGGCGCGGTGGAGAGCTTGGCCGATCCGAAGTGCATTGTGCAATATCCCTTCGAACCAAAGATTCCCTGCTCCTCGCCGGTCCATAGGGCTATCCGGATGGTACGCCGCGGCTTCACGTCCAACGCCTTCAGGATGCGCATCGCCTCCATGGCCACGATGGTTCCGGCGCCGTTATCGGTGGCGCCGGTTCCGGCGATCCAGCTATCCAAATGGCCGCCCAGCATCACCACCTGCTCTTTTAGTTTGGGGTCGGTTCCGGGAATCTCGGCAACTGTATCGAACCCGTGCTCGTGCTCGCCGGTGAATTTGGTTTCGACGTCGATTTCAACGCTGACCGGTGCGTGCGCCTGGGTGAGCCGGTAAAGGCGGCCGTAACTCTCAATAGCCGCCACTACAACCGGAACCTTCACACGCTTGTCGGCGATGTACGGTGTGGTACCCAGAGTGGCGCCGTTGTCGTCAAAAATCGTGCCGCCGGAGCCGCCTCCGTTCTTGCCGTCGCGGCTGGGTTCGATAATCGCCGCAGCCTTCTCGTCGAAGAAAAACTGCGCCACCTTGTCGATCAGGCGCCGCCGCTCCATGTAGGTGCGCAGCCGGGCTTGCATATCCGGGGACACACCCCCCGCGCCGGGGTTGACCGGATACTCCGCAATGTCCTCGAGTTCCTTGTCCGTGTAGCGATCGAACAGCGCCTTGTCAACAGGCGGGACATCGCGCATCGCCCCGTAAAGAACGACTTTTCCTGCCAGTGTGCCCTTGTATTTGTCGAAGTCTTTTTCGTCCTGGATACTGACGAAGACCACGTCTCCGGTGACCGGCCCCGCTGTGGAGGGCGACCAAGGTGTGGCCTGCACAATCAGCACGGCGGTATCCGGCGTGACCATGCGCGCCCAGGTGTTCAGTTGCTGCCAGCCCAGGCCGAACTCGCCCCAATCTTCAAGATGCGCATTCTCCAGGCCGATCCTGGTCAGCGTGTCGCGGGTCCACTCATTGGCTTTCTTCAGGTTGGGCGAGCCCGTGAGCCGTGGCCCGATGCCATCCATAAGTGCGGTGGCAAACTCCATCACGTGTGAGTCGTTCAGACCCTCATTGCGAATCCGCTGGTACATATCCAGGTCCAGCGTCTCAATGGCGGGCTGTACCTCGGCGTAAGGATCGGTGACCGGCGGCACGGCCACGGCGGGTTTGGGCTTATCGGC
The DNA here is from genome assembly GCA_964571165.1 of uncultured Occallatibacter sp. Lineage (GTDB taxonomy): Bacteria > Acidobacteriota > Terriglobia > Terriglobales > Acidobacteriaceae > Telmatobacter. The sequence goes on along the minus strand of CAZNAW010000036.1, from coordinate 29,456 downwards.
CGCATTCAGCTGAAGCGCAGCGGCCAACAGCACCGCAGGGACAAAGCGAAAAATTTTCACTGGCATCAGAGGGATCTCCGGTCGGAAGGTGTGTGTTTACCGTCAGATGGAATTGTAGGCCATCCCTCGCCAAGGCCGTCTGCAACGGAAACCCCGCAACTCCCCGAGACAACAAACCGGCCTTTCAGCCCTGATCGCCGTTCTGACGGAAGGGCTCTAGTCGCTCTTTCCTGAGTTCTCGTCGAGTCCTGAGGGCAAATCCAGGGCCACCAGGGCAAAGCGGGTCTGGCTGTCCTTGGGCTCCTCGAAGCCAACAATGTGCTGGTGGCGCTTCGAGCCGGCTTTCAACTCCAGGCCGTTCTTACTGGAGCCATAATCGCTGCGGTCGATCTGCACATGGCTGCCCTTGTCGTCGGCGCAGGTCAGTCCCTCCGATGTCGTTGTTGGCGTGCCGACGGGCGTATTGCCCTGGCAGGTGATCACGTCGCCATAGCGCCCCAGAGCCTTCTTATAGAAAGCGATTACCTTCTCCTGTGTGTCCGGCGTGGCATAACTCACCGCCCGTACCCGCAATTCCCACTCGCCAAAGCCCATGTGTACGTCCGCCGACTTATGCTTGTCGTCGGCTTTCACCAACTGGGCGCCGGGATAAACCGGCAGTCCCAGGTCAGTAGCCGTGGTCTGGTCGGTATTCACGTGAATCCCGCCAAAAGGCGTATCCACCTGGACGTTCTTATCCTCGCCGTTGGCGCCCTTGTTGACCTGTACCCTGCATCCCACAATCCCGGCCACCAACGCCAGGCCAGCCAGCAAAATCGTCGCCTTACCCATCATGGCAATCGCCCTCATGCCCTGTTATACGCCCGCATTTGATCAAAGGTTCCTGGAATCGCCCTGCCCCGGGCAACATCTTTTTACCTCTTTCTTGACAAAACAGGGTTAGTATCCACAGTAAAGGCCCTCGCATGTACGAGCCGGCGACGGTTTGCGCAAGCAACAAACCGCGACCGCCATACCTAAGGATGTTTGGCTCTTTTCTTCCCATACGGGGACTTGTTGTCTGGTTTCTGAAGATCGGTGATACGCGAAAGGAACCAACTCTATGCGTTTGCTTGCTCTCTCCTCTGCCCGAAATCTTCTCTTGGCGACCGCCGTCGCGGTCTTCCTCACGCTCGCCTCCCAACCTTCCCACGCGCAGGATGACCCGCCCGATCAGACGGGCCGGCTCTCCTATGTTTCCGGCACCGTATCCATTCAGCCGGCGAACGTGGACAACTGGGGCCAAGCCTACCCCAATCTTCCACTCGGCCCAGGCGACCGCATCTTCACTGACTCCGACGGTCGCGCCGAGATTCAGGTGGGTCGAACTTTCGTGCGCATCGGACCCAACTCCGACGTCGCTTTTGTAAATGCCCTTCCCAATGCGATCCACTTCGGCGTTGCCCAGGGTTCCGTGCACATCCATACGCTCGGCATGTGGCCGGGCCAGGTTCTGGGTATCTACACCCCAAGCGGCACCACCGTCGTAACTCAGCCCGGAGAAATCCGCGTGGATGTGCTGCCCGATGAGGGCGCCGCTGTCTTCACCGTTACTAACCTCCCCGACTATGCCTATGTCTACGGCGCAGGCGGATTCTCTGAGCACGTTGGAAATGGACAGTCCCTGGAACTGATGGGGTCCAATCCTGTCTCTCCCCAATGGCTGCAACCCGCCGACCCGGACGACCTTGACAGATGGAGCCAACAGCGCGACTGGCAGATCGCCAACGCCGCCTCCTATAACTATGTGAGCCCCGAGATCCCCGGCGCCTACGAGCTGGATGCGAGCGGCACATGGCAGCCGGGAACCGACTACGGCGCCATCTGGTTCCCCAACAATGTGCCCGCAGGCTGGGCGCCCTACCACTATGGCCACTGGGTCAACCACGCCCCGTGGGGCTGGGTCTGGGTCGAGGATGAGTCCTGGGGTTACGCGCCCTTCCACTATGGCCGCTGGGTATCGTATGGCGGTCGCTGGGGATGGGTTCCCGGACCGCCGGCTGCGCATCCCGTCTGGTCTCCGGCACTGGTGGTCTTTGCCGGGGGCATTCACTTCGGTGGCGTTGGGGTTTCCGTCTGGTTCCCGCTGGGGCCCGGCGAACCCTACCGTCCCTGGTATCCCTGCAGCCCGCATTACATTGACCAGGTCAACATCTCCAACATCACTGAGTCCAGGGTCGTTCACGTGCAAACCACCTACGTGAATATCGTGAATGTCACCAATGTCACCTACATCAACCGCACCACCGGCGCAACCGCCATGAACCATGATGATTTCGCCTCTGGGCGTTCTGCCGCTCAGGCCTCGGTGAAGATCGATGTGCATCAGTTGGATCACGTCACGGCCCTAGACCGTCCTGAGCCCAAACCCACCGCGGCGTCGTTCGTGGGTCGGCCGCCTGTCCGGCCTGTACCGGTCAAAGCCGAGCGTCCCACTCTCATCAATGATCAGGGCAAGCTGGTCTCGGCCAAGCCCGGAGCGCAGCCCGTCGAACCGCCGGTCAAACCGGTGCCGCCAGCTAGGCCACTGGCCGGCCACACCGTAGTGGCTCCGCCCCCAGGTGCTACCAGACAACCTGCAAAGACCTCTCCCACACCTGTGACGCCGGCAATCAAACCTGCACCTGCGCCGCCATCGAAGCCAGTCTCCAGCCCCGTTGTCCAGCCCGCGACTAAACCTGCCGCTCCGCCAGCCAAGACCGCGCCTGCTGCGGCAACCAAGCCCGCTGCTCCAACGGCCACGAACCCTGCCGCTCCAACCGCCCCAAAACCGGCCACCCCGCAAGCTGCGAAACCAGCCCCACCGCCGCCTGCGCAACCAGCTGCCAAGACGGACAAGGACAAGAAGAAAGATAAGGAGGAGAAGAAGAACGAGGACACCACGCCCAAGTAAGCTGGAATCCCGTTCGATTCAACTCGAGGGCCGCTGCGTTGCCACGCTGCGGCCCTTTTTCGTTGCCCCCGCGACTGGGGATCAGTGCGTCGTAGGTCCGTCTTCCTTGCTGCTCGTGGCATACAGAATCGCCACCACAAAGATCACAACAATGAGGGAAACGACAAAGAACGGGGAAGAGAGGCTCATGGTGCAGGCTCCTTGGGGCTAGCGTATCAAAAAAGGGGCCCCGTCTCCGGGGCCCCTGCGTTGCCTCTTGAGTTCGCCCTATTCTTTCGGCCCGCCGTTGGGATAATCGACGCGGACGGTCAGAATCTCGTAGGGATGGATGGGTACCTTGACCACGTCGCCCATCACGGCGAGCGGGCTACCCTCCGGCGTCTCCATCATGTTGGTCACGGTTGCACCGGTCGCGCCCGGCGGCACATGGAACTCCGCCGTCGCCTCCTTGCCTGCCCATTCATACACGCGGAAGATCAACCCTTTCGCATCCTCAGCTTTCTTCACCGCCGTCAGCACCACGTTCTCCGGCGAGACCGAAGCAAACGAGTGCTCGGCGGGCAGCGATCCGGCGTGCGCCGTGGTCACCACCGCCGTCAGCGGATAGTTGTATTCCCATCCGTGGCGCACCGTGAGCGCGTCCTTCCATGTCCCCGCGTGCGGATAGAGCGCGTAGTGGAAGTGATGATGCCCCATGTCGGCCTCGGGGTCAGGCCATTTGGGCGAGCGCAGCAGCGTCATCCGCAGCGTGTTGCCCACGGCGTCATAGCCGTACTTTGAGGTGTTGATCACGCTCAGCCCATGCTTGCCGTCGCCCAGATCGGCCCAGCGCATCGCCGGAACCTCAAACTGCGCCTTCTCCCAACTGTTGTTCCGCGTCGTCGGCCGCTCGATGGTTCCGTAAGGAATCTCGTAAGTGGCAAACGGCCCCGAAGCCGCCAGCGGAAACGCCGCCTTGAGCAGCACATGCGACTCGTGCCAGTCGATGTCGTTGTCGATGTCGACCATGTCGGAGCCCTCTACCAGACGGATCGTTTGGACAAACTTCGAATCCTGCCAGTGTCGAACAACTCGAATGGCCGCCCCAGCTCTCTCGTGAACCCAACCGACCGAATCGACTTCTGTCAGCAGCGTGGGTGGCTGGTCAAGCGTTCCGGGATCGATGTTCCAGGCGTCGTAGTCTTTCGGCGTGTCCTTGAACGCTTGCAACTGGTTGCCACATGCCCCAGGCGCGAGCGTTTCGTAATGTGAATTCAAATCCCTGATACTGGCGATACACCCAGTCTTCGCATCCACGCTGACACGCAGATGGCTATTAGACATGGAAAACTCTACACTCGCACTATTGCTTGGGCCGTTGTCTTTGTTTAGGTCGCCCTCGCTTTTCCCATGGCCGGTACGTGCACTAACACCGTCCTTCACAGACGGGATGCGGAACGCTTCGTAGCCGAAGCCTGGAATGTTCTTGTAACCGAACCCCGCATTCCCACGAATCGGAATCTGTATTTCTGCAATTCCGCTCGTCTCATCGCGCGAGAGTACATCCGCAACAATCACCTTTCCGTCGCTGGTCAGCACGGATGCGACATTGCCGCTCTTCTCCAGAGGCCTGACTTTGACCGTGACTTCGCCCCCGCGCTCCCAGCCAAGTGGATTGAAAACCACAATGGACTGGCCGTCAGCATCCTTACTTGCTCCGGCAGTATTAATCCGTTCCGCCACCGTCTCCAGCGCCCCAGCCCCAATCTCGTTCGTCGACCAGCGCACCACATCGTAGTCCTTCTGCGCGTCCTTATAGATCGCGCCGATGCCCGATCCTGCCCCCAGATCATGGAACTGGTTGAAGAGCACCTTCTTCCAGTCCTCCGTCAGTTCCGCGCCGGGATAGCTCTTCCCATCCAGCCACGCCAGCGAGGCCCACTTCTCGGCGTTCAGCACCTGCTCTTCGGCATCGCGCATGTTCCGCTTGTGGTTGGCCTGCGTGGTGAAGACGCCGCGGTGGTATTCGAGGTAGAGTTCGCTGTTCCAGGTGGGAATGCTCACCTGGCCCGCAACCGCCGGCGGTGCGGTGTAGCCCTTGGCGATCGACGTGTAATTCCACGTCTTGCTATCCGGCGCAATCTGCTTTTCAACCGACGAGAAAAAGTTTTGCGCGGTGCCGAATTCGTACTTCGGGGTAATGTGCCCCGGCGTCGCCCAGTGGAAACCCTCGTCCAGCATGGCCCGCGTGGGTCCGCCGCCATGGTCGCCGATGCCGTAAAGGTCCATCATCTCCGTCATGCCCGGCGCACGCTCGCGGGCAACACTGAGGTTTTCCGAGAGCCGCACGGGGCTCAGGCTTGTATTGACATAGTCGTGCGGAAAATAGGCCAGCACCTTTGACCCGTCCGGCGACTCCCACCAGAACAGCTTGAATGGAAATTGATTGGTATCGTTCCAGGTCATCTTCTGCGTGACAAAGTAGTCCACGCCGCTTTTCTTGTAGATCTGCGGAAGCTGCCATGTGTATCCAAACGAATCCGGATTCCAGCCGATCCGCACGTCCACACCGTAGGCCTGTTTGTACCAGCGCTTGCCCACAAGTAGTTGCCGCACCAGCGATTCGCCGTCCGGCATGTTCAGGTCGGGCTCGACCCACATGCCGCCCACGATTTCCCAGCGGCCTTCCTTGACGCGCCGGGCAATCTCCGCGTTCATGTCGGGATACTTCTGTGCCAGCCACTCGTTATAAGCCGCTGCCGACTGCGTATAGGTATAGCCGGGGTATTCATACATCAATTGCAGCGCGGTGCCGAAGGTGCGCTTCACCACGTCCACGGTCTCGGTCCACGGCCACAGCCAGGCCGCGTCGATGTGGGCGTTGCCGGTCAGATGAAAGGTGGCCTGCTGCAACAGCGGCTTCAGGGCTTCGAGCTTGGCGTGCGCCGCTTTCAGGCTGGCATCGAATTTGGCCTGATCGTGCGCGTCCAGTGCCGCCAGGTCCACGGTGCGGACGGCGCCATTCAGCGTGGCCAGTTGCGCCGGATCGTTGGGCGCGAGCGACGGAACCAGCAGCGCGGCCGACTGGAATTCTTCCCGCAGATCCTCCGGGTTCGGCCGGTTCTCGGCGAACTCAATCCGCAGCGTCGCGCCTTCGAAACTCTTGGTGTCAACCGTGTGCAGCAGTTTCACCGCAACGGTCACCTTGTCCCCGGGCTTTACCTGATCCAGAAGCACAATCGGCTCCAGGTCGTCGCCCATTGCCACCCGCCGCCCATTGAAGTAGAGAATCTGCGGCATCGGTCCGTTGGCATATGCATGGAACTGGAACCAGATGCGCGCCCCGGTCAGGTCGTAGCCGTTCAGCGTCTCCGGCACCTGGTAGGTCTGGCGAAACCACACCGCGTCATTGGGAGCTTTGGCGCCCTTGGCAATGGGCTGCCAGGTGCTCTCGTCCAGGTTCACTGCCTCGCCGTGGGCCAGGTCACCAGCATGGAGCTTCCAGGCACCGCTCGGCAGTTCGTGCAGACCGGCAAGCCGGTCGATCACGGCGCGGGACTCGGGCTGCAGGCTCGCGGCAATCTTGCCCGCCTCGTTGGCGCTTTGGGCTCCAATGCGGCTCGGGCCCGCAAGCAGCAATGCTCCCGCAAAAATTAGCGGGAGTACAGGAAGACGGTTACGCAACTTCAAGGCAGAAATCATGGCGAAAGAACCCTCCGCAATATAGTAAGGCACCGGTGGCTCTGGTTGAATTCATGAACCGCGTGCGCACAGACAACGTATTCAGACGAAAATCCGGCGCGCCGCATTGAGAGCCGCCGACTCAACAGCGAGGCCTGGATACAATTCCTGTATCCACTGGAAGAACTCAGCAAGCTGGTGAATTGGAGAACCGCTTTAGTTCGCGGGTTTGGCGGATTTCCCGTCCTGGCCATGCTCCAGGTACTCCACATAGCCAAGCAATGCCCCCCAGTGGTAAAAGCGATCGCTGTTGGATACGTCGTCTCCCGTGCCCAGCGTGGCGTTGTAATTCTCGTGCACATGGCCCTTTTCTTTCCACTCTTTCAGAAACAGGTCATAGGACTTCTGCGCAAAATCCTTACGCACCGCCGAATCGTCGTAGTTAGCCAGTCCGAGATAGACCAGATAGTTCATCGGGCCCCAGATTCTGCCTCGCCAATAGTTCTGGTCCGGGAATGCCGGATCGTCGAATGCAATCGAAGGAATAATCCACTGGCCCCAGAATTCCTTCGGGTTGAGCAGGTGCTTTTCAATCATCGCCTTGGCCTGCTCCGGGGTCGCCGCATGGGCCAGCATCGGATAGAAATTTGTGGGGGAAAGTCGATAGCTGAATTGCCCGGTATGAAGGTTCTTGTTGAGGAATATTCCCGTCTTCTCATCCCAAAGTGTCGCCAGTTTCGCACGGTAGCGGGCGCCGCGCTCATGCAGTTCCTTTGCTTCCGCCGGCTTCTCAAGGGTCTCGGCCATCTCCGCCAGCGCGTCGCAATCGGCAATGTACATGCTCATCATGCCAACATCGGCAAATTCCAGCAGGTGCGATTGCACGTTATAGGTTGTACCGTCGTACATCGGACTGTTATCCAACCCTGATTCGAAAACTGCGCCTTGCCAGGTTCCTCGCGAGTGATCTTCCAGGTCTCCCGGCGGATTGTCTCCGTCGCTGCCCAATGTCAGATATCCCTGCATATCGCGATGTTCGGTCCACCAGCGATTCCACGTGAGCAGCGGCTGGAATGTCTCCTCGAGAAACCAGCGATCGTGAAACTTCTTGTACAGGCCAAGCACGGTGATGGCCCCTACCGGCGGCTCCGAGCGGTCAAAGCTCTTCCAGCCGCCCGTCCGCGCGTAGTTGGGCACAAACCCTTCCGCGGTCTCTTCGCGAAGAATCTCAATCGCATCGGCATAGGCTAAGTCCCTGTCTCCGATGCCCGCCATTGTGGCGGCAAAGAAAGTATCCCAGTCGAAGAGCACATAACCGCCCCAGGTCACGCTCCACACTCTGCTCACCGGGGAGATGACCCTGTGTCTGCCCGGCTCGTAAATTGTGTCCCAGCCGAGAGTGGTTTCAATCGCGTCAACAATCGGCCCTGTCGTTTGGGGCCCGGTCTCTGTTGATCCGGATTTGCCCGCTTGCGCCGTGGATTGCTCATACGCCGCTCGTTGCCGCGCAATGGCCGCTTCAATCTCTTGCAAAGTGTGGCGCTTGCCGGTGCTCACGCCAACGGGCTCCGTTAAATCGGCGGCGAAATGCGGTCCGCCTAAGGGAAGATCGATGAACTCGCTCGCCGCCTGACCTTGCGGCTTCTTGCAGGTGCAATAAATCGGCACGGCGCCCGATGCGCCGTGCGTCTCGATGAAATCAGGATGTTTGAGCGTTGTGCCCGGCAGATTCCACAAAAAATCAACCGTGAAGACGATGGTCGGCGGAAGTGCCGGGGTTGGCTCGGATGGCAGCGGCGTTGCAAGAATCGTCAGGTCGCTTCCTTCCCGTGCGCTTTGCACCCGCCAGTTATGCCCCTTCCACGAGATGCGCAGATCGGTGTAACTCCCGTCCCAGGAATGTGCGCCGGGAACAACCTGTTCCGCGCCCGGCTCCAGCCTGCCGATGAGAGCGTCCTGTAGAAAGGCGTCGCCCCATCCCGTCGCGTTGTGTTTCAACCCCACATGAATGGCCAAGCCCTCGGGCAACAGCACGTGCGTCGTCACGCTATGCACGTCCCATGTATTCCATCCCTGCGCCAGCCGCCGCTGCACCAGCTTGTAATTCGCTGACTCCGGCTGGGGATGCAGTTCTTCCGTGGCCCATCTGGAGTTAGCCGTGGGCTGTTGTGGCTTGTCGGATTCCCCCGTTTGAGCCGCTGCGCCAACAGACGCAATCAATATGTTTGAGAGAATGCAGGTAACTGCAAGCAGGCTGGGTCTGACGAATGTTTGCATATTGGCCTTCTTTTTATTGAAAATCCGATTCAATGCGACTCGCGCGGCACCTCATGCCCCCGGCAGCCGGTAAGAAAGTCGAAGTCCGCTCCCCGGTCGGCCTGCAACACGTGCTTCACATAGAGCGCCTGGTAGCCGCTCTTGAACGCCGGCTCCGGGGCAACCCACTCCGCGCGCCGCCGCGCCAACTCGTCCACGTCCACTTCAAGCTCCAGCCGCCGGGCCTCGACGTCCAACTCAATCCAGTCGCCATCGCGCACCAGCGCCAACGGACCACCCAGTGCGGCCTCGGGGCTCACATGCAGCACCACCGTGCCATACGCCGTGCCGCTCATGCGCGCATCGGAGATGCGCACCATGTCAGTGATGCCGCGCTCCAGCAGCTTAGGCGGCAGCCCCATGTTGCCCACTTCGGCCATGCCGGGATAACCCCGTGGACCGCAGTTCTTCAGCACCAGCACACTGGTCTCATCCACAGCCAGATCCGGGTCGTCGATGCGCGTCTTGTAGTGCTCGATGTTTTCAAACACCACGGCTCTGCCCCGATGGTGCATCAGGTGCGGCGAGGCAGCCGAGGGTTTAAGCACCGCTCCGTCCGGGCACAGGTTGCCGCGCAGTACGGCCACGCCGCCCGATTCCACCAGCGGGTTTTCATAGTCTCGAATCACCTCGCTGTCCCAGACTGGCGCGCCCTTCACATTTTCCCCAATCGTCCGGCCGTTCACGGTGAGTGCGTCGCCGTCGAGGTGCCCGTGCTGTGCCAGTTTGTCCAGCACCGCGGGCAGCCCCCCGGCATAGTAAAACTCCTCCATCAAAAAGCGTCCCGAGGGTTGCAGATCCACAAGGGTGCGCACGTCGCGGCCGTAGCGGTCCCAGTCCTCAAGCGTGAGCGGAACCCCTACGCGGCCCGCGAACGCGATCAGGTGAATCACGGCGTTGGTCGAGCCGCCGATGGCCGCATTGGTGCGAATGGCGTTGAGAAACGCCTCTCGCGTCAGAATCTTTGAGATTCGCAGGTCCTCGCGCACCATGGCGACAATGCGCCGGCCCGTCTCATGCGCCAGTGCGCCACGCCGCGAGTCCACGGCCGGAATCGCCGCATTGCCGGGCAGCGAAAGCCCCAGCGACTCCACCATGCAGGCCATTGTGGACGCCGTGCCCATGGTCATGCAGTGGCCCGCCGAGCGGCTCATGCAGCTCTCGGCATCCATGAACTCCTGCCCGGTCATCGTGCCGGCCTTTACCGCTTCGCTGAATCGCCAGACCGCCGTACCCGAACCGATGCTCTGTGCTCGATAATGGCCGTTCAGCATCGGCCCGCCGGAAAGCACGATGGCTGGCACATCGCAACTGGCCGCGCCCATCACCAGCGAGGGTGTGGTCTTGTCGCAGCCGCAAAGCAGCACCACGCCGTCAATGGGGTTGGCACGGATCGACTCCTCCACGTCCATGCTCGCAAGGTTGCGGAAGAGCATCGCCGTCGGCCGCATATTGCTCTCGCCCAGCGAGGTCACGGGAAACTCAAGCGGCAGTCCGCCCGCCTCCCAGACACCGTTTTTCACGCGCTGAGCCAGCTCGCGGAAGTGCGCGTTGCAGGGGGTCAACTCAGACCATGTGTTGCAGATACCGATCACCGGGCGTCCGTCGAACACATCCCCCGGAAATCCCTGGTTCCGCATCCAGCTCCGATGGATGAAACCGTCCTTGTCATTGCCGCCAAACCACGCCTGCGAACGCAATTTCCGTTCTTCCATGTTCTTCCGCTCCCCGTCTTTTTTCCTATCTGGCAAACGTATACAAGAGGGTCGCATCAACTATACAACCGGGTTGGGAACTCCGGCGCATCGCGCTCGCCGGCCACGGTTCGGATGTCGCCGGCCGACCGGCTCAAGAACCGCATTGGGGGGACGGCAAGCGCGAATCCCACCCCTTGGTACACAGCGTCCCATTCGCGGGTGCATACTGATGTGTAGGTCGCTTCACGGGAATAACCCTCCCCTTGGGTTTCCCATTTCCATTGCGGCCATTCGAATTACAAGAACATTGGTTCAGGGTCGCCGCTGTTGACGGCCCCATGGCCAATGGAAATGAACGCTGCGCGGGTTTGACAGGGTGTGCTTCACCCAGGGTCTGGTGCGCACGGCGCATTGAAACCAGTGGAATACCGACCCCAAACGCACGCAAAGAGTCGCATGCAGGACAACCCGCAAGCCCGCGCGAACCACGGGTCCATTGCGAGGCGCGGAAGCCGGAACTAGAATGGGCTTCCACCGCACCACAAAGAGATTGGCACAAGAACTGGCCTTACAGAGGGGGTTTTATGACGGTTGCTGCTCGTTATCCCGGCATTCGGGTCACCGCTAACGGAAATCAGCTTGTCTCCTACCACACCGAGACGCGGGTCGCCGACGCCGGCGTGTTCTATCCCATTACCCCTTCCACTGAGGGCGGCGAGCTCTTTCAGCAGGCTTATGCCGAAGGCCACCTGAATGTCTTCGGGCAAAACACCATCGCTATTGAGACGGAAGGCGAACACGCGGCCCAGGGCGGGGCCATTGCCCATTCGGTCTGCGGCAAGCGGGTGGTGAACTTTACCTCCGGCCAGGGTGTGGTCTACGGCGTCGAGCAGTACTACCACGCGCCCGGCAAGGGCTCCACGATGGTCATTGAAGTCGGCGCGCGGGCGCTGACCAAGCACGCCCTCAACGTGCACTGCGGCCACGACGACATCTACGGCGCGCTCGACACCGGCTGGATCATGCTCTTCGGCAAGGATGCGCAGCAGGCCGCCGATCAGGCGCTGATCCTGCGCCGCGTGACCGAGTTGAGCCTGACCCCCGGCATGAACATCATGGATGGTTTCCTCACCACCCACCTCGAGCGCACATTCTACAAGCACGAGTCGGAGCTGATCCGCGAATACCTCGGCTCGCCCGAAGACATCATCGATTGCCCTACCGAGGCCCAGCGCGTTCTCTTCGGGCCCACGCGCCGCCGCGTCCCCAAAATGATGGACCTGGCCAACCCCATCCTCCTCGGCCCCGTGCAGAATCAGGAACACTACATGCAGGGCATAGTGGCCCGGCGCAACAACTTCGCCGAGCCGATTCTCGAGTTCCTTGAAGCCGCCTACAAAGATTTCGGCGAGCTCACGGGCCGCCATTACGGCCTCATCACCAAGTACAAGACCGACGACACCGACACGGTCTTCGTCTCCCTCGGCTCGGCCGCTGAGAACATCGAAGCCGCCGTCGACTACCTCCGCCAGACTCGCGGCGTCACCGTTGGCTCCATCCATATCAATGTCCTGCGTCCCTTCCCCGAGGCCGCCGTCGTTGCCGCGCTCAAGGGCAAGAAGAACGTCATCATCCTGGAGCGGACCGACGAAGCCCTGGCTGGCGACAATCCCCTGGGCCGCGACATTCGCACCGCGCTTTCCAAGGCCATTCAAACCGAAAGTCATCCAGCCACTGAAGGCCTGCCCGCCCTTACCGTGGACGAAGTGCCCCATATCTACTCCGGCACCTACGGCCTCGGCTCGCGCGATTTCCGCCCCGAGCACATCATCGGCGCTTACGAGTTCGCCACCGCCAACCGCGTCCGCAAGGACGGTAAGCGCGTCTCCGATGGCGTTTCGTTTTTCGTCCTCGGCGTTGACCACCCCTACGCGGTCATCGGCGATGAAACCCCGTCCCTTCTGCCCGAAGGCGCGGTTGCCGTGCGCTTCCACTCCATCGGCGGTTGGGGCGCCATCACCACCGGCAAGAACCTCGGTGCGATTCTGGGCGATCTCAACGACCTGATCTTTGAACGGGATGGGGAGCGCGACGAGCTGGGGAATCCCAAAGAGGTCATCCACGTCAGCGCCAATCCCAAGTACGGTTCCGAAAAGAAAGGCGCGCCCACCAGCTATTTCATGGTCGCCGCCAAGGATCGCATCCGCGTCAACTGCGATCTGCGCCACGTCACTGTCGTTCTTTGCTGCGACCCCAAGGCCTTTACCCACACCAACCCGCTGGACGGCATGGCCGAGGGCGGCAGCTTAGTGTGGGAATCGGATGAAGAAGGGGCCGAAGCCTGGGAACGCCTTCCGCTCTGGGCACGCAAGCAGATCATTGACAAGCACATCCGTGTCTTCACTCTGCCCGGCTTCGCCATCGCCAAAAAGGCCACCGACCGGGGCGACCTGCAACTGCGCATGCAGGGCAACGCCTTTCTGGGCGCATTCTTCGCCGTCAGCAGCCTGCTGCAGGAGTTCGGCATCACCCAGGAGCAGTACCGCGAGGTCGTCCACAAGCAATATGTGAAGAAATTCGGCAAGCTTGGCGACGCCGTGGTCCAGTCCAACATGGAAGTCATGACCCAGGGCTTCGAGCAAGTGAAGGAGATCAAGATCGGTGCGCTCTCGGCGGCCGACCGCTCCACCCTGCGCGGCCAGGCTCTTTTGCCCATTCTTGAACTGGCCACTGCCGGTGGCGCGTCTTGCGGCTGCCGTTCCACCCCGCTGCCCGCTGGCCAGGCAAAACGCTCGCCCATTGATAGCATCGCCACCTTCGACGCGGAATTCCGCTCCCACTACGGCTATAACCAGCCTTCCACGCCCCTCTCCGCCGTGGGCATGATTGCCGCGGCCACCGGAGACACAGCCTCAAAGTACGTAGCCCGCCGTGAAACCCCGCTCTACATCCCCGAAAACTGCACCCAGTGCATGGAGTGCATCTCCGTCTGCCCGGACACCGCGCTGCCCAATACCTCGCAGGACCTCAGCACGCTGCTCACCACCGCGGTCAACTACTATGTGGCCGACGACAAGGACAGAGCGAAGCTTCTGCGCGCGCTGCCTGAAATCGAGAAGCTTACCCGCCAGCGCATGTTGGCCGAGATAAAAACAGGAACCCCGCTGCAAACCATCCTGCGCGAAGTCACCGACTCGATCGACGGCTTCTCTGCCCAGGCCAGGCAGCAGTTTTTCGACATTATTGCCAAGGTCCCCATGGCCTACCAGAAGGTGAACGCCATCTTCTCCTCGCCGGAGCGCAAGTCTCCCGGATCAGGTGGCGTCTTCTCCATCTTTGTCAGCGATCTTTGCAAGGGCTGCGCAGCCTGCGTTACCGCCTGCGGCGATCACAACGCCCTCCGCATGGTCGCCGAAACCGAGGAAGTCAACGCCGAGCACACCACCGGCACGGCCTTCCTCGACCTGCTTCCCGACACCTCGCAGAAGTACCTAGGCCTGTTCAACGCGGCCAACCCGGCTGACTCCAAGACCGCGACCCTCCGCAACATGCTCATGGTCCGCACCAATTACGATGCCCTCGTAGCCGGCGACGGCGCCTGCGCCGGCTGCGGAGAAAAGAGCGTGCTGCGCTCCATCGCCGCCGTTACTGAGGCGTATATGCGCCCTGTCTACCATGCCAAGAGCGACCGCCTTGTTTCCAAGGCTGCCGACCTGGACAAGAACGGCGTTGCAAAGCTGGCCGTCCTCAAGGCTCGCAACCCCGGCGAGTACGCACTCCTCCGCCAGGCCATCGCCCACCTCATCCTTGGCCTGGGCGGCGAAGACGAGATGGACACAAAGGCACGCATCGCCGCATACGAGGCCAAACACGGCCCCATCAGCGACGCCGAGTTGGTCGAGGCCATCGCCGCGGTGCTGCTCACGGAAGCCTTCAATCACAAGAACCTACAAGCAGTGGATGGGCGCCTGGCCAACGGCATGAGCGTCATGGCCATGGCCGCACACACGGGCTGCAACACGGTCTACGGGTCTACTGCTCCCAACAATCCTCATCCCTATCCATGGATGAACTCACTCTTTCAGGATGGCGTCACCGTGGGCTGGCTCATGGGCGAGAGTTTCATCGTCGATCATGCCCGCCGCTCTGTTATCCCCGAGCGCCTCGCCGACATCCTGCTCACCCGCGACAACAACGTGATCGATGACGAGGAGTATTACCACCTGAGCCACTTCACTGACGCCCTGATGACCGATCAGGAGATCGTCGAACTGCCCAAGGTCTGGGTAGTCGGCGGCGACGGTGGCATCGGCGACATCGGCTACCAGAACACGTCAAAGGTTGTTTTGCAGAACCGTCCCAACGTCAAGGTCCTCATGCTTGACACCCAGGTCTACTCCAACACCGGCGGCCAGAACTCTGACTCCACGCCGATGCTTGGCGGTGGCGATATGAATACATTCGGCTCCGCCACGCAGGGCAAGAACACTGAGAAGAAGACCGTCGCGGAGACCTTCGTTGCCGGACACGGTTCGCCGTTCGTCGCCCAGGTTTCCATGGCCAACGCGCCCAAGCTCTACCGCGCCATCCTCGATGGCCTGGAGTATCGCGGCACCATGTTCCTGCAGGCCTTTACCACCTGCCAGCCCGAGCACGGCGTCCCCGACGACATGGCGCTCTTCCAGGCCCAGCGCGTGCGCGACTCGCGCGGTGTTCCCGAGTTCGTCTTCAACCCGCGGCTCGGCGAAACTTATCAGGAGGCCCTGGACATCAAGGGCAACCCGTCCATCGATCTCGACTGGTACGAGACCAAGTCCAAGACGACCGGCGAAACTCAACGTTACACCGTCGCCCACTGGTGCACCACGGAAGCCCGCTTCCGCAACCACCTGAAGAAGATCAAGCCCGAAGCGGCGGCCAGGCTCATCCACCTCGATAACATGCTGGTCCGCATCACCCAGCAGGACGTGGTCTACCGCCGCTATCTTGACCCCAGGCACCGCGCCTTCATTCCCGACTTTGGTGTCTACATCACCTGGGAAGAGAACGGCAAAACCGAGTACCGCGCCCTCAGCCGTCAGTTAGTCATGTTCTGCGTAGAGCGGAGAAAGGCGTGGCGCATGTTGCAATCGAAGGCAGGAATCGTGAACAAGGAATACGCCGCCCAGCGCGCCATCCTCGCCGAAGTCGACGCAGGCAAACTCCCGCTGGACGAATTCCTATCCCACGCCCACGAAATCCTGAAAGAGCGCCTGACCGGCGGCGTGTTAGCCAAGGCGTAAGGGCCGATTCCATCTTGGAACATAGAAGGCGGGCCCAGTCGGGTCCACCTTCGCCGGGCGCCCTCGCCTTTGAAACCTGGGGCTCCAAACATCGGCAACTATAAGCAGCCCGCTGAAAACTCTACCGGCTGAAGATCACATACCGCCGCCCAGCGTAGAGCCGGAACCCGCCGCCAGCCGGGTCGGCCGTCACCTGCAGCGGCACCGGCCGCTTGAGCCCCGCATCCTCGCCTGAGTTCACCGTCAGCACGTCATGCGCGCCCACGTCCGTCACCACAAACTTTCCACCCGCAATATAGCCCACGCCATAAATGCCCGCCGCCAGGTTCTCTCCGCCCACCTTGATGGGAACCTCGGTGATGAAGTAGGCCGAGTATTTCGCCTGCACATCGGTCGAGTAACCGCTCGTGTCCACCAGGGTTGCCAGCACAAAGAACCCATCGGCAAACTTCACGCCCCCTGAGTTCCGCAGTTGTGTAGTTGCCGACTGCCCCTTGTAATACACGCTTGCCGGCAGCAGCTTTTGCATGTCCGCCGGCTTCAGCACCGTATCGCCGCTCTGCGCCTTCATCGCCCCCGGCGCCGTCATCATCGTCACGGCCATCACCCCGGCCGCCGCCATCTTCATAATTCCCTGTATACGCATCGTGAAACCTCCTTGTTTCTGCCGCGTACCGGAGTATATCGCACCCTGCGCCGCACCGGCAGGCCCTAGTTCTCGGTGGAGAGCACGTCGTAGTTATAGTTGATCCATACACGCTTCACCGGACTCGGCAATTTTGGCAGCGGCGCGGTTTGATCGATCGTCTTTGGACCAATAATTGTGGCCGAGGCCAAACGCACCACCCTGCCGTCGGCAAACTCCAAATAGATCGGTACCAGCATCTTGAAGCCCGCCGAAACTCCCGATTGAACCAGCTTGAGATGTACGCTCGTCGCATCACCGTTCTGCGTCACCTGGCCCTCAAAGTGATACGCCGGAATCTCTGTCCCGTAGACATACTCGTTGAAGAACCAATCCATGCGGTGATTGCCGTCGATGTCCATTGCGGGACTCATGTGCTTTTCCACTATGGCTTTGAAATCCTCGGTGGTGGCGGGCTGCAGGCGGTAAGTATTGAGAAGGTCATGCATGGTGGCCTTGAAGCGATCGTCTCCTTCCTTGGGCGACCACATCATCATCCGGATCATGTGCAGGATATACGCGCCCTTGGGATAGACAAGACTCTCGTATACGTCCCATCCCGTCTTCTCGGTACTCAGACGAGTGCCCATCGTCACCGGCCCCACGTCGATGGGCCTGAAGCCCATGGCATTCTTTTCGGTAAGAAGCCGCCGCTCCTGCTTCCAGAACTCGCGGAAATCGTTCGCCTTGGGCTGCGTGGCCTGCAAAAATATAGAAGCCGAGGCCTGCGCAAACCCTTCGCTCATCCACTGGTCGCGATAACTGCGGAAGCCCACCGTCTGCCCCCACCACTGGTGCGCCACCTCGTGTGGAGTTACGACTTTCCAGTACATGTCCTCCGGATGAAGACCCATGAAGTGTTGCTGCGTCGTGTCCAGAAACCCGCAGATCGGCAGATATACCAGCATGGGCCAGCTTTGTCCGTAATCGCACGCAAACTGCTGGGTTACGGCCACATGGTTAAAGGGTAGCGGGCCAAAATAGTCGATATAAATCCGCGCTGCAACCTGCGCCTGACTCAGTTGCACGGGCAGCATCGAGGGCGTGTCGATGTTGCCCTGCGCGTTGTTCTCATCCGAGTCATCACGCGCAAACGGCGCCCCGCCCGTGCGGGCATAGCTGTCTGGAACCGCGGTGTTGGCATAAGCGTCAATGGTCAGGCTGTCGCCCGGCTTACCCTCCACCTTGGCTTCCTTCATGGTGAACTTGCCCAGGCTGAAGCCCACCACAGCCAGCGGCACCTCCGTTTTCCACTCGGTGGTCGTAACCTTGCCGTCGGTGCTCTCGTTTACCTTGGTTCCCGTGGCAATCAGTTGCAGCCCTTTGGGCACATGCATCAGCATGTGATAGGTGGCATAGTCGCCCAATCCGCTAGACGAATTCGGATACCAGCTTTCGCGCGCCATAGGATAGTAATTCGCGCCGCCTTCATTCTTGACCACGTTCTTGCCACCGTAAGCGATGCGAATCGTCGCGGACTCACCCCTTTTGAGCGGCTGTGCCAGCACCACCCCAAAATCTTCGCGTTCCTCCTTGTACTCCTGGTCTATGTCCTTTTTCTCCTGCACATAATCCAGCGGGACGCCTTTCTCGGTCTCCACGTTGCTCACACGCAGCGTGGGATAGAGGGCGAGCGGCACCACTGCCAAGCCGTCCTGCTCGGCCACCACGTGCAGCGTCGCCAACCCGCTGAGGAATCCGCCCTTCTCGATCGAAACATCGAGATCCTCGTTGTCGATCCGGCAGGATTCGTTGCGCTCATCTCCGTTGCGGCCGCTGGCCGTTTCCGAGCTCAAGTGAAAGGCGCTGAAATAGGTTGCGCCCCAGTCGTTCCAATTCAGCAGCGAAACCTCCTCCGGCTCCACATCGCGAGCCCCATGCGGATCCACTGTAAAGACAAGTCGCGAATTCTTCTTGCCGTGGATTCCAGCCACGAAGTAGCCACCGGGCGCAGGGCTGAGCACATCCTGGAGCAACCTCAAGTCCATATTTTCCAGTAGCTTTGACTGCGTGAAGTTACGAAATTCCTCTGCCGCTTTCCCATATTTCGAGTCCGGCTCTCCCTTCCCCGCCGAGCCTTTGGACAGCTCCGCCGCTGTTGCGTCGGTAAACCGCAGCACCACCTGGTCGAAGTCCTCGTCAAACTCCTCGCTATGGTTGAGAATGGCCAGGTTGTGACGTTCCTCGGCGGTGGGCGGCGTCAGGTGGAAATGGCCGTCGCCCTTGAACACCGCGCCTGTAACCTTGCCGTTCACTTCGCCATAAAAAGCAAAAGTGCCGTATTGAAACGTAAAGGTGGCTGCATCACGGCGCAGCTCCAGGTGATCGACTTTGATGACTTCGCCGCCCGGCAACAAGGCGCGCAACTGCTGGTAGTAGGCGTTGGTGTTGCCGGGATGCTGCGCCTGCAACATTGCGCTGCAACTTACTATAAAAATGAACAGAGTAAGCACGCGAATGTGAATTGACATAGGAGGGGCCTCACGGATCGAGTTTGTGCGCCAGTATAAAGGACCCGGAGTGAAATGCGCCGTGACAGGTTTTTTATTGATTTAAGAATCAATACCGGATGCGCAACCAGGAAATTTGCGGTAAATCGCTCAAGGGCGCTTTGAGACCATATCCCCAAACGGCGCCAGCAGCTTGTATTTGTTATCCCAGGTGGTGTACATGATCCCTGTTGCTCCGGGTGTTGTGTCCATGGCTTCCAGCCATCCCTCGGGATCCTTCAAGTCGTCGGCGTCATAGTACGCTCCCGCAATCGTCTTGAACCCGTGGCTGGAAAAGAAGTCGAGGGACTGGCGCCGCTTGTCGAAATACCAGCACACAATCCCCATGTCCCTGGGCAGATACTTCCACGCGTCTTCCAGGGAACCGTACACAAAGTAATACTTCTTCACCGCGTTGTGACTGGGATCGAACATATCCGACCATACCAGCACCTGGGCCTTCGGATTGACGGCATGCACCTGACTGTAGAGCCACCGCGTCGTCTCGCCCAGAATCGCCGCAGCTTCCTTCTTCCGGCGCAGGCAAGCTCTATCGCGGTTAAGAGAGCGAACCTCGTCGACGTTGAGAAAATAGCGTTTCGGAGCCAGATACTTCTCAATCAGCGGAAACTGCTGCTTCCATATCTCGCGAACCTTGGCCTCCGATGGGCAGATGGGGACCTGGTCGTTATAGATCGTCGTGCCGTGATAGTAACTCACGCGCAGCCGCGCTCCCTCATGGATGCGCCCGCCGGGTAGCAGACGAATCGACGGCATGGCGTGGGTCCAATGAAAATCGAGATTCGGGTCGCTGACCGGTGCGAAATCCCGGCCTTCCTTGTACACCATCCCGGTGGCCTCATCCCGAACGGTCAGTGGCGCACCGTCGCGGCGAATCACGTTCATCAGGCCCACCTCTTCCACTTCTACGTCGTCCACCCAGACCTTGCCCTTCACGCCCTCGAATACGCCGAGAGTCAACTCGATACGGTCGGCATACCAACTGTTAAATGCCGTGGTCACCTGTCGCCAGCCGGAGGTCGGCGCGGGCGCGGGCGGTTCGAACGGGCTGAGGTCGCGCCCGTCGGGAGTAAACGACTTGATGCTAAACAGCGATGCCGGCTCGGCGTCTTCCGTCTTCACCCAAGCGCTCACGCGGTAGCACCGGTACGGCGTTACGCGAATCTCCTGGACCACGCGCGCCACGCCCACCGGCGTCGGATTTTTCAATCCTGAGATTTCCGGGGGCACACCCGTATTTGCCAACATTACGGGCTTCGTATCGCCGAAGTTCTCCATCCTCAGCGAAGCCTTGCCGGAGTGCGAGACGCTTGTATCGACGAAGGTCTTCTTTCCCGGCTCATCCTGTTTCGTGAACCCGCTGAACCGGTCACCTTCGAACTCTTCGAAGCCGGAGTTCACCAGCTTCGCCGGCGAGTCCGCGACAAACTGCGCAATTCCGTCCTTGACGACGAACAAGGCATCCTTCACCAGCATGCCTTCCGCAAGATTCTTGTCGTGGTCCAGGATGGCTCCGCCGTAACCGGTGTTGAATCCCGCGGGAATAATCTCCAGGTGGTTGACATCGGCAATCTCTTTCACTTTGCTCAGGCGTGCCAGATACTCCGGCGAGCCCAGGCTGATGCGGTCCATCCCAGACAGGACGATGCCGGTGAGCCCGTGCTCCGCTGCGGTGCGGGCGATATCGCGCACGTCTTCGACGTCCTTGTCGGACTGGAAGCTTCGGCTGATGTAGACCCAGCGGTCAGGGAGGACCTTTTTCTGTTGAGCTGGGGCGACAGCGCCCGCCGCGATCGCAATACCCAGCAGCACAAATGAAGTGAGAGACTTTGTCATTGCGTCCAAACTCCTTTTACCGGCTCACGCCGGTTGCAGCCATCTCTGCGGCCACCATCAATCCCTGCGCATTCGGGCTTGAGCTTGCCTATGACTCTACCGCCAGCTAACAAATTGGCATAACTACGGCACGTAGAGATCCACATACTCATTCACCGGCATGGATTCAAGCCGCTTCCGATCGAGCGAAACTTCAAGAATTTCACGCTGACGCTCCTCGGCGTATCGACGCCGAAGGTTAGTAGTGAACTTTTCCACCAGCAGCGGCAATCCTTCTTCGCGCCGCCGCCGGTGGCCGATGGGATACTCCACAGTCTCATCGA
Source organism: uncultured Occallatibacter sp. (assembly GCA_964571165.1). Taxonomy (GTDB): domain Bacteria; phylum Acidobacteriota; class Terriglobia; order Terriglobales; family Acidobacteriaceae; genus Telmatobacter. The sequence goes on along the minus strand of CAZNAW010000036.1, from coordinate 8,215 downwards.
GCACCGTTCCATCGTTCAGTTCCACGCGCAGCGCGTTAGCGATCGACCGCTTCTCCGGGTCGTGGTAGTCGGCGGTGAATGCAGGCTCCTCCACGCAGGCGATGCGGTCGCGAATGGCGTCGATGCGCGGTCCCCAAGCTGGATCGGCGGCAACCTGGTCCTCGTAATCCGCGGCAGTGAGCCGGCCAAAGATGAGCGGAATCGCGATCATGTATTGCAAGCAGTGGTCGCGGTCGGCGGGATTGGCCAGCAAGCCTTTCTTGTCGATGATGCGCAGGCAGGCCTCGTGGGTGCGCACGGTGATGGAGCGAATGGAGGACGCGTTCAGACCGCGCACGGCCAACTGGCGGTGTACCTTTATCGCCGCCTCCACCGCCGTCTGCGCATGAAACTCCGCCGGGTAGCTGATCTTGAACAGTACGTTCTCCATCACATAAGTTCCATAACCCCGTTGAAAGCGGAATTCCTGCCCATGGAACGAAACATCGTAGAAGCCCCAGGTCTTCGCTGTCAGCGCCGAGGGATAACCCATCTCGCCGGTCCGCGCCATCAGCGCCAGGCGCACGGCACGGCTGGTCGCGTCGCCCGCCGCCCAGCTCTTGCGCGAGCCGGTGTTGGGCGCGTGGCGATAGGTGCGCAGGCTTTGCCCATCCACCCACGCCAGCGAGAGCGCCGCTATCGTTTGCTCGCGGCTAAGTCGCAGTAACTCACTCACCACGGCTGTGGAAGCAACCTTCACCAGCACAACGTGATCAAGCCCCACCCTGTTGAAGGAATTCTCCAGCGCGATGCACCCCTGTATCTCGTGCGCCTTGATCATCGCCGTCAGCACCTGCCTTATGCGCAACGGCTCCTGCCCGTTCGCGACGGCAGTGCGCGAAAGCCAGTCCGCGGTAGCCAGAATGCCGCCCAGGTTGTCCGATGGATGCCCCCACTCAGCCGCCAGCCACGTGTCATTGAAGTCAAGCCAGCGGATCATCGCGCCAATGTTGAACGCCGCCTGCACCGGATCGAGCTGGAACGTCGTCCCCGGCACCTTTGCCCCATGCGGAACCACTGTGCCCGGCACGATCGGCCCCAACAGCTTTGTACATGCCGGGTAATCCAGCGCTTCCAACCCGCAGCCGAGCGTATCCATCAGGCAATACTGCGCCGTTGTATAAGCTAACTCACTGGCAACTTCATAACTCAGCGCATAGTTGGCGATGTCCGTTAGAACTTTATCCGGCTCTGGACGCTCATTGCTGATCTGCGAAAACAATCGATCTCCCTCTCTAGGTCCGTTCTTCAATCGGAACGAACTTCAGGTTCTCCGGCCCGGTGTAAACCGCCGACGGCCGAATAATCTTTCCGTCCTGCCGCTGCTCGATCACGTGTGCGCACCAGCCGGCTGTCCGCGCCATCACAAACAGCGGCGTAAACAGATCGACGGGAATGCCCATCTGGTGATAGACAACCGCGCTGTACCAATCGAGATTGGGAAACATCCGCTTGGCGTCATACATCACGCCCTCAATCCGCTCCGCAATCTCAATGAGCCGCGTATCTTCAGCCGCAGCCGCCAGGCTGCGCGCCACGTCCTTCACGATGTCGCTGCGCGGGTCGCCGGCGGTGTAAACCGGATGGCCGAAGCCGATGATCACCTGGTGTTCGGCCACGCGCCTGCGAATGTCGGCCTCTGCTTCATCGGGCGAGCCGTAGCGGGTCTGAATCTCCAGCGCCGCTTCGTTTGCGCCGCCGTGCTTGGGCCCCTTCAACGCGCCGATCGCCCCGGCTACGCATGAGTACAAGTCAGATCCCGTCCCCGCAATCACCCGCGCCGTAAACGTAGACGCATTGAACTCGTGTTCCGCATACAGAATCAGAGACGCCTGCATCGCGGCCGTCCACTCTGGCCGGGGTTCCTCTCCATGCAGCAAATGGAGTAAATGCGCCGCGATCGAATCGGGGTCTCCAGCGACAGGTCCTCGTCGCTGGGGTGGTGAATCCTCGAATCGCCCCACCTCAATCCGCCGTCCATTGCGCGCATAGTGATGCCAATAGAGCAGCATCGACGCCAGCGACGCCAGCAGCGTATCGGCAATCGCGCGCGCTCCCGCCTCACTGTGATCGTTACCTTCGGGCAGCACGCTGCCCAGTACCGACACGCCGGTTCTCAGCACGTCCATTGGATGCGTTGAAGACGGCAGCAATTCCAGGGTCTGCTTCACCGCCGCGGGCAAACTGCGCAGGGGCCGCAGACTCGCCTTGTACGCGGCCAGTTCCGCCGCATTGGGCAGTTTGCCATGCAACAGCAGATGGGCCACTTCCTCATACTCGCAGTGCGCCGCAAGGTCCCTGATCTCGTAGCCGCGATAGTGCAGATCGTTGCCGCTGCGCCCCACCGTGCAGATCGCCGTCGAGCCTGCCGCTGTACCGGAAAGCGCCACCGACTTTTTGGGTTTGAAGACCGTGTCAGCAGAATGGACTGACGTATCGCTCATGGAAGACCCTCCGGAGAGCATCAAACTAACCGAAAAATGTCGAGCGTGTCTAGTCTTTGCCCTTGGCGAACAGCGCGTCCAGTTTTGCCTCGTAAGCGTGGTAATCCAGATATTTGTAAAGCTCTGCCCGCGTCTGCATCATCGGAACCACGCTCTTCTGCGTTCCTTCCGCGCGGATCGCCTCATACACCTTCAGCGCCGCGGCATTCATGGCCCGGTAAGCCGCGCAGCAATAGAGAATGATATCCACGCCCGCGCCCTTCAACTCCTCGCGCGTAAACAGCGGCGTCTGGCCAAACTCCGTAATGTTCGCCAGAATCGGCACACCCGCCGCCTTGCGGAATTCCGTATACATCGCCAGTTCTGTCACCGCCTCGGCAAAAATCATCTCCGCGCCCGCGGCCACATACGCCTGCGTCCTCTCGATGGCCGCCGCCAGTCCCTCACTGGCCAGCGCATCGGTCCGCGCCATCACCACAAATTGCTCGTCGGTCCGCGCATCCACGGCAGCTTTGATTCGGTCCACCATCTCGCCGGTTGCCACCAGTTCCTTGCCCGGCCGGTGACCGCATCGCTTGGCCCCTACCTGGTCCTCGATGTGTACCGCTCCCGCGCCCGCCTTGATCATCGAACGGATGGTTCGCGCAATGTTGAATGCCCCACCCCAGCCCGTGTCGATATCCACCAGCAGCGGCAACTCGCACGCATCCGTGACTCGCCGCACGTCAGTCAGCACATCGTCCATGGTGCTGATCCCCAGGTCCGGCGCGCCGAGCGAGTTGGCCGCCACACCGCCGCCTGATAAGTACAGCGCCTTGAACCCCGTGGCCTCGGCCAGCCGCGCCGTATAGGCGTTGATGGCTCCGGCCACCTGCAGTGGCTTCTCTTCACGAACGGCGATGCGAAACCGCCTGCCCGGAGAGCCACCCATCAATCCATGAAACGAGGTGTCATCCATGCGTCTACCTTGCGCCGCATCATAGCAGCCTTCTCGCCTGGCTTTCCCTAAATCAGTTTCCCAACCGGCCCGTGCGGTGCGACAATCATCGCGTCGGAGCGTCCGGCTACCAATAGGGGCTCTCCCGGAGGAAAAACATCGCCATGAAGCGTCTTCTGGTCTGTACTGGCCTTCTCATCGCCGCTACCGCATTCGCCCAACAGAAACCGCCTGCCAGCCCGCCCGCCACTGAATCCGCCACCATCGCCGGCAAGGCCATCACCATCACCTACAACTCGCCTGGGGTCAAAGGCCGCGAAGGCCACATCTTCACCAAGGATGGGCTCATCAGCACCAATCCCCACTACCCCGTGTGGCGCGCCGGAGCCAACGCAGCCACCAAGCTGCATACTGACGCCGACCTCACCATCGGCAGCCTGGCTGTCCCCAAGGGCGACTACACTCTCTTCGTTGACATCTCCGACCCCGACAGTTGGGTTCTGATCGTAAACAAGCAGACCGGCCAATGGGGCCTGGCGTATGACCAGGCACAGGATCTGGGCCGGGTGAAAATGGCCATGGCCAAACCGCCAGCGATGGTGGAGAACCTGAAATACACCGTCAAGAATCTGGGCGGCCACAAGGGTACGCTCACTCTAGCCTGGGAAGATTGCAGCGCAACCGTTCCCATCACCGTGCATTGAAGTCTCGCGCGTTTTGCGCAAAAGGGCAGGGCGGCGTCTTTTGCAGGCATTTGCCGCTCTGCCGCTACAATAGATAGTGTGCGTTGTTTTGATGGAGGATTAAAAAGCCTTGCCCTTATATGAATATCGCTGTACCCAGTGTGGTTATCACTTTGAAAAGATTCAACATTTCAAGTCCAAGCCTGAGATCGAGTGCCCCAAGTGCCACGGCAAGCTCAAGCGGCCGCTCACCGCACCGGCCTTCCGATTCAAAGGGTCCGGCTGGTATGTAAACGACTACGCCGGCAAAAGCAGTGCGCCAGCCTCCGAGTCAGGGACGGCATCAACTTCGGCTGAAACCAAAGCGTCTTCCACCCCAGGCGAAAGCACGTCAAGCGCCTCCTCTGCCACTTCCTCGCCGGCGCCCGCCGCAACATCGAAACCCGCCACATCGGGCTCAACCTCCTAAGATCGTGTCCGGGTTCGAGTGCCACGGCGCTCCGCGCCGGCTGCGCTGCCGCATCCTTTTCCGCACGGCCGCATCCTTTAGCTTGAAGCCGTTTGCCGTTGGCGATTTCGGCAATCCGCCACGCGCGCGATTGACTGGATTGTCCGTCGCTCCGCGCCCATGTTGGCACAGCGCAAACAGCCACGCGGCCTCAAAGACGAGGACTTCCCCATGCTTTCCATCCGACGCTCTGGTGAACGCGGCCATGCCAACCACGGCTGGCTCGACACCTTCCACACCTTCAGCTTCAATACCTACTACGACCCCAAATTCATGGGCTTCCGCGCCCTTCGGGTCATCAACGAAGATCGCATTGCCCCAGGCCAGGGCTTCGGCACCCATTCCCATCGCGATATGGAGATCGTGACCTACGTCCTGGATGGCGGCCTGGCCCACAAGGACTCGCTCGGCTCCGGCGGCGTCATTCGCCCTGGCGAACTGCAGCACATGTCCGCCGGATCCGGCATCCGCCACTCGGAGTTCAACGCCTCTCAGACCGATCCCGTCCACCTGCTGCAAATCTGGGTCGAACCCTCTGAAGACGGCATTTCGCCCAGCTACGGCCAGAAGGATTTCCCCATCGCCGAGCAACCGGACCGGCTGCACCTGCTTGCCTCGCCCGATGGTCGAGACGCCAGCCTCAAATGGGTCACAGATGCGGATCTTTACGCCGTCCGGCTCAGCCCCGGCACCACGGCTGCACACGGCTTCAGCACCCGAAAGTATGGCTGGGTGCAGGTAGCCCGAGGCACAGCCACGGTCAACGGTCAGGCCCTGGCGCAAGGCGACGGGCTGGCAATCGGCGAGGAAGCCGCGGCAACCCTCACCGCCGGCCCTGACGGCGCCGAAGTGCTGCTCTTCGACCTGGCCTGACCTTGCGCGGATCTGAGGTCTCCCATGTCTTGTTTCCGAGACATGGGAAAGCAACCCTCAACGGAACATCCCCGGAACGCTAAGATAGTTCCTGGATATGTCCCTGCTCGATCCCATCCCGTCTCCAGTCGAACACGCCGACTTTACCGCTCTCGAATGGGAGCCTCTGCTGGCCCTCATCGCCGGTTTTGCCGCATCCCCCGTCGGCCGCCACGCGATCCTCTCGCTCCAACCCTCCACCGACGAATCCTGGATTGAGCGCCAGCACCAGCTCACCGCCGAGGTCCGTTTGTTGCTTTCCGAGCAGGTTTCCATTCCCCTCGGCGGCCTCTTCGATCCCACGCAGCACGCCGCCAAGGCTCAGATCCCCGGAGCGGCCCTTGAAGCCAACGAACTTCAGGCCATCGCCCGCCTGGCCAACGATCTGGCCTCCTGGCAATCGCTTCTCCAGTCGCCTCCCGCGCGGCTGGTCGGCAAACTTCCCGGTCTGTCCGCTCTTTCGGCTGCTCTCACAACATCCCTGCGCCCATTGGCCGAATCCATCGAGCGCACCATCCAGCCCGACGGCTCGCTCGCCGACAATGCCTCGCCCGATCTCGCCCGCATCCGCCGCGAGCAGGAGCGCCAGCAAAAGCTCATCGAAGAGTCCCTTCGCGCCGCCCTGCGCAAGCTCTCCAGTGACGGCGCAACCCAGGAAGACCTCATCACCATCCGCGGCGATCGTTTTGTCATTCCCGTCCGCAGCGAGCTCAAGCGGCGCGTCTCCGGCGTAGTCCACGGCGCCAGTTCTTCCGGCCAAACGGTTTACGTGGAGCCACTCGAAACCATCGAACAGAACAACGAGCTGGTCCGCCTCGTCGAAGAAGAGCAGGCTGAGATTCACCGCATCTTTGTCGCCCTCACCCGTCAGGTCGGCGGCTACGCTCATGCACTGGTTGAAGGCGCGCGCGTTCTTGTGCTGGTTGACAGCCTGCAAGCCCGCGCCCGCTTCGCCCGCGACTACGACTGCGTGGCTCCTTCCATTGCGCCCGATCTTCTCCGCCTAGACTCTGCCCGCCATCCGCTGCTTGAAAAGCGCCTTCGTTCGACCGGTGGCCGCATCGTCCCTCTCACTCTGGAGTTAACCGCCGCCAAGCGTCAGCTCATCATCAGCGGTCCCAATACCGGAGGCAAGACCGTCACCCTCAAGACCACAGCTCTGCTGGCCATGATGGCCCAGTCCGGCCTGCCCATACCCGCCGTGGCCGCCAGCTTTCCGGTCCTCACCGCGTTTCTGGCCGACATCGGCGATGCGCAATCCATCGAGGCGGCTCTTTCTTCCTTTTCCGCACACATCACCAACCTCGACCGCCTCTCGCGCCTGGCCAACGCGCGCACCCTCGTCCTGCTCGACGAACTCGGCTCCTCCACTGATCCCGAAGAAGGCTCCGCGCTGGCCGTGGCCATTGCCAGCCACTTCCTTACGGCCGACGCCTGGTCGCTCATCTCCACCCACCACACCTCGCTCAAGGTCTACGCCGCCAACACCCCTGGAGTGCTCAACGCCGCAGCCGGCGTGGATGAAGTCACCCTCGTGCCCAACTACCAGCTCAGGCTCGGCGTGCCCGGCGCGTCAGCGGGGATTCAAACTGCCGAGCGCCTGGGCCTCAACCCCGGCATTGTCGCCGCCGCTCGCCAGCGCCTCGGCTCGCAGCAGGTAGACATCGCCCGCTTTCTCGACCGCCTCCACAAGGAGCTAACCCAACTCGAAGAAGACCGCAAGGCTGCCCGCGAGCAACAGTACGCGCTCAATCAGGAGCGGGCCAAGCTCGCCCGCGAAGGCGACGTTGAACTGCGCAACCGCATTCGCGACCTGGAGACCAAGCTGGCGTCACTGCTCAAGGACTTCGAGTTCCAGATGCGCGAGACCGTCCGCGCCATCGAAGACCGCGCGGGGCAGCAGAAGCTATCCAAGGAAGCCGAACGCCGCATCGCCCGCCTGCGCCGCGAGTTTCAGGAGAGCTTCAACCAGACCGTCGTCGCCCATCGCACCGGAGCGGACCAGGGCGATGCCAACGCCCAGCCGCACATCGTCAAACACGTCTCCGCCGGCGACCAGATCCGCCTCAAGTCGATGAATAAGGTCGCCACCGTCCAGCGCGAAATCGAGAAGGACCTCTTCGAAGTCACGCTCGGCCCCATCAAGATGCGTGTCAAACGCGACGACATCGCGGAGGTTGTGCGAGCAGCAGAACTTCAAGCCACGGAACGGCCCGATCCCCTTGCAGCGGCCCGCCAGCAGAAGAACGTACACGTCACCGTGACCAGCGCCAACACCGACGAAATGCGCATGGAGATCAACCTTATCGGCCGCACCGTGGACGAAGCCACAGAAGAACTCGAAAAGTATCTGGACCGCGCGTTTCTCGCCGGCCTTCCCCGCATCCGCGTCATTCACGGTCACGGCGCCGGCATCCTCCGCCGCGGCGTCCGCGAGTTCCTCAAAGGCCACCCCCACGTAGCCACGCTAGCCGAAGCCCCACAAAGCGAAGGCGGCCAAGGCGCAACGTTGGTGGAGCTGCGGCAGTAGTTTTTAACTAGCTGGCGTTAACTCTCCAGCTAACTCGCTAACAGAAAAGGCTCCGCTATGCGGAGCCTTTTCGCGGACTTGCTGACTTGCTAACTTGCTGTCTTTACGCCATCGCCTCGCGGGTCATCGGCTCAAAGTGCAACTGGTTCGACTTGCGGTCCA
>CAZNAW010000035.1:0-35923 GCA_964571165.1 uncultured Occallatibacter sp. | reverse complement strand
CGATCAGGCAGCAATTCTCAAAATGGTCGGCCTCTCCGGCGAACATCAGCACCGGAACAGACATGCGCCTAGCAAAACCGGGAAGCCTAGCGGCAAAACCGGTTGCGGGGTACCAAACAATGTCCACCGCGACAACGTCGGGCCATTCTGAGCCGAGGGCCAGCGAGAACCCGCCGCCGAGAGATACGCCAACGAGCGCAACTTTGCCAGGCAGGGCATGTGGCGATTGCTGAGCGGCCTGAATGGCTGCGCGGAGATTGCCACCCGGCATTCTTGCGATTTGCCGGCCGTCGCAAATGTAGACATCGTAGCCGAGGGCGGCGATGGCCTCGGAAAGGGCTTTGTCGTGCTTGGGGCCCATGATTCCGGAGACGAAGACAACCACGTGCCCCTTGCCCTGGGGAGGAGTGATCTCTTCCTGCGCGAGAACGCATGGGGCAAACAAAACCGCTGCGAGCAGCGAAGCGGCGAGCGGGAACAGACGGAGCGATGAGTTCGTCATAAGGTTCCTTTCATGGGCCGAGTGCGCTACTGGTAGTTGCCGATGATGACGAAAGGCGCCCAGTAGTATGGATGGGCGTAGCCGAGGCTGGAAGTTCGCGTCGAGGATTGGTCGATGGATTCGAAACCGCGACCGGTATTGGCACCTGTTGCAGAGGAAGCGCTGTGCAGGAAAGCAAGCTGGGCCTGGCGCAGCGCTTCAGCCTTGCCCTTGGCGGGATTCTTGACCCAGCGATCGTAGAAGTTGCTCATGATGTGGCTGGTGCTGAGATCGTTCACATCCCACAGAGTGGCGAGAACGGCTTCAGCTTCCTTTTGCTGGGCAACCATGCCCAGGCTGTCCATCTCGAAGCCGTTCCGGGATTTGTAATCCTTCGCCGTGCTACAGGCAGAGAGGGTCAGCAGGCGCGTTCCGTGGAAGGCAACGGGCGAGTTTTCCATCTCAGAGAGGTTCCACTCGAAGCCGTTCGCGTCGCCCACGTTGTTGCCACCCATGAGGAGGAAAGGTTCATCGCCCATGCCAGCGATCAGGACGAAGTGGCTGGCGATGTGAACAACAGGGAATACGCTGCCGGAGCCGAGTTCGGTCTTCAATGCGGCCAGCGTGAACTGCTCGTCAGACAGAATTTTGCCCTGCATTGGACCGTGCGAGTCGGGGATGGAAGGATCGTGTGCGACCGAGTCGAGCTCGGGAATGACGCCGGGCAGCGCAGGCAACCCGTCGTAGCTCTTCGACAGGCCCAGGGCCAGCACCTTGGGCGGATCGCCGCTTTGGATGGGCGCATCCGTGATATGGCCGTAGCTTTCGGGGGTGAAAAGGACATTGTGGAAGCGCTCGACCATGTAATGGTTGCCGTCGTAGAGCGCACCCATAGGCACGTAACGCAATGCGTCGTCGAGCGACCACAACAGTGTGGGGACGTTATCTTGCGCTCCACTTGCCGCTTCAATGGCCTTCAACTCGTCTTCAAGCGGAGCCAGGATCATGGTGTAAAGCCGGTTCAGTTGCGGCCGTGGATCGGTGAAGTGCGAGCCAATGGCTTTGAGCGCCTCGAATGCTTTGCCGCGAAGATCGGCCGAGGAGGCGGGAAGTTCAAACTTCTGGCGCGAGTTCGCTGTGACGACGATCGCGTAAGCATGATCTTCGCCGAGCAGGATGCGGATGCCGATCACATTATGCCCGAGTTTGGCGAGTGCGCTTTGCAGATAGCTTTGCGTGGAGTCGGCAATGGGCTGGCCAGCGGCAGACTGCTTGTCGAGTTCCGGAATGATCGTATTGTCGAAGCTATCGCGGATTGCCGACTTCGCTTGCTGCAGGTTCGCGTCCAGCGATTTCAACTGCTCATCGTCGGCGTGAGTGCGCGCAGGATTGGCCTGCAACTGAGCGGATTGGAGATTCCATTCTTCGATGTCGCGGGCCTTCTTTTCGAGATCGGGGAGCAAAGATTCAATCTTTTGCTGGACGGGCGAGGGCTTGAGCGGCTCAATGGAGGCACCGGTGCCCGGAGCAGAGCCGGGGACGAGGTCTTTGAACTCCTGCTCCTTGAGGAGGTCCAGAATCCGCTCAGCGTCGCCGAGGCGCCCGGCTTCAACGAGCAGTTCGGCCAGTATGCGATAGGCGCCGGATTTGGATTGCGCAAAGCCAGCCTGAAGACTTTTGTCGAGGCCGGTGATGTTTTTCCGAATCAGCTGATAGGAGTTGACCGCTTCAGAGCCGAAGAAGATTGCTTCTTCAAGGCGATGCTGCTTGCGGAAGCCCATCATCAAGGAGGTTTCGATGGCGCCCTCGACCTCTGGGTCGCCCACAGACTTCGCCAGATATAGGGCGGCGAGAGCGCTGGCCAGAGAGCTCTCGGACTGCTGAAACGCCGAGTACGACCAAGCGATGGTCATGAGGTCCTGTGCCTCGTTGCGCTGATCTTTCACCTCACGCCAGATTGCCAGTGCCTGCAACTCAAGCTTCATTGCCTCCTGGGCTTCGCCCAGATCGGAGTGGTCCCTGCCCATGTTGTTGAGGGTCATGGCTTCGCCGCGGCGGCTGCCGGTTTCGCGAAAGATGGGCAAGGCCTGAGCGGCGTATTCGAGCGCCTTGCGCGGCTGACCGAGATCGGCGTAGGCGCGGCCGATGTCACTGAGGGCGAGCCCTTCGCCGCTGCGGTTACCCACCTCGCGCCAGATAGGCAGCGCCTGGTTGTAGTAGTCCATCGCACTTTGCTGTTGACCGAGGTCGCGGTAGAGGCGGCCGATGTTGTTGAGCGTGAGCGCCTCGCCCTGGCGGCTGCCGATTTCGCGCCAGATGGAGAGGGCCTGGTTTAAGGACTCGAGGGCTTTCTGCTTTTGGCCGACCTCGGCGTAAGCCGGGCCCATGTCGTTCAGGACAAGAGCCTCACCGGCGCGCTCGCCACCCTGACGGAAGAGTGGCAATGACTGGTCGAAGCACTTGATCGCTTCAAAGCCCTGACCTTCATCGGAGTACGTTCTACCGAGATTGTCGAGCGTTCCCGCCTCGCCAACGGCACTGGCGCTGGAGATGAAAGTCGCCGAGGCGAATTTTTGTTTCGCGGCTTCGATTCTTCTTGCGATCCGGCCGGACGGCCGGCTCGACGGGGCGGCTTGAGCGGATATTGAGGTGTCAGGGTTGTCAATGTCGTGCCAGATCTCCATGGCATCATTCAGGTTCTTGAGCGCTTCTTCACGCTGGCCGAGGTTGTTATAGACGCGGCCGATATAAGTGAGCGCATCGGCTTCGCCTGTGCGCTGGCCGATCGTTTGCCACAAAGGCAGAGCCTGTTTGAGATACGACAGGGCTTTGTCTTCCTCCCCAAGATCGGTGTAGACCCGGCCCATGGTGTTGAAGGTCATTGCCTGGCCCAGCACACTGTTCACCTTCTGCTCGATAGGAAGCGCCTCATTGAGGCAGTCGAGCGCTTTTCGCAACTGGCCGGACTGACGATAGAACGAGGCGAGGATATTGAGATTGATGAGCAACTCACGCGTTTTGTGATCGGACCTTGCCTTTGTGACCTCCTGTTCGTACTGCGCGATGGAATCCTTCAGACTTGGGGCTTGTGCGCCGGCAACAGCCAGCAGGCTCACGCCGGCAACAATGATGATGACGAATCTGTTCTTGCGATTCATTGCTTGCCTCACAGCAACTGGAAAACTGCTGTAGTTTTCCCCGATTTAAGCGACAGCCCATCCGTTCCTCTCTGTTTGGATTCAGGAAAGTGAGAGCCTGCTCGCGGTCATCCAGGTTGTCATCCGGAATTTCCTTTTTGAGCTTGAAAATGGCACTATTGTACGCTTCTCTCGCTTGTTCTTGACATCAGGAAACGTTCTCCCTCCCAGCGCCTCCGGAGATCTAGCGATAGTAGCTGGCCTCATCGCGAGTGGTGTGGTGAATCAGTTCCCACGCTGTGTCGCCCTTCCAGAAGAAGGGACGGCCATCGGCGGTTTCCAGAGAATGCCCGTCGGCGTGAATGCGAACTGGCGGCAGCGGTTTGATCGCGGCCGAAGGCTGGCTTTGCGCCCGAGCCGCGGGGTTAAAAACCAAGACAACAAGCACCAGGAGCGCAAAGGATGCAAGGCTACGCCGGTTCGACCCTTTCTCCGCTTGTCCTCCAGATATCTGTTGGCGCTCCGCCAATGTTCGGCGCCCAATTCCAGGGGCTGTTCGCTCCCCAATCGCAAATCGAATCCCCAACGGGAAAATTGCAGAAAGTCCTGTTCCTAATGTCCTTCGCTTCCGGCGCGCGGATATGCAGGGCCGAGGACGGGTCCATAGAAACTGTACCCATCCGCGCCGGCATCGGTATCATTCTCGCCATTAGCCCCAGGCCGTGAATTTAAGGAACGATATTGGACATATCTCCGCCGTGCGTGCCCGGTTCCAGCGCTGGCCAGGCTTTGGCATCGACAATGATCTTGCCCTGCTCATCGCCTGTCCCAGCCACTGTTTGAAAACCGGACATTTTCACTTGCTAAAGACACCGACCTTTCGCATCCCGGCTGAGACCATGGCCCTGGCCTGATCAATTACCCCGCTGGCATCCACGGCAAGAATGACACCCATCGGTTCTCTTTCGGCCCTGCCTCGTTCTCGCCTCTGCAATCGAGCCACAATCGATTCAGGTGCCGGGATTCCGTGTGTCTGCAGAACGCATGAACTCCAGCGTCTATTTTGGGGCGGCCTCGCCACGCTTCGTCAACATGATCTCTATCGCCTGGCGGAGAGTCTCAGGTTCAAAGACCCGCTGCCAGTCGGGACGGATGATCTCCTTCATGCCCCAACGGATGGCAACCTGGCAAGCATCGGAAAACGGCGCCTTCTCGGCTCCAAAGACGATGGCCATGGCGATTCGCGCGTGTCCGGCCATGAACGCATGAGCGGCGTCGGCGGGAACGCCATTCGCGATTGCTGCATCGAGGGACGCCTTCATCAGCGTAGCGGCGGTGGCCACAACAAGTTCGGACATGGCGGGTTCCAGAAATGCGAACTGCTCTGGAGTGACCCGATGAACGTTCCGTACCGGGGCGAACATCGTCTTACAGACTTCTGTTCCCTCTATAAAGGCCTCTTCCGATCCCTCGACCAAGGAAACCAAGATGTCTTGCACGGCGGTTCCACCGAAATAGTCTGCCCGCGCCTCGCGTGTGGCCTGCTCTGTGAAGAACGGCGGGTGGCATGGGTGTGTGATGATTTGAGTAATCTCAGGGCGAGACGGAATCTGGCCCAAATATGCAGCCGCAGCATCCAGCGCAATCAGCGTGGAGCCGGGCTTCATCTTCGGCACAAATGCATGAGAAAGGCTTCCTATCGCCTCATCGGGCACTGCGAGCACAATAAAATCCGCCTGTCCCAATACCTCCTCGACCGGGTCGACACGAAAGCCTCTTGCTCTCAGTTCATCTGCCCTGGCTTCGTCCTTCTCACACAGAAATGTGCGATAGCAACTCTGGCTACCAATCTTCTCAGAGGCGCGGATACCCATTTTTCCTCCCGCGCCAACAATAACCACTGTCTTCTCCATTGAAATTCTCCTTCACGCCTAATTGGCAATGTAGCGTCGCAAGTACGAGATACTCTGTGCTGCCCAAGCATTTTCCAACTGCACGGTCTCTTCGAGCGTGGCCTGTTCCGGCGGCCATAGCTCGAGGATGGCATTCGACTCCGGGGAACCTCCGGAAACCCTTTCCAGGAGCTCGGGAACGTTCAACTGTCCGGCACCAGCCGGCCGGCCTTCTACGGAGAAACCCATCCTGTGCCATAGCCGTTTCACCGCGAAGTCCTTTACGTGCAGACTTCTTGCGTGTTCCGACAACATCGCGGTCACATGCTCGGTTCCCTCGGGAATCGCAAGCGAATTGACAGTATCGAGCGTGATGCCGACATGGGAGCTATTGGCGGAACAGATCAAGCCAGCAAGGGTTCGCGCAGGTACCAGGCCATTCTCGATCGCCAGGCACACATTCTGCGCCACCAGATCGGGAAGTATTTCGCTCACGCATTTCCGCATCTCTTCCAGCGGAGGAGTTATGCCATCGGGCCCTTCCGTTGTCGTGCGCAATAGCTTGCAACCAACCTTGGCAACCAACTTCAACTGCTCTCGCAGGCCGTCAACCGCCAGGCCCTGCGTCCCAACCTCGATAGCGATTCCCCAAACTCTTGCCTGCGCGACGAGAGCCGAGAGATCCTCCTCGCCCAGACTGTCGAGCGGGAGATTGGGACCATATTGCACAACGCCGACACCTAACTCACGCGCCTTGGCAAGCAGGTTGAAGGCATTCATCGGCTTTGCCGGCTTTACTCCCGCAAAGCCGATGGACCACATAAACGTATATGTTCCTATACCGAGCCTCACAGATTCCCCCCAAGGAAAATGTTTTCAGTTTCGTCAGAACGCTGAGTAAGTGGAGCCTCCAGAGTTGCCAGCGCAAACGGTTTCAACTCGACGCGAATCTCCCCATCCTGCTCGTCCACAAAGTGACTGCTGCGCTGGCGGAATAACTCGGGATGAAGCATGGCAAACTCTACGTTCTCCTCGTCAAGCAGGCTCACTCGCGCCCGCATTGCGAGAGCAGCCAAGCAGAGGCCCACCTTTACTGTCTCAGCGCTGTAATTTGCCACGATGATATGCAATCGACCCGGCTCGACGAACGCCATCCCGTCGGCGCGCAGCGGATCGGAAGAGGTGATGCGAACGACCTCGGCGCCCTTGAATTCGGCAATATCGCAAAAGACGTGATACATCGGGTAGACGAATCCTGGCAGTGATTGCGAATCCACTTGCAAGCCCATAACTCCCAGCGCTCCGGAAGTCTCATAATAGGTAACGTTGGCCGCGCCGCCCTCGGCAAGATGCTTAAGACTCCCCAAAGTCCACCCAGCGCCTAGGAGCGACATCTGCCTTGGATCCGCATCTGGAAGCTCGGGCTCGCGCTGGCGCGAGAGAGTCTTATGGGCGCGGCGATCCATCCGCGCCCTGAGTGTTACCGGTGAGACCGTAACGGGCGCACCTTCCATCCACTCGCGAAGGCTTGCAAGAGCTGAGGACTGGGCCTGCAGATTCTCGATCAGTGTCAGGTCGTCAACAGCGTGCATCTGCGGATTCAGCGAGAACCACACGCCTCCGGCGGGAGCCTCTGACGGCCTGTTGCGATTGAGTTCGGCAAAGTTCGTTCCCTTGCCCAATGCTACTGGAGCCATTGCAAGCAGTACTTCCAGCGCGCGGCGTCGAGCCGGATCCTCCATCCGTACATCGACAAGCCAACGGCAGATATCAACCTTTCGGTCGGCGATCTCCTGGAGTATTCGTCCCAGTTCAGCGTCATTGCCGGCGGGCGCCAAAGCGACCTCCATCGGGAGACTCAGCAATTGCGCCTTGGCAGCCGATTTCCAGAACGATTCTTCACTCCACTGGTTCCCCACCTCCAGATCCACACCGAGGTGATCGAGACGCAACGGTTTCAACCGGCGTATTTCCGCTTCCGAGACAGGGGCATCCGAATGCGCATCCTTAAGCCCTAAACGCGGCAAGAACGTTCGCGACTCTGGCTGCAGCAAGAGGATCACATCGACATTGGCACGCTTATGATCGGTGCATACCGGAATAGCCCAGCGCAGTTTCAGGATTACCGATTGGCTGACTTTCGAACCTTTCTCGACCCTGACCGGATACGGCAAAGACAGAGGCGTTGAGTAGGTTTTGAACGACGCGTCCGTCCAGTTCCTCTGATCCTCGGTCTCAAATATCTCGCCGTCAAACGCAATCTCCGCATCGACATTCGGCGCGGCCGCAAAATGCATCGCCCTCACATCCAAGAACGGTTGATGCGGAGCCACTGCGACTGGGAAACGACACTCCTCTTTTGTGCCATCCGAGTGAAGGATAAGACAAGGCTCTCCTGTATATTCCGCAATGGGATGCAAGACGCACAATCCAATTCTGTTCTTGAGGAAGGAAGTGAAGGCCTCACCCTCCATCTTCCATACGATGCTGCCGTCCGCGCTTCCCGAAACATCCGCATGCCAACGGAAGTCGATACCACGCTCCCGGTGCGTACAGTCGAAACTCAATGAGAAGCTCTCAGCGTCTGAGCGAATGTTGAGATTGGAAATTGTGCCCGGGATTGTATGCCAGCTCTCATCACGAACCGCGACATAAACGGCACGCAGGATTTCGCGCTTCCCGAGCTTGATGTACCTGAACACTCCTTGACAAAAAGATAAACAGAGAGGGCCGGCTCGAAGGGCCACAGCAGGTTGCGGGACCTGCTCTGTGCCAACACATAAGGCGTTCCTTGATAGATTGAGCGTCATGAAAAATGGACAGCCTTTCCCGACTTAGCGGACTCATAGGCCGCGTGGACCAGATGCAGGGTTTTCAAGTTATCCGATGCCGTGGTTTCGGCCTCTTCCCTGCCCTGCAGTGAACGCAGCAGGTTCGCCTGACAGGGAACGATGCTGGAGTGAACGACATCGTAGGCCGGGTCTGCCCAGGGATAGTGGATAGGCGAAGCAGGCTGCACGCTGGTCCCCACCTGCGTGGTGACGTGGATCGTGTATCCCGGCTTCAACTCAAGCGATCCCCGATCGGCTTCGACGAAGATGCGGGTTTGCGGGAAGCACTCCTCTTCCAGGTAATTCTCCGCGTACGCCATCGCTGCGACCACGGTCGTGCCATTCCTCATCTCCAGCATGACGGTGGCGACGTCTTCTCCCGCGATGTCCGCATGAACCTTCTCCGTCCGGCAATAAAGACTGGCAGCCTCACCAAAGAGAAAGCGGCATGTGTCGAGGATGTGAGTTCCCAGATCGGTGAGAATGAACTGAGGAGCATCCCTCAAGAATGGCTGATTGCGAAAAACCGGAAATCCGGAGATCATTTCGATGCGCGCGCGGAACGGGCTGCCAATCAACGCCTCCGTGAGCAGATGCTTCACGCTGCGAATGGGCTCTTGCCAGCGCCAGTTCTCATTGACGAGCAGCGGCACAGCCTCGCCGGAAAACGCCTGCTGCATTCTGACCGCAACCGCTAGAGTGGGAGCCAGAGGTTTCTGGCAGATAACGGGAAGTTTGTGCCGCAAAGCGAGCATGGCGAACTGTTCGTGCGTCTCCGGGCCGGTAACAATGTCGACAAAATCGAGCTTTTCGTCGCGGAGCAGTAACTCTGCGTCATCGTAGACCGCAGGGATCTGGAAACTCCGGGCATATTCTTCCGCCTTGGCGCGTGTGCGGTTGTAAATTGCCACGCATCGTGCCCCCGGAATTTCCTGCCATCCGCTTAACTGGAACTTTGTCCAGAATCCTGCGCCGAAGACAGCAAAACGAAGGTCGTTCATCGCTTCTCCTGATACCACTTCCGCTCCGGCCTTGCGTGGAACGGCAAGGTCTTCGCGTTCATGCACAACCCTCTCATGATATGCGCGGTCGATTCCCATTTTTCGCTACCTGCTAGGATCAAACTCTAGCCGCACGCCCGGGGCATCTCTGTGAGAATCTGTGCAAGTCTTCTGACGATCCCATCACAGCCGCAATTTTGCGTATCCAGGAGCATATCCAACGGGCTATTTTCCTGCCCCGAACTCCAACTCATTCGCCCAATGCGTCTGCCAGTCGTCATGAAGGATAAGTATCCCCCGGCAGAACCGGGGGGCTTCCCACGTTGCTAATGCACCCGGGGTTAGAGCCGATGTGAGGATAAGTTGCATTTCTCTTACAAAATCATCAAACAGGCCCTCCACAGAGGCGTCAAGGCGACGCCCCCGGCGTATCCAGCCAGGAAGCGACCGTTTTGTTCTTCGCCAACATCCCCTGGATATTGAACGATGCAACGAAATAGACCTTGGGGAGATCCAGGGCCTGTTCACACTACCCGGACGGTGGCGACGAGAGTGTAAGCGGGCCTTAGCCTTGTTGCATTTGCTTGCGGTAATCGCGCGGCGTGATCTGGAGCAGACGCCTGAAAACCAGACCAAAATAGCTCTGGTCGGCGAAGCCCACTTCCTGCCCGACTTGTGTAATGGGCATATCCGTGGATGCCAGAAGCGCTTGTGCCTTTGCAATGCGGAAGCGATTGAGGTAGTTATCGAAGGACTGGCCGGTCGCTTTCTTGAAGCACCTCATGAAATGCGGCTTGCTCATGCTGACAACTTCGGTGGCGCAGGAGAGCGCGATGGGCTCTGGATAGTGGAGGTCGATGTAATCGAAGATAGGGCGCAACCTCTCCAGCGTACGCTGCCTGTGATCAAAGGAATCCGCCGTTGCGAACTGTCCCTTGTAGTGATTGATGAGCAGAACGAGGATCATCTCAAGATGAGTGCGGGCAATCAGCCTGGCGCGGTCGGTTGTGGCGGGCAGTTCCTTTTGAATTTTGAGGATCAGCTCGGAAATCTTTTTTGTGATGCCGACTGTCCGGGAGATTACATGCGGGAAGCGCTCATCCTGGAGCAGGAAGGGCATAAGGTACTGCGCCTGCTCTCCGGTGCTGTCTGTGGCATTCAGCACGCTCGGCTGAAAGTAGAGAACGATCGCGCGAAACGGGGTGGTGCGGATTTCGCTGAGTCTGTGGTACATAAAGCCGTTGAGGACGATAACGTCGCCCCCCTCGATGGAGAACTCCCGATCCTGGACCTGATATCCTCCACTTCCGGAGTACACGTAGACCAGTTCAAAGTAGTCGTGTCTCTTGAGGCGAATGCTCCGATTCTGGTAAAAGGAAAGGAACTTGACTTCCATGGGGAACGCGGGCGGAAACGGCCAGATATGCATCCCGTCGGCCCTGGTCTGCGACTCGACGAACGTGTGCACGTTCTCCCACTGGATTTTCAATGCCGGCGCTTTCTGCACTGGCGGGCCCGGCGCCACCGCTTTGTTCCCCTCTTTGCCAGTCATCAGCCGAATCATAAACCAGCGATGACAGCGGAGGTCAATCGGATCCCTGCCGGACGGCCTTCAGCTGCAGCCAATAGATGCGGCCGGAGTAGATGAGAATGCACGCGTAGATGCACGCATCGAGAAGATATGAGCGCTGCAGGCCTGCGCTATCGGCGAACCTGCCTTGAAGAACAGGAATGACAGCCGCGCCCAGAAATCCGACAGTAAGCATGCTGGATGCCTGCGCCTTCCAGTGACCGGCGTTGCGCAAGATCAACGCATAGAGCGTTGGGAAAAAGATCGACACGAAGAAGCCGAGCGCCAGAACGGCAATCACCGCAGCCGTACCGCTTGCAAACAGGAGGACGCCGATCGTAATCAACGCAGCGGTCAGGTTGATGAGCAGATGCAGCGCGGGGGAAATCTTTCTCTGTAACCATGCAGCAGAAAGACGGCCTGCGGCAAAACACCCGAAGTAGAGAGTGAAGAGGCGTTGAGAGGAGTGCGCGGAAAGAGAGGCGATTTTCGGGTCTTCAAGGAAGTTGCGAAAGAAGCTGAACAGCGACGCCTCCGCGCCGAGCACGAGGAAGATGATTGTTGCGCCACACAGCACGGCAGGGTTTTTCCAGGCACTGCGGCCCCCTGCTCTGGGCGAGGAAGGACCATAGGAAACATCCGAGTAGTCGGTGAAAGCACCGCGCATACTGAACGTTGCGGCGGCAACGCAGGCGAGCATGACGCCTAGCACGATCAGGAGGCCCGTGATATAGGGAAGTTTGCTCCCAATGGCGATGGCGGTCGCGGGAATGATCAGCGCCAGAGTCGCGGGAGCAAGAATCTGGCCAACGGCGCCGAGAGCATTGCCCAGGTTGAGACGGCTCGACGCTCTTTCGGAAGGCCCAAGGACGCTGATCATCGGATTTCCAGCGACCATATGAAGTGTGAAGCCGGTGCCAATGATGCCAAATCCAAGCAGGACGATCGCGTAGTGCGAGGTGAGCAAACCTGGAACCAGCAACCAGGTTCCAATCGCATACATCGCGATGGCGGCGGCCAGGCTGCGAACATAACCAGTTCTCTGAATAACCAGCGCCATCAGGGGACAGAACAGAAACGGAATGTTCTTGGCGAATACAACGTACATCTGCTGCTGATAGCCAAGATGAAAGTATTCCTTCAATTCCGGGAGAATGACGCTTTCAAAGCTCTGCGTCATTCCGCAGAAGAAATAGATGAAGTAAACGAGATAGAGAAGCCGTTCACCTGTGGAAACGGCAAAACGCGAAGCTGGCCCCTGGTTAATATCGCTCCTCTCGAACGGTGACAGTTTCATGGCTTGGGCCGGTCCTCGTCTGAGCCTGTCTTGACCGGGCCCGGCCCGGTATACGGCTCGTTGTCGCTCAGGATGGCCCGGCTGCCGATCTCGTTCAGGATCTGCACGCCGTAGTAACCGTTATTGCCGCGGATGATCGCCGAGCGCGTGCCCGCCGCCAGCCGTATGCTGGGCTGCTGATAGCGCCCTTCGATGCCGCTGTAGGAGTGTCCGGGATCCATCTTTTGGGAGCGCGCATCGAAGGTCGAACTCTGCACCTGCACCTTGCCTCCCTCCACCAGAATCGCCGCGTCGCGCGCGTCGTAGTCGTTGGAGAAGTAGCAGTCGGTGAAGGAGACAAAGGCATCGCCCTTGAGCACCGCGTTGTGCTCCGTCGGTCCCCAGAACGCGGAATTCACAAATCGCACACTGCCGCTGGCGTGCGGAGCGACGACGACCTGCGTGCTTGCCCCGATATGGTGACTGTCAAACTCGCCGTTGGTGATTTGCAGCCCCTCCGGCTGAATAGATTCCACCAGCACGGCAACCTGCGTTGCGTCCGCGCCGATGCCGCTGAGCTGACCGTTCATTGAGCCATTCGCTGTTTCGACAAAACGGTATCCCGTCTTGGCCGGGAAGACAAAGGTATTGGTCACGTACTCCCAGTCGGTGCGCCCAAAGACGAACGCCTCCAGGTTCTGCTGCATATAGTTAAAGACCTTGTCCCAATTGCCCTTGAAGGACGCGCCGGCCCAGAAGTGCGAGTGGAACTGCACATTCTCAATGCGCCCGATGTCGCCCGTCCAATCAATCAGGATGCCGCGCCGCAGCACACACCCATGTACGTTCAGGATGCGGTGGCGCCCGTTCTCCGTCGGTCCGGTGCGAATGCCGTTGTAGCTGTTGATGAGCGTCACGTCGTTCACCGTCGAATCGAATGAAACATCCTTTGCGTTGGCGGGATTGCCGCGGATCTGGATCGTCCACGGATAGGGCTGAATATCGCTGACGATTTGTTCCGGATAGTAAATGGTGATGCCGGTAACCGAGGTCGAGCTGCGCATTTCGATAAACGACGGCGCGCTCTCGTCGCCGCGCCCTTCGGTAGGCTCCAGGATCGATCCCGTCCTCGGCTCCCACGACTGCGGAGCCTCATTGATGCCCTTCAGATGCACGCCCGCCTTCAACTCGAGATGGCCGCGGCAAAGCCACTCTCCCGGCGGCACAAGAACGATGCCACCTTTCACTTGCGCCGCATCGATGGCGCGCTGGATGGCAGCGGTGTTGTCGGTCTTGCCATCGGCCACCGCGCCGTAAGCGCGGATATCGAATACGCCGCTTTCCGTCTCTGGCGGAAGCGCTTGCGCCCGGTCAGCAACCCCCAGCGCACATGTTATGAGAACGGCAAATGCGATCAGGCGAAATCTCAGAAATGCAGCGCGCACAGGCATCAGAGTTGCCTCCCAGTTCCCTCGAGTCTTATCAGTAAAAGCCGATCCGAATCGGCGCCGCAATCCAGTGAGCAGGCTCCACGACCGAACGGTTGGGTCCACAACCGATGGCCGTTTGCCGGATCGAAGCAAATCGCCTCCAATCTGCCAGCCAGATAGTCCGCGCGTATGCGAATG
This sequence comes from uncultured Occallatibacter sp., assembly GCA_964571165.1. Taxonomy (GTDB): domain Bacteria; phylum Acidobacteriota; class Terriglobia; order Terriglobales; family Acidobacteriaceae; genus Telmatobacter. Next base: position 22,107 of record CAZNAW010000035.1, on the reverse strand, counting down.
TTGCCGCCGGCGGGCGCATACAACAAGGCCAGATCGCGCTCCGGCGAGCAGGCCGCAGCGACAAAATGCAACGGATCGTCGTCCCCAGGCTGAGCCGCAAGCATCTCCGGGCAGGGATTCAAACGCCACCAATCGATCGCGCAGACGATGGAATGCAGATGGGACATGCTGAAGCTGCCGGGCAAGGTCATCGCCTCGCGCCAGGGACGTGCAATCCCACTGTCTGGATGGCTGAGGGGCACCGCAGGGAAGTTCTCCCAGCTCCAAACGCCGTGTGCGCCATAAGAAACGCCAGCGACCGGACCGGCCAAAAGGCTCCAGTATGCTGCGCGGCGCACCTCGCGGGCATCGATCCTGCCTTCCGGCGCATCCAGCGGGCGATGATCCTCATAGCACGGTTCGAGATCGATGGTGGGCCGCAACGCGAACTCGGCCTGCGGCCGCGATGCATTGATCCAGCGTGAACTCTCTGCGTCGTTCCACTGGCCGCTCTGGTAGCCGTTCATGCTGTACCACGATTCCTCATTGAACTCCCGGTTGACCCACAGTCTGGCGGAAGGGTGAATCGTAGCCAGGCGAGATGAACCGGACAAGGCCGCTCGTCCGATCTTCCGCCAGTGCTCGGCCTCCGCGCCTTCGTAGCTTCCGTCGCCAGCGAGAATCCAAACGACCTGGTGAGCCCCGTAGCGGCTAATCAGGTAGCGAATGAGTACGATGATCTGATCGTCCGCGAGCGACGTGCCGGGGTTGAGATGAATGCTGCCTAGGCTCCAGGTTGCGGCCCAGGCCAGAACCGGCGCGGCAACCAGATGAAAGTCGTTGATGCGATCGATGCGGCGATCGAGTCGTTGAAAGAACGCAGGCTCAATCCGGATCTTCTCCGGGTTTGTGTACGCGGGGCGCCCTTCGGCGTCGGCGGCGGCGCCGAGCCAATGCGTAGCGACAAACTGAATCGCGCTAAAGCCCTTCAACCGGCGGTCGGCAAGATAATGTTCCCAGTCGGCCTCGTCGGATTTGAGTGGACCGTTCCAGGCCGTATCGGCGAGCCAAAAGAAAGGCCTGCCGTTTGCATACTCAAGATACCGACGATCCATGGAAACCCGAAGCGGGCCGTTTGCGATCCACTCATCTTGCGAAGCCGCTTCGAGGCATTCGAATTGGCCTTCCCGGCCATTTAAACCGCTGTCGTCAGGAGGCGAGCAATACGTACGCCACGACCAGCGGCCCGCCTGGCTGGGTGAGAAACGAACGCGCCAACAATTCTCGCCATCCCAAAATGCCTCGGTTCGCTCGACGCCCGAGGCGCCAGTGAATTCCACAACGACCCGCACATCCTGGACGGGATTGTCATAGGCGAGCGCACTTTTGAATGCCGCCTCGAAGCGAGAGTGCAATGTAACCTGAATCACCGGACCAACCATAAAACGCGAAGATCATGAATGGCTATGAGAATCCAACCAGTTATTCTGAGGATTCCACCCGCACCCCAAGACCTCAGAGTTGCAGCGAAAGGCTGATTTGGACCGTTTGTGAGCCGGTACGATGGGTTCGTTGATCGTTCTATGCGAGTTCCCTGCCCATTTGTTATAGAAGCGCCGATTGGCGGACATTAATCTTCTGGCAGAATGCCGTGCCCCATTCCCTGTTCAGTAGCACCCGGGCACAGTGCACCCGCATAAACCGCCGCAGTGCGGCTTGAATCCAACAATCTCCAAGGTGACAACGATGTCCAATCCACGCGACTTCTTTTCCATGAGCAGGCGCAAAATGCTTGGCTTGACCGCCGCTGCCGCCGCCTCGTTTTCCTGGCGCAGACTGAACGCGGCTGCTCCCGCGCGACCTGACCCAAATACCAACGAGACAATCAAGATTGGGAGCCAGGCCGGCGTAGTTCTCACTTTTGAGCGCCGCGGACTCCAGCTCCACTTGCTCCAAATCCAACGGCAGGCGCAGCTCCCCATGCTCTATAGCGATGCGGCAATGCGAACTGCCGGGCCCGGACCCGCCGGAAACCCTCTGACCCTGGTTGTACCGAGCGGACCTCAGCAGGGAATCTATGCAATGGACTCCTTTGAGGTGACGCAACTGGAACATTCAGACTTCCGGCTGCTTGCCTACCTGCGCAACACGAGACTCCCCATGCAAATCGGGCTAGAGATCGCCGTGGAAGGCGACGTGATCGAGTGGCGCGGACAAGCAGTGTGGAATGGACCGGAGGATTTGGATGTCGATCTCTATTATCCCTTCCTGTCACGGGTGCGCTTTGATCCTGAGGGGAGCGATCGTCTGCTTTCCGGCGAGCTTGCGGGAGTGGAAAAGCCGGACACTGCGACATTGAACTACTCAGCAGATTACCTCGGCGGCCTCTCTTCGCCCTTGTTCCTGGTGGAGGGCGGTGGACGCGGCCTTGCGCTGCTGGAAGACAGCCGTGCCGATTTCGCAGCCGACCCGGGCGGCTGCCGCCAGCGCACAGCCATCGTCGGCCACGACCCGGCTGCAGGCGCCGACGGGCCTAATGTTGGATGGCGCCATCGCCGCCTGCTCTTGGGCGCCAAGCGCTTCGGCGGCCAAGCGGAGTACGACGAGGCGGAATCGCATGGAACGCTTCCGCTGATCAAGCTCGGAGATAGCGTGGACCTGGGCCCGGTGCTGACCTATGCCTACGCCGGCTCGTGGAAGACAGGCGCCCTGTGGCTTCGCCAGCAACGCCAGTTTCTGCCCTTTCGCTCCAGTCCGGCCAAATGGTATCGGGAGACCACCGTTTTGTCCGAGGAAATGCCGGATCGCCTGCTACGTACCGGGCAATCCTTGTACGACCTTCCGCTTCTGCTCGAAGAACGTCACGCGATGGGAAGCGACATGATGAGCATTCCCGGATTCGGCGAGCCGGAAATCATGGGCACGCAGGAGAACATGCTCAATCGCGGCGATTACTTCTACCCCGCGGACAATCTGGGCGGCTGGGAGGCGATGCGCCGGGGAGTTGAGGCGACCCATCGCCAAGGCGGTCACGTGCTCTTCTACGTCGAGGGCTTGATCGTTTGGAAGCGCTCCCGCATTGGGCGTTCCAAGGCCGCGGAGTGGGCGCTGATGGACGCAAACGGAAAACCCACCGTGAACTATAGCGGCTTCTACGATATGTGTCCGGCAGAGCCGGGTTGGCAGGACTGGTTCGCCAGAACCCTGGCGGATATCGTCCGCACCACCGGCGTGGACGGCTTCTTCATGGATTCCATGCTGGCCACCGACAACCATCGCTGCTTCAATCCCAAGCACAACCACGCCCCACAGCCGGACATCTGGAATTGGGGACTGCGCCGGGTTCTCCAGCGAGTCCGCGAAGAAGTGGATAAGGCCGACCCGAACACCATCCTGCTTTGCGAAGGGGCGGGTGACCTGGCACGCGAGTTCATCGATGGCTCGTTGTCTCACGGCCACGCATGGTCGGGGATGACCTTCACGGTGCCGCTCTCGCGTTTTCTCCATCCGCAGATGCGCTCCTTTGAAGCTTCGGGGCAGCAGCCGCGAGCCCAAAACGCGCCCGTCTGGCCTGTCAAAAAGCCGCTGCTCTGGAATGCCGTACAGGGATACCGCGCCTTTGTCGAACAAGAGAACCACGAGGAGATCGGCCCGCTCGGCCACCTCGTCCGCGAGTATTACGACCTCTACCCAGAGATTTGCGACGCGCAGGTATCTGCCAGCGACATCAAAGCGGATTGTATGGCGCAGTGGTTCGACGGATTGCCGCAGATCGTTACTTGCGGCAACGATGCCGGCACGCAGCGCACCGTTACCCTGGAATTCCCGCCCACGACGCAGGTTGCGCTGCTCTTCGACAGACGCAACCGCAAGCGGATTCCCGTCGAGGGCGGCAAGGCGCGTATCACGCTCGAACCGTGGGAGTATCGCGCCTTCGAACTGCGCGTATGACTTGACCTGTTGAAGGGTGCGGGCGAAAGCCAGCGCCCTTCAACCCATATGGACTCCAGGGAAGCGTGACCGCTCCGGTCAGCGACAGATTCTCGGAAGAGTCGCCCACGGAGATGGTGAACTCGCCGGGATCAACCCGCCACCCGGGGCTGGAGACTGCCCGATTGCAGCGATCGACACACATAACGCGCCCGATAGCGACGAGCAAAGTATTCTCAGGAAACGGATTGGGGCCTTCACGATTTGCTTTCTCCTCATCGACCGCAATTGTATGCGCTCCGGTCATGCAGTCTCAGCCTCCATGCTAAGCATGTCAGGAAACCGGGGCTACAATCCCGCCGGACAGATTGTCCTAAACGTAAGAGCCGTTTTGCGGCGATTTGCGCCCTGCTTTGAACGGGTCAAGAAGCACAGTGGTGAAAAACAGGAGTCTCTGTGAAAAACCGCCGATTAAATATGACAAAAGTATCATCTCAATTAAAATCATTTCCGGCGCACGCTTCGCTAGATTTGTTATAGTACGGCTGTCATCGAACAGATAAGAGAGAGGTACACATGAGCCTCAATCAAGAATTCGTTTCCGGCGATTCCTTCCTGGTATCTGAGGCGCAGGTCAACGCGAATGGCGTTCATGTGTGGCCCTTCAACCCCGCATTCCCCGTGGACGTTGTGCAGCACAGCCTGAGTGGAACCCGGCCCTTCCGCATGAATCGGCACGACTATTTTGAACTGGTTTACCTCCTCACCGGCGAACTCGTTTGGCAGGTACAGGACTCGTTTCTGACTCAGACCGAGGGCGACCTCTTTTTCATGACCAGTCCTGTTTTTCACCGGGTAACCGAGCGATCCGGTGCAAGGGTCGAAGTGTGCTCCCTCTTCTTTGACCGCAAGCTGCTCACCGCGGGGGCGGGAAGCGACTTTGAGTATCTGGACTCTCTCTTCACCCAGGTTGCAAACCAGCAGCATCTGGTCTCAAAGGGTACCTCTCTGCCTGGTGAAATCGAGCAATTGATCCAGGAGATCGCCAAGGAGTTGCCGGCACGCAGCGATCGGGCGAAGCTGTGTGTTCGCACCTACGTCAAGATGATCCTGGTCCTCCTGATGGATCATGTTGGCAGCGCCGGCCCGCGCAATTTAGCCGCACAGCGGCGCAAGGGATCGCTGGAAAGCTTGAAGCCACTCTTCGACGTCATGGAACGCAACTACGCGGAACGGATCTCGACCGAAGATGCGGCGGCGGTGGTCAACATGAGCCTCTCAACCTTTCGCCGCACCTTCATGCAGCTCACAGGCGAATCTTTTGTGCAATATCTGAATGCGTTTCGCGTCGCAAAAGCGCAGAAGCTGCTGGCTGAAAGCAAGATGCCAATCTCCGAAGTCTGCCTCGAAGTTGGTTTCTGCGACCAAAGCTATTTTGGCATGATCTTCCACCGCCTGACACATATGACGCCGCGCCACTATCGCCAGAACTTCCATCAGCATATCGAGAGACAATCTGTGGATGCTCACGGAGACAGCGATTCATCTTCTCAGCAGCCGATCGGTCCTCTTGCATTGCTGAGAAACCCGATCGTTTCCTCAGGGGTCGATGCTCTTCATTTATAGAATTCGCCACGCTCCTCCCGGAACTTCGTCGCTGGAAGAAGCCAACAAGATGACAGATACCGGCAGTGCGCGTGAGCCCTCGCTTATACTGACCGGCCTGGCGTCCGGCGCTCCTTTTGAAATCGAGATTCTTGACCGGGAGCACGCGAATGCAACCGCTGCCTGGGAGGCCATGGGCAAGCCGGACCCGGCGACGCGGGAACAGGCGAGCGCATTGCGCGCCGCCGCATGGAATACCAAAAAGGAGCTTGTCCAGGCTGGAGCCGACGGCACGCTCACGTTGAAGCGCAGCCTGGATGCATGGACCCTGTTGCTTGTTCACCAGTTATAACCGGCACGGTGCTGTTTCAAGACCGGCAAAAAAAGGAAACCCAATGAATCAAAACAAAGTCATTCTCCTAGCCTGCTTATGCCTGTTGCAGCCTTTCTCGCTCTCCGCCCAAAACAAGGCGGAAACGACATTGACCCAGGCGGGATGGACCATCGTCGCCGATCCGTCGGGCGGGCTGATTTCCGTCAGTCATGATGGGCTCGGTGTGGTCATGGACCACATCAGGCTCAACCTGACAGATGGCAGCGGCATGCATCCTGTCACCGGCTGGTCCGTCAAAGCCGGCAGTGCGACCCGGCTTCTGATCCGCACCAAGGATCCGGTCACCGGCTGGCAATTCGATGTAGAGCCAAACCTGCTGAAGATTTCGAGTACCGCCGACGACGCCGTACTGACCGCGGACTTGCCGGCATCGCAGGATCGCATCCTGGCCCGCCTCCTCGATCCGCAAGGAGTGCCGGTGAACTGGGATGGAACTACTGAAGTGCAAGGGAACTACGGGGGCAGCATCACCCGCAACCGTTCCATGCTCCCGACGAAGAATCCGGAGTGCATGTATTTCAGGCTGGGCCAGGTAGCCAACCCGCTGTTTCACGATCAGTTCGACCGGACATCCGACACAGCGATCGGCTTTCCTGAGCGCAGCCGGATGCGGCGCGATCAACAGAAGCAGGCCGTGCTCAACCTGGAATTGCCGCTGCAAGGCAACGCCGTGATCCGGCTAACCCCCGATTACTACACCAAGGCACTGGGACTGCCGTTTTACAAGCGTTTCGACGACAGCGTTTTCAAGACAGCGCCTGTTGTCTGGTCGAGCTGGACCAGCTACTACGATTCCGTGCGCGAAGAAGACATGGTCCGGAATACGGATTGGATTGCGGCGCACCTGCTTCCCTACGGCTTTCAGTACGTAGAACTCGACGATGGTTACGATCGCGGCAAACACGACGAACACTCCTGGTTTGAAAACTGGGATGCGCAGAAGTTCCCGCACGGAGCGAAGTGGCTCACCGACTACATCAAATCGAAGGGCCTGCACCCTGGCGTGTGGATCGTGCCCAATTCGTATGCGGGGGCCGTCAAGGATCATCCAGACTGGTATGTGCGGGACAAGGCCGGAAACATTGTGCTCGATTATGCAACGCCAACCCTCGATTCCACCAATCCTGAGGTGCTGAACTTCGTCCAGAGCATGTTCCGGAAACTCGACGATATGGGCTTCGAATACTACAAGTTCGATGGCGAACACGCCTTTCCGCTCTACGCGCCCCCTGTGGACCGGAGCAAGTTGCACGATCCGAGTGCCGATCTGGTGGATAACTACCGGCATCGGCTGCAACTGATTCGCGATGTCATTGGACCAAAGCGATTTGTCGAGGTTTGCCCAGCGGGCACACCGCTCAACGGAATCGGATACTTTGACTCCTACTTCAATGGCGACGATCTGTATGGGAGTTGGCAGGGAATGTATGCCATGTTCAGCTCGATCAATGCCAACGCGTTCTTCAATCACATCGCCGCCTACGTGATGCCCGGCGAGGGACTCGAACTAGGGCTGCCCATGACGCCCGAGGAAGCGGCGGTCAAGCGCAGATCCGTGGTCTTGGAGACAGCCAGAATTCGCGAGGATCCCGTGGTGGGATTCGGGGTAACCGATGCGGAGGCACGCACGCTGGTGAGCTATGTAGCGCTTACCGGAGTAGCTTATCCGCTGGCTAGCGTCATGCCCGAGCTGCCTGAGGAGCGTGTGCGTCTGTTGCAGGCGACCATGCCGACGCTGCCCATCTTTCCCGTGGACCTGTTCAGCCGCGGAACCGAAGCCGGCTGGCAAACCTTTCGTTCAACGCAGCCCGATGTCTACATCCACAACTATCCGGAGATCCTCGATCTGAAAGTAGATTCCGTCGACGGAGTTTACGACGTGGTTGGCCTGACCAATTGGCGCAGCAAAGCCACGCGGCGAGATATCGACCTGAGCGCCAAGCTGGGCCTGGATCCGCAGAACGAATTCGTGGTGTTCGATTTCTGGAACCAGAAGCTTGTGGGTGTGGTGAAGAGCCACATGCCGGTACAGATAGAACCGCACGACACGCGTGTTTTGTCGCTCCATCCGCTGCAAAACCGCCCGCAGCTTGTGGGGCTGTCGCGCCATATCAGCGGCAACTACTCGCTGCAGGATTTGTCCTGGGATTCATCGACGAACACCTTGAGCGGAATCTCAGAGAGCGTTCCCGGCGATCCGTATGCGCTGTGGATCTACGTTCCCAAGGGATTCAAGCTGCTGGGAGCAAAGGGAGCCGCCGGGCAAAAGGATATTCCGATCGAAAAGCAATTGGACGGATCGTCCTTGAAGATTCGCTTCAACGGCGTCGCAGAACCTGTCCGTTGGGAAGTCCGATTCGCAAAGAACGACTGATCCGGCTCTGGAACCGGTCTAATAAACCGGCGGAATCAGCCCATCGGCATCTATAAGACCGGTTGCAGGGCGTTGTGGCCATTTACTCCGGGTGGATGGCCACAACCGCCCAAGGCTCGATTGCCTCAGCCCAGCGCAGCGTTCCGTCGCCGCCAACCTCGATATGCTCCTTCGCAGTAGCCATGGCTTTCTGGCGCAGCAATGCTTCCTGCTCCCGCGTTGGAGGCTCCGGACTTCCCATCTCCTGCCAGGAGCGGAATGCGAACCCGTGGTCTGCATCGAGCGTTTCCACAACATATCTTGCGCCGGGAGGCAATCCGCGCAATTGAAGATCCACTTTACGCGGCCGTCCCGTGGCCAAAGTCCTCTCCGGTATCTCGCGCGACTTCTTTGCGATCGGAACGGCCCCTATCACTTCCGGAGGATAGTGATAGAGCAGTATGGACAGCGAGCCGCTCTTCGAGTGCCGCGTTACAATGCAGCCCTCTTCCCGATGCAATTCCGTGTCGCCCAGGCCGTGAAGCATACGGTAGGCATGAAATCCCGGCTTTGCGATTCCCTGGAAATTCACCAACCCGAAACCGCCGTTGAAGACGGTGTCCGCGGCGCCCGCTTCTTCAAAGATGTCTGTAAATGTCCAGTAAGCGAGAGACTGGGCCAGCCCGATGCAATCAAGATTGACTTTCACAATGAAAGTGGCTTCCTGTGGGTAGTCGCGCGTGAAGTCCTGAATGGAAGGGCTTGAACTCCACTCCGTAAGGTGAATCTCAGCATCCTTGTAACGCGTTTTCGCCATGGCCTTGCGCAGCCACAGGATATCCTCCTGGGTTGAAGTGACGGGACGGCTCACTTCCAGTTGATTGCCCGTGGAGTCGATTGGATAGCTGGTCGGATATGGATGCGACGAGACAAAGTCGAGAGGAAGGTTCTCGGTCTCGCAATAGGCCAGGAACTCCTCCATCCATGGGGCCTTGGACTCCACCCCGATGAAATCGGCGGCGCTGATATTCTTCCTCGCCTTCAGCCTCTCGTAGACCGCTTCGTCCGGATGGAAGCTGCTGGTGGAAGGCCCCCCAATCCAGAGTTTGGGATCAATGGCCTTGATCGCCAGCGAAATCGTCTTGTACATCTCGAAGAATTGTTGCTTCGTTCCTCTCCAGAAGCCCTCCAGATTCGGTTCGTTCCATATCTCGAAGTACCACGCGCGCACCTCCTGCGCGCCGTAACGCTCGATGCAATGGTGGACAAAGTGCTCGATCACTTCTTTCCAACGCGTGAAATCCCGGGGTGGCGTGGAGTGTGCGTTCCACCAGCAAAGTCCCCCGTTGTCGCGGGAGATATCCTTGGGGAAAAACGTCATCTCCACAAAGGGCCTGATTCCCCGCGCCAGCATCCTGTCGTAAAGGTCGTCGATATACTGCCAGTTATAAATCGGCTTGCCGTCTTTCTCGTGGTAAACGAACATGTCGTCGTGAAACAGCCCGTGGAAGCGGAGATAGCGGAAGCCGCAGGCATCGACGGTCATCTTCAACTGCTCCTGCCAGTTGCCGCGCAAGCCCTCGTTCGCTCGACCGGCCGCGACACAGCGGCTCCAGTAATGATCCAGCGGCGTTCCGGCTGCGCTGGCTGAAACCTCGATTCGCAGTGGCGCCTGCGTGGAGGCCCCAAGCGATTGCGCCAGGGCGCTCTTCGCCGCCAGTTGCAGGGCTGGCGTGGCCAAAAGACCGTTACGGATAAAATCGCGTCGTTTCATAGAACACTCCATAACTTGATTACATCGCAGCTGGAATACATGCGAGTTCGTTGAGCTCCCTGCGAGGTGGCCTTTTTCTCGAGAAAGAAGCCACTGGTGTTTGTTCGTTCGGTCTACATCAATTCCGAAAATGTTGAAGTTCGCGCGCCGTGGAAGGTACAACCCAGGGATGACCGCTACCTGCGATGCGGAACCACCCGGAGCACGACAACTCCATGTGCGGGTAGCCGGCATCCCTCATTCCGTAAGAAACCATATGGTCGGCGATTGCCCGGATGATGCTTTCGTCGTAATTGCATCCCAGGCTGTTCCAGTTTGCCCAGCCCATGGGAGGAGTGGGTGCAAGATCGGAGCCTTCCTGACTCGCCATTGCACTCGCATCATAAGCAAAAAGAATCGCTGCTGCGAAGATCAACCTTGCAATCCATCGCATGTTCTCTCCTTTTCAGTCCTATTCAACGCAAGGGCCGGGAAAGCCCGGATGGCCAATGAGAGGACTCTTCGATCCGGCCCGTACATCCAGACGGCGGGCAGAAATCCCATGCGATCTGCGAAAGCAAGCCAATGCGCATGCTCTTTGCTTTCCGGCGCTTGCTTAGAGCGGTTCTCCAATTCACGTGGAGTCACCAGCGTGGTGCAAAGTGGCTTTTGTTTCCACCCCTGCGACGAAGACCTGTCGCCGGGGACCCCGGAAAGGAAAAAGCCACCGAAGGTCAGTGGCTTCCCTCTGCACCAATTGGAGAACCGCTATAGGGTGACTCCTGGATCAACTTCCGCAGATAAGCGATCCCTTCCGTGGCTATGTACTCCGGCTTTGACGCCCAATCGCGCCAGATCGCGGCCGAGGCGGACATCTCCGGCAAGTTGAATCCGAAACTCTCGATGGTCAGGTAACCGTCGTAACCGATTCCCCGCAAGGCATTCACGATGCCGGGAAAATCCACGTGCCCTGTACCCGGTACACCGCGGTCGTTCTCGCAGGCATGAATGTGCTTTAGCCGCGTCCCCAGAAGGCGGCACGACTCGGCAACATTCTTCTCTTCGATATTGGTGTGGAATGTATCGACCAAGACGCCGATATGCGGGTGGTTGACCTCATCGCAGAGCGCTGCTGCGTCGGCCAATGTGTTCAGAAAGAAAGTTTCAAAGCGATTCAACGGTTCGAGGGCAAGTGTGACACCGTTCGCAGCCAGAACCGGCGCCAGGTTCCTGAAGCACTCCACGGCCCAGTTCCATTCGTCGCGGGTGCGGCGCCTGCCGGGCAGGAAACCGACCGGCGCATAGACAGGCCCTGAGAGGAGGTTCGCGCCCATCTCCGCAGTGAACTCCACGCAGCGCGCCAGGTGCTCGAGAGTCTTCGATCGCACCGCGGCGTCAGCGTCGATAGGACTCAGGCGAGGGGGAAGGATCGCGCAGATCGTGCATGCAAGACCGTTGGCGTCGAGCTCCCTGCGGATGGCGCGAAGATCGATCTTCGATGGGTCGAAGATGGGAATCTCAAAGGCATCGAAACCCCACTCTTTGACGCGGGGCAGAATGCTGAATTGGTCCGGCCCGAAGTTCCCCGTCCACAGAAATGAATTGACTCCCAGCTTCATCTTTCGCCTCCCAGCGGATCCCATACGGCCCGGCTTCCATCGATGCCACATTGATAACGAAGCGCTTCCAGCGGGTGCGGTGCGGAGCCGTCTGCGCCCATCAACCAAACCGGCCGCTTGTCTGCCCGCCGCTCCGCGTATGCAATCTTCATGCGATCTGGGTGATTCCAAAAATCCTCGTCGGTCAGCCGAAAGGTGATCCACTTGCCATCCGGAGACCATGCCGCGCAGGTAGCAAACTGCCGCAGGTTTGTAAGCTGCCGAATCTCTCCGCTTTCCGCCGAAACGGTGAACAACTCCAGGCAGCCGTCTACGGCGTCGCTGTATGCGACGGTCTTCCCATCCGGCGAAAAGGTGGGCGTGACGGCGCCCATGGGATTTTCGTGCGAGGTCACTTGTTTGATCGAGCCGCTGGCCGTCTCCATGAGGAAGACGGCGTAGCCTGCACCCAGATGGCGCGTGAATGCGAGCAGCTCTCCACCGGCGGAAATGTGTGGATCGCGCCCCTCGCCCAGGATGCGATAAGGCCCGCCGTTCACATCGATCTCGCACATCAACGCGGGCTCGCAACCAGCCAGGCCGAAGACGATGCGTTTGCCATCTCCCGACCAACTCGGAAAATAGACTACGTGCGGCGCCGCGTCGTGCGTCAGTTGGCAAACGTTTCCGCCGTCGGCATCCATGACATAGAGGTTGTAAGCTCCATCTCTGTCGGAGGTGAATGCAATCCTGCTTCCATCGGGCGACCAACTCGGATAGCGCTGATGCGATGCCGGATTCCGTGTCAGATTTGTCGCCGACCCATCGTAGGGATCAATGAGGAATATCTCGGTGTTTCCGGTTCGCACGCTCGTCATCAGCAAGCGATGCCCTTTCAACTCGCCCGAGAATTCTTCCGGGCGAGCGCGATCCTGACCCATTGGAGATTGCGAACGAATCATCGCTGCGTCACCGCTTCCTCGAATTTGGGCAGTTGCCGTACCTCTCCCCCGCACATCGCGGATTCGTGGGCGCAAATGCCGGCGCAGGTCCAGTTCACCGACTGGTAAACATCCGGGAAGGATGCTCTGCCTTCGACGATGCTGCTCACGAACTCATGCACCATGTGAGGATGAGAGCCTCCGTGGCCTCCGCCTTGCGTAAAGGAAAGGTGCGCATGTTCCTCATCGTAGACTCCCTTTTTCGTGAACCGCCGAATCGGCTCTGGCAGCAGGCGGGCGTAATCCGGCACATCGACTCGGCCGGGCTTCTCGCCCACGTGAACAATCGGCTGCTCGCCTTCGATCGCCGTCCATTCAAACGAAGCTTTGTCCCCGTACACGTCGAAGCTCTCAATGTATTGCCGAGCGGTTTCAAACAGCGATCGTGTCACCTCGAAGGCCAGTTCCTGCCCGCGCACCTTGAAGTGAGCCGTCTCCACGGCGAAGGGCGATCCGTACTTGGCGGCAAGCTGCTCGGCGATGCGCCCCGACCCCAGGCATGAAACGGAATCGGCTTGCCCGTTGACAATCGCCAGGCATGGGCTCACCGCGTGGGTGGCGTAGTGCATGGGAGGCAGACCCTCCCAGTACCCGGGCCAGCCCGCCATTTCCTGCTGATGGCTGCCGCGCATGAACTGAATGCGACCCAATTGGCCGGTATCGCGCAGTTCGCGGACAAAAAGATAATCGCGCGTATAGATGGAGGTTTCCATCATCATGTAGTTCTTGCCCGACTCCCGCGCCGCATCAACAATTGCGCGGCATTCCTCCACGGTGGTGGCGGCGGGGACGGTACAGGCCACATGCTTGCCGGCACGCAGTGCGGCTATGCTTTGCGCGGCGTGAAGATGAATCGGCGAGTTGATATGGACCGCATCCAATTCAGGATCGGCGATCAGCTCCTCGAAGCTGGTGAAGCGCTTCTCTACCCCATAGAGCGACCCGACTTCGTCCAGCTTCGAGCGTGTGCGCTGGCAGATCGCATAAAGGGTGGTTGCGGGATGCTGCTGATAGATCGGAATGAACTCCTTACCGAAGCCGAGTCCGACAATTGCTACGTTGAGCTTACGATTCATCATTTCGAATTCCTTCCCGGCGCGTCCCACCTGGTCATGCTGGGATGCAGGCATAAGCAGTCTAAAGAGCGGGGAAGAAGCAAATCTGTAACGAAGATCGGCCCTTTTCTGACAAAGATTGCATTTGACGGCTTGCCGCGGCGGCAGACCGGCCGAAGACCGCCGCCGCGGACTCCTTTCCCGCCTGCCCCATCAGAGGCCTGGCATGGTCGCAATGCGAATCAATCTGATGCCGTGCGGAGGAACCTCCACTGTGAATCGGCCCCCTTTTGGTGTCAGCGTTTCTCCCTTCCATAGATTTTGCGCGCATGGCAGTGGAGCCTTCCAGGCCTACCTCTTTGCGGGAGACACTCATCGTCGCGGGTTCATGGCCGCGGTTGAACAGCACTACAGCTCGGTCACCGTCCCTCAGTTTTCTTACCCACACCTCATGCTCGCCCGCGTTCGAAATTCTGGTTCCCTGCCTACCCAGAGCGTCCTGGTCGATGGCAATAACCTCTTTGTTGGTAGGAATCTCGGCAATGGCAGGCGTCATGGTGCGCAAATCACAACTGGCCATGAGCGGCACGGCAAGAATAGCCCACAGGCTGAACTGCGCGCGCACTTTCTCCACCATCAACCCAGGAAGGCCCGCTAACAGCAGGTCTGGATCGTTCCAGCGCCCCGGCCCCGCATACTTCTCCAATCCAACCTGCGCATCGAGAATCCAGGTCCAACCGCGAGGGTAACCACCGGGCTTGATCGCGGTCTCTGCGCCGCAGTCCCAGCAATCCTTTCCGTCTCCGGTCGTGCGCCATAGATTTCCCACATCACCCGCCCATTGCCATGGTCGTTTATCCCCCCATTCGCAAAGGCTGAGGATCATGGGCCGGCCGGTGGCCTGAATGGCCCAGCTCATCTTGGTATAGGCCTCGCGCGCGTTCACGCCTTGCGTATTGCACCAGTCTTCCTTGATGTAGTCCACGCCCCACTCGGCGAAGGTGCGCGGGTCTATCGAGCGATTGCGCTGGCATGATTTGAGACACAGCGCCGTTTCGCGGTTGGCCGCTGGCGGGGTCAACGATGGAACCATTCAAGAGATTGCCGGTTGGATGAGTCCAAAGATGATTAAGAAGTATTCCCACGTTCGGGCGGAGGCAATGCGCAGAGCGGTTGCGGTATCTGACAACGTTGTTTCAACTTCATAAACCCATATATTTCTTCGCGGCTTCGCTTACAACAGATTTGATCGTTTCGGTAAGGACTGTCGCCGCACTTGGACCAATTTTGGTCATAAATTCCTTGAAGCGATTTGCTGCCAACGGTGTTCGCTCAGTGTCATTTGTCAGATCAACGATGCTTCTATTCAAGTTTAATTTTTCTGCTTGATCCAACTGCTGGAGTTCTTCGGTGTATTCCCTTGCAGCAGTAAGGGCTGATTCTGTCCAAGGAAAAGCTTTCCCACAGCCGCTGCAATATGAAGGTCTGTACCTCACATAAGGGTATCCAATTAACGTATTGCAATGCTGGCAACAATTGATGTTCGAGGCTCCGCATTCTGTGCAAAATCTCGCCCATTGTTCTTCACCCTCGTTTTGCGATGCGCGCTCCATCAACGCTCGGAGATGCGCTCCGCTCCTAGCGCGAAGAGTCCGATTAAAGGCTGCGACAAAATGACCGTTCAAGCAAAAGATGGCGTTTGACATTGGGCCGCCTTCAATTTCTGCGACGGTAAACATAGTTTCCTCTCCAGAAAACCGCAAACGATATTACACCGCAACGATTTCCCACAAGGGACCATTGAAGGGCCATTCAAGGCCACTAAAACACCAGCCTTCAAGATTTCTAGTCAAAATTTGTACAAATCGGAAAGGCCGCTGTTCAATAAATTCTATAAATTATTGATTCTAATGGTGGGCGGTCAGGGACTCGAACCCCGGACTTCCTGCTTGTAAGGCAGGCGCTCTAACCAACTGAGCTAACCGCCCACGCGTGGCGGCACGGCAATTGCGGCCTTGGGTTATGATAGCAGCGCGACAGCCCCTTGTGGCAGGGCGACTGACCGTGGCTGATAGACTCACCCCGTGGGACGGTTGATTGTTAACGCGGATGATTTTGGGATGACGGGCGGGGTGAACCGTGCGATTGCTGAGTTGCATGAGGAGGGAGTGCTCAACTCTACTACCTTGATGGCACGGGCAGCGGCAACCAAAGAGGCCATCGAGATTGCCAGCTCGACACGCACGCTGGGGGTGGGCTGCCACGTGGTTCTGGTGGATGGCGACCCGGTGCTGACGGCTGAAGAGATTCCTACTCTCGTAAACCGGCGGACGGGACGTTTCGAGCAGACGCTGGGAGCGTTCTTGAGAAAGCTGATGGCCGGGAGGATCCGTTCGAGGGAGATTGAGGCTGAGGCCCGGGCGCAAATCGCGCTTTTGCAAGCTGCGGGACTGACGTTGACTCACATCGACACGCACAAGCACGTGCACATGTTTCCGGCGATACTCAAGCCTGTGCTGCGCGCTGCGGCAGCCGAAGGCATCCGCAGAATTCGCAACCCTTTTGAGCCCGCCTGGAGCCTGCGGACCACGCGCGGGGCCTCCTGGATTCGGCGTGCGGAAGTCAGCCTGCTGCGGAGTCTTGAGCCTGCGTTCCGGCGCATCGTGGCTGAGCAAGGCTTTACGACGACAGACGGCGCTGTGGGCGTGCTCGCGACTGGGTCCCTTGATTCGAAAGCAATGAATTCCCTGCTCCGCCCGCTACCGCCGGGCACATGGGAGTTGGTCACACATCCCGGCTACAATGACGCCGATCTGGCCCAGGCGCACACCCGCCTGTTGGCCTCACGCGAAACGGAACGAAGAGCGCTGCAATCGCTGCGGCAATTCCCCGACATCGAAGTGATCTCCTTCGCGGATTTGCAGGACGGTGCGAGGATCGCCCGGTGACTGACGAAAATCAATGATCTCAGGCAGCTTGGCCGCGTTTCCATCTTCTGCCCCACCGGGAGCGTCCAAGTCGAAGACAGACAAATACAGTTGGATTGGAAAGGCCCCATGCGCATCGGCATCACTTGTTATCCTACCTACGGCGGCTCCGGCGTGGTGGCCACGGAACTGGGCATCGAATTGGCGGCCCTGGGGCATGAGGTGCACTTCATCTCCTATTCACAGCCATTCCGGCTGAATGGGAGGGACGAAGGCATTTCTTATCATGAAGTTCCGGTTTCGAGCTACCCGCTTTTCGAGTTCCCGCCATACGATCTGGCGCTGGCTTCACGAATGGCCGAAGTTGCAGAATTCTGTGGACTTGACCTGCTGCATGTGCACTACGCGATCCCCCACTCGGTGAGCGCGCTGCTGGCGCGGCAGATGCTCGCTGCAAAGGGACAACGGCTACCCTTTGTGACTACGCTGCACGGCACCGACATCACGCTCGTGGGGCTGGATCGCTGTTACCTTCCCATCACTCGCTACGCCATCCAGGAGAGCGACGGGGTTACCAGCATCTCAAACTACCTAAAGGAACAAACCATCCAGGACTTCGGCGTGACGCGGGGGATTGAGGTGGTGGAAAACTTTGTCAACTGCGATGTGTACGCACCCATCAAGGATGCGGTCTACCGGGCACAGGCCCGCAAGCGGCTGGCGGCACCGGACGAGGCAATCCTGATGCACCTCTCTAATTTCAGGCCAGTCAAGCGCGTGGTGGATGTCGTGAGAATCTTTGCGGAGGTGGTGCGGCAGACAGCGGCGCGGCTGGTTCTGGTGGGGGACGGGCCGGAACGATCGGCAGCGGAGTGGCTGGCGCACGACCTGGGGATTCATAGCAAAGTACACTTCATGGGCAAGCAGGACAGGGTGCACGAGCTTTTGCCGCTGGCCGATATCCTCTTGATGCCAAGCGAGTTGGAGTCGTTTGGTTTGGCGGCTCTGGAGGCCATGGCGTGCAAGGTTCCGTCGATTGCGACACGGGTGGGCGGGGTTCCGGAGCTGATCGACGATGGGGTGACGGGGCTGCTGTATGACGTGGGCGATGTAGACGGCATGGCGCTGGGGGTGCTGAGTTTGCTCAAGGATCGAGAGCGGCTGGAAGCGATGCGGGAAGCGGCACGGAAGACGGCGCAGACGCGGTTCTGCTCGACGCTGGTGGTGCCGCATTACGTGCGCTATTACGAGCAAGTATTGGGAAAAACAGGGAACAGGGAATAGTTGACGATCACCGATTACTAAACCTTGCCTTTGAACACGGCTTGAAAATGGAGGCCTCAAAGACACCGATTTGCCGCAAGCGCAGACGTAGAATTCCCTGGATTGGGAACAACATTGATATAGAAATTCTGAAAATAAGAAAACGCAATACAGAGTTTCCCCGAAGACGTGAAAATGACACGTTTCAAAAATCTCGAAAAAGTTGAATAGGGGAAATCCAGAGGTCAGGGGTCAGTGTGCGGATATTTCGGCTGGGTCGGGGGCGAAGGCGGGGGTGACGCCTAGCTGGCGCCAGAAACGGGTGAGGAGGGCGACGGCTTCGGGGCTCGTTTTGGTAGTGGTGCGGAGTAGGATCTGGGTGCAGGCGCCTGCCGACAGGCTGGAGGCTTCTGCGGCAATGGCGATGCACTTCTCTGGGCGATAAGTGCAGGCAGCCAGGTCGGCGATGGAGAGACGGGTGGTGGGCGTGGCCAGTACGGTGCGGGGTGGGGCCATGCGGTCAAGAAGCCAGAGGATCTCCAGCTTGGACTCGAGTTCGTCGGGGACGCAGTCGATGGCCAGATCGGCCTCGCGGACAGCGTCCTCGATGGTGGAGACGAAGGTTACATTCGGCAGCGCTTCGGGGCCGAGTTGCGCGCGCAGGGCTTCGCGGGCGTGATGCAGGTTGTTGGGCATCACATCTTCAAGGAGGACGCGGAAGCCGGCGCGGGCTGCCGCGAGGGCGAGCCAGCGGCCGAGGGGGCCTGCTCCGATGATGGCAACGGTCTGAGGCAAGCCGTGCTTACTTGGCGGCGAGGGCGTGGGCGACATCCTCGGCGTTGGGCTTGGCATTGAGCAGGTGCTCGGCGACGCGGGCGCGCTCCTCGGTGGTGAGCGTGGGGATGGTGGCCAGGACGCGGCGCAGGGTTACGGCAACGTCGTCAATATAGTTCATCAGGCGGATGGCTTCTCCGGAGAGCGGCATGATTTTCCTCGGTGGTTGAAGTTCTCTCTTATTGTAGGGGGTGGGGTTCGGATAGGCGAGTGTACGGTGTGGGTACAATGGCGGCATGAAGGATTCAGCGGAGGGCGTAGCGCAGGCTTTTGTGCGAGCGATCAACCGGCAGGACGTGGACGCGCTGGCCGAGTTGATGACGCCGGAGCACCGGTTTGTCGACTCCCTGGGCAATGTGGTCCAGGGACGGGAGAAGATGCGGACAGGGTGGATCGGGTACTTCCGTATGGTTCCGGACTACACCATTGCCGTGGAGGAGAGCTTCTGCGACGGGCCGGTCGTGGTGATGCTAGGCGTGGCGCAGGGAACCTTTGTTCGCCCCAGAGAAGGAGGCCAATCGCCTCATTCCAGCGAACAAGATTTGCTTGCAGGGGAGTTGGCTTCGCCCAGAGCCCCTGCATATGAGGCGGAGGTTGGGCAACTTCCCAAATCGCAAGGGCGAGCCCTGGACCACCCGGAGCCGCGCGCGGAGAACCAGTGGAATACCCCGGCGGCGTTCCGGGTGTTTATCGAGGACGGCCTGGTAGCGGAGTGGCGGGTGTATGCGGACAATGAGCCGATCAGGGAACGGATGAGGAAGATCGGGTAAGCGGACAGCGCGGAAGGAACAGAACTTATATCCGTGGTCTGGATTTTAGGGTAAGGCTGCGACGAAGCAAATAAGAGGTTGATTTTTCAACCATCTCTATGTGATGTGAGAAGATTCAGGGCAAAAAACGTCCCGAGTTGCTGGCTCCAACCCTTCGCACTTCGCACCGTTCGTGGATTACTCCACGCTCGACACTTGGCACTCTGTGCTATACACGGATTGCTCCGTGGTTGACACCTAATGCCCTGTGCTGGACACGGATATCGCCGTGCTCAACACTTAGTGCTCCGTGCGTTCACGGATATCTCCGTGCTCGACACTTTGCACTCGCCCCGCTCACGGATTACTCCGTGCTCGATACTTGACGCTCTCTGCTGAACCCGGATTGCTCCGTCTTCAACATTTTGCGTCCTGTGCTGGTCGCGAATCGCTTCGTGCTCAGCACTTATCGCTCCGCTCCGCTCACGGATTGCTCCGTGCTCGACTCTTCGCGATCGCCCCGTTCACGGATTACTCCGTGCTCGACACTTGATTCTCCACGCTCGCCACGGATTGCTCCGTGCCTTACGCTTCCTGCCCTGTGCTGCCCGCGGATTGCTCCGTGCTCAACACTTAGTGCTCCCTGCTGGGGCCATTCGGTAAGCTTACTAATCGTCACGAATGAAGATGCTTAAACTTACCTAGCAACCCGGAATGAAAGTAACTATGCTCGCTTTCGATTTGCTCTGTCAATATAGTTTGCAAAAGATAATTCTGTGGATTTTGTGCATAGTGTGGAAATCTATCCACTTATTCAGTGTGTGGGGACTGTTCGCAGGGCTCCCTGGTCAGAAATGCACCAACCTTGGTTCATAAATCACCTGCGCTGCTCGCGGAGAACGCGAACACCGCCTTGTTTTACCCCGGCGAACACCATTTTCTTGCTCGTGGATCGGCTTGGCGACGGGTTTGACAGAGGACGAAAGGATGCCTGTGCATTGCTGAAGCCCTTTGCACGCAAATCTGACGCGGCGCAGATCCGGATTCTGCCGGGAATAAAGCCGTGGACTTCCAGACACGCGCTTTGAAGATACAAGTGGTTGAAGGTTGTGGTTTCGCTAGTCTCAAGAGCGAGTTGGGGCACCCGTCTTTGTGGGAAGTTATGGTTTCCCTCGACTGGGGCGAGAGATAACTGGCAAGGGTGGGGCGTAGAACATTTTTGATGTGTGAAAGGTAGACGCGCAGAGGCGGTCCATCCTCCCACAAGGAATGGACCGTCTCTTTGCATTCCGGAGTTATCAACGTCGACTGCCGGAAACTTGTTGTCCGCTCTAGGCAGGATTGAGTTACAAAGTCCGCTTGAACAAGGGCGTGGCGATGAGCAACGTGCCAATGCCGAAGGTGAAGAGAAAGAGCAGGTCGAATTGTATGGCCGGGAAACCGCCGTCTTTGAGGAGGATGGCTTTGAAGCCGTGGATGCAGTAGGTGAAGGGGTCGACGACGGCGATGGCCTGGAGCCACTTGGGGAAGGCCTCTATGGGATAGACGGCGCCGGAGGGGAAAAAAAGAAGTGTATTGAGTACGCCAAAAATGGCGCGGGGAACGAGCGGGTCGTCGACACGGACCATCATGAGGAACATCATGCCGTTGAAGGCGATGGAGGTTCCTAGAATGAGGGTGAAAAGCTCCAGCAACTGCATGGGGTGAAAGATGGTTCCGAGGCCGGCGATGAGCGAGCCGATGACGGTGAGGCAGATGCCGGAGAGAACGGCCTTGATGGCGCCTGCGATGTTGAGGCCCATAACCAATTCGAGCCGGGAGATGGGAGTTACCAGATAGCCCTCGTGGACGCCGCGGGCCTTGTCATCGATGTATAACATGCCGCCGCCTATCATGACGGAGATATACATGGCCAGCGAGATGCAGCCGGATAGAAGAAACTTCATGTAAGAGACGTAGGGATACAGCTCGACAAACTGAAGCGCGATGCCGTTGATGACGCGAGGCTGGATGACAGGTGCGTTGAGCGCAGTGACGAGAGATTGTATCTCAGACTCAATGCTGGAGCTGGTGAACTGATCAGAGTTATCGACGACGAGGCCCAGCTTGGGCGCATCCTGGGCGTAGACGCGGCGGGAGTATTGGGCGGGGATGATGATGGCGCCATCGAGTTTGCCGGTGCGCACGTCTTCGCGGGCCTGCTGCTCATCCGTGTAGTTGACGGTGGTGAAGGTGGCGATGTTGACGGCCACGGCGGCGCAGGCCTCGCGTATTCTGACCACCTGCGGACCATGATCGTAATCGACGATGGCGACCTTGCAGCCGCGGATCTTGCCGCCGTAAGCATTGCCCAGGATAAGCAACTGAACCAGGGGAAGCATCATGGACATGACCATGAGCACGGGGGAGCGGAAGAACTTGCGCATCTCGCGCTCGACGATGGCGAACATTCTGTTCATGACTAGGCTCCCGGACGTGGCGGCATGACGAAGTTGACGGGCTTGACCTGCTCATCGCGAAGCTGGCGGCCGGTGTAGTGAACAAAGACATCGTCGAGGGAGGTGTTCTGGACGCTGAGGGAGGTGAGGGTTTCTCCCAGTTGGGCGGCCATCTCGACCAACTGCATGGTGGTTCTGGAGCCGGAGGAAGTGAGGACGCGATAGAAG
>CAZNAW010000034.1:0-40649 GCA_964571165.1 uncultured Occallatibacter sp. | reverse complement strand
CCGGCATTGCCGGCGAACCCAGCAACGGCATGAAGCCCAACGGCTTCAGCGCCGGCTTAGCATTCAAGCTGTTCGGCCGATGAACGTGGCCATCCCGCCCGCCGTCCAACCGTCCCCTCTTCATCTACTATCGAAGTAACCCATGCCCCAGAAACCCAGGCTCGGACAAAACTTTCTCAACGATGCCCAAGCCGTCCAGCGCATCGCTGCCTCTCTGGGCGACCTCACCGGCCGCACCGTAGTTGAAATCGGCCCCGGAACGGGCGCCATCACTGGAGCCCTTGCCGCTCGGGCCGCTCACGTTCTCGCCGTCGAGCTGGACCCCAACCTCGCCTCCCATCTTCGCACCGCTTTTCCACCAGATAGCGTCACCGTAATCGAGCAGGATGTGCTCCAATTCGACTTCACAGCAGCCTCCGCAGCCACTGGTCATTCTCTGCTCGTCTTCGGCAACCTGCCCTACTACATCACCTCGCAAATCCTGCTCAAACTTGCCGCCAGCCACGCTACCCCCAACGCTGCGGTTCTTGACCGCGCCGTTCTCATGGTCCAGCGCGAAGTAGCCGATCGGGTCACCGCCAGCCCCGGCTCCCGCGACTACGGCCTGCTCTCCGTCACCGTCCAGATGTATGGTCCCGCCCAGACTCTCTTCACCCTTCCGCCGGAATCCTTTTCGCCTCCACCCGATGTCCACTCCACTGTCTTCCGCTGGCGTTTTGCTCCGCGCTTTGCGGAGTTCGACCTCGAAGAGGCCAGCTTCCTCCCATTCGTTCGCTTGGCCTTTGCCCAAAAACGCAAAACCCTCGCTAACAACCTCCGTGCCGCCCAAATCCCGCCCTCCGCAGTCACCGCAGCCCTTGCTCGTGCCGCAATCGACCCTCACGCCCGTGCCGAAGCCTTGTCCATCGAAGCGTTTGCCGCTCTCTGGCACAGCCTGAAAACGGAAAGGGCCGCTCCGCCCAGCGAAGCAGCCCCTCCTGAATCACCCCGGCTCTGAATTGCGCTGGCTTCTAGTGGTGTCCACCGCCGCCACCGCCACCGCCGCCCGATGGATGCCCGCCGCCACCACCCCCACCGCTCGAAGGACGGCTGGCTGAAGAAGAGCCGCCGGAAGCGCCATTGCTTGCCTTCGCTGCCGGTTGGCTGCCGCCGGTGCTCTTTGCCGCAGTCGAACTACCCGCACGGCTGCCGCTGGGGCCTGACCCGCCGGCGCGTGCCCCTCCACCCGCCGGACCCATTCCCGTGTATGTCGTTCGATTTCCATACTCCGCACCCGGGCGTCCATAAAGCGGCCGCGGGCTCAGCGGATGCAGCGCCTGAACCGAATACCCGCCGATCGCAACCACAGACATCCTGTCACGCGTCGGCAGTGCGGAAACCCCGCTTGGGAATCGCCGGTTCACGGCAACTACCGGATAAACTGCACGATTGCCTCCACCGATAGAAGGATGTGGCACGCGCGGGCGCAGCGGAGGTCGATAGCCGGCAAATCTTGAGCCGATATAGGGGCCGCCATAAAAACCCATCCCCCACCAGAACTGGCAACCGTTCAACCCCGGCGCCCAACCCCAGCCGAAGGTGTCGTACCAGTTCCAGTTTCCGCACTGGAACGGCATATAGCCCCAGGGGTAACCGGAAACCCAGATGTAGCTGAACCGCGGCGTCCACATCCAGTATCCGTTCCCGTAAGGATCCCACGCAGCGTCGGCGGCCTCATATGGAGACCAGATATAGCCCTGCCCAGGAACGTCATACCAATTTCCGTTCGCATCCAGATCGTTCCACGCAGGGTTACCGTTATCGCCAAAGCTGTTCGTCGCCCCTGTCCTTGCCGCAGCCTCGCTTGTCAGCACCTGGTCGCGGTCGGAGTTCCATGTGTCCCAGGAGTCCGGTTCAATCGATTCCGCCAGGTTGTAGCGGCTGGCGTCGGTGCCGTTCAGTGCCACGCTCTCGCCGCCGTGCAAATCCAGCGTCAGCACATTGCCGCGTTCCAGGTGCGCATTGCCTGAGAAGACGGCCAGTTCTCCCGGCGGGTTGTCCAGATTGATGCGTAGTACGGTGAAACCGCTCGCCGTCACCGTGCTGTCGCCGAATCGAACTCGAATGGCCCCAGTCTGCCCGGCGCCCTGAAGCTCAAAATACCCCAGCCCGCCATCCAGCACCACGTCTGCCTCGCCGCTTCCGGCCTGCCCGCGCAGCACCTTCATCGTGAGCGAACTGTTCGGCGAAAGCCGCGCCACGCTTCCGTCTTCAAACTGAATCTCCGCCTTGCCGTCGTCCCCCGTCGCCACCCGGGATCCCTCGAACAGTGGCGTATTCTCCACGGCCTGGTCCGCCAGCAACTGGTTGCCCTGCGAAATCCGCACCTTCCCGTCAACATTGCTCAGCCGAACCGCCCGCGCGCCTGGCGCCGCATTCTCTGCCCACATCGCGGATGACACCAAGACCGCGCCCATGGCAAATCCGGCCAATCCCAGCTTTAAGGTCCACCTACGGCGTTCAACCAACATTCTGCGATTCAAAATGCTCTGCATGGAACCCCGCCTTCCCGCCTTACGCTTACACCCGTCCATCCGGGCCATCAACCTGCCACGACAGTTCAACATCTATATAGAACACTTAGCTCCCGTGAAAGTTCCGTCAAAATCTTGCCTTGCAGTCTGTTTATCCATCCGCCCGAGCCAGCAATATTTTGGCTCGTCGCCTAACTCGTTCCATCACACCCTCATCCTCGGCCAGCCGCTCCAGAATCCGCCGGATGGTACAAATCTGCTGCACGCGGCCATCACCCGCGGCCTCTACCAGGTACTCCGTCTCGCGGTCCAGCCCCAGCGGATCATGCAGCAATAATGTCTCCAGCCGCGCGCCCTCCAGGATCGTCCCCGCTACCGCCGTCAGCGAATCCCCCAAGGCCTGAATCTCTTTATCCTTCGAGTAGTTGAACTCGCACGTACCTTCGCCGTCCGGACCCCTATAACTCAGCTTCTTCCATCCCTGAAAAGCTACCTTCAAGTGGCTCTCGCACTCCACCTTGAATAATCTGTGATGACGTGCTGTCTGAAAGACGCGCTCGGCAAACTCCCCGTTCACCCGGATATCCCTATCCACATTTGGAGCCTCAACGCTCTGCGAGCCATCGGCCGGCCTACTGCCCAATTCGGAGTAGAAATGCCCGCTCCCATCCGGATGAAGCGTCAGCATCCAATGGGATGGCGAAGCCCCGGGATTCGAAAAATCCACCGTAAGCACCGGTTCCACACCCGATCCGGCTTGGCCGCGTGCCGCCAGCGCCAGCGCGGCCACGGCCAGAGCCACCCATAGCGTCCTACTCATCGTTCCACCCCCTGCCCCAACCCCTGAAGCGCAAGTGTCTGCGCCGTATGAATATGGCAGATCGCAATCGCCAGTGCATCGGCCACGTCCGCCGGCTCCGGCACTTCGTTCAGTTCCAGCAGCCGCGCCACCATGAACTGCACTTGCTCTTTCTTTGCCAGACCGTAGCCCACCACGCTCGACTTTATCTTCAGCGGTGCATACTCGGCCACCGGCAGCCTCTGCGTAGCCGCCGCCAGCAGGGCCACGCCTCGCACCTGCCCCAGCTTCAGCGCTGACTTGGCGTTCACTGAGTAGAAAACCTCTTCGATTGCTACCGCGTCCGGTTTCCACTGCTCCAGTTCGACGCTCAGTTCCTGAAACACCTGCGCCAGCCGCTCCGGCGTCGAAAGGGTCTTCTTCAACCGGATTGCCCCCATCGCCTTTAGCACCAGCCGAGGCTCCCGCCCGGAGTCGCAGGACTCCACGACCCCGAATCCCGTAACCTCCGTCCCGCAATCGATCCCAAACACCCGCATCGCGTCCAAGTCTACCGCACCTGCACCCACATCATCGCCTATTCCCTTCTAGCTGATCCCTGTTCCCTGATCTCCGCCCTCTGCTTCTCGCTCAGCATGGCCAGTAGCCCCTTTGGAAATGGCCTGCACCCACAGTGCTTGGTGTGCTCCAAATGCCACGCCACCCGCTCTTTCGGCGTCGCCCCGCTGGGCATTGTGTGCTCCTTGTGCCATTCCCGGTTCATCGCTTTTCCTCGGCAGCCCTATTCCACGCCCCATAGCACAAACACTCTAAGACGTGAACGGCCTCAGAGCAAATGCTCACGAGGCCGCCCAAGAGTCGACGATTGAAGCGGTACGCTCCACTGGCAACCCGCTCCCTGTTACCGTATTCCCTATTCCTTCATTCCCATTCACTCTCTGTCCGCTTCTCTTCGTCAGGAGCGTGGACAATATGCATCAGTTCGCCGCGATCGAGCCAATTCAGGCCGCATTCCTCGCACGAGTCGATGACCACGTTGCCGGGGCCGGCGTAGAAGTGAGTGTCCATCCGCTTGTGGCAATGGGGGCAGTCGATCTTGCGCGACAGATCACTGCCGTCGGCTGCCGGCTGAACCAGCGTGCCGGTTTCAGTAGCTCGCAACTCGTCGACCAGGGTACGAAATACCTCCATTGGAATCAACATCCCGCGGCATCCCGTGCAGTAGAAGATTCTCACCTTCGACAGGGCGGCGTGCACAAGAGGTATCTTGCAGACCGGGCAAGCCTCGTCCATCGGTTCACCCAGGACGCGTACGCCGTCATCACCCTTTTCAGGCAAATAGACACTCTGGCAGTAGTCGCACTTGTAGCTGTCCAAGTCTGGCTTCAAGTGCATGGGGGCGCCGCAGGAAGGACAGTTCATTGGGCCTTCCCGCATTCCGCGCAGAACTTCGCTCGCTGAGGAATGGGCTTCCCGCACTCGATGCAGAACTTTGAATCCGCCGGGGTGGAAGAGCCAGCGGAAGGAGCCTGCGCAGCGGGCGCAACCGGTGCAGCGGCTGCGGGTTTGAGCGAGGCCGACAGAACCTGCGCCACAGCCGCGCCGACGCCCAGTCCCATGCCCATCCCTGCGCCGCCTCCAGTGTTGGCGGCGGCTATGTCCAGCCCCTCTGCCGCGGCAAACTGGGTAAAGCGGTTCATGTCCCCGACCATGTTCATGCCGATACGCTGGTCAAGCAGCTTCTGCAACTCGTCGGGGAGCGAGATGTTTTCCACGGCGAATTGGTTCAGTTCGAGTCCGAGTGTGGTGAAAGCCGGCTTCATCTGCTCCGAAATCTTGTCACCCAGAACGGTCAGGTTGGCGGTCATATCCAGGAAGGGGAGATCGCTGTTGGCAAAGATGCTGGTCATGCGGGCCACGATCGTGTCGCGCAACTGGCCTTCTAGATCGCTGGCCAGGTAGCTCTCGCGGGTGCCGCTGATCTGCTTGAAGAAGATGCGCGGATCCACGATGCGATAGCTATAGATGCCAAAGCAGCGCATGCGCACCGCGCCGAACTCCTTGTCGCGGAAGGTGATGGGCGTAGCCGTGCCCCACTTCTGGTCGATCTGCAGGCGGGTAGAGAAAAAGTACACTTCTGACTTGAATGGAGATTCGAACTCTTTATCCCAGTTCATCAAATCGGTGAGTAAGGGCAGATTGCGGGTGTTCAGGGTGTGCAATCCGGGGCCAAAAATATCGGCAATCTTGCCTTCGTTGACGAAGGCGGCCATTTGCGACTCGCTCACGGTAAGCCGGCCGCCGTTTTCAATCTCCATATCCATCATGGGATAGCGATAGGTCAGGATACCGTCTTCCGGTTCATTCCACTCAATGACACGGATGAATTGCTTGCCCAGAAACTGTCCGAAGGTCACTTGCTTCTCCTTGGGTGGATCTCTAACCGGAGACTATAGCACAGGTCTTGCACGGAACCGATGTACCCCCATTGTTGCGGCGTCGTTCTGGCAAAAAGGAAACCGCGTATCCAAACTGGCGTCTTGCCTGCCCGCTTCCCAACTCCACGACTTCACAAAAAAGCAACAGCGGCCTGAGCGCATTCCGCTCAGGCCGCTGCCGGTGATCTGTTGGGATTGGACTAAGGCCATCGCGCTGCCGCGAGTGCCAGTGCCCGGCGGTTGAATCTGCCGCAGGGGCAAATCTGGGGTCTGGGCGCGATGCCCTAGGCCTCAGTCACCTCACGTACGAAACAACTGAAACTGTCACTTTGCATCGGCTGGATCAACCTCCTTTCCCGTGTAACGTTAACCTAACCCGGCCGCCCCAGCGCGTCAAGAGGAATCCCATCCGTGTCATGAATTGCTTTGAATTCATCATTCGAATTGAATCGGAAACACCCGCCATGTGTGAGGTGCCAGGCTTAGCCCAAGATTGCATTGGATGTCATTAGCCAGAGCGGAATACCACCGATCAAAGAGCCGCTTATAAAGATGAAGAATCGACTTCCGGCAACCTGCACGTCTGTTCCTCACCCTGTTCCCTGATCTCTGCTTTCACCAGCTATGCAGCCACTCCTCATCCCTTCCAATCCGCACCGGCGCATTGAATAGTTCGCTCAGCCGCTCCTCCGTCAGCAACGCCTCGCGCGGTCCATCCCCCACAATCCGCCCGGCGCGCATCAGAATTACGCGCTCGATCTCCGGCAGAATATCGCCCAGATAATGCGTCACCAGAACCAGCCCCGTCCCTTCTTGAGCCAATCTCCGCAGCGTCTCGCGCAGTTCCCGTTGCGCCGCCAGGTCCAGCGCATTTGAGGGCTCATCCAGCAGCAGTTGCTGTGGCCGGTGCACCAGCGCCCGCGCAATCAGGATCCGCCGCTTCTCCCCGGCCGACATCTCGCCCACCAATTGCCCGGCCAGTTGTCCGGCATCGACACGTTCCAGTGCCTCCACGGCCCGTTCCCGCATCTCCTCCGTCACGTGCAGATTCGGCCATAGCGTCGAAGCCGAAAAGAATCCCGCAATCACCGCGTCCTGCCCGGTCGTCACCGCCGTGCGCTCCCCCGGCAACTCCGCGCTTACCACCCCAAAGTGTCTCCTCAGCCGGGTCAGATCCCACCGCTCCCGCCCAAAAATCCGCACCACCATTCCCGGCCGCACCATCGGATAAACCTGGCAGGTCATCGCCATGATCAGCGTCGACTTCCCGCATCCATTCGGCCCCAGAATTGCCACATGCTCCCCGGCGCGCACCCGCAGGTTCACGTCGTGCAGCACCACCCGCTCCCCGCGCGCCACATTCACATGCCGCAGTTCAAGAAACTCACCCCGCTCCGCCAATTCTGACGCTTCCGCACCGTTCTCCGTCATCCCACCCCCAACCTGCTAGATTAATGGGTTAACCACCATGTCAGACGCCTCCCAATTCCTCATCCCCCGCGGCTTTCGCTTTGGCGCTACCAAGGCCGGGCTCAAAGCCAGCGGCCGCACCGACTTCGCCCTCATTGTGGCCGACGCGCCTGCCAGCGCAGCTGCCGCCTTCACCGCCAATCGCGTCTCCGCCGCCCCCTTGATCATCGACAAGGACCATCTTCGCATTACCGGTGGCAAGGTCCGCGTAGTCACCATCAATGCCGGCAACGCCAATTGCGCCACGGGCGAATCCGGCTTGGCCGCCGCCCGAGCCACCTGCGCCGCCGCAGCCCAGCTTTTCACCTGCCCGCCCGAGCAGGTTTTTCCCTCTTCCACGGGCATCATTGGCATCCCGCTTCCCGTCGAAAAGCTCATCGCCGCCCTCCCCGACCTGGCCGCATCGCTCGGCCCCGAATTCGACCACTTCGAGCAGGCAGCCCAAGCCATCCTCACTACGGACACTGTCGAAAAAACTGCATTCGCCCGTCTCGAAATCGCCAGCCCTCAAGGCGCCAACCAGGAGATCCGCATCGCCGCCCTTTGCAAAGGCTCCGGCATGATTCACCCTCAGCTCGTGCCTCACGCCACCATGCTGGTCTATGTCCTCACCGACGCCGCTGTCGAGTCCGCCATCCTCCACGACTATCTCCGCCAGGCCATCGAGGTCAGTTTTAACCGCATCTCCGTCGATGGCGACACCTCCACCAATGACACCGTGCTCCTGCTGGCCTCTGGAGCCAGTGGCGCTGTCATTGGCCCCAATAACTCTGCCTTTGCCGCCGCCCTCACCCAGGTCTGCACCTCGCTCGCCCGCCAAATCGTTGCCGACGGCGAAGGCATCACCCATGTCGTCGAACTCCGCATCGAAGGCGCGGCCACAGACACTGACGCTCTCAAGATCGCCAAGGCCATCGCTCATTCGCCCTTGGTCAAAACCGCCTGGGCCGGCGCCGATCCCAACTGGGGCCGGCTCCTGGCCGCCATCGGCTACTCTGGCGCACAAATCGACCCCAACCGCATAGACATTCACTTCGGCGATCTGCCAGTCTGCCGCGATGGCGCCCGTGCCCTCGAGTTCGACGAACTCGCCGTCCACTCCTACATCGTGCAGCCTGAATTCTCCATCTCCATCCAGCTTCACCAGGGCTCCGGCTCTTGCGTCTTCTGGACCACCGACCTCACCGTCCAATACATCCACATCAACGCTGACTACTCCACCTAGAAACTTGTGCCTAAGTTGCAGGAATCCAGTTCTTGTTCGTTCTGAAAGGAGCGAACCGATCGGGCGGTAGACAGGATGTGATTTTGCCGCCAAGCTATAAGATCGTGAGTGGCGGTGCCTGTGGCATTTCGCCTCGTCTCCGGGAAAGCGACATGAAAATTTCGTCTTAGCAGGTAAGTAGGAAACTCAGGGGATCAAGTATGCACGATGAGCTAGTAGGAAGACGCCGCAGCGCGGAGATAAAGGGATCGGAATGCACACGCAGAGGTTTCTTGCAGTCCGCGGCAGGTCTGGTTCTCGCATCCTCGGCGCGCGCCGGGTATTCGTCGATGCTGGCAGCCGCCACGCAGGCAGCCTCTCCCAGAATCAGCCCTTTGGTGGAAATCTCCACACCGGAAAAGTCGATCGAGGAATCCTTCTGGATTTCCGCAAAGCTGACCGACCAAATGCGTCGATTGGCCACGGAATTCTATGGAAAGGAGGGATGGCTCGCTGTTTCCGATGGAAAGGTTCAACCGCAACACGGCTACGATCCCCGCGATTTCCGCTATGGCCCCAAGTGTGCCGCTTATCTTTACGGGGACGATCCGGTGTTTGGTGTAGAAATGGGCAAGCGCATCTTTCAGGACGAGACAGATCCGAATGACGGCCGCATCCTCTGGGACCCTACCGGACAGACCGCCATTCATCTGGCGCAAATCGTCAAGCATTTTTCTGACTATGTGGTTTATGCAGGCCAGGACGGTCTCGTGCGCCAGAACTGGAATCGCCTTATCCAGATGGCTCATTGGGCGCTTGGCTTCTATGACCGCAATCATGACGGTCTGATCGAGAACGGCCCGCACGTGCCCAACAATTTCTGGGCATTGATCGTCGGAGAACCGTTGAATTTCGCCGAGGTCAAGAACTGTTCCGACGACGTGGTTGTCGTCGCGACCATGGAGGTCTGCGAGTTTCTGGGAGTGATGGCCCGCTATGCGACGCAACACGGACTGCCTGAAGCTGATTGGTTCTCCGAGCGAGCTGCGCAGTGCCATCAGGCGCTCGAGACCCAGGCATTCGACACCGCGGCGGAATACTACTATCTGCTGCGGCGGACCGTGGAGAACCGCTGGTACCACAGCATCAATGGAATCTGTGAAGATAGCCGGGAACTGGATGTAACGCCCTATTACTCCGCTATCGTGAGCGGTGACTGGTCGCGAGCGGTGCGTGTGGCAAGCTACGCCCGCAAAGTATTGCTCGATTACAAGATTTTTCCCATGCCATTGGACTATCCGACATATACATGGGTCAGTCCGAATTACGGTGACCCGTTCAGCCATATTCCAGGCGGTGCTTGGGAAGAGGCGTATTACAACTGCGTGCGCGCATGGTCCCATTGCCGCCTGCTGGATGCCGTTTACGAGGCTGTGCGGCGGCGCAGCGAAGCTCAGGTGCGCGATCAGGGTTGCTGGGAGTCGTATACCCATGACGGACGTCCGCACGGACGTGACCGCTACGGAATCTCAGCAGCCGCTCATGTTAGTGCGATCATCGAAGGACTGTTCGGCATTGTTCCCACTGGATTCGGATTTGATGAAATTGACATCTCGCCCAATCTCCCCATCCGTTGGGCTGGCGCAATCCCCGCATCTATCAAGGTTTCGCTTCCCGGAAATGGCTTTCTTAAATACACCTGGTCCTGCGATTTGAAGGAGCGCACCATCGATCTTCACTTTGAATCCGACCGTGAAAGAAAAGGCAACTTCCGCATCCATGTTCCCGGGCCGGTCGCTCAGGTAAGTTGGAACGGTCAGCAGCTTCGCGGCGGGGAATATGACTCCGCGGTTTATGTCGACAACGGCATGTTCCTTCTGCTGCACAAGGCATTCCGCAACGACAAACTCCACATCGCATTCGGTGATTGCAATTCACAGGGATTGCCGCCGGCTTCCTGCGGAATTCTTCCCTGACTATCTCCACTCCAGCGCACTCAGGATGTTTGTGCCATGAGCAGCCGCAGCTCACCACCATTGCCGGAGACGATTTGAACGCCATCACTGGATTTGGATGCAACGCCATTAGCTACGCGGACGCTGTAACTGAAGTCGCGGAAGCGATAACTCAGGCGATCGGCAGAAACCTCCTGCAGCGCGCTGCGGTCCGCGGTCCATTCAAACACAAGACCAAGCCGTGAAGACGAGGGTGTGCCCACCAGTTGGAACGCAATCTCGTGTTCGCTAAACTCAGCCACGAAGCTTCCGCCACCTGTGAGAGGCACCCTGGTTCGCAGTAATGAACCCGCCTCATTCACGGTGGGAACACCGGCCATGGCGAGCGGCGTTTCGTTTCCATTCCGACCGATCGCCACAAACCGGCCCATCGCCCTTCGGCCAGCGCGGCCGGCGCGCACTTCGTCATCGCTCCAGTGATAGCCGTCAAGCACAGCCAGCATACGTTGCTCGATGCCATGTTGCCGCACGGGTTCCGTCAGATACGGCTGCTGGAACCGATCGTCATACACATGCAGGTCGCGCAGATAAAATTGATCGCCGCGAAAATGCAGGTTCGCGCGCAAGAATCTGCTTTGATACCAAACGGAACGTTCAGGCGGGTCGTTGCCGAACGGGTCCTCCAGCATCACCTGCGCTTGCGTTGGCGTCGACCGGAACGCGCGCTTGAAGCGGCGGCCCGTCTCACCCATCGTTTCGACGATGAGACCGCTCTCTTTCTGCACTTGTGCAAGCTTATCCATCTGCATCGGATAAGCCTTTTGCGTCATAGGCCAACCGAAACTGTTTTCCTGGCCGAGCTGCGCATAGGCAACGGATTGAGTCGGCGCCTTCGCAATCATTTCCAGAAACCGGTCAACAAAAGTTTCGGACTGTCCTGACGGCCAAACCGGCTCCATCGTATCCGGGGACGGGAGCCGATTGTCGTAGTAGTACACCGGATCTTGTCCGAGCAGACGAAACATCGGAGTCGAAATCTGATTTTTCGCTTCCAACGCCGGACTCCAGGCATTCTGCCGGTTCGCGTAATAAGCCGCGATGGGCGCGCCCCAGATCGTATAGCCATCGGTGTTCAACTGGTCGCGGCAATTGCCGAAAGCATCAATGCCGTAGTGGTCGGAGAGGTGCGCCATGGTGATCGCATCCAGATTCCAGCACGCGACGGATTTCACATCATGACCGAAGACGCGCTTGAAGGTTGCCACTGCTGTATCGGCCAGCTTGCGGCGCTCGGCAGGCGTGTACCCGATGGAATACGCGACGGGCACATGAAAGTCCCACTCCCAATCTGGATTGCCACGCCATGCAACGCCCGCATCATCGCAGATTCTGCGATTCATTTCGAACCATATCCCGGTCTCATGATCCAGCGGCATCTCGCTCTTGAGAAACTCAACGAATGGTCCTTCAACCAGCGCATCGTATTGCAGAAGCCAAGTGGCTGGGAACTTGTGTGCTTTGATCAGCGCCATCTGTTCGCGCACCGGTTGCATAAGGTCCATGCTCCAACGAGATTCCTCCGCACGGATGAAATTCATGATGTTGACTGCACGCAATGGGGTAACTGTCGCGGACGCATCCGCCCGCATTACGGGCAATATGCTTGCGACAAACATCGTCTTCAAAGCGCCCGTCAAAATATCCCGCCGGGTATACAGATTCTGGTCACTGCTCTTGAATTCGTTCATCATATCCCGATTTCTGTCGATTCTGTGGCGCAGGGCTCGCCGCTCTTGAAAGCGGGCTGTTTGGTCCTGCGTCTCACTTTTATCGACAATACACCAAGAGTTCCGTCGGAGCCGGAGCCGCAAAATCCCCTCAAATCGCCGAAATTCTCTATTGAATTATTGCGAAGATTTTTGAATCACGTCTTCTTGATGTTCTCGGGAAATTCTCATTCGCGCTTTTTTCCAGGCAGGCGAATTCTCAATCTCGCATTTCCAAACCGGAAAGCTATACGCCCCCGTTTACCTTCTCCGATTACAATCGAAGTTTCTGGAGAGTTACCCCTGCCGATGCCAGCCAAAACCAAAGAAAGAACCGTTGCGGCCCGGGTTCCTGCCGCATCACTGCCCGTCCAGGACGGCTTCTCGCTCATATCCAATGACAAGCTGCTCGCGCTCTACGCGGCCATGCTCAAATGCCGCATGCTCAGCGAGCGCCTCCGTATCCTATTCACACAAAACGATTTATTTGGAAATGTCTACCTCGGCACGGGCCGTGAGGCAGTCACCGTCGGCGTCGCCACCGACCTGCTGCCCGAAGACACCATCGTCTCGGCTCCCCTCGATTTCCTCGCCAGCTTCATCAAGGGTGTGCCACTGGCGCAGATCTTCACGAGCCTATATACCTGTTCCGTCAGCCCAGGCAAAGCCCATCCCGCGCCAGCCGGACCCAACATCGCCACCGCCACGGCCTTGGCCAACAAAACGGATAAGAACAACAAAATTGCCGTAGCCTTCTCCGGCGACGGGTTGGCCTCCTGGCATGACGCGATGCAGGTTGCCGGTGCCCGCGAATTGCCCATGATCTTCGTCTGCCAAACCAGTTTCCAAACCGAACCCCTGAACATGAATGCCCAAGCTGGAGGAGCTGAGGAACTCCCCCTTCATGCCCAGGACTACGGCTTCCCCGCCATCCCCGTGGACGGCAACGACGTGGTGGCTGTCTATCGCGTAGCCATCGAGTCAATCGCCCATGCCCGCCGGAGCCATGTACCCACCCTGATCGAGTGCAAGCGTTGGAATGCAGGCGACCCCATCCTGAACATGGAGAGCTATCTCATCGGCAAGGGGCTATTCACTGAGGAGTTCAAACGGCAGGTCTCTACCGGGTTTAGCAAGGAACTCGACTCCGCCATTGAAATGGTTGAGAAACAACATTCCTCAGCGGCGTTCTTCCATCCCTCAATCCGCACCAACCTGATGATAGAGTGAGGGTATGCAGTTGAGCAGACGTGTGGTCATGGCTCCTGTCATTCGATACGCAACGTTAGTGGCAGGGCTTCTCCTGATTACCGCTGGTTTTCTCGCGGCTGAGCAGCCTGCAGCGCCGGACGGCAGCGGGCAGTGGGCCCACGATTCCGGCCGTCCCGCGCCGGTCTGCGAACCGTCCCACCTGGATTCCGCATACATCCCGGTAGACAGTTGGGTTTATCCGGCTATGCTGCGGCTTTACTCGCTCGGCTTTGTGGATACCGTCTACCTGGGGATGCGCCCGTGGACGCGCTCAAGTCTGGAGAACATGCTCGAAGAGGCCGGCGCCCGCATTGAAGACGCTGACGCCGGACCAGCCACGGAGGAAGCGCAAAAGATACACGACGCCCTCATTCATGAGCTGCATTACGATATCCAGGGCCCCTGCCTGGCGCATGAGGGCGATTCACGTATCGAATCGGTTTATACGTTGATGCGCGCCATGAGCGGCACCCCTCTGCGCGACAGCTATCATCTCGGCTCAACCATCGTCAACGACTATGGCCGTCCATACGAAAATGGCTTCAACAACTACTCCGGCGCCAGCGGTTATGTCTCGGCTGGCCGGTTCCTGCTCTATGCCCGGGGTGAGTTTCAGGGCGCGCCCTCGGCCACCGGGTACTCGACCGCGCTAACCCAGGCGCTTGCGGCGATTGACGGTACAACCAACTTCTTCAACCCCACCTGCTGGATGTATGGAACCTCATGCACCCCTTTGCCGGACAATCAGCAGGCCACAATCCCGGCAGGCCCCATAGCCACATCGACCAATGGGCGGGTGATGGAGGCATATGTCTCCGCCCACTACCTCAATCACGAAATATCCTTCGGCAAACAGGATGACTGGCTCGGCCCTGGCTTGGGCGGAAGCATGGCCTACTCCAACAACGCCGAGAACATTTACTCGTTCCGTATCAACCGCATCGAACCCTTAACCATTCCGTTACTATCTAGGCTCACCGGCCCCTTCCGTTACGATTTCCTGGTTGGCCCTCTCAAGGGTCACACCTATCCCTCCGACCCTTGGACGCATGTCGAGAAAATTAGCTTCCGGCCGACGGAGAATCTCGAATTCGGTTTCGAACGCACCGTAATCTGGGGAGGCAAGGATCATGTGCCCATCACCATCCACAGCTTCCTGAAAAGTTTCTTCAGTCTCTCCGCCCCCAATGCGGCGGTGAAGGACAGCACCCAGGACCCCGGCGCCCGGTTTGGCGCCTTCGATTTCTCCTACCGCCTCCCGTTCGTCCGCAAATGGCTTACGCTGTACAGCGACTCAGAAGTGCATGACGATATTTCCCCCATCGACGCCCCTCGGCGCGCCTCCTGGCGGCCCGGCCTTTACCTCTCCCATGTTCCCGGAGTCGCCAGGCTGGACATCCGCGCTGAGGCCGTCTCCACGGATCCACCCGTCTCCACTAGCAACGGTGGTCACTTCATGTACTACGAAACCATCCAGAGACAGGGCTACACCAACAACGGTCAGTTGTTCGGGGACTGGATCGGACGCGAGGACAAGGGCGGACAGGGCTGGATTACCTATCATTTGAGCGGCAATGAGTGGATCCAGGTAAGCGTGCGCGATCAAAAGGCGGCCAAAGACTTTATCCCTGGCGGAACAACCCTGAACGACATCCGTTTTCAGGTGGTCAAGCGCATCGGCCGGGAACTCGAGATCAATGGCAACTTCGCGTATGAGCATTGGAAGGCGCCGATTTACCCCACTGGCAGTCCCGTGTACCCCGCCAGTCTGCAGACTGTAACGACAACCAACATCCAGCTCACCTGGTTCCCGAAACGGAAGATCAGCTTCTAGATCTCGAGTGCTCCGCCAGCGATCTACTTCGCCCGTGGGTGGGTACGATCGTACACCTGCGTTAACTGTGCTGTGGTGAGCTGTGTATAGCGCTGCGTCGTCGAGAGCCGTTCATGACCCAGCAATTCCTGAATGGCGCGCAGGTCGGCCCCCTCCTCAAGCAAATGCGTGCCAAAGGCGTGACGAAGCGTATGCGGGTGCACGTCGGCGGAGAGTCCGCGCAAAATGGCGATGCGCTTCACGATGCGGCCCACGCTGCGGGTGGTCAACCGCGCCTGGCCGCGAGCCTTGTCAAGACCGCGCAACTGGAGATTCACGAACAATGCCGGAGTTGAGGCTGGCGTTGAGGCGCCCTTTTCCCGGGCGAATGCAGCCAAGAGCGCGGCCCGCTCTCCGAGGTAGGTCCGAATCGCCTGCGCCGCCGCATCGCCAAGCGGCACATACCGTTGCTTCTGCCCTTTGCCCCGAACCAGAATTGCTTCATTGGCCCAGTGAATGTCGTCAAGGTTCAGCCCTGTCAACTCGGCATTGCGAATGCCGCAACCATAGAGCATTTCGAGGATGGCCTTGTCTCGTGCCGGCCAGCTGGCGGCATCTTCACCCACCGAGTCCACCACCCGGTTCATCTGTTCAATGGAGGGAACGCGCGGCAGATGCTTGGGTAGACGCGGCGTAGCCACCAGCGAGGCTGGGTTTTGTTCGACGTGGCCGGTACGCGCCAGCCACTTGAACCAGCTACGAATCGCCGCCAGTGCCCGCGCCGCCGAAGCCTTGGAAAGACCGCGATCATAGAGCGTTCCGAGATAGGCGCGGATGTGTGTGTGCTCGATGCGGTCCACGCTCCAGTCCCTGCCGTAGCGCTCAACGACAAAAGCTATGAATCCTTGCAATTCGCGCTGGTAAGCGCGCAGCGTGTGGTCTGAAGCGCCTCGCTCATTGGCAAGCACGCGTAGATAGGCGTACGCGAGCGAATCCAACAATGAAGCGATCTCAGGAGCAACCGAGGCATTCATACCTTCTCCTCGACGGAGTTCCTGCCCAGATCAAGCGCCGTCTCGGAGCCCGCATCCACTACCCGCCGCGACTCTCGCGGGTGATGCATGCGATGCACGGCCTTAAGCCGGCCCAGTGCGAGGTACGTGTAAACCTGCGTGGTAGAAATATCGGCGTGGCCCAGAATGAGCTGCACGCTGCGCAGGTCCGCGCCGTGCTCCACCATATGTGTGGCGCAACTGTGGCGCAGCCGGTGCGGGCTTGCAGCGCCGTTAGCCATCTTGACCAGGTGCCAGACCCATTGCCGGGTAAGCGGCATGCCGCGTAAGGAAAGAAACAGACAGGCAGCATCCTTCCGCACCGCGTTGGTTTTCCGTGCTGAGCTCACGCGCGCCAGATGCGGGCGTCCCTGGCGCAGATAGGTCTCCAGCGCCTCCAGCGCACTGCGCCCCAGGGGCACAATGCGTTCTTTGTCGCCCTTGCCGCGCACCTGGACGCGGCCCAGGTCCAGAGCCAGATCACAGATACAAAGCGCCGTCACCTCAGAGACACGCAGTCCGCCCGCGTAGAGCAGTTCCAGAATTGCACAATCCCTCAGCGCCGTGGCCTGTGCCTGCGGATGCGATGCCGCCATACCAGCTCTCTCCAGCATCTCCGCCACTTCCGGCTCAGCCAGCGACTTGGGCAGCACCTTCCACGCCTTGGGCGATTCGATATTCACGGTGGGATCGTGGTGGATGCGACGGTCAAGCAGCAGCCACTTGTAAAAGCCCCGCAGGCAACTCAGCTTGCGCGCTGCTGACCGCGAGTCGATGCCATGGTCGCGCAAGTTTTCAAGAAAGGCCGCTACATCCTGCTGCGCCGCCGTCAGCAGTACCCCGTGGCGACCTTCGATGAACTCGGCAAAGGTTTTCAGGTCGCTGTCATAGGCCTCGCAGGTAAGAGGACGAAGTCCCTTCTCAACGCGCAGATACGCCTGGTAATCCTTCAAGAGCGGAAGATTGCGCGTGCTGTCCATACCTCCGATTATGAGCGCCCTCAGCCCATCCTGCCGCCTCCCGGCAGTTCACCGTACCTGGTTCATCAAGGAATCAACTTCATCAATACCGTGTCCTTTAGAATCAGCATCTTAGATATATTCAATGGCTTGTAATTAGCGTAAAAGCGTAGGAATCACTTGGATTCGGAATCAGTTCAGCAATTCTTCGCGTCTCACGGATTCCCGCTCGCGACCGGCACCCTGCTCGTGGGCCCCAATGAGAAGAGCCCGGCAAGTTGCCGGGCTCTTCTCATTCAATAGTATTCAACGAGAGCTTAAAGTTTCTCGTAGAAGTCACACGCAGAGCAAGAGATGTAGACTCCGCCTGGAATCCCGCGCTCACGGTCCTTCACGCGCTTGACGATGCGCGTTGGCTTGCTGCATTTGGGACAGTCGGTCGACTTCGTCGTGTCCATTACCTTCTTGCGGTCACCTGTTTTTGCTACCTTTGCCATAGGTCGGGTGGTTCTCCTTCTGGGGGTTGTCTCTGCACACACGCGCAAAGCTCTGCGCGCGGCTTCAACGTCGCGGACCTGTGCTCTTCTCTTGGGACTGCCTCTTGTCGCAAACAGTTTGCCGGGGCAACGAATTTGCCCCCTTGAGTAAGTGCCTGGATGGAGCCGGACTCGCTCACTCCAGTGTACATGAAGGTCAGGCGCCGCTTCAGTTTGGCTGACTGGCGTCCGCTGGTGGAGCCGATTGCGGCTTGGCCGGGGCTGGCTGCGAAGCATCCGCGGGCGTAGGCTGCACATCGGCTGGCGGCGAACCCGCTGGCGGATTCTGCCCGGCCGGCGGCGCTTGCGTTGCATCGGGATGCGCGCGGGGTTGATCGTCCGGCCTCGGTTTCGGAAACTGCACTGGCTTCATATCCCCTGCCCCGGTATTCGCATTGTCAGGAAGCTTCTCACCTGGATTGCGAATGCTCGGCGGAGGCGACTGCGCCTGCGTGTTGGGGTTGGGCTCTGCATCACCCAATTGAATAGTGTGCGTGTTCGAGTCGCCGCCGGGGTTCAGAGGCGTACCATCGGTGCGCATCAGCCCTTCCACCTCATCCTTGGTGAAGATCACCGGCTTCTCGCCCATTTTGGCAACCTCCAGGCGAATCACGCGATTTCCATTGATGCGGACAAACTCCACATCCTTGGGCGGCTTGCCGTAAATCCACTCCTCAAAGGGCATTTGCCCGTCCATTTCGCGCGACTTGCCGTCCGGCAGCCCTTTGGCAAACAACACCATATCCGTGCTCATCCCCACCAGCACGCGGTGATTGAGAATGGCCTCTTTGAGCTTCGCCGGGAGCGTGTCCGTGAAGGCTTGAATCGGCGTCTTCACGTCGAAGGAGATCAGCGGCGCAAGCAGCGCCTTCACTTCGGCGCCAGTCAGTTCAGGAACATGGCCTTCGAAAGTCAATGAAAGACGCGCGCCCATGGGCTCCTGGTCATCTCCCTGCACCACGGGGTTGGAAATGCCAGGCCCCACGCCTACCTGGACGTGCCGCAGGAAGCGGTGCTTCCGGTCCGGCCCGCCATTCAGATCGAAGACGATTCGCGCGCGTTCGATTTTGATGTCGGTCAGCACCACCCGGTCGCCGGGATTGGCCGATATCCCCTCGCTGGCCGCCATGTTCAGATAGCCTTCCCCAGCCGGCTCCAATTTGCCGTTGGCCGCCAGCGTCAGTCCCTTGTGTCCGCGCGGAAATGGACGCATGGCAAAGCCTTGTTCCGATTGGAGCAGCCGGATCAATTCCAGCCGGGTCTTGGCGTCGAGTTCAGACTTAGTCAACGGTACGTGGGTCGGCTCAATCTGCCGATAACGGCGGTCAACCGTGCTCGCATGATTCGTGGAGCCGTTGTTCACCGCGCCGGTGCGCGTATCGATGGTGACGACCTGCGCCGAGGCTGTGCCAACAACCAGCACAGTCGCAAGGGCGCATCGGCTCATCGCCCTTCTGAAATCCTTCTTGCCGGCGGTGCTTCCGTCCGAAAGAGGAGATGGCCCTTTCCCAGGGGATAGGAATGGACGACTCATGGGAACCTCCCATGCAATGCTGACAGCATTGAGGAAAACATAGCTCTCTTCAAGCGGAAAAGGCAAATCTACATAAGTATCGATGGCAAAGCAGGTCGGGATGTTGCTCCGCAGGCTACTGGGGATCGGTGGCTTGGCTCGCCGGAGGTTCTTCCTGCTGAACACCTTGCGCGGGCGCGGCAGCGGGAAGGATCTGCACCAGTGCGGGCGCCGGAGCCTCGGCCGCTCCTGTCGCAGCCTCATGCTGCCGCCGTGCCGCAGCTTCCAGGTTTACTGGAATGCCTCCGGGAACAATCTCCGGAGCGTTGTAAAGGAAATCCAGCTCCCGCGTGGCCCGGAAAACGACCGGCAGCGCTGCGAGAAGTACGACGAACGCAACCCAGCTCCCGTCCAGCCCATACCCTCCGCCAGTCAACCAGAAGGGGCCCATGGGATCGCCCTGCACCACCGGCGAATGACTGTTCACGCCGCTCACCGCCAGTCCGAAGACCAGTGCGCGGCTGGCCTTCCAGCCGAAGTTGAGTCCCCAGCTGAGCCAAAGGGCCCGAGTGCGCACGTAAGCCGTGGAAAGCACCAGGCTCAGCGCCACTGAGACGGCAATGCTGGCGTGACTCGATCCGAGCGCCAATCCCTGGACAATCGCGTAAAACGCTGCAAATCCCACCGCCGCCCCAACCGGTCCAACCGCGT
Source organism: uncultured Occallatibacter sp. (assembly GCA_964571165.1). Classification (GTDB taxonomy): domain Bacteria; phylum Acidobacteriota; class Terriglobia; order Terriglobales; family Acidobacteriaceae; genus Telmatobacter. The sequence goes on along the minus strand of CAZNAW010000034.1, from coordinate 20,669 downwards.
GGGCAAAGCGCTGAAATCCGTAACCGCGAAAGGCAATCTCTTCTGCTAGAGCGGCCAGTGCAAAGAATGCCGCATCGGCCACAAGCCAGGCCCAGGCAGACGGTTCGAGGACAAGAACAATGGCGATTCCACCGGCGATGGTCAGCGGCAGCACGCACACCACCGCAATTGACCAACCAAGCGCCAGCCCCACACCCACCTCGCGCGGCCAGCCCTTCCGTCGCGGCAATCCCTGTGCACTTACGGGGCGTAGCTGGCGGTCAAGCCAGAATCCCATGCCCGCATAGCCCACCAGCAGCAGGAATACCAACATGGCTTGCTCTAGCAGGGGAGCCCATTGCTCACTCGCCAGCCCATCCGCCCCGTGATGGGCCAGGGACCTTGCCAGAAAGAAGTACACGACCGCAGCAATGAACTGGACGTAGGCGCGAAACCGGCCGATGCCAACCTCGGGTGTGCTCATGCGCATTCCCCGGCTACTGCTGGGCTGAAGTCAAGTGCATGTGCTGTCACGCTCCACCTCATCCAAGCGCCCCATGTACAAGATCTCTTCGCCAGTCGACGCACTGTCAAAGACTAACCTTCCGTGTAGAACTGAGCCATGTTGCGGAACTTTTCCTGACGCGCAGCCACCAGGGCATCGATCGGCGTCGCCGTCAACTCGGCCAGTTGTTTCTTGAGTAGGCTTCCCAGCAACCCCGCCCCTGCCTCATGGTCGGTGTGCGCACCTCCCGGCGGTTCGGGCACAATCTCATCTACGCAGCCTATCGCGGCAACCTCAGGCGCGGAGATGCGCATGGCCTCGGCAGCCAGTTGCTTATTCGCGGCATCTCGCCACATGATCGCCGCACACGATTCGGGAGTTATGACAAAGTAAAGCGCATTCTCAAGGATCAGCACACGATCACTCACGGCCAAGGCCAACGCTCCGCCTGATCCGCCTTCGCCCGTAATAACCGAGATGGTCGGCACGCGCAACCGGGACATCTCGAGGATGTTCCGGGCGATGGCTTCCGCCTGGCCCCGCTCCTCGGCGCCCAGGCCGGGATATGCGCCAGGCAGGTCAATGAAGCTGATCACTGGACGGCCGAATTTTTCGGCGATCTTCATGCACCGCAGCGCCTTGCGATAGCCCTCGGGGTGGGGCATGCCGAAGTTGCGACGCACACGGTCTTTGGTGCTCCCGCCCTTGCGGTTGCCGATGACCAGCACCTCGTCGCCGCCCAACCGCGCCATTCCGCAAGCCACGGCCTCGTCGTCGCCAAAGGCGCGATCCCCGTGAATCTCGCTGAAATCTGTAAAGATTCGCTCGATAAAGTCCATGGGGTACGGCCGCTGGGGATTGCGTGCCTGCTCGATTCTGATCCACGCGGGCGAAATCGCCGGCGTTTGTATCGAAATCTCTGTTTCCTGTTCGCTCATCTGTACCTACGGCATTACCAAGGATAATTGTGTCCTGTCCAAGTGTGTCACAAGGTGACCGCTCGCCTCACCCCGGCAACAATGACCCTTCGCTGGGGGCCTGGACTTGAATGCTGTGGCTTCGGGATACATCATCCCCGGTCATGCGACGGTGCCGCTTCGGGCAACGTCACCGTTGGCCCTCCTGTGATTCTACGGGTCGCAGGCGGTTGGGACAAATGCCAGGAGTCAGAGATCAAAGAACAGAGACTAGGTATCGAGCATCGGCAGGTTCCTTCTCATCACGCCGCCGCGATTCGCCCAATCAAATCCATCTGCTCGCTCTTGCTCGCCGCTCCGATCGTAAACGCGTCCAGCAGCCCAAGACCAAGCGCATAATGGATTGCCTCGCTCTGGCGGTTGCGCAGCACGCCCTGCCCCAGAATCTTCATCCCGATGATGCCTTTCCCCGCGGCCCGCATCTGCCTGATCACACCGGCCACCGTTTCCGGATCGGCATCCATAAACGCTCCCACCGGATTCATGCGCACCAGGTCCACTTCCACCCACGGCGACGCCGCTGCCGTCCGCAGCGCCTCGATCGAGTGGCAGCTCACTCCATGCGTGCGGATCACGCCCTTTTCTTTGGCTTCAGAGAGCACATCCATCGCGCCCCGGCAGCGCGTCGTCCAATCTGCGTCCGTCACGCAATGCACCAGGCAGATGTCGATGTAGTCGGTGCCCAACTCGCGCCGGAACCGGTCCAGATCCGCACGCGCACCCTGGGCATCGCGTGACTCCATCTTGGTCATCACCACAACCTTGTCGCGCGGAACATGCTTGAGCGCCGAGGCCACATACGCGTGACTTCCATAGCTGTCTGCCGTATCGAAAAAACGCAGCCCGTTTTCGTAGCCGTTGACCAGCAGTGCAGTCAGTTCAGCCATCCCCAGATTCGTCTGGTCTGACCGGTTTCCAATCCCATGCGTACCCGTGCCCATCGCCAGCCGGCTCGTTTGGATGCCGGTTGAACCCAGCGTCACCGTGTCGTGTGCGTTGAATTTCTGCCCCAGCGGCGGCAGTTCCATGGCAAACGCCGCGCCTCTTGTGGTCAGGTTGGATGCAAGCCACGCCGAACCTAACCCGCGCGCGGCATTCACAAGAAATTCTCTGCGCTTCATCGACCCTCCGTGTGAGTGAGGATACCCTATATGGCATTACCAGGGAAGATGGTTCCCGAAACCACAACCGGCATCTTCGATCTTGCTCCAGAGATCCCCAAACCGGCATACAATTGCCTCGTCGCGTGCAAAAACAGCCGCCCTTTCCCAGTTCTGACGGCGCGCGGCAACTGACCCTACCCGAAATCCCCTCGGAGGTACGCAAGATGTCCTACTATAAGCCGGCTCGCCTGTTCGCCTCAGCCAGCCAAAAAAGCTTCGCCCCCACCATCCAAAACACACCGTCCCTGCCCGTCATCAATTGGAGCCTCGTCGGCCAGACTGCGCCCAAACTGCTGACCGGCTCGTCCAGCTCTCTGCCCACAGCGGATGCAATTGTTATCACCTGGGCCGGTGCTGAGTGGGCCGCTCTCGAGCACGTCTTTTGCGCCAGCACAACCCCTATGCCTTACTCCAGGCGTGCCACCAGTTCGTGGAACGGCTGGACGAAGTACTCCAGGAATCTTCCTTCCGGTTCGCCCTCCGGCTGGGACTTCTGGGGCGAGTGGCGCCTGGTCCAAATCGGCTCGGCCGCTGTCATGCTTTTCAAATCCAACACTCATCTCGACTGGCCTGGACAAACCTGGCTCGTGGAACTCATCAAGCTGCTCATTCAGGACGTCAAGCCTGCCCTTATCCTTTCCATTGGTACTGCGGGCGGTGCTCAAACCGGCGACCACATCGGCACTGTGCGCACTGTAAGCGCTGGCACGTTCTATGAGCCGGATGTCGCCCCGGCCAGTTGGCCCGTTTATAAGAATGCCTGGCAGGCAACGGACTCGATCCTCAACAACCCCAACTTCACCCAACTGCTCTTCCCCGTCCCCACCACGTCAGCCGATCTCCAATCCCTTGTGACCCAGTTCAACCAGTACTACCAGGCCCAGTACTCTCTCAGCGATCTCGACCCGGATAGCCTCAACAGCGGCGACCCCGCTCCGAAAATCGCCGACCAGACCGGCGGCGCAATTTCGCTGCTCACGACGCCTACCTTTGTTGTTGGCACAACCTCAGGCCAGTACCAGAACTACGTGTGTATCGAAATGGATGACGCCATCGTAGGTCAGGTTTGCCAAGCCGCCGGCATTGCCTTCGGCTTTGTCCGCAACATCTCTGACCCCGTGCAAAACACCGCGCTGCCCTCCACCATCCAGGGCAACTGGGGAAGCACGATCTACGATGTCTACGGCCTTTACACCAGCTACAATGGCGCTCTGGCCGCCTGGGCCTTCCTCGCCGCCAACTTCTGAAGCCCGTCGCTCATTCTTCGCCCGATCCGGGTGCCGGTGTTTCAAAGTCTCAATTCTGAAACTTGGGAGAGCAATGTCGACCGGTACCCGACGCTCGCCATCCTTCTGAGCGGACTGCAACGGAGTCGAGAACCGCTCTAATATGGGGTAGATCCACTTATCTATCGCCTCGTACAGCCTCTTATAAGCTTGTTATCGTCCTTTACAAGCTACTTCAACCGTTCGTCAGAGCAATAAATGTGCGCTGTCCGCCTGCAAGCGCAGGCGGGCAGCGTACATTTCCTCTTACCTTGTTCTCTTCTTGGCCACCTTTTTAGACGCCTTTTTGGCCGCCTTCTTAGACGCCTTGGCCTTCTTGGCGGATGAGCCGGCGCCACCCGCGCTTGACGACGCCAGCAGCGAAATCAATTTCCCGGCGATGGGCGACCCTAGCCCGGTGCAAGCATCCCAACCCGGCCCTGCCGAGAACGCCCCGTTGTTCCCTTCGGTAATGTCGGTGAACGCCGAGGCGGCCTTGGCCGCGTAAATCGCCGGCTGGATGAACCCCACCTGTGTGCCGAACTGCTGATTGGCCACTGCCACCAGCCCAGCCCACAGCGGAGCCACCGCGCTGGTTCCCCCGATCACGGTCGTCTCGCCGTCCACGCGAATCGTGTACCCCGTGGTGGGGTCGGCATCGCCAGCCACGTCCGGCACACCGCGCCCGCCCGTGCTGCCGGACGGTTTCGGAACATTTGCATTGTCCTGCCACGGAGGCAGAGCAAACACGTTGCTCACGCCGCCGCCCGTCGCGCCTTCTTTGTCGGCCAACTCGTTCCACACCACTTCGGAGGCGATCGTCGCTCCGTTGGCATCGAGCTTCGTCCCTCCGCACGCCAGCACGTGCGGACTCGACGCCGGAAAGTCTACATTGTTGCCCGTCCCTCCGTCCGTCGATCCGTTGTCGCCCGCCGCAACCGTAATCGTGATCCCCAGCGCACCGGCCGACTGACATGCCGCGTCCAGCGCCGTCATCGACTGCTGCGTCCACGCCGCCTCTTCCTGGCCCCAGCTAATGGAAATCACGCTCGGCTTGTTGGCCGTGTCGTGCACTGCGGTCGTAATCGCGTCGATGAACCCCTGGTCTGTGTTGGGCGTAAAGTAGACCGCTACCTTCGCACCCGGAGCCACCGAAGCGGCTACTTCAATGTCCAACATCACCTCACCGTCCGCGCTGCTGGCCCTTGACGGTCTGTTCTTCCCGCCGTTCACGCTGACAGCGGTGATCCCCGGCGCGGCAAGCCCGAGCGTCTTGAAGTAGGCGGTAAGGTCTTTCTGCCGGTACCCTCCGCCAAGCTCGATGATTCCGATGGTCTGTCCGGCTCCGCTGGCGTTTGCGGGCCACTGGTACGCCTCGGCGACCTGGGGCGGGGTGTAGTTGCTGGGGGCAGCACTCTCGGCGTGAGGCTTGCGGACGCGAAAGTGCGGCTGCGCCTGGGGACGGTTATCCAGCCCCAGCACAGCCTCCACCAATCCGCTCAGCGATGCCGGCAGGTGAATCCCGCCCTCTCGCACCCGGAACTCCGTTCCGTTGATCGTCTTCTGATTCAGTTCCACCCCAAATGCTTTCTGGATATCCGCGGCCGTTCCGGTCAACTGCACCGTCCGCCGCATCGCCTGAGCCGGATCGTCCTCCACTTTGAGGTTGAACTCCTTCGCAAAAGCCTTCACCTGTTTGATCGCCGAGGGGTCGGCGGCATGGTGCTTTTTGAACTCGGCCCGGCTCACGCGCACCGGTTCGCTTGCGCGCCCGCTCCGTTTCTTCGTCTTGAGGGGTTCCCTCCGCTTCACGATGACCGACACGGTCACCTTCGACTTCGGCGGCGTAGCCTTCACATGAACTGCACCGGTTGCGGCAGACTTTTCGCTTCCGGGGAGCACGACGCGCGCCTGCTCTGCAAAATGCGGAGGCTTGACAGAATGAGCTGCTATCGCCTGCGGTGGCTTGACCGAGCGAGCTGACATCGCCCGCGGTGGCTTGACTGAAAGAGCCAGGGCCCGCGGAGGTTTAACAGACAGGGATCGGATACGTGGGGAATTTGCCATGAATGACCTCTTTCTTGTCCAGCCTTCGAGGTCTCTTTCAGAGACACAGACCGGATGCCTCCGAATGATAGCGTGGATTGTTGCAACCGGATACAGTAACTCGCAACAGCAGCAGTTTTTTTGTAAATCCCGCTGCGAACTTCCCCCCGCGCGCCCGCTTGCCCAACCTTCGCACCAACCTGGAACCCCCACGGACAGGCCTTCGTCCGTGGGGGCGGTTGCAGTGGGACCTAAGTAAATATTGGGTGGATACGGGAGCGGGCTGCTACTTTGCCATCTCCTGATTCAGGAACTCCATCCAAAGCTGGCAGAATTCGCCTCGCAGATTCTGGCGCGCCATCGGCCCTCCGTCGGTAAACTCCAGGTAGCCCCGTGTCTTCCCGTCGAATTTCGGCCACACTGGCAAGCCGCTGCCATTGGGGTCTCCGGTCTTGGCGAAATTCGTCCAATAGGTCTCCATGTCGTTGGAGATCTTGCGCTCCGAATCGGCCACCGGCCCCGGGGGAAACACGCCAAAGATATAGCGCAATTCGCCGGAGTGGGCCGCGCCCTTGGTGGCCTCAGGGAAAGGATGGGAGAATTCGTATTCCCACACCGCGTTCCCGGCGGCTGCGTGGAGGCCGGCGACAGCAGCGGAAGGACATCGCATAAAGGTGTCCGTCACGAACTGCGAGCCGGCATCGCCATAGGGAGGGTAGTCCGAGGGTGTTGCATACAGCGCGGCGGCGCGCGGCGCCAGATTTCCATAGAACCCGGTGATGGCTTTCTGTAGCGCATCCGGGCCGCCGCCCATCCCCATCTCGCGCGTGTCGAGCGTCATCTCGCGGGCGTTATTGCCGATCATGAGCGGCACAGGGTACTCCTGTCCAGCGGCGAACCTTTTAATGGCATCCCCCACAATCACGTATCCGTCAGCGACAATTGCCAGCCCGCCTCTTCCGTAAGGCGGAGACGCCTTGAGCACGTCGGCAACCGGCAGCTTCCTCATATATGCAATCGATCCCGTGGCGGGCGCGTTCATCTTCGCGGCCAATTCCACTCCGCGCTTCTCGCCGTCGGCCAGAGTCGAAGTCTGGCGGGCGCCGATTGCCACGGTGCCGCTCTGCTCGATTGCCCGCGCGAACAGCCCTTTGCTCAAAGGCGAAACCAGCAGCATCCCTACGTCGTAGCCGCCCGCAGATTGTCCAAAGACCGTCACGTTGGCCGGGTCGCCTCCGAACTTCTCCGCGTTCTCCTTCACCCATCTCAGAGCTGCCATGATATCCAGCAGTCCATAGTTGCCTGAAACGTGATTCGGAGACTCCGCGGTCAGCTCGGGATGAGCCAAAAAGCCGAGAACTCCCAGCCGGTACTGGATGGTCACCACCACCACGCCGTGCCGCGCCAGGCTCTCGCCGTCAAAGGGCGGCTCAATGCCCCCTGCGCCCAGTGCGGACCCGCCCATGTTAGCGCCGCCATGAATCCACAACAGTACGGGCTTCTTTTCCTGACTTGGCCACTCCGGCGCCCACACATTCAGAAACAGGCAATCCTCTTTGCCTAACGCCGCGGCTGTCTTATTCCAGGTAGCGTCGATTTGCGCACAGGTCGCGCCATACTCGCCCGCATCGCGCACGCCCTTCCATGGCTTCACAGGCATGGGCGGTTTCCAGCGCAAATCGCCCTCGGGCGCAGCCGCATACGGAATGCCTTTGAACACCGCCCCGCCATCGAGGGCGCGGCCCTGAATCCGCCCGCCCGTTACCCGCACGGTCGGACCCGTTTGAGCGAACATCACTGAAGCCGCAGCGGCGCACGCCGCCGTAGCACAAAGTCTCACGAGAAAACCTTTTCGCATAAGTACCAGCCCCCTCATCAAAATGAGCGCAGCCGCCAAACTGGCCGGCTTTCGCAATGCGGCGATATACATGGTTTCCGGATCCAAGTGTCCGGTTATTCCCTGTTCAGCGCAGCCGCACCTCCGCCGCGCCGCAACGTCACAGTAAGGGGGACGGTGCCATTACGACGGGAGTTTCAACTGCGAAGGAATTCGCGCTCAAAATCGCCACGGCCACAAACATTGGGCGCTCCACCCCTGGATCGTTGATGACTTTCCGCACCCTGTGAAAGCCCTGACTGCCGGCGCAGCCATTTCCAGACACCCTGGTCTTACTTCTTCCCGGTCCGTTTGTCCGGTTCCTCAGCGGGGACTTCAGGAGATTCGATCTCCGCTTCCTGGGGTTCCAACTCCTCCCCTGGCGGCGCTTGCGCTTCAGTGGGCGTCTGCTCCGGCTCAATCGCCTGCGATTCGATCTCGGACGATTCCGCTTCGCCGCCATCCTCAGCGTCAGGCGGGCCAAGCAGCGCATCGATGCGATAGCCTGCGGCCTCGGCCGAGGCCAGCGCCTCTTCGACGGTCTTGCTCATCTCTTCCACCGCTGCACGGTCCAATGTTTCCTCGCCTGCCAGGCGCAACAGCGATGGCATCAGCAGCCACCAGAGCAGTTCCTCATAGGGCTCGCGCAACAGGTAGGAATGCCCCTCCGCACGGTGAACGCCGGTCAGCCAGCGAACATCCGGGTCATGCCATAAAGCCGCCGAGAGCGCAACTTTCTCGTCCCCAGCCGCTGCCGGCTCGCGTGCAGTGGAACCATGCGCCGCCGCGTCAGCCTCCGCCAGAGGCACTTCCGCGGCGGCTTCCGACTCGGCGCCGGAAGAAGATGGCGCTTCTTCCTTTCCGACACCGGCTCCTGTCAGCAGCACCACTTTGATGCGTGCGGCCACGCGCCAGCCTTCTTCACCCTCGAATCCGAGTCTGCTGAAGGCCTGGGCAAACGGCTCGCGCAAGCGGAGGCGGTCAAACAGGTCCAGCGCCACGCGCTCAGGGTTGTCGGCATTGATGGACTCGGCGAGCAATTCAAGTACGCACCAGCCGTATACCGGACCCCACATAGCCGTCGCGGTGAACTGAGGACTGGGGCTGGGAAGCACGCGTCGGGCAGCAACCGTCCACGGGAGCGGGAACAGCGCCTCGATCGCGGGAATGCGCATGGCGGCACGCAGTCGCTCGCGGAAGACCGGGCCCAGCAAAACCGGGTTGGTCGGATTGCCGTCGCCTGCCAGATTGCTTCCCTCACCCGTGCGTAAGGCATATGCCTTCTGCGCCTCGCGCAAGAATGTCTCGCAGCGCTGCCACACCAGCCCAAAGTACTCGCTGCGTGCAATCTCGAGCTTCTTGTCCTTTCCCACACTCGGCCCGGCAGCAACAGCTCGCGGATGCTCTGCCAGGTCGGCAAGCAGGCGCACAAGGCCCGGATCGAGCAGCAGCCGAAGCGCATCATGCACAGGCCGCAATTCCAGATTCACCAAGGCATCGTCCAAACTGGGAACACCACTTCCGTTGAGTTGGTCGCAAAGCCGGTCCCAGGGCTGCTCCGCCGTGGCGTGCAACTGGCGCCAGTCCAAAAAGACATGGCACTGGTAGGCGTGCAGATGGAGTTTGAGGCCCTGTCCACACAATACGTCGGCGCGACGCAGGTATTCGAGTCCGGTCAGTGAGTCGCGGCATGCAAGGATAGCGGTGACATCGTCAGCCAAACCAAGACCCTCGCTTAAATGCTGCTGACGGAGTTGCCCTGCACCCTTGTCGGCGTATGCCGCGGAAAGATCGATGGTGCCATGCGTTGCGCCGTAGCGATTGTTGTAAACCACCAAGGCGCGTTCCCCACCCTGACGGTTCGAGTAGGCGAAGACGTTTTCGTCCACCGTGCCCGCGTCCTCAATGAAGTCATAGAGCAGAAAATTGTCGCTTTCAGCAAACAGTGAACGGCGCAGCAACAGCGGAGCAATCTCGCGTTCGTGGCGCTCGACGAGCCAATGGTCGGGGGTCTCGTCGTAGCGAGGACGCTGGTATTCCATCCCGTATTTCTCAGTAAATCCCTCGATCTGCCCGTGTCCGAACATGGGCAGCCCCGGGAGCGTAGCCATCAGCGTAGTCACGCCGAAACACTTGTCGCCCTTGCCGAACTGGTCGATGGCTGTGCGCTCGTCAGGATTGCTCATGAAGTTGACATAGCGCTTCATAATGTCCGGGTCGAATTCGAGCGTGTTCTTGATGACCGAGCGGTACTGGGCGTTTTCCTCGTCGCGCATCATGTTCATGAAAGCGCTGTTGTACACGCGATGCATGCCCAGGGTGCGGACAAAATAGCCCTCCATGAGCCAGAATGCCTCAGCCAGCAGCAAGGTGCCGGGGACCTCGGCAGCCACGCGGTCCACGACCTCGCGCCAGAATTCCTCCGGCATGTGCCGGTCGAATTCCGCCTGGCTCATACCGTATTCGGCACGGGAGGGGATGGCGCCGCTGGCCCCTGGCCCCGGAAACCACAGCCGGTGAAAATGCCGCTTGGCCAGCGTCATCGCTGCGTCAAAGCGAATCACGGGAAACAGCCGCGCCACATGCAGGATGGTCTGGATCACCTGCTCCCGGACAGCAGGGTTCAGGTAGTCAAGCTGCGCCGTGTCGTTCCATGGGAAGCTCGTGCCGTCGTTGCCGTGGTAAACGTACCGCGTGTCGCCTGTGGCGCGGTCGCGGCGGCGAAAGACAACCGCGGCGTCACTCTGCTCGAAGTAGTGGTCCTCAATCTTGATCTCCACGCGCGCATCATGCGACAGATCGGGTCCTTCAAAGCTGTAGGCAGGATAGGGTGAGTCCGGGCGGGAGATGAACCACTCCGGGTGCTCGATGACCCAAGGCGAGTCGATACCCATATGGTTGGGCACCATGTCGCTCGCCAGCCGTACCCCGTGTGCATAGCAACGGTCGCGCAAGTGGATGTAAGCTGCCTCGCCGCCCAGATCCTCGGCGATCGAGTAGTCGAAAAGCGAATAGGCTGAAGCCACGGCGTCCTGGTTGCCGCAGAGCTGCTTGATGGTCTTTGACGCCCGGCTGCGCTCCCATACGCCGATCAGCCACAGCGAATTGAGCCCTCGGCGCGTCAAGGCGGCAAGTTCCTCGTCGGGAATCTCGTCCAGTCGGGCGATTCTGCGCCCGTACTGCTTGCTGAGCTGCGCCAGCCACACATAAGTGCTCTTGGCGATGAGCACCGTAGTCGGCATCCATGCGGTATCGGGACTGAATTTTTCATATTCGTGAGCCGGATCGCCGAAAACAGGAACCTCGGAATGGCTGACGACCGAAGGCCACTGTTGCTGCCCCGCTTCCCGGCGCCGTTGGGCCGCAGCTTGGGCGGCGGCATGGGCCTGGGCGGCGGGAGGATTGAACTGCATCCAGATGGCCAGTTCTTCTTCATGGAGAACCTCGCCGGCCATCAACAGGAAGCGCTCCAGGCTCTCGCCCAGAAGCGGCTTCCAGAGCCTGCGAATGAGCGCAAGCTGCTCGCTGAGCGAGCCCGGCGCAGCCACCGCTGGCGCTCGCAACAGATCCAAGAGATTGACGGGAGCGGCGTCCGGGACTGGAATCAACGGGCGGGTGGCAAAGTATTCAGGCAACTGCTGTGTCACCTGGCGGTAGACCGTTTTCTCAGCGAGGGTCTTCTCCTCGAAAAGTTCCTCGAAAGGCTTGAACGCCTCGTTACGGTTCGCGGTCCACAGCAACAGCAACTCTTCGAGAGCGGCAGCCCGGTGAGGCATTCCATCGGTGGTGCCGGCCAGCCATTGCCGAGGTATTTCCAAGCCACGAATCACGCTCGTGCCGGGAAACTGCTCTACAAACGTCAACAACATGGTGTCAAGCGCCTCAGAGCCCACCTGCGCGGAAAACCAGTCAAGAGCCGAGGTCATCACCTCGGGATCGAATTGCTCGCGATAGCGCGCCATCAAGACGTGGCTGGCCTCATCAATCAGGCCCATCGCGTAGAGTTGGCCGGCATGAACCGCCTGCTCCGGATGCTTTTCAACATCGCGCACCAGGTTCATGCGGTGCGCGAACTCGCGGCACGCAGCCAAATTGGCGAAAACTACGTTCCCTGTATAAGAGAATAGGGACTCAGCGAACTGGTACCGTTCACGCGCATCCCGCGATATATGGAATTCCATCATAAGAATCCGATCTCCCAAACTCTACTAGCACTCATCAAACCAGCCACTCCGCCGACGCCGCATTCCCTGAAACCTTCGATCCTGTTCGCTGGCGTAATTCTATCCGCTGATACTGCTCATCTTGCCCGCCGAAATCTGTTCAAAACAAAATAACGCCTGAGAGGGAAAAACTTCTCTGCACTTTGCCTGTCCAACCCCGCAGACGGCTTCTGGATACCGTCCGCAGTGCGGGCTTCCTGGACCGTATAGACTTGGCATTGCAACTGATACACCTTCGCCAGTAAACTGAATGCAGTCGAATGGGATTTACCCACGGTCGGGGAGTTCCAATCGCGGCCTCATGAGCCAACAGCTCGCACGTTTCACGAGCCCTGCCAGAATGGAGGGTTTTTACAGTCGGCGAAGGGCGATTGGCGGCATTGATGAGACCCGTAGGGAATAGGGAAAACTGCCCGTGAAGCTGGCAGTGCCACAAAAATCTCGTGGAGAGCGCCCTATCAATCGTAGTAGACAAAACGGAGAGGTGGCAGAGCCCGGTTGAATGCACCTGACTCGAAATCAGACATAGTCGCAAGGCTATCGGGAGTTCGAATCTCCCCCTCTCCGCCATATGTTTTCATAAACTCATGATTGCACTGATAAATGGTTAACAATCAATGATTTAGAGCTATTCCTTTTTGTCCATTTTATCAATACCTTGTATGCTGAGCGCACGCCTCACCTTACATCACAGTTGAAGCGCGATGAGTCTCCCGCCAATCGCTGGGCGGGATGCCTTCCCAAGCACGAAAGGCACGACCGAACGAGTTAGGATCTTCAAAGCCAAGCAAGTAGGCGGCCTCGTTCAACTCCAGTACGGAGTTTGAGAGGTAATAGCGGGCCATCTGGTGCCGAGCTTCATCAAGAACCCGCTGGAAGTTGTAGCCTGAGTCCTGCAAGCGGCGCTGCACTGTGCGGGCACTCATGTGAAGTGCCTGGGCGATCACATCGATTGACGGGCGATGTCCAGCCAACCTGTCCTGAATCGCTCGACGGACAAGTTCGACAAAAGTGTCCTCTGCTTTGAACTGCCTCAACTGTTCCTCGAACTGCGGAGCGAGTAGTTCGAGTAAGTCCGAATTGCGGGTAACAAACGGCGCAGTGGCATCGGTCGCGCGGAAGACAATCGCATTGCGCGGAGCGCCACAAACCGCCTCGCAACCAAAGTGCCGCTCTATTGGCCGGAGGTTGGTTCGGGACTGGAGGTATTCGAGTCGAAGCGGTGACAACTGTTGTTTACCGGTTCCAAGACGAGCAATGGAGAGCATCCATGCGAGGCAATAATCGGTCAGGATCGGCGGCTCCGCATCGACAGCCAGCAACCATCGGAAGCTGACACGGAACTCCGTTTCATCGAGTTCGTTAAGAATTTCCTCGGGTGCCGTGAGTTTCTTGTACCGAGCCATATGCTTCACGGCGGCGACGAGGCTCTCTGTCGAGAGCGCGGCAATTCCCATGGGGTGGAAACGCTCCGTCTTGGTCTCGACTCCCAGTCTGAGTCCGATGAGCGGGTCGGAACTCACACTTCCAATTGCGCTCCAGAGCGCGAAGAGTTCGTCCGTGGAGACGAGTACGCGCTTCTGCTCGAAGAGATCCTGAGGCAGGCCAGCTCTGCGGAGTACGGCGGGGATCGAGATCCCGAATTCGGTTAGTTTGAGCGCCAAACGGCCTGGAACACGAAAGTGTTTCAGCATCGGAACCACCTCAATCGTATCTTGAGATTACCCCATTTCGACGCCTTGCCGCACGCAGGCCGCGCCATTCTGCCTGCAAAGCACGCCAATGAGTCACCGAGAGGGCCCGTTTCGAAGCCACGAGAGAATGGCGGAATCCGCAGGGAAATTGGCGCGCTCCGCAGGGCATTGCTCTCGAAGTGCGGCTATCTTCGAGACATCACCGAACGGATCGGTCGTCGCTACGTAACCATGAGCAACGCAAGGGTGATCGACGTGGAGGTAAGGAGGAAAAATGCAAAAGCGGACCCTGGGAAAGAGTGGATTCGAAGTGTCAGCCCTCGGCTTTGGATGCATGGGGCTAAGCTTCGGCTACGGCCCCGCGATGGAAAAGAATGAGGCGATCAAAGTAATCCGCGCCGCCTATGACGGTGGCGTGACCTTTTTCGACACCGCTGAAGCATACGGCCCGTTTACGAACGAAGAACTGGTTGGTGAGGCGCTGGCTCCCATCCGTGACAAGGTGGTCATCGCAACAAAGTTCGGCTTCGAGAACGGACTCCCGAGTCAGGGTACGAACAGCAAGCCGGAACGAATCAGGGCCGTGGCTGAAGCGTCTTTGAAGCGCCTCAACACCGACGTGATCGATCTGTTCTATCAACATCGCGTCGACCCGAACGTGCCGATCGAAGACGTAGCGGGTACAGTCAGGGACCTCATCCAGGAGGGGAAGGTCAAGCACTTCGGTATGTCGGAAGCTGGTGCAGCGAACATTCGTCGCGCTCATGCTGTCCAGCCGCTTACGGCTCTGCAGAGTGAGTATTCGTTGTGGTGGCGCGATCCGGAGAAGGAGATTCTTCCAACACTGGAGGAACTCGGTATCGGGTTAGTCCCGTTCAGCCCGCTGGGCAAGGGCTTCCTGACCGGAGCGATTTCCGACAAGACAGAGTTCGACAAGACGGACTTTCGCAACATCGTTCCGCGCTTTTCCGCAGGAGCTCGCAAGGCGAATCAGGCACTAGTGGATGCTCTCGGGCAGATTGCAGATCGGATGAAGGCAACCAAGGCGCAGATTGCGCTGGCTTGGCTGCTCGCGCAAAAGCCCTGGATCGTCCCCATTCCTGGAACCACCAAGTTGCACCGCCTCCAAGAGAATCTCGGCGGAGCAGCCGTGGGACTGACATCGGAGGATCTGAGCGCCATTCAAGATGCCATCTCAGGGATTGAAGTTCAGGGTGACAGATATTCTGCTCACTTCCAGAATCTTGTGAACAGATAGTAGCTCGAACCTATGGAGCTGACGAAAGGAACAACATGTCCAACCTCAAAGACATTGACCGGGGATGCAGCCATGACCTGGACCGCCGCTCGTTTCTGCGCACAACTGGGATGATCGCCGCCGCAATGATCACCGGCGGTCTTTCCTTTCCGGCTACCGCTCGGGCAAGCCGTAGTGCTTCGACAAAGCCGCTGGTGAAGGGGCGGCGCAAGCTCGGGACACTGGAGGTCTCGAGCGTTGGTCTCGGGTGCCAAGATTTCACCGGCACCTTCTATGCGACTGCCCCGCGCCGCGCCGACATGATAACCCTGGCTCGCACGGCTCATGAACACGGCGTCACGCTCTTCGACGCAGCTGAAGCGTATGGCCCGTTAGAGGTCGAACGAATCCTCGGCGAAGCGCTTGGCCCGATCCGCAACGAGGCAGTCATCTCCTCAAAGTTTGGCTGGAATATCGATCCTGATACGGGTAAATCGTTGGGCGGCCTCAACAGCCGGCCTGAGCACATCCGATTGGCTGTCGACGGCATGCTGAAGCGTCTCCAGACAGATCGCATCGATCTCCTTTACCAGCACCGCGTCGATCCTTCGGTTCCGATCGAAGACGTCGCAGGTACGGTCAAGGATCTGATCGCTCAGGGAAAGGTATTGCACTTCGGGCTTTCCGAACCAGGTCCCCAGACGCTCCGCCGCGCGCACTTGGTGCAGCCTGTGACGGCTGTTCAGAATGAATACTCCATGATGGCCCGCGACCCTGAGGCAGAAATCTTGCCGATATGCAAGGAATTAGGAATCGGCTTCGTATGCTGGAGCCCGCTTGCTATGGCGTTCCTGACTGGCGCCATCGACGAGAACACTCGCATCAAGCAGGGTGACTTCCGCGCCATGGTGCCCTGGTTCGCACCCGAAAACCGCCCAGCCAATCTCGCGCTTGTTGCGGTCGTAAAGGAATGGGCGCGGCGCAAGCAAGCAACACCTGCTCAGATCGCGCTGGCTTGGCTGTTAGCACGGGAACCCTGGATCGTTCCGATCCCCGGCACAACCAAGATGCCGCATCTGCTGGACAATCTCGGCGCGGACGCCGTACGCTTCACGCCTGCGGAACTCCGGGAGTTGAATGCCGCATTGCTCCGCACGCCGGTCCATGGCGCGCGGTTGCCGGGAATGGTGCTATCGCTTTCTGGCGTGGAAGCGCCAATAAAGCAGAATTAACCCGGGAATGAGATGGTTGGGGATTCTTCCCCGCGATTCGGCCGCAGTGGATGGGCCATGGGTATGGGCTTGCAGTCCCCATCTGGTCAATAGCAATAGTTAGAAAGGGAGTCCGATGTCGACTTGGCTTATCACAGGATGTTCGAGCGGGTTGGGGCGAAGCATCGCGCAGGCAGTTCTTGAAGCGGGATTCAATGCTGTAGTTACGGCCCGCAACCTGCGATCGGTGGAGAATTTGGTTTCCGCCTTCCCCCACACAGCGATCTCAACCGTACTGGATGTTACAAAGGCGGATCAGGTTACCAGCGCCGTCAAGCTCGCGGAACAACGCTTTGGCGGGGTGGACGTGCTCGTCAACAATGCCGGCTATGGCTACCGTGCGGCAGTAGAGGAAGGAGACGAAAAGGAAGTCGCCGAGCTCTTTGCGAGCAATTTCTTCGGCACCGTTTCGCTGATCAAGGCGGTGCTTCCCGGGATGAGGTCACGGCGTCATGGCGCCATCCTGAATGTGTCCTCGATTGCCGGAAGATTAGCCATGCCTGGCTCTGGCTATTACTCGGCCACGAAATTCGCGCTTGAAGGGATGTCCGATGCGCTCCGCAAGGAGGTTGGACCGCTCGGGATTCGAGTGGTGGTCGTCGATCCGGGCGCCTTCCGGACGGATTTTGCTGGGCGCTCCCTTCAACAGGCCAAGTCGGCAATTGCCGACTATGCTGATACCGCGGGACTCCGCCGCAAGGAAAACGACAAGAGCCACGGCACCCAGCCCGGTGAACCGGCGCGCGCCGCGCGTGTGCTCATCAACATTGTCGAAGGAAAAACCGCACCGTTCCGGCTTCTACTCGGTAGTGATGCTCTCAGGATTGTGAACGCTGAACTCGAGACGCAGCGTCAGGAGATCGAAGACTGGAAAGAAGTCAGCTTAAGCACTGACTTTGCGGTCAGTAACTAACTATGGAATGGCGCAAGGAAGATGCGAAACTTCAAGTCAACGAAATGAATGGAGAAGAACAATGCAAAAGCGCAAGTTAGGTAAAGATCTGGAAGTTTCTGCTCTTGGCCTCGGCTGCATGAGCATGAGCTCGGCCTATGGCCCGGCAGCCGACAAGGGCGAAATGATCAAGTTGCTTCGTAACGCCTATGACCTTGGCGTGACCCATTTCGATACGGCCGAAGCGTATGGGCCGTTCGCGAACGAGGAGCTGGTAGGCGAGGCGCTCCAGCCGATCCGTGACAAGGTAGTGATTGCCACAAAGTTTGGCTTCGACATCGATCTTGAGACTGGCGCGCGCACTGGCGGGACCAATAGCCGGCCCGAGCATATCAAGCGTGTGGCCGATGCTAGCCTGAAGCGTTTGCGGACCGACCACATCGATCTCTTCTATCAGCACCGTGTCGATCCTGACGTGCCGATTGAGGACGTGGCAGGGACGGTCCAGGAGCTGATTGCCGAGGGTAAGGTCAAACACTTCGGCATGTCGGAGGCCGGGGTTCAAACGATCCGCCGGGCGCACGCAGTGCAAACGGTCACCGCAGTGCAGAGCGAGTACTCGCTGTTTTGGCGTGGCCCTGAGGCCGAACTTCTGCCGACCCTGGAGGAGCTTGGTATCGGGTTCGTGCCGTTCAGCCCGCTCGGCGCAGGGTTCCTCACCGGCAAGATCAACGAGAACACAAAGTTCGATCCCACCGACTTCCGCAACATAGTGCCCCGGTTCTCGCCTGAAGCGCGCAAGGCCAACATGGTTCTGGTTGACCTGGTCAAGGCCGTCGCGGAACGCAAAGGCGCGACGCCGGCACAAGTCGCACTGGCTTGGCTGCTGGCCCAGAAACCGTGGATCGTGCCGATTCCAGGAACCACCAAGCTGCACCGGCTCGAGGAAAACCTCGGCGCAGTGAACGTCGAGCTGAATGGGAACGACCTCAGGCAGATTGACGAAGCCGCTTCAAAGCTCAAACTCGAAGGAACCCGTCTTCCTGAAACTTTATTGAGGATGACGGGACTCTGAGTCCATCTTTGTCGAGAAAGCAGGAAGGGACATCATGAGGAACTGCGTTGCGATTGTGATTTCGCTCCGTATGCTCGCGTCAGGTGCGTGTGGCCTGAACCGTCCAGACAGCTTCGGTCTCACCTCATCAAAGCTCGCGAAAACGGCGTGACGCAGGAGCAGTTAATCGAGACCATCACGCACTTGGCGTTTTACTGTGGCTGGCATGACTCAACGAAACGGGAAAGATAATGGCCGAACTTGCTTTCTATCACGGGCCACATTTCACTAATATGCCTCTCGCTGATTACAACGTCATGTTCTTGTTCGTGCGTTGACCTGAACACTCAGTGCCTCCTCCGGAATTTACTCAGTGGCTGGCATGCCCTGAACTTCGCTGGCAAGCAAGAACCCGATTGAGCGAAGATTAGCTGTTCGCTTGGTCCCATCTTCCAAAATTTGAATGGCTATGCGGATGCTTCCTTCAAGTCGCTGTATCAGAAGCGCCCTGCCTGAGGGTGTGCAAACTCGCGCTTTCCGCAGGGCGCTCCAGATACAGCACTAAGACTTTTCAGGATCGTTCCGCAATAGATGCCACAACAAATTGTATCTAATCAAGTTGCCGCGTCCTGTGTCACCAATTGAGGGTCAAATTCCAGTTTGTCTGCCAGACATGACCGGTTGGGTTTCAAAACGCGAGAATTGACGTCCTGGTGAAGTCCGGATAACAATCCGATAGCTCTGAAGCAAAACCCGATCTTGCTGCTCCCGATCATAAGGGATATGTTCTGCGGATTCTCTTTCCTCCCGTACTCCTGCCTGGCGTGAATGATTGTTTGAGACTACACAAACGGGTGTACATTTGACCTGTCCGAGAGTCCAAATGACAATCCCAGCGTACAAACACATAATCGGAACTGGCGTGCTCTATTTCCTGGCTGGCATGGCCGGTTTGGCAGTGCCTTTCACCGCTGGTAATGTCTCCCCGGTTTGGCCGGCCTCCGGGGTTGCACTAGCGTGTCTCCTGCTTTTTGGATGGCGTTGCTGGCCTGCCATCTATCTTGCAGCCTTCATGGTCAATTATTTCTGGCATCTTCCTCTCCTGCCGGCTTTGGGGCTGGCTGGAGGAAATACAGCCGCGGCGCTGGCGGGCGCGTTCCTGCTCCGCAGCATCCCGGGGTTTCAAACCTCGCTCACCCGCCTGCGGGACATGCTCGGACTGATGGTGTTGTCGGCAGTCCTCAGTTCGTCGATCAGCGCATCCATTGGAACCGGCGTCCTCCTTTTCTCCGGCGTAAAGCCGTGGGCAACAGCGGCTCCTTTATGGACGCTGTACTACCTGGGCGACGCCATGGGCATTCTGCTGGCTGCGCCCTTGCTGCTTTCGCTTCGCGAACTGGTCAAATTGCGCTCTGTCGCCCGGATACTGGAACTGGTTGGCCTGCTCCTGCTCGCGGCCTTCACCAGCGTGCTGCTCTTTGATGAACACCTCAATTTTGCAGATCGCCATACCGTGCTGGCACTGCTGGTTTTTCCGTTCGTCTTGTGGGCCGCCATTCGGTTTGGAGTTGCCGGAACCGCCTTGGTCAATGCCGTTATTGCCGCGATCGCGTTGGTCGCAACCGCGCATGGCCTCGGACCCTTTTCAAAGGATTTGCCTTTCATCAACGCTCTTCTTCTGCAGCTCTTCTTTGCCACGGTGACTGTTTCTGGGCTCCTCTTATCGGCGGTGATTGCCGAGCGGCAAGCGACCGAGGCAGAGCGGGAATATCTCATCAGGAAACAGGCGACACAAGAAGCGGAGCGGGAAGGCGAAAAGCGTTATCGCCGGATTGTCGAGTTGGCCAACGAGGGCATCTGGACCCTCGACGCGCTAGGCCGCACAACTTTCGTCAACCGTCAGTTCGCCTACATGCTTGGCTATGAGCCGAAGGAAATGGCGGGAAAAAAGGTTCTTGACTTCTGTCCTGAAGCTCCTCAACCATTTCTTCTGAGAATTGGAGCGAGCGAACTCCGATTATGCAAGAAGGACGGCAAAGAGGTGTGGGCAAAGATTTCGACCACAGCGATTCCGGATGAAGAGCACGAGGCCGATGGCCAGTTGATCATGCTTACCGACATCACGGAGAGCAAAAGGGCTGAGGAACTGATCCGCAAGAGCGCTACGGAGTTGCAAGCGGTGCTCGACAACTCGCCGGCGTTGATCTATATGAAAGACCAGGCTGGCCGCTATCTTTTTGTCAATCGCTGTTGGGCTGAGTTGTTCAAGATCCCCAGCGAATGCGCCAAAGGGAAGACAGATTTCGAGCTCTTTCCCGAAGACTCAGCTCGCCAGTTCACGGCCAATGACAAGTCGGTTGTGGAGAGTAGCCAGGCACTGGTATTTGATGAGCAATCACTGCTTGGGGATGTTCTGCACCACTATCAGAGCGTCAAGGTTGCGCTCAGGGATGATGACGGCCATTTTTATGCACTTTGCGGAATCAG
>CAZNAW010000033.1:0-41963 GCA_964571165.1 uncultured Occallatibacter sp. | reverse complement strand
TACCAGTACTAATCGCCCGTTCGGCTTGTCCATAGAATTAACTCCGCGCAGTTGACGCGGATGCTCTTCTAACAAGCCTTGTACATTCAATCAATTTCGTTGGTTTTGTTTGGCGCCAGATTGCAGTCCGCGTTCCTACGGGCCTCCGGGAGAAACCATCCGGAACAAAGTAGATGCCGCGGCAGGCTGCGGGCAACCACCCGCCAAGCGCCTTCAAGTTTGCCGGTGACCATACTGCGAGGGATCACCCGTTCCCATCTCGAACACGGAAGTTAAGCCTCGCTGGGCCGATGGTACTGCACGGGCGACTGTGTGGGAGATTAGGTGATCGCCGGCAATAATATCTAGCAAAAAAGCCATGCCGTGGAGGCATGGCTTTTTTGTGTCTGGCAGGAATTGCGTCTTATCGTTTGCCCGGTCCCGCGGTGCGCACGGCTTCGGCCACGTCGAATTGGTGGAAATTTCCCTCGAAGCGGGCGGCCAGATCGGCGGCCTGATGATCGTAGGCATCCTTGTCGGCCCAGGCGTTCCGCGGGTTGAGAACTTCCGCCGGTACATCCGGGCAACTCACCGGGATGTGGAGACCGAAGGCCGGCTCAGTGACAAACTCCACGTTATCCAGGTAGCCGTTGAGCGCCGCACTGACAAGCGCCCTGGAGTGCCGGATGCTCATACGCTTGCCGACACCGAATTTGCCGCCCGTCCAGCCAGTATTAACCAGCCAGCAAGCGGCCCGGTGCTGCCTGAGTCGCTCGCCCAACATCTCCGCATAAACGCGTGGTGCCAGCGGCAAAAACGGCTTGCCGAAACACGCTGAAAATTCAGGCACGGGTTCCGATCCCATGCCGGCCTCGGTTCCCGCCAGCTTGGCCGTGTAGCCTGAAAGGAAGTGGTACATCGCCTGCTCGCGGGTGAGTCGGGCAATGGGCGGCAGTACGCCAAAGGCATCTGCGGCGAGAAACATCACGTTGCGGGGGTGTTCCGCTACCCCTGGAACAACCGCATTCTCGATATAGCCTACGGGATAGGCAGCGCGGGTGTTCTCGGTGAGCTCGACATTGGAGTAATCGGGCTGGCTGGTAGATGGATCAAGCACCACATTTTCCAAAACTGAGCCGAAACGGATCGCCCGGTAGATCTGCGGTTCCTTTTCTTCGCTCAGGTCTACGCATTTGGCATAGCAGCCGCCCTCGAAGTTGAAGACGCCGGAGGGGCTCCAGCCATGCTCGTCGTCGCCGATGAGGCGCCGGGCCGGATCGGCGGAGAGCGTAGTCTTTCCAGTGCCTGAAAGTCCGAAAAACAAGGCGGTTACGCCATCTGCGCCAACGTTGGCCGAGCAGTGCATGGGCAGTACGTCGCGCTGTGGCACCAGAAAATTCATCACTCCAAAAATCGACTTCTTCATCTCGCCGGCGTACTTCGTGCCGCCGATGAGTACGATGCGTCGTGTGAAATCAGTAAGGATGAAAGCGCCGGAGCGGGTTCCGTCGCGCTCCGGCACGGCCTCGAACTCGGGTGCCGCGATAACGGTAAACTCTGGCGTATGCGCTTTTAGTTCAGCGGGCTGCGGACGAACAAAAAGCTGGCGCACAAACAGGGCGTGCCAGGCGTATTCGGCAATGACGCGAATGGGCAGACGATAAGCCGGGTCCGCGCCGCAGTAGAGATCCTGCACGAAGAGGTCGCGCTCGCGCATGTGGAGGGTGACCCGCTGTAGCAGAGCATCAAATTGCTCCGGGGTGAAGGATTGGTTCACGCGCCCCCAGTCGACGGATGCGTGGGTGATGGGGTCGTCCACGATGAACTTGTCACGGGGACTGCGGCCGGTGCGGGCGCCGGTGGTTGCTACCAGGGCGCCATTGGACGCCAAACGGCCTTCGCCGCGCAATAGCGCGCTCTCAACAAGCTGCGCAACCGGCAGATTCAGGTGGACTTGTGGACCAGCGGCCAATGCTCTTAGAGCCTCTGAAATTGAAAAACTACCCATGGACGGGACCCCTTCCGCGCGAAAAATAGCAAAAAATGAGAGAGAATCCATTGTGCCATAGTCAGGGAACAGTGGTCAGAGGGAGCGGGGTGCGGGCGGAATTCAGGGTGAGCATGCAGACGGAACTGCGCCCGGCGATGCTGGTGCAACTGGAACGGTCGGGGGTGCGCGAAGACGATTATGCCTCGGCGACACACGGCGCGGGTGGGGCTCCATGACCTTACGCGATTCATGAAAATGTTCTAACGTTTCCGGGAGATCTGTTGCTTCAGACTTCCGTCCGCATTCAAAACATCGACAACGAGTTCCATGGTTCCATCTGCGTGCGTTGCGCAACTCAGGCAGGGATCGAAGGAGCGGATCAGGCCCTCCATTCGGTTCAGCATGCCTTCGTTCACTTCGTGGCCCGACAGGTATTTGTCGGCAACTTGCCGTAGGCCGCGATTCATCGCCAGTGTGTTATGCGCCGTGGCGACGATGAGATTCGCACTGGTCATCATGCCGTCACTGTTGACCTTGTAGTGGTGAATGAGAGTACCGCGCGGCGCTTCAATGATGCCCACACCCTCAGGCTCATTTGCCTTGGCTTCGGCGCGAATGTCTTTATCCAAAATGCCAGGCTGCTGGAGGATTTGCTCCATCCGCTCGATGGCGAAGGTGAGTTCAATCAGCCGCGCATAGTGATTGTGGAACGAACTGAGTGAGATTTCTCCGTACGACCGGCGGAAATCGTTTAATGCCTCATCGGCCAACGGCGTACCGCATTGGCGAGCCATGTTCAGGCGGGCGGCCGGGCCGACACGATAGACGCCGTCGGGGAATCCTAGGGGCTTGTAGTACGGTGCCTTCATGAAGCTGCTGGAATCGACGCCTTCGCCAATGTAGTCCTGGTAATCTCTGGGGTGGATGTTGTCGGCGACGATGTTCCCATCCGCGTCAGCGAAGCGAAGCCAACCCTCGTGGCGCCTGCGGGAACCATACAGGCATAAATTGCCGTCCTTGCGGCCGAGCGCCATGAACATGGAGGGAAAGTTGCCGAAGACGCTGACTTCGTCGCTCAACTTTTCCATCATGTGCTTGAAGAACTCAAGCGTGCGTGTCGCGATGGCCAGCGCTTCTGGAATGCCTTGCAGAATTTCGTCCCGCTTTTCCACGGTAAGCGGGGAGGCCACACCGCCGGGTACGATCCAGGGAGTATGAATGCGCTTCCCGCCAAGCAGCTCAATGACTTGCTGTCCCCACTTCCGCAGGCGAATGCCACTCAAAGCCAGATCAGGGTGTTTTTCAGCCAGGCCAAGGATGTTTCGTTCTGCAGGGTCTGCATCCCAGCCCATCAGGAAGTCCGGCGAGGAAAGGTGAAAGAAACTGAGCGCGTGCGACTGTGTAACTTGTGCAAGATGCACCACGCGGCGCAGCATCTCGGCCGCTTCCGGGATGCGCAACCCCATGATGGCATCGCACGCCTTGGCGCCCGCGAGCAAATGACTAATGGGGCAGATGCCGCAGATGCGAGCGGTGAGCGACGGCATCTCATAGAATGGCCGTCCTTCACAAAACTTTTCAAATCCGCGGAACTGCAGCACATGAAGATGCGCGTCCTGCACCGTCCCGCTTTCGTCGAGTTGGATGGTGATCTTCCCGTGCCCTTCAACCCTTGTAATTCCGTTAATTCGTATCGTCTGCATCCGCGCTCCTAATTACCAAAATGACTGCGGGTGGCCAGGTCGGGCACGCGCCCGGCTAGCACCTCGCTCAGAACGAAAAAGATCAGGTCCGCTGACGGCGGACATCCGGGCACAAACAAATCCACAGGAACGAGTTCCTGTAGTGGGATCACCTTCGGCTCCAGTTTGGGGACTTCGTGATTCGGCGCCCCAGGGTTGGCCGTTGCGTTGTCTTCGTAGCCCCGCTTCAGCACATCTTCGAGTACAAAGTTGTTGCGCAGGGCGGGAACATTACCAGTCACGGCGCAATCACCCAGCGCCACCAAAAGCTTTGTTCTGCTGCGGACCAGCTTCATCTTCTCGATGTCTTCATCGCTGGCGATGGCGCCCTCAACGAGTGTGAGATCGACGTTCTCAGGAAAATCCTTGGCATCCACCACGGGACTGTACACCAGCTCGATCTTGTCGGCGATCTCCAGCAAACGTTCATCGATATCGAGAAGCGACATATGGCAACCCGAGCATCCGTCCAGCCATAGCGTTGCAATTCTAGCTTTTTCCGTCATTCTGCCTCCCCGCGCATTTGAAGGAGATATGGCAAGAAGTTGGGCTTGGTCATCTCCGCGACAGCTTTGCCCTTCTCGACAAGCGCGCCGACCGGGCAAACGCTGACACATTTACCGCAATTGGTGCAGGTTTCTGAGTTCCCCCACGGCTCTCCCAGATCGGTGATCATCCGCGAGGCAATGCCGCGGCCGGTAATGTCCCAGGTGTGAGCGCCTTCGATCTCATCGCACACACGCAAGCAGCGCGCACAAAGAACGCATCGATTGTGATCGGCGACGAAACGCCGATGGGAGCCGTCGGTCGTGCACTTGACATGCAGGTATGGCAGCGTCACATGGTCGACACCAAGTTTCTGCGCCAACGTCTGCAATTCGCAGTGGCCTGAAGATACACACACCGCGCACACATGGTTGCGCTCAGTCAGCAGCAACTCGACGATCAACTTGCGAAATTCCAGCAGTTGCGGCGAATGCGCCGTCACCTCCATTCCTTCCTGCGCCTGTGTAGAACAAGCTGGAAGCAGCTTGTTGTTGCCTTTGATTTCCACGACGCACAACCGGCATGCGCCGATTTCATGCAGACCGTCAAAATGGCAGAGGGTCGGGATATCGATGCCGTTCTCGCGCGCCACTTCGAGGATGGTCTGATGTTCGGCTGCGCAAACTTCCTTGCCGTCGATTGTGAGCGTCTTAACCTGGTATTGATTTCGCTCTGGCATCTGTCGGCTCTCCTCGTTTCTCCGCCGTGCTGGCAGATGTTCTGGAACAGGCGCACCTGCCCTGCGCACAGGTCTTGTTGGTGATGTGCTGCACATACTCGTCACGGAAATATCTGATCGTACTGCTCACTGGATTGGGTGCGGTCTGGCCAAGGCCGCAAAGCGCGGTGCGCTTGACCATGACGCCGAGGCGTTCCAGCGTGTCAAGATCTTCCATTCGCCCCTGGCCCTCGCTGATCCGCTCGAGCAGGCCATGCAGTTGCGTTGTGCCAATGCGGCAAGGAATGCACTTGCCGCAGGATTCGTCACGCGTGAAGTCCATGAAAAACTTTGCCACGTCCACCATGCATGCGGTTTCATCCATGACGATCATGCCGCCGGAACCCATGATGGAGCCCGCGGCCATCAGCGACTCATAATCAACATTCATGTCAAGAAACTTCTCAGGGATGCAGCCACCTGAGGGGCCTCCGGTTTGAACCGCCTTGAACTTGCGATTCCCCGGAATGCCGCCACCCAGTTTGTAGACCAGGTCGCGCAGTTTGATGCCCATGGCAACTTCAATCAGCCCTGTGTTGTTCACCTCTCCCACGAGCGCGAATACTTTTGTTCCTTTGCTCTTCTCGGTACCGATGGAGGCGTACCAGGCGCCGCCTTTGCGAAGGATGGGGGCAACATTGGCAAACGTCTCAACGTTGTTGAGCAGCGTGGCGCAATGGTTCAGCCCGGAATAGGCCGGAAACGGCGGTCTCGGCCGAGGTACACCGCGCTTGCCTTCGACCGAGGCGATGAGCGCAGTCTCTTCACCACACACAAACGCGCCCGCACCAAGGCGAATCTCAATCTCGAAACCAAAGTCCGATTCTCCGATTCTCTTGCCGAGCAGGCCCAGCTTCTCTGCCTGTCGAATGGCAATCTTCAACCGCTTGACCGCCAATGGGTACTCGGCGCGACAGTAAATGTAACCCTTGCTGGCGCCGACCGCATAGGCGGCAATCGCCATGCCTTCAAGCACACGGTGCGGATCGCTTTCCAGAACCGAGCGGTCCATGAACGCGCCAGGGTCGCCCTCATCCGCGTTGCAGATTACATACTTCTGCTCGCCCGGAGCCTTGGCAACCATCGACCATTTCAAGCCCGTCGGATAACCGCCGCCACCCCGTCCGCGGAGACCGCTCCTGATGATCTCCTGGATGATGTCCTCACGGGAGCGGTCAGCAATGCAGGTAAGCAGGGCCTCGTAGCCGTCCGCTGCAATATAGTCTTCAATTCTTTCAGGATCAATTTCGCCACAGTTCTCGAGCACAATTTTCTGTTGCGCCGCAAAGAACGGCATGTCAGGAGAAATTGCGAATTCGGGTACGGGCGCACCATCAAGATTGTCGATAATGGCGCCAAGGATCTCGGGATGATCCGGAGATAGGGCACGATAATACGTGTGTTGCGGTTCGCTCTTTAAAAGAGGACCGGCGGCGCACAATCCCATGCAGCCGACACCCTTTACCTTGCAACTGCCTTCCAGACCGCGCTGCTGGACCTCGGTTTGCAGAGCCTTCAGAACCTGGTCACTGCGTTGAGACAAACATCCGGCAGCCACGCAGACGTTGAGGCGGCGCGAGATTTTCTTCTGTTCTTCTCTTTCGCTCTCGGCAATTTCCCTCAGCTCATCCAGCGTCATGGTTCATCCACCTCCGAATCTGGTCTTTTACGGCCCAGGGCTGCGCCTTTGGAATTACTTCGCCGTCGAGGATCACCGCCGGCGCAAGGCTGCAGGCGCCGATGCATCGCGCCGCAACAACGGATACTTTGCCATCGGGCGTGGTTTCCCCGGCACTCACCTTGGCTACTTCCTCAATCGCTTTCATCAGATTCCCGGCGCCCTTGACGTAGCAGCCTGTCCCCAGGCAAACGACGCAGGTGTGTTCTCCCGGCGGTTTCAAGCTGAAGTAGTGATAGAAGGTCGCGACGCCGTATACCTTGCTCACGGGAAGGCGCAACGATGAAGCGACGAAGCGCAGCGACACGTCGTCGAGGTAGCCGAACGATTCCTGCACTGTGTGGAGAACTTCAATCAATGAGGAAGCTTTGTGGCCGTAACGCCGCATTGTGCCCTCAACAACTTTCCAACGTTTGTCACTGGAAGGAAGAGGAACGGATGCCGGGTACGCTTGCATGCAAATGCTCCTTTCATGTGAAACCAATTCTGATAGGTCATCTTCATCAGGTCCGCTACCCGCCTTCCTCAAATATGTGACACATGCGTGCGAACGGCTGACACATTTGCTCGGGGTTGCGGCTTACGAACGAAAACACCCAGCGCGGGTGTCACACCGTGACAACGCCGCACAGAACAAACTTCAAGGCAAGACGGCTCCGGTGTAACGGCAGGACGTCTCTACATCAGAGTTGTTGCGCTATTCAATAAGGCAGCCGCGCTCACGAGGCCCGATGCAATTCGACAGCGATCTGAACGTCGGCGTGGCGGTCCGGGTGCCCCGACACCGTGGCTGAATCTCCGGCCACGGAACCCTTCAGGAAGATCGTCACCGGCCGCTCCAAATCCGCGGGAACACTGGGTGTTGCGTGAGGGCTGACGCAAACGTTGGCGTAGAGGTTCGGTCCGTCGAACTGATAAGAACCGGTGTAGGTGTGTGCGGGATCGCCGCCCAGAATTTCTCCATTGCGCAACACAGCCATACCGTCGCCGTGCACCTGTCCTGCCGTGAAGTGCGTATACCAGAGGCCTTCCATTTATACCCCCTCAATGGGACATAATCCTTCTGGACAAGGAGACTACTCCACCTCTCGGAAAATCTGGCAGTGACCATCATCACAACACCATGCAGAAAAAGGTCATACTATCCCAGCATGAGAGATGAATCCCTCATTCTCATAGCGCCATGCTCGCTCTTGTTGGGTGCCGCGCTTCAGATCCTTGTAGCGCGGATTTTTTCGGCCCGAACGAAGGGAATTCTGGCGGTCGTCACATGTCTGCCGGCACTGCTTGCCGTGGCAGGCATTGTGCCTTTGGTCCAGGCAGGACACGCAGTCGAGTTCAACCTGTTGCAATGGGACGGACCGCTGGCCCTCGTGCTGCATGTGGACGCGCTCAGCGTCCTGTTCGCATTTATGGGCGCGTGGCTGGGCGCCTTTGTGCTCTTGTACTCCATCGGATACATGGCGCACGACCGGTCCGCGACACGCTTCTATTGCACGATGCTGATCTTTATCGGCGGCTTTATCGGACTTGTATACAGCGCCAACCTATTGTTTCTCTACCTGTGTTGGGAGGCGATAGGATTGTGCTCGTTCAGCTTGGTGGGTTTTTGGTACACCAATCGCGAAGCGGTGAATGGCGCGCGCAAGGTGTTGCTGATGACCCACATTGCCGGATACGGCTTGCTGGCGGGCATCCTGATTATTTACACCCGCACCGGGAGCGCTCTTTGGACTGATCCGCAGGTGGCGCGCAGCTTCACGGGCGGAGTCTTTGTGTTGATGTTGGTTGCTCTGGTAGCCAAGTCCGTGCAGGTGCCACTGCACACCTGGATTCCTGAGGCCATGGCCGCGCCAACGCCGGTGAGCGCGTTGCTTCACGCAGCTTGTTATGTGACGGCCGGTGTATATCTAGCGGCGCGCATGCACAGTTTTGGCGCATGGCCACCGGCCTGGGGCGCAACTCTGGTGTGGCTGGGCACCATCACCATGACGTTGGGCGTGATGTATGCCATGGTGCAGACCGATCTGAAGCGTATGCTGGCCTTCTCCACAGTCAGCCAGATCGGATACATGATGATGGGCATCGGCATCGGCACACCGCTGGCCATCACTGCCGGCCTGCTCCATTGTCTCAATCACGGATTCTTCAAAGGCGGCCTGTTCCTGAATGCCGGCGCGGTGCAGCACGCAGCGGGCACACGCGACATGAACGAGCTCGGCGGCCTGGCGCAGCGCATGCCTCGCACTACGCTATGGTGGCTGATCGGCGTGGCCAGCATGATGGGTATACCACTGATGAGCGGCTTTGTGAGCAAGTGGATGCTCTACGCTGCGGCATTGCAAGCAGGATGGGCCATTCCCGCCATGATGGCGTGGGCGGTTAGTCTGGGCACGGTCTTTCTGTGTGCAAAAGCCACCAGTGCGGTGTTCCTGGGACCGCTGACTGAGGCGACGAAAAATGCACACGAGGCTCCGCTCACCATGCAGTGGGGAATGGGACTGATGGCTGCGGGCAGCATCGTCCTGGGCATTGCGCCGCAGTTGGCCGTGAACTACTTTCTCAATCCGATCCTGAGCGCGCTTGGACTGGGCACAGGTGTGCAAATGACGTGGTTTGGGCTCTTCTCCACAACGGGGAGCTTCTCGATCATGGGCGGCCTGGTGTTGGCTCTGGTCTCGCTGATTCTGGGCGGTGCAATTTACGCCATTGCTTACGCCGCGCGTCCGGCGCCGTCTGCCGTCACCGTTGTTGGAGGCTCGGCCCTGGCCGGCGCAGGAGGCGGAATCTTTACCGGCGGAGAACCGCTGTCAGACCAGGGGCGGCTCACGGCCGGCGACTTCTCAGAAATATTCCAGCAGAACTGGCACACATTCTTTCGCTGGACCAATGTGGATCGCGTCTATTTGGGCATTTGGGATGGGTTGCAGGCAGCATCGCGCGTTCTTGGTGTCGCGGTCTCCTGGATGGAGCGTTACGCCGCGGTCTTGACTGTCGCAATGGCGGCGGCGCTGGTCATGAGTGTTCGTTGGTTGGCTCCGGGGGCTGCGGGCGCGGAGACACTTGCTTCGCAGCATGTACCGGTGCTGCTGGTTGCTGCATGTGCCGTGGCCGCGGGCGCATTGATTCTGGTGGCTCTCACCCACACGGCGTGGCGCCGTCTTGCGCCGCTGATGACGCTGATCGGCGCGGCCTCCATTGCGGGCCTGGTTGTGGCCGGCCCATGGCTTCGCCTCGAGCTGTTGGAACTCGGCGCTCTGCTGACGATTCCGCTGGTGTGGCAAAGCGCACGAACGCGCTCTGCAAAGCTGGCTTACGTTGCGGTTGTCGTCATCTCTGCTCTGTCTTTGATCTTCAGCGAACTGCTGATGGAGCGTGGCGAGGCAGATTGGTCGCGGGCGCTGCTGCTAACCAGTGTCTGCGTCAAGCTTGCCGCGGTCCCGCTCTTGTTCTGGTTGCTCCGGCTGGCCGACGAATTGCCGGCCCTGGTGCTGGGCTTGATTATTGCGGTCGTTGATATGGCTGCATTCGGCGAGCTGTATCTCATTGCGCAGTCTTCGCCGGGTTCGTTTACGCCCCAGGGACTGTGGCTCGGCGTAGCGGGCGCCACATCTTTGATTGGCGCTCTTCTGATGCTTTCGCAGCGCGACCTCAAGCGTATATTGGTTCTCTCCACAATCGAGGATGTGGGCTTCCTGTTGCTTGGGCTGGCCTGCGCCAGCGCGCTGGGCTACTCCGGCGTGCTGGTTGCGGCGGCCACGCATGCTCTGGCTAAGGCGCTGCTGTTCGCTTGTCTCAGCGGTCCCGAGGCCGAGGGTGCACTGGGCGAAGGACACACTGGTCTGGCCGGCCGCTACCCGGTGAGTGCGTTCGGCTTCCTGTTCGGGATGCTGGCCATGTTGGGAGTGCCGCCGACGCTTGGATACATCGGCCGCTGGAGGCTCTATGAAACCGCATTACAGATCGGACCTCTTCTGCTGACGGTTTTCATCCTTTCTTCCGTATTCGCTCTGATTGCTTATGTATTGGCCTTGACGCGCGTATGGTGGGGACCCGCACGCGACCCGGATCCGCCTCTGCAAAATCAGCAGACAAGAGAGCCACTGCTGTTGCGAGCCACAATCGTTGTGCTCGTGGTGTTGCTATTGGCAGCGGGCCTATGGCCGCATGCAATGCAAATGCTGCCGGGGGGTAGGCCATGAATCTCTGGAATCGATTGATGTGCTACTGCCGCCGTCGCAGCCCCTGGCTCTTTCATATGAATTCGGGCAGTTGCAACGGTTGCGATATTGAATTGGTGGCCAGCCTGACGCCTCGTTACGACGCAGAGCAATTGGGTGTGCGCCTGGAAGGAAGTCCCCGCCACGCCGATATTTTGTGCATCACCGGTCCTGTGACGCGCAACTCGGTTCATGCCATTGAAACCGTCTACGGGCAGGTATGCGGACCAAAGGCTGTAGTGGCCATCGGCTCCTGTCCAGCGACAACCAATGTCTTCATCGATAGCCGAACGCTCGATGGCCCGCTCGACCGCCATATCCCGGTGGATGTGTTTGTACCCGGCTGCCCGCCGCGTCCCGACGCTATTGTGCAAGGCGTGGTGAAGGCGGCGGAGATACTGGCCGAGCGAGCCGCGAAAGGGCCTGTATTCGAGCCGGGCGCCGCGCCGGATTCCAGAGAGGTGCAGCTATGAATCTCGAAACAGCCCTGGCTCGCCTGCTCATTTTTCCTGGACTTCTGTTCTCTGTCCCTGTCGCCTGGTTCTTCCTCTGGGTTGAGCGCAAGGCCGTTGCCTTGATGCAGGGGCGCATCGGCCCTCCCTTCATGCAGCCCTTCTACGATTTCATCAAACTGCTGGGCAAGACCACACCTGCCCGCAGCGGAGTGAGCGGTCTTCTGATGAGGGCTTGGCCGCTGCTTGCGGTATCTGCAGCGGGGGGTGCAGTTGGGTTGCTGCCCGTCCTGCCGTCCTCCGGCGGCTTCGAGGGCGACCTGATCCTGCTGTTGGCGCTGATGGAAATTCCTTCCATCTGCATTGTGGCGGCGGGCTTCTCCTCGCGTTCGATCTTTGGTGAGATCGGCTCGGCGCGCGAAGCGGTCCTGGATGTTTCCTATAATGTCGTGTTTCTCCTGGCCATTGTTTCCATCGGCGCAGCGCAACATACCTTCCGTCTGGAAGCGCTGGCGCAGCTTCCTCCCTCGCCGGTACTTTACCTCGGAGTGTTGGCGATCCTCGTGTGCCTTCCCGCCAAGTTGCACATCAATCCCTTCTCCCTGCCCAACGCGGAACAGGAGATCTACTCCGGGCCAATGACCGAGTATGCTGGTCCGGAACTGGCGATGTGGGAACTGTCGCACGGGCTTGAGTGGGTTGCGGCTACGGGGTTGGTGGCAACGCTGATAGCTCCTCACGTCACAGTGTGGTGGATCGGCGCCCCCCTCTTCGTCGCGTTCTCCTTTGGAGTCGTTTTGCTGTTGTCAGTCGTTGCGGCCGCCACAGCTCGGTTGGCGATCGATACTACAGTGCGTTTTTACTGGCAATGTACTCTTATATTCGCGGTCCTGGCCATTTCGTCCGCGCTCTTCATGAGGTTTAGATCATGAACATTCTCACCATGCTGTGGAGGAATTTGTGGGGCGGCTCCCGGACCCTGCGTTTCCCCGCGCGCCCCAAGGTGAGTGAGGGTTATCGCGGTCTGGTGCGGTTCGATCCTGCGCTTTGCACCGGCTGCGCGATCTGCAGATTTCGTTGCACTGCGCGCGCCATCACGTTTCGCGCCGGTAAATCCGATTTCGTCTGGAGCTACGATCCTGGTCACTGCACCTTCTGCGGACGCTGCGTGGAAGGCTGCAAAGCCCATGCGCTGAGCCAGGAGCCTGCATGTCCGCCCGTCTATCTGAACATTGGCGAATTGAAAAATTCCTACACCGTTGCGCGCAAGCCACCCGCTCCCAAGTCAGGTGCAGCGCCCCCGGCAGCCACTCGCGCTCACACGCCAAATCCGTCCGATGGAGGTGCACAATGACCGTGCTTGAAGCTATTCCAGAAAAGCTGGGGATTGCAGATCCATGGGTCGAGAAGGGCGGCGTGCACTGGCTGCCCCCGGGCGCGTTGAGTGTGCGCGAACTTGCCGCGATCATGAACGGCTGCCACGCCCGCTTTGTAACTATTACGGCCTATCAGTTGCCAGGAGAAGAGGGCCTCTGCCTGGAATATCACTGGGACCTCGATGGCCAGTTGCTGGGCTTTCCCTTCAAGCTTTCCGGCAACTCCATCGAGAGTATCTACGATCTTTGCGAGGCCGTTGACTGGATTGAGCGCGAGATTCACGAAGGTTTCGCGGTGGAATTTACAGGGCGCGTGTACGTGCCGCTTCTCCTGCGCCAGGGAGACAAGCCCGGAGTGAACCTGCGCGAGGAGGGCAAATGAGCTACAAGATTCCCATGGGTCCCTACCATCCAGCGCTGGAAGAGCCTTACAAGCTGGACATGATCTGCGAAGGCGAAACGGTTTGCGACGCCAACCTGCATATCGGATTCAACTTTCGCGGCATCGAGCATCTTGCTGAAACGCGCAACTATATTCAGGTGATCGCGCTGATGGAGCGCGTGTGCGGCATCTGCTCCAACATCCATACGCTCACCCTTTGCCAGGCAATGGAGCAGTTGACAGGCCTTGAGCCGCCCCCGCGCGCACTCTATATTCGCGTAGTGATGGCCGAACTGGAGCGCCTCCACTCCCATGTGCTCTGGGCTGGCATCGCCGCCAAACTCATGGGCTTCAAGACCATGTTCATGACCTGCTTTGAGCTGCGTGAGAAAGTTATGGACGTGCTTCAGGCCATCTCGGGCAATCGCGTCAATTATTCGATGAACCGCATTGGCGGGGTCAATCGCG
The DNA here is from genome assembly GCA_964571165.1 of uncultured Occallatibacter sp. Classification (GTDB taxonomy): domain Bacteria; phylum Acidobacteriota; class Terriglobia; order Terriglobales; family Acidobacteriaceae; genus Telmatobacter. The sequence goes on along the minus strand of CAZNAW010000033.1, from coordinate 28,412 downwards.
ATATGGATGATCCGCTCGCTATCCTATCTATGGTGGAGCAACTGGAGCGCGAGATGGTTCGCACCGTCATCCCCATTTTCACCACCAGTACAACGGCGCGTTCTCGATGTGCCGGCATCGGAGTTCTGACGCATGACAAAGCCACCTCCTGCGGCGTAGTGGGACCGACGGCAAGAGCTTCAGGGCTGCCACAGGATCTACGCCGCGCCGCACCCTATGCAGCTTATTCAGAGATGGAATTCGATGTGCCGGTGGAGCAGGCCGGCGACGTGCGTGCACGCCTGATGGTGCGGGCGCTGGAGATTATGGAGAGCTGCCGCATCCTTCGCCAGGCGCTTACCAAAATGCCTCCGGGCGAGTTCAACGTGGGAGACGGCAAGGTCGTCTTCTCCACTGGAACAGCCGTTAGCCGCGTCGAAGCGCCGCGTGGAGAAGTCATGTACAGCGTTTCCTGGAAAGAGAATTCCAAGAATCCCGACAGAGTGCACGTGCGCACGCCTACGTTTGCAAACATGCCTGCGATCCGTTGGATGGTGATCGGAGCGCGGCTCGCAGATACGCCTTTGATTCAGGCATCCATCGACCCTTGCTACTCGTGCACCGACAGGTAGCCCGTCGAACCAGAGAGGGTGTTACGCCGGTCGCTGCCAAAGTAATTTCAGTTTCAGCATACCGTGGTGAAGTCCCAGCAGGGGCGGCTTTTTCTTAGGGTAAGAGCCGCTTGAACTCATCAACCTCGCCTTGCAGCAATTCTCAAATTGCCAGGGCACTTCGCCACTTGCCGTCACGATCGCATATCTTAGATAAACAGATAAACTTGCAAGATAAACTTGCAAGTTTATCTGCTCTATTGTATAAAATGAAATTGATATGCCACACAAGACCTTCGACATCGCTGTAGTCGATCTGGCCCAGTCCATAGGGCTATTAGTGCGCCGCGCGCGTGCCGCGGCCGCTTCGCAAGAACTTTCGTGGACTGAGATCGCCGTGCTGAAACGCCTCGCAAGAGAGGGGCCTGCGACCACCGCCGATCTGGCGCGTGCGCTGGGCATGAGGCCGCAGTCGATGCGAACCATCATTGCGGCGCTTGAGGAAATGGACATGATTGAGCGCAAGCCGCATCCGACTGACGGCCGCCAGGTGAATCTTTCGTTGACCGCCAAGGGCGCTGCTGTGCAGAAGAGCGCGAATGCTGCCAAGCAGACGTGGATAGCGCAGGCCATCGCCAAGCTCGACAAACAAGAGCAAGAGACCCTGTTCGCTGCGGGCGAGGTCATCCGGCGCTTAGTGGAACGTGATCCGCAATGATGAGCGAATGCAGCTTATGAAGAAGCCCGCAAACAAATCGGATGCGCGGGATACTTCTTTTCCCGGAGGTTCGATTTCGCACGCGTGGCGAGCGCTGCGGCACCGCAACTTCAAGCTCTTCTTCTTTGGCCAGGGTATCTCCGTAATCGGCACCTGGATCATGCGGCTGGGGACAAGCTGGCTGGTCTATCGCATGACCCAGTCTGCGCTGCTGCTTGGCGTGGTTAGCTTCGCGGGGCAGATTCTATCGTTTGCGCTGGGGCCCTTTGCGGGCGTCTGGGTCGAGCGCCTCAATCGCCGCAAGCTGCTGGTGGGCACACAAGCAGCCGCGGCCGTTCAGGCACTTGCCATGGCCGCGCTCACCCTGGCGCATGTCATCACCCTCTGGGAGATCATTGCTCTCAGCGCTTTGCTGGGCGTGATCAATGCGTTCGACATGCCTGCGCGGCACTCCTTCCTCGTGCAGATGGTCGATGATCGGAACGACCTCAGTAACGCCATCGCCATCAACTCTTCGCTGGCCAATGGTGCGCGGCTGATCGGCCCAGCCATAGCCGGCCTGGTGATCGCAGCCGTTGGCGAAGGTTGGTGCTTCCTGATCAATGGCGTCAGCTTCTGTGCCGTGATCGCCTCCTTGCTGCTGATGCGCATCAAACCCTTGAATATCCGCCGCAACGCAACCAGCATGTTCGAACAGATGCGCGAGGGTTGGGAATACGTCCGTACCTTTCGTCCCATTCGCAGCATCCTTTTGCTCTTTGCGCTTACCAGCCTGATGGGCTACCCCTACGCTGTGTTGCTGCCGATCTTTGCCGGCGAGGTGCTGCACGGCGGTGCGCATACCCTCGGCTGGCTCACCGCAGCTTCAGGGATCGGTGCGCTTGTGTCGGCGTTTTCCCTTGCGATCCGCAAGTCGGTTGTCGGGTTGACGCGAATGATTCCGATAGCGGTTGCCATGTTCGGAGGCGCGCTGATTCTCTTTGGCCTGTCGCATGCGCTATGGCTGTCGCTGGTACTGATGGTCTTCGCCGGTTTCGGCATGATGCAGGGCGCGTCGGCCAGCAATACAATCATTCAGTCGCTGGTGCCAGAAGACAAACGCGCCCGCGCAATGAGTTATTACTCGATGGCCTTTTTCGGTACGGCGCCGTTTGGGAGCCTGCTGGCTGGCGCGCTGGCTCACCAGATCGGAGCGCCCCATACTGTCATGGTTACCGGCGCGTTCTGTGTCGCCGGCTCGCTGTGGTTTGCGCTCGAGCTGCCCAAGATCAGAGCGGTCATGCGGCCGATCTATCAGCAGATGGGTCTGCTGCCCGCGCGCGACATCGACCTGTTTCCCGGCGAGGATGAACTGGCAATATGACCTCTCGAATGAACCCAACCAAAAAGGAGAATCCACAATGAACTGGTACGACTACATCGCTTGTTTCTTTGCCGGAATTTTTCTCGCCAATGTTGTGCCTCATTTTGTGCATGGCATCTCTGGTGACCGCTTTCCTACACCATTTGCTCACCCTCCCGGAAAAGGATTGTCATCGCCGACGGTGAACGTTCTTTGGGCGCTCTTGAATCTGGTCGTAGGAACCATCCTGTTTCGTACCGGGAAGGTTTCGAGCGGAGGCGACCTGGCACTCGTTACTTTTTTTGCGGGCATCGTTGCCATCAGCACAATGATGAGCGTGCAATTTCAAAAGAAACAAGCCAGGTAGAAGCCTGAGCGACAAGCGGCGCGATTTGCCTCAACCCCTCAACCGAAAGGAAAAGCCATGCCTCTCACACAACTCGATACCATCCCTGCCTTGATTGTGATTGACTTGCAAAAAGGTGTTGTCGGTTTGCCCACCGCGCACCCTGTCGGCGAGGTCGTTGGCCGTGTTGCCCAGCTCGCACGCGCTTTCCGCGAACGCGGTCTGCCGGTCGTTCTCGTCAACGTGACAGGCGCGGCGCCGGGCCGTACCGAAGCCGGAAGATACAGATTCTCATTTCCGCCTGATTGGACCGACCTTATTCCGGAATTGGAGCAGCAGCCCGAGGATTACATCGTGAGCAAGCAACGAGTGGGCGCGTTCATTGGCACGGATTTGAATGAAACCTTGCGCCGGCGTGGCGTAACTCAGGTCGTTTTGACAGGAGTTTCGACAAGTGCCGGCGTGGAAGCGACGGCGCGCAGCGCATACGATTTTGGCTACAATGTTGTGCTTGTCGTGGATGCCATGACGGACCGGCACGCCGATGCGCACCGTCATAGTGTCGAGAAGATTTTTCCCCGGCTGGGTGAGACGGATACAACCGAAAACGTGCTGAAGCTGTTGAAGCATGCACCGGCTCAGTGAGCCAGCCACGGCCGAGTAAAATACCCGGCAAGCAATTCAGGATGTCAGCTCTTTTGTTGGTTGCAGTCTTCGACTGAGGCGCGGTGCGCTACTCGATCACCGGCAGCGTGGGCATGGCGCCTTGCTGTTTGGCTTCGGCGACTACCACATCGAGGTTTTCGAGCACTTCGGGGACGGTCATGGTGTAGATCTCGCGTTCGGAGTCATAGCCTTCTTCTACCAGTTGCTTGAGGTAGCGGCCGGCGATCTGAGCGGCGAGCTGGTCTGTGATGACCTTACCGGTGCGCTGCTTCTGTTGGACCCATGCGGTGCAGGGCAGGGCGATCCACATGGGGCGGCCATTGACGTCGAAACGGACATCGACGGCGTCGGCGTGGCGGGTGGCGATGGCGACGATGTTGCCCTTCCAGCGGCAGTGCAGGTCCTCGCCGGTCCAGCGGTCGGCTACGTGGAAATCTTCGTACATGTGGATAGCGTATCGTTCCTGTGCGGGGACGGCAAGGACGCGGTGACGCCCTTCTCACCTCGCAGCCATGACGAAAGACGTTGAAAGGCCATGAAAGGCAGTCGGTCAATGAGTCTATCCCGCTTTAGCGGCAAAATAAGCAAAGAGCCGTAAAGTAGGCAGCCGGATCACGTCGAGGATGGGGCGCCGGGCGGGTTGGACGCTGTTGTTGGCGCGCTGATAGACTAATAAGGTTGCAGTCGTAGTGCCTCCAACCGTACGGACCCGCCTGCAAGTTAAATCTCGAAGGACAAGAAGAGACCCCGTGGATACTCAAACCCGTCACGCCCTGAAGAAAGACAGCTTTGCCCAAGCCACTGCCAGCAGCGTTAGCTGGATCAGCGGCCACCGCTCCGGCGTTGTGCGTTGGGCTGTCATTGCGGTTGTCGTTTTGGTTGTGGGCCTTGGTACGCTGATTTACTGGAACACCAGGTCGGCTGCGGCCGACAGCGCTTTGGGCGCCGCGCTGGATACCTATACCGCGCCTCTGGCCCAGCCGGGCGCGCCGGCGGAAACGGGCGTGTATGCCACGGCCGCGGATCGCTCCAAGGCTGCCAACGCGCAGTTTACGGCGGTGGCGCAACAGTATGGCTGGCTCCCCGAGGGCGGCAAGGCGCACTACTTTGCCGGCATCACAGACGAGGAACTGGGGCAGAACGGCCCCGCGGAGACGGAACTCAAGGCCGCCGAAGCCTGGGGGCGAGACCGCAATCTCTCCAACCTGGCTAAGCTGGCCCTCGCGGGGCTTTATCACCACACCGGCCGGGACGCGCAGGCTATTGATCTCTACAACGCTCTGGCGGCCAAGCCGTCAGAGACGGTGACCGCGGGCGTGGCGAAGCTTGACCTGGCTGACCTGTATGCGGAGACCGGCAAGCAGGACCTGGCGCGCAAGCTGTGGGCCGAGGTGAAGGACGCCGACAAGGATGGCGCGGCCGGCTCAATTGCCGCGCAGAAGCTGACCGCCAAGGAGTAAGGTGGGCGGGAAGAGGCTGCGGGCGGAGGGGGTCTCCGGCTCGACGCCCGTTCGACTCGCGGGGCAGGCTTCTCCGCGAGTTTTCCTTTTGCGCCGCTGCTCGAGTAGCGGCGGATGAGCATATTGCTCTGCGCCTGCGTCTGGTGGTCTATGAGCGCCAGCCAGGCAGTACTCGCAGGTTGGATGGGGATTCCAAACAGCGCTGTGGACGATAATGGCCGCATCCAGGCGGACCGCGCACGGGCCGAGGAAGAGACGCTTGCGGCTCTGGTGAGTGAGTATGCCGGCACGCTTTACCGCGTGGCGTTCTCGGTGCTGCGCAACGCCGCGGATGCCGAAGACGCCGTGCAGGAGGCGTTTCTGCGGGTTCTGCGGCATCGCGACACGCTGTGCGAGGTGCGCGACCGGCGGGTCTGGTTGATCCGCATCGTGTGGAATATTGTTCTCGACCGCAAGCGCCGCGCCAAAACGCGTCCTGAAACCGACGACGTGGCCGAACTGGCCCGCGTGCTGCCCAGCGGGGGGCTGAGCGCAGAGGAGCGCGCTGCCGCCGCCCAGCACCACGCCCACGTGCTCGCCTGCGTAGACCAACTGCCCGCCAAAGAGCGGCAGGTACTGATGCTTTCGGCTTTCGAGGAACTCACGAGCGTAGAGATTGCGACGGTGCTGGGAATTACCGAGTCCAGCGTGCGGTCGCGTCTGTTTCGCGCGCGCAACCTGATGGCCGGCCTGCTGAATCACGCAAGGAGTTTGCGATGAATCACACGACTCAAGAACCGTTCGCTCACCACTCCGGTGTTGGCGAAGCGCCTGGCGCCGTTTCCAGTTTCGCGTCCAGTGAAGCGGAAGATACTTTGCGGCTGATTGCCCGCCTGCCCGCGCCCGAGGGGTTGGAGGAGCGGGTGCAGGCCAGGCTGCATACAGCTCCGCGGACTGCTCGTATTCTCCATTTTCCGATTGCGCTGCGTCCAGGAAGCGACTGGATGCGGAGCGCCGCGGCGGCGGCCATTGTGTTTGTCGTCGTTGGTGGTGGGTGGGGCGTTTATACGCGGGTGCAACCGCCGCAGCCGGCCAGGGTTATCGCCATGCCGCCGCATGTGGCAACGCCGGGCGGTTTTTCGAACGCCGGGGCCATGCGCACGCCGAATTCGCTCAACGGACCGGTGCTTGCTCCCCCGGCGACGGTCAAGCCGGCGCAGGGGAAGACGCCCACGCGCAACGCGCAGAAGGCAAATCATCGCGCACAAGCCAACCCAGCCGGAAAAGCCGCGCAGCCGCCGGCTGTGCCTGCGGCCAAGTAGGGTCCGTGCTATAGACTGCGCGCTGTCACGCGTTCTTGGTAATCGCCCGGATGACCATGCCCAGCAGGGCAAGCACCACCGCACCCCAGAATGCCGGTACGAACCCGTTCACATGGAAGCCACGCACAATGCTGGATGCCAGCAGAATCATCAAGCCATTGATCACCAGCAGGAAGAGCCCGAAGGTGAGAATGCTCAGGGGAAACGTGATGATTTTCAGGAAAAAGCCCAGCGTGGCGTTCAGCAGCCCGATCACCAGTGCCGCGATCAGCGCGGGCCACAGCCCATGCACGATAAAGCCGGGCACAATCCTTGAGACAAGTATCAGGGCAATCGCGTACAACAGCCATTGAGACAGCAATCCGATCATGGCTCTCCTTCAAATGGCCGGTGGGACCTTCCCATTCCGGTTGAATCCGTCCACATCCTGCATCCGGTATAGCATGATCTGGCAAGGCCTGCAGCAGTTCATGCCAACGTACCGCCTTCAGCCAGCCATGGAAGACTGATTTCGCCGCAAAGGCTACCTCAAGCCCCGAAGAGGGTCTTCAAGCGCGCGAGACCGGCGCGACAGCGTTCTGAGACATCATGCCCAGGCGGGTGGCGCCTGCTGCGTGACGGGGCTGTGCCAAAGATGAAACTCGGCTTCGCGGCGTGCTCTCAGGCTGGCGTTCTCTTGAACGCCTGTGTGGTCCCAGCGCAGCAACTGCTCGGCGGCTGCCGGATACCGCCCGATATTCAGATCGTGCAGCAGCGTGGAGGCCGCCAGCCTTGCCGAACCCAGGTTGAAGACAAAATCCACCAGCGCGTCGAATTGGCCCTGGGTCAGGGCAACCCTAACCAGGCGCTTGACGGCCTGTTCGGCCTCGCGCACGTCGCTGGCTAGCAGTTCAGCTCCTTGCGCCTCGTTGATGCCGTTGGGAAACGACTCGGAGGCGAGGATCCGGTGGCCATAGCCGATGGTCGGAATCCCCGACGCATCCAGATACCTGTGATTGCGAAAACCCTCTGACTTCTTCAGCAGATCCAGCCCTGCCGCGCTCAGTTCCATCGATTCCCCCGCTCAAGGCCGAATGTGGCCTGATTTCGACCCTAGCAGGGTGCGGGAATTAATCTGCAAAACCGGCACCGACCTCATGCGACAGGAGAAAACCCCGGTTAATTCCGCTCCCGTGGACAACCTCCTGGCTGTGCGGCGCATCCACTCAAAATACGCAGCTGGCCAACAGATTTTCCATGCCCCGGTGGCATTTTATGAATGCCGTTTCGGCCCGTTCCCAGATAAGATCATCCCGTTTTGCACTGTTTCTGGTAAAACTTGTAACTCTCAGATAACGAATAACTTATCCTGGGAAACCCAAAAGACTTCTATCGCAAACGGCGGAGATACCCGTATCCTTCTCGATAATGAGTGCGCAAAACAGTATCAAGTTGGTAAAATGGTCGGATGGTGATACGAAGGAAAACACGCAACACGAGCTTGAAGACCCCGCTTGCGATTTGCCTGCTGGCGGGAGCTTCATCGGTTGGACTGGCGGTTGTGGTGGTTACTCTCTCCACGCCTCCGGTGCACGCGGATGCGCTGCTTCCCAGAGCTGCCGCAACCGCGCCTCCCGCGCCTCCGGCCGCTAGCGCTACACCGTCCATGCTTGCGCCGCACAACCCCGCTCAAAAGACTGCCAGTGAACGGAGGGCCGATATGCTCCGTGGCCTTGCCTCCTGGTATGGCGGCGTGTTCAACGGCCGTCATACGGCCAGCGGCGAGCGGTTCGATATGTATGCCATGACAGCTTGTCATCCCACGCTGCCGTTCGGCTCCCTGGTGCGGGTCGTGAATATGAGCAACAAGCGCTCGGTGGTGGTGCGCATCACCGATCGCGGCGACCTTGTCGACGAAGGGCGCATCATCGACCTCTCCTATGGAGCGGCCCAGAGGCTGGCGATGACCAAGGCCGGCCTGGTCAAGGTAGAACTGCAAGTCATCTCGATCGGTCGCCCTCACAGCAGGCAGTAACCAACCGAAAAGCTTCCAGAACGAAAGCGGCCAGTCGGAGGACTGGCCGCTTTCGTTCCATTTCCCACGCCTCGGGAGCTACTCATTTTCGGGCAGCTTATAAGGCTTCTGCAGCCATTGCCGCGCCTCGTTGACCGCGCCCTGGGTGTTGTCGTTGGTCTGTACCGCCAGCCGGTACTCGTTTACCGCCCGGTCGCGTTGGCCGGTGATGTCGAATATCTTGCCCAGAGCAATGTGGCTCCAGACCTCAGTCCATCGCGGTTCTCCGTCGCCACGGAGCGCATCCCGGTAAGCATTGACGCTGGCCTGGTAGTTGCGCTGGGTAAACAGCAGTTCGCCGATGCGGTAGCTGGCGAGGGAACTCTGGGAGTTGGCTTCCAGGGCCTTCTGATATTCAGCCAGCGCGCCGGTCAGGTCGCCCTGGGCCACCAGTTGCTGACCCTTGAGGATGGCAATGCGGACCGCCAGATCCGGTGTGGATTTCAGTACCCAATTCTGGGGGTCGATGGCGATGCGCCGGGGACGGCCGAAGGTATCCACAACAAACTGTGTGTCAGTGCCGACCACGTCGATCTTTTGGCTTTCCGTCTTGCCGTCGGTCTCGATGCGCAGCTCGACCGGCATGCGGAACAGGTCAAGGTCCTGCTGAATTTCGCCGATGGTCCTGAAGCCCTTGTTGTTGCCCAGCCGGTAGACTGCGTATTTGTTGGTGAACTGAGGCGCACCCGTGCCGTCGATCCATTGCGCAAAAAACGCGGTCAACTGCTGCTGGCTCTGCGACTCGGCGACCTTCTCGAAGTCCGAGGCACGCATGTTGCTGTCGGCGTATTGGCTCAGGGCGCCTTTGAGCGTTGCCAGAAAGGCCTTGTCGCCCACCTCCCAGCGCAGCATGTGGAAGATCATGGCGCCCTTTTCCAGGGTCATCGACTGGAATTCGGGCGAGAAAGGATTCAGGCGTCCGGCGCTCGAAAGGGGAATTGTGTCATAAGCCAGCGCTCCGGCCGCAATGTCCTGGAGCGCCGCGCGCATGGCGCTCTTGCCGCTGTCGTCCTCGACATACATCAGCTCGCCATAGCGGGCCATGCCGTTGGTAATCCATGCGTCGTTCAGGGTGCGCGGGCTTACCTCGGAGCCCCACCACTGGTGGGCGATGGTGTTGGCCAGCAGGCGCACGCCCGATTTGTCGCCCACCCGCGAGCCAAGAATCGCTGCCAGCTCCGGCGCCCAAACAGCCGGAAGGGTATCGTCCGGCAGTTCCACGACATTCAAGTGGCTGGTTTCGGGCTCGCCAAAGCTGTCGGTAAAGAAGTCGTATTCCTTGGCCGCCGTCTGGGCCAACTGGTTGCCCGACGCCTGGTGGTTCACCGTCAGGTAAACCTTCACGTTTCCCGGACCTGCAGAGACCGGGCCCACATACCGCCCGGCAATCACCGTTCCGGGAAATCCCGGCTTGCTCCAGTTAAAGTCGTACAGGTCACCGGGCTTGCCGCTAGCCAGCTTCACCGGCTTCGACGCTCCCTGGCTGCCGCTGGCAAACACACGCATCCCCTGCGGAACGCGGATGTGCATCTCGGCCGTGAAGCGGTCGGTGAGGTAGCCGGTCATGGGAAACCAGCGCGCCGGGTAGAGCAGGTAGGTAATGGGCTCCTGAATGGCTGCCAGCTTGAGACCCTCGACGGGGCCGTCCTCGTTGCCGGTGATCGTGCCCTCATATTCGAAGGTCCAGTGCGATACCTGGCCTTTTGTAAGAGGCGTCGCCGGGGTCACGCGGATGGTTCCGTCGGCCGAGCGTTCGCCCGTGAGCACCTTGCCGCTCTCGTCGGAGATCCTGGTCACCTTCAGGGCCGGGTGAAAGCCAAAGCTGACCACCTCCGCGTTTTCCGGCGCGGTAAAACTCACCACCGTTTTGGCTGCGAGGTGGTGCGTGGCCGTGTCCAACTCGGCATCGATCACATAGCCGGTAATGTCCAGCGCGGGGCGCTCCGGCCTCTGTCCACAGAGGGTCGCCGGCATGAGCAGCCCCAGTGAGACGGCCAGGGCCAGAAAGCTTGTCAGGGGATGGCCGGGGCCGAATCCAAGGCGCAAATTCCGCTTTTGTGTACGCATAGCAGTCATCATCGCATCGTAGCCGTTCTTTTGGCGTTACCAGGGAAACTGTTTCCTGTTGGCTTTTCTACAGGGCCGCCGCTCCCCGGTGGTCGCGTCGACTTGAGGTCTGGTTTCGGGATACATCAATTGGACAACCGCTTTGCCGTCCGCGTCGGGGAAGCCACTCCGAGCTGGCTTATGGTGATGGCCGCCGCACGTTCAATGGCGCCAGTCTGTTGGCCGTTGTCCGCCGGCCGGGTGTTCAGCACATCCCGAATGGCCTTGAGCTCCTTCATCATGGACTGGCGAGGGACCCCGTCCGGTAGCAGCCGTTCGATCTGTTGGACGATATTTGCCGCTGTGAAGTCATCCTGAATGAGCTCAGGAACCACGCGCTTGCCGGCAATGAGGTTGGCCATGGCCACATGAGGCACCGTCACCACCCGCTTGGCAATGGCATAGGTGAGGGACGAAACCCGGTACACGACGACAAAGGGATTGCCGATGAGCGCTGCCTCGACCGTGGCCGTACCGCTGGCCACCACCGAAGCGCGGGCATGAAAGAGTGCCGCGCGGGCATCCTCAACCAACCGAACGGGCAGGGCGTGTGCGTGAATTTCTACCAGCCGCCGCGCCTCGTCCCGCTGCGGTGCATTAAGGGTAGGCGCCAGCGGAGCCAAAAATTCATAATCGCCACCCAGTTCCCGCGCGGCCTTCAACATCTCGGGCAGATTGTCCCGAATCTCTTTGGGCCGGCTGCCGGGAAGGAGGCCAATCCAGGTCTTCGCGGGGTCAAGGCCGTTTTCCGCGGCAAACTGCTCGCGGCGGATGGCCGGCAGCGGCAACTCCGCCAGCGGATGGCCCACAAACTCCGCCTCCACGCCTTGTTCCCGGTAGAACTGCTCCTCGAAGGGAAAGATGACCAGCATTTTGTCGATGTGTTTCTGGACCAGTTTGATGCGGTGCTTCTTCCAGGCCCATAACTGGGGGCTGACGAAGAAGATCACCGGAACGCCGAGCCGGTGAAGCTCCTCGGCCAGCCTGAAGTGGATGTCGGGAAAGTCGATGAGCACGGCCACGTCTGGCCGCCGCGCGCGGATTGCCTGCTTCAGCTTGCGGAACTCGCGGTACACGCGGGGCAGGTGGCGAAGAACCTCAGTCAGCCCCATGACCGCCATGTCTTCAGAGCGGACGACACGCTCAAGGCCGGCCGCGGCCATGCGCTCCCCGCCCATGCCGAAGTATTCGGCCGTCTCTCCAGCTTCTGCGAGTTGCTTTTTGATCGCGGATACAAGGAGTGCGCCGTAGTGCTCGCCGCTGGCTTCGCCTGCCGAGATGAAGATGGTGTGGGACATTCTTTCCTGGTTCGCGCCGCTTCCTCCTGCGCTGCCCACCATCATAGCGGTTTCTGCGATTTGGGAGTGCCCCACGGATACTTCGGAAACCGAATGCAGGCTGTCGGTCAGCTTGCAAACGCATGTTATCCCTCGCCGGCCAGCGATGCTTCACCGCGCTCGCGCTCTCGCTCTCTCGCGGCAGTTGAAGGCAGACTCTCTCGATGAGCCATTTCGCCCCATTCAGACGCCTTTAGATCTGCTCCAAACCGAGCACAATCCAAGTCATGTTATAGTGGGCGGTTGAAATCCGCTCACACTCAGGGGAACGAATCATGCTGATCGATCGACGTGTGTTTCTCAAGAACGCTGCGGCGGCAGGCTTATACGCCCGGCTCGGAGAAGCAGCCGCGGCGCCCCTTGCCGTAAAGCCTGATAATCGCCGATATTACAAAATTGCCTCTGCCGTTCTTCCGCGACACGCGAAAGTGGAGGAGGTTTTCCCGGTGCTTGAGCGGTACCGGGACAAGGGTTTCACCGGGGTCTGGATTGAGAACGATTATCTGCGCTGGAGTTGGAACATCCATCCTGACCAGGGCTTCCTTGGGAACTGGATGCTCTTCAATATCTTCGACTTCACAATGAGCACGGAGAAAGCGCTCTACCAGGACTACCTGTCAAAGCTCTGCGCGAAGTGCGTCGAACTCGACCTGAAGTTTTATGGCTCGTTCTGGCTGCCTAAGTTGAACACTGAAATGCGCAGCTATCTGCGCGAGCACAATCCAGACGCGCTGGGCAGTTGCATGTGGGACGGCAGTCGTGAAGAGACACTCTGCACCTGCGCGGATGGCGCCGGCCTGGCGTTTCTGGAGCGGATGGTCGGCAGTTACCTTGCCCTATCGCCCGCCATCCGGGGGCTGAAGGTTGCCACGCTCGATAACAGCGCCTTCGTATGCGACGAAACCTGCCCGCACGCGCACGGCAGCACGCGGGCGCAGCATGTCGGCAATCTCTACGGAAGCGTGCAAAGGGCAATGCGGACCGTCCGCCCAGATGCGGAGCTCTTTGTCTACGAATGGTTTTGGGAACCGGGTTATTTGCAGGAGGTTCAGAAGCAGATTACGCGGCCCTATTTCCTGGTATGCAAAATCGAAATTGGAACCAGGCAACACCTTGAGACCGCAATAGAAGGCGAGCCGCTATTTGACGCGTCGAATCTTACTGGGGAAGAGGGCGGCGACTACAAGGAGTCTGTGAACGCCGTTGGAGCCGATCGCGTTGTGGAAATGCCCGCGCTCGGGAGCGGAATCGATGACTTCTTCTTCGGATCTCCTCCCATTCCCGGCCGCTTGCATCGGCGAATGCTGCTCCATCGCAAAGTGCAGTGCGACAAATTGATTGAGTTCGATTGCGGCGGACATTGGGCCGACTCCAATGAGGAGGCGTACGCGGTGTTCAACGCAGAGCCGGATATTTCTCAGCCCGGCCTGCTCAGGAAGGTAGCTGCGGCAATCTACAGGAGTCCAGAGGCGCAGGCGCGGGCGATCGCCGGTTGGCAGAGCTTCGACGAAGGCTATGGTCAACTCCCCATCGGCCTCGGGGAAACACACTGTTCGCAAATCTCCGGCCGCTTCGGTTTTTCCTGGACCATGTGCATTGCCACGCCCTTGGTCAGAGAGGCGTTTGGCGATAGCGACCGAGGGCAGAGCATCCACTGGTTCAGTCCGTACAATTTCTTCAACAGTTCGCTCGTCGACCGTCTGGAAATGCATTTCCTGCGCGTTCAGAATTGTTGGCAGCGGGCTGCGGCGGCGCTTGCTGCAGCCTCGGCGCTTGACGGCGACAGAGTGCGGCCCAGCCATGAATCCATTGCCGCCCGGGCGCATGTTCTGGGCGTGGCAAGCGCGCTGAATTGGTGCAACGCGTGCCGCTATGCCCGCGACCCCGCCTTGAAGAGCAGCTTTGCCGACGTAATGCAGACAGAGATGGATCTGACGCGGCAATTTCTCGATCTATCGTCTCAGCACGATTGGGTATGGAACCACATCTGCTGGCACCCGCACCAGACACCCATGTCGCAGAAGCATCTCGGCTTCGAAGGGGTACAGACGCACAACACGTTTGAAGCAAAGCTCGCCATCATGCAAAGGAATCTGAGTCATATCTGACGTCCGATTCGCTCGGCATAACTCGGTACGATTCTCCTGAATCAGAGGAGACTGCTCGACCGCCGGGTGCGGGCGGCGCCGGCCAACTCCGTGAGCAGCGCGTGGGTTTCTTTCCAGTCGATGCAGGCGTCGGTGATGCTTTGCCCATAGACCAAGGGCTGGCCGGGAACGAGTTTCTGAGCGCCGGCCACCAGATTGCTCTCGATCATGACGCCGATGATGTTTGGGTTTCCCTCGGCAATCTGGCGGGCAACATCGTGGCAGACGACCGCCTGCCGGCGGTAGTCCTTGCTGCTGTTGGCGTGGCTGAAGTCGATCATGATGCGCGGTCTGATTCCCGCCTTTTTCATCTGTTGCTCCGTCTGCGCCACGCTCTCTGCCATGTAGTTCACCATCTTTCTGCCGCCGCGCAGAATGATGTGGCAATCGGGATTGCCGGTGGTGACGAAGATGGCGGATTGACCGTGCTTGGTGTGTCCCAGAAACGTGTGGGAGTGCGCAGCCGAAAGTACCGCATCAATGGCAACCTGAACGTCGCCGGAGGTGGCATTCTTGAAACCCACCGGGCATGAGACGCCGGAGACGAGCTGGCGATGAACCTGGCTTTCGGTGGTGCGCGCTCCGATGGCGCCCCAACTCACCAGGCCGGCAATGTACTGGGGCGAAATCATGTCAAGAAATTCCGTGCCGGTGGGGACGCCCATTTCGGCCAGGTCCAGCAGCAGGTGGCGTGCCAGGCGCAGGCCATCGTTGATCTTGTAAGACTGATCGAGATAGGGATCGTTGATGAGTCCCTTCCATCCGATGGTGGTGCGGGGCTTCTCAAAATACACGCGCATAACGATGCGCAGATCGGCGGAGAACTCCGCAATGGCAGATTTGAGCAGGGCGGCGTACTCGCGCGCGGCCTTGGTGTCGTGAATGGAGCAGGGGCCAACGAGCACCAGCAACCGCGGATCGCTACGCGCGAGAATTTCTGAAATCTCGTTGCGGGCGTTGTAGATCGTCGCCGAGGCGGCCTCGGTCACCGGCCGTTCTTCCTCAAGGAAGACGGGGGGAAGAACAACTTTGGTCCATTGAATGCGAATGTCTTCAGTGGTGTAGATCATGGCTCTTTCCATTGCTGTGCGCATCCCGGCTCCGCATGAGGGTGTGGAAAACAGCCACGGAGGTTGATACGGGAGCGCCCTTCTTCAAAATGTACCAGCCTGAGGCCTGATGCGAAACCGGCCGAAGTTGGGGCGCTGCCTGGGGCGGCACGCGGAGCGCTGTTCGCCGGCCTCCGCCGCTATTCGGGTAGTGGGTGAGTTTGAGAGCTAACCCTCAGGGGGCCTTGCCTAAAATACCGTGCTTTAGGCTGACTTTTCGAGCAAGCTAAGATTATGTTCGCAGAATAGTAACTGCCGCACAGACGACCACCCACCCGGAACCGACCAAGCCCTATCCGGGGGGCTGCTTAACAGTCCACGTTACGGGCCGTGAACTTTCACAAAACTTCGCTTATTGGGATCCAATAGGGACGTGAACAACTAGAATGGTGGCCAGTATGTATCGTCACAGGTTGTGGATTGTTCTTACGCTGTTATTCGGTTTCGCGTGTTCATCGCAAGCCAAGATGCTTCCCTACCACCTCAACTGTGACTTGGGTAAGGGCAGTTCTCAGAGCTTGCGTATTCAAAGCGTCACCATTCAGCTTATACACGGCGATGGGACGTGCCAAGTTAAAGTATTGGACCTTCACGGTAACCTCCTTTTTGAGCACATAGCAAACGGGATGCAGGTTTCATCTGCGCTGGCCCCCACTAACGGGGGCCCAAGTTTCTTCGTGATACAAGACGATTCCAGCCCAGACCAACTATTTGTCATCGGCTTAGGGCCTCATCCTCGGGTCCTAGCAACTGTCAAAAATGGTTACGGATTCTGGATTGAGAACGGCTGCGGCGATGGGCGCTGGCATATCTGGACTGCTGACGATGCCTTTCAAGGAGACCCGGAACTTGCGGACGTTTACCACCAAGATCTCTTCGTTCCCGAGGTGGCGCTCGACATCCGTGGCAATAAACTTGCCGATGTAACGCCTGCCTGCAAATCTCACTTCGATCAGCGAATTGCAGTCATCCGATCCGCAATAACTGCGCAAGAGATCGATGCGTTCAAAAACCGTCGCATCAAAGATGAATTTCGTTCAGGACAGGTCAAGGGATACATCTTGTACATCGTCTTCGCTGACTTATATAGTGGGCGCGAAAGGATTGCGCAGGACGAGTTGCATAGAATGTGGCCTGCCGACGACGAGCAACGTCTTTGGGGGTGGATGCTGCAAAGGCGTTCCGAAGGCATCCTTGTGCGTCTGGACACTACGGCATCAAGGTAGGCGACGTTCCTGAAATTACCAGCTACGAGCAACTTCTCTGCTGTGAGGTCTTTGAGCTAGGCCGTTTTCTGCACTCAAAGTCCGGTTTTCGGCAATTTGGCTAACCTTTGGATTCGAGAGGTCGCAGATTGGTAATTTCGGTCGTGTGACCGCTTACCCGGCAGTTACCACCTAGTCGTCATTCCGAAGACGCTGGAGCCGATGCACTCTTGAAATCGGAACCGATTCAGAGCAGATCCTTGTTGGCTGGTGACTTTTGGGGGGCAGAAACTCGATTTGTTGGGCACGTTCGACTCTTTCGCACCCCCTCGGAGGCTAAAGCCCGATGGCTTTGCGGGACTCATGTACGTGCTGAAACCCCCACCCTTCAAGCCCACCCGCCTCTGCCATGCAAAATGCTTGCGCGAACAAACGCAGCGGGTGATACACTCTGCGAGCTTGGCATGGGACTCCCCGGTAACAAACCCGGCTTGGCAAAAGAGGAGGTTGGCTATGCACTCTGGCAATCCTGCCGTAGGTCCGTTGAATCCCGGCCTGGTTTTCGAGATGGTGCAGGCGCATCAACGCACGGCGGCGCTAAAAGCGGCAATTGATCTTGACGTTTTTCGGGCTGTGGGTGAAGGACCGGGAGACGCGGCATCAATCGCCCGCCACTGTTCGGCATCGGAACGGGGGATCCGCATCCTGTGCGATTTCCTCACCATCAACGGCGTTCTGGTTAAAGAGGACGGCTACTACCGGCACACCCCGAGCAGCGCGGCGTTTCTTGACCCTCGTTCGCCCGCATGCATGGCATCCATCGCGCAATTCCTCAGTAACCCGGCCCTGCGCGAGCCTTATGACCACCTGGCTGAGATTGTGCGCGCTGGCCGCACCACCCTTCCCGGCGATGGCACTGTGGAACCCGAGAATCCGGTTTGGGTCTTGTTTGCTGAACAGATGGCGCCGATGATGGCTCCCATGGCCGGTCCGCTGGGCGCGGTGGTGCTGGAAGGACACGCCGGCCCGATGCGCGTGCTGGATATTGCCGCAGGCCACGGGCTTTTCGGCATCGAAATCGCCAAACAAAACCCGCAGGCCCGCGTGACTGGGCTCGATTGGGCGCCTGTGCTGCGCGTGGCTCTTGACAACGCACGCAAGGCCGGCGTTCACGACCGCTATGACATGCTGCCCGGCAGCGCCTTCGAGGTCGATTTCGGAGGGCCTTACGACGCCGTGTTGCTGACCAACTTCCTTCACCACTTTGACAAGCCGACCTGCGTAAGCCTGCTGAGAAAGGTCCACGGTGCCCTGCGACCCGGTGGACGCGCCGCCACCCTGGAGTTCGTGCCCAATGAAGACCGCGTCTCCCCGCCCATGCCCGCGGCCTTCAGCATGACCATGCTGACCTCGACCGCGGCGGGCGACGCCTATACGCTGAACGAGCTTACGGCCATGTACAACGATTCAGGTTTTGGAGGCGTCACGGCGCACCCCATCCCCATGAGCCCGCACACCGTTGTGATGGGATGCGTCTGATTTCTCCTCAGTGCGCGTAGCGCTGCTCGCCGGCCTCAATGGCTACCGGCAACCGGTTCTGCTCGGGCGGCAGGGGGCAAGTGGCGTATGGCGTGTAGGCGCAGGGCGGGTTCTCCAGGCGGTTGAAGTCCAGCGTCAGAAAGCCGGGCTGGGCGAGGCCGTGGGCGGGCAGCCCTGTGTGCAGATGGCGTGCCGTCTCATAGGTAGTGGTCTGGCCGGTCGGGTCGCTCAGGATGAAGAAGAGCGTTTCCTTCTGGCCGGCCTCGATCACCGGTTCCAACCGCAGAGTCTTGCCGTCCAGCGTGAACTCGGCGACACCAGGCGAGGGCAGGTCGAGGGTGGTCCCGATGACGGTGGGAATCTTCTCGATGTGCGGCGGCGCGAAGGGAATCCATTGCGCCACGATGCGATAGCGCGGGTCAGGAGGGTACCAGTTGAGACCGCGGAAGCTGGTGCGCGTGTGCGCGTCGGCGTCCTTGATGCGCAGGGCGAAGCGATTGCCGCGGCGCAGCACCACCAGCGTCAACCCATGCCAGGCAATCGTCGAGGGCTTCGCGCCGTCCACGGCGAGTGGACCCTCGCGCGCCGGGTTGCCGTCGATCTTGAGATCCGGCGGAAAGCCGCCGGACGGGGCCAGTAACTGGACAATGCCAGTGCCCAGGGAACTGGCGCCCGAGGCCTTGCCGCTCACGGTCAACAGACCCAGATGGTCAGGAGCCTCTGCGCGCACCCTTATTTGGTTGTCCGTCGCCGTGCCCACGGAGTTTACGCCGGGCTTCAGCCATTCGAGCCCCACCAGCGTGAGCCAGCCGTCCGGAGCGGCCAGATTGTGCTCTCGCTGCGCGCGCCAGGAGGCCAGATCCTGCCGCCACTGTGCGTCGCCGGTTGCGGCCGGCAACGCCGCGTCCTGCGCAAAGGCCTGCGTGGACAGGAAAACGCCCCCGCCCGCGATCAAAATCGAAAAAGTTAGCGCCAACAATTCTGATAATTGTGCTTTCATCGGATCAAACTTCTCACCAGGTTATAAGTCCACCGGCTATTATTATGCTCGCATGTGCGGGAGGGGCGACTCCTGCCGTGTAATTTGCTCGAAGCTTCAGAAAGGTAAATTCTGTGGGCAAGCCGCAATGTATCTGTCTTTCTCTGTTTCTCGCTCTTCCCGCTCTTGCATTCGCACAGCAGTCCGCCACTCCGGCGGGACCCACGGCGCAGCCGCAAACGGGAACGACGGCGGCGCCTCAGGCACCATCATTCTCCGCGCGTCCCACACCCATGCCCGATAGTCCAGAGGGCCGCATTCACCTCGATATCGTGGTAACCGATAAGTCGGGAAATCCTGTGTCCGGCCTCGATGTCAAGGACTTCATACTACTCGATAACAACCTGCCCAGTAAGATCCTCTCCTTTCAAGCATTCAAGGGAACAGTTCAAAACGCCGAACCGCCCGTGGAAGTCATTCTGCTCATTGATGCAGTTAACCTGCCGTTTCATCAGGTTTCCTATGCGCGAAAACAGGTAACGAGTTTCCTTCTTCAGAACGGCGGGCATCTGGCCCACCCGGTATCGATTTTCTGGCTTACCGACAAGGGTTTGAAAGTCCAGCCCCAGCCTTCTGATGATGGAAACGCAGTAGCAGATATGCTTGACCGGCTTGCGCCCGAACTACGCACGATTGCCCGTGACACCGGCGAGCAAGGCGCAATCGAGCGCTTCCAGTTATCCGTGAAGACATTTGGTTCCATTTTGGAAAGTGAAGGGAAGAAGCCTGGCAGGAAGCTACTGGTTTGGGTCGGACCTGGCTGGCCGATGCTGAACGGGGCCGCCTTCGATACATCATCCCAAGGCCGGCAGCAAACCTTCCGTGCGATCGTTGAAATGTCAGCCAAAATGCGGGAAGCTCGCCTCGCTGTCTACAGCATTTCAACAGGGGCGCTCGATGCCACCACCGACTTCTATCAGGAATACCTGAAAGGGGTGAAATTGGCGGAGAAAGCGAATCCTCCAAACCTGTCTTTGAAGGTGCTTGCCGTACAAAGTGGGGGACGCGCCCTGAGCCCAAGTAACGACCTCACGGGCGATATCGGAAGTTGTGTCCAGGATGCCACCGCCTTCTATACGATCTCCTTCGATCCTCCGCGCGCGGATAAGCCGAATGAGTATCACGACCTGAAGGTGCAGATCGACCAGCCAGGTCTGAAGGCGCGGACCAACACCGGCTATTACAACCAACCGTAGCCTATCGCTCGTTCGTGGAGGGCGCGCCAGGTTCGATGCAGCCGACCGAAGGGCGGCTCGCATCGATGCCGTTGGCACGCCCTCGGCGAGTCCGGCCGCCTGTTTTTTTGCCTTCGTTCCTGGGCTTCCGTCTGGCTCACGCCAGAGGGAAAGATGACCGGAACGGCCAGGTAAAAGCCAGCTAATGCCGGGGCCAAGGCGCTTCGAGATCACAATTCCGGCCGAAAACCGGCCATTGCCTCCAATGTGCTTGCCTTGACAGAAGCATTACAGGCTCCATACCATTAAATAGGGAAGTTCTACAATTTTTCTGGTGTAAGTTTCACTGGTAGAAGCAGTTAGCGTAATTTCCCGGGGTTCGAGCAGGGCGAAAACCGCCACCTGAACGCCGGGTGGGCCATGGTGGAGAGCAGGAAAGATGCCAGATGCGCGCGTCAGTCCGCGGGAGCGACTGGTACTTACGGCCATCATCGAGTTGTACATCGCCACCGGCGAGCCCGTGGCCTCGCAGACGGTTGCGCGCTCCTTTGCCGACCGGGAGGGGCTGAGTTCCGCCACTGTGCGCAACGTGATGGCCACGCTGGGCGAGGCGGGCATGCTGGAGCAGCCGCATACTTCGGCGGGCCGGATTCCCACCGCTGCGGCCTTCCGCTACTACGTTGAGCAGATCACCCAGCCGGGTACGCAATTGGGCCGCACGGCCGCCGGAGCGCCACCGGTCGGCTCCGTGACGCAAGGCGCTTCTGTTCCGGACGCGTCGAATCGGGGCGTTTCGAATCTGGTTTCCTCGCAATTGAGCGAGGCGCGTCGCGGACAGATCGAGGACAGCTTCACCGGTGTTGCCAGCTCCCATGAATATCTTGAGCGCACCTCGCACGTGCTGGCGCTTATCTCCAGCGGGCTCGGGGTAGCTCTGGCCAGTTCCACGGCGGGCCAGGTGCTGGAACACATTCACTTTTCCCGCCTCTCGGTGGGCCGTGTGCTGGCGGTGCTGGTGACCCAGGCGGGCGCGGTGCAGGACCGCGTACTTACCCTGGACCGCGACCTGGCACACGTGGAACTGGAGACGGCCGCGCGTTACCTGAATGAGAACTTCCGCGGCTGGCCCATTGAGCGAATTCGTTCTGAAGTTGCCCGGCGCGTGGATGTGGAGCGCGAAGCCTATCGCCAGATGCTGGCCTCGGTGGAGGAACTCTGCCGCAAGGGTGCTTTGGCCGGTGGCGAGACCGGGCCGGCAATCTTTGTGGACGGAATGGCCAACCTGATCACCGCCGAGCTGGACCGCGAGCGCCTGCGCCAGATGCTGGTGGCTCTCGAGGCCAAGCAGCGGCTGGTCGAGCTGCTCACCGCCTATGTGGATGGCCGCCAGCAGGAGGTGCGCGTGGTGGTGGGCCTCGACGACACTTCTCCGGCCATGCAGGATCTGGTGCTCATCGGCGCTCCGGCCAGGCTGGGCGGAGCCAATCTGGGCACGGTTGCCGTTATCGCGCCCACGCGCATCCAATATCAGGAGATGATTCAGGCTGTAAGGTACATTGCCCGGCTTTCCGAGCGCATCTTAGAGGTTCCCACAACGGATTAGGAAGTCTCAGCAGGCCAGCAGGCCAACCATCTGTCGGCCGGTTCTCCAATTCACGCACTTGGAGCCCGAGTGCAGGGCGGCTTTTGTTTCCAACCGAGCGAGCGAAAAACGAAAGCCGTGTCTGAAGGGTAGCCGCCGCCAGTGGTCTTGAAAGGCACGGCAACCGGCAGGGAACGCAGCTTTCTCTCGCGCAATTTATCATGGAATCAGGCAAGGTTGATTTTTTGGAGAATGCATAGATTTATGCCAGAAAAAGAAACAAAGTTGATCGTGTTGGAACCGGGGGAAGCTGTGCCTGGCGTGGCTGCGGAAGAATCCTCCGTTGAACCGCCGCCACCTGCAGCCGGCGAAGCGCCGGTGAGTGGCGAGGAGCCGGTAAGCCGAGCAGACTACGACCAGTTGAAGGCTGAGCGCGATCAACTGCTCGACCGGCTGGCCCGCCTCCAGGCAGAGTTCGAGAACGCCCGCAAGCGCGCCGAGCGCGAGCGGATCGAGTTTCGTGAGTACGCCACCGGCAGTGTCGTCGAGCAGTTCCTGCCCGTGCTTGACAACTTCGAGCTGGCCCTCAAATCCGGCGGTACAGCGCAGCAGTTACGCCACGGCGTGGAACTGATCGTGAAGCAAATGGAAGATATTCTGCGCCAGTTGCAGGTAAATCCGATTCCGGCGGTGGGCGAGGCCTTCGATCCCCGCTTGCATGAAGCGCTCGGCTCCGTCGAGCGTCACGACCTTCCCGACCAGCATGTGGCCGAGGAGATTCGCCGCGGCTACCGGATGCGCGAGCGGCTTTTGCGTCCGGCCCTGGTGCGCGTGGCCTCCAACCCGAAGCAGACAAGCGAATGAGCTCAAGAGCGAGTAAAGCAGACTATTACGAGGTCCTGGGAGTCTCTCGGGATGCCGGCGACCAGGAGTTGAAAAGCGCCTATCGCAGGCTGGCGATGAAATATCACCCCGACCGCAACCCCGGCGACGATGCGGCGGAAGAGAAGTTCAAGACCGCAAGCGAGGCCTACCAGGTGCTGAGCGACGCAGAGAAGCGCGCCGCCTACGACCGCTACGGCCATGCCGGGCTGGGCGGTCAGGGCTTTGGCGCTGGCCCCTTTGCCGGCGGCGTCGATATCGGCGACATTTTCGGCGATCTGTTTGGCGAGATGTTCAATGTGGGCGGCAGCTCACATCGCGCCCCTCGCCAGCAGCGCGGCGACGACCTGCGCTTTGACCTGGCCATCGACTTCGAGGACGCCATCTTCGGCACCGAGACTGAGGTAAAGCTCCACCGCCTCGAGACCTGCACCGCCTGCAACGGCCGGGGCAGCGCCTCCGGCCGAGGTCCCACCACCTGCAGCCAATGCCAGGGCCGGGGCCAGATCCGCTACCAGCAGGGATTCTTCTCCGTAGCCCGCACCTGCGGTGCATGCGGGGGCACGGGCTCGGTCATCGGCGATCCCTGCCCCATCTGCCGCGGCGCGACGCGCGCCAGCACCGAACTGAAACTGAAAGTCAAAGTCCCGCCCGGCGTCGAAGATGGTACCCGTATCCGCTACGTGGGCGAAGGCGACGCAGGCCGTTCCGGCGGTCCGAAGGGCGACCTGTATATTGTGCTCTCGATCCGGCCCCACGACTTCTTTGAGCGCCAGGGCAACGATCTGCACTGCGTCATCCCCATCAGTTTTCCCCAGGCAGCTCTGGGCGCGGAGATCGAGATCCCTGGCATCGACGGCCCGGTCACGGTCAGGATTCCCGAAGGCACGCAGAGCGGCAGGGAGTTGCGCGTCCGCGGTCGTGGTGTTCCGTTCCTGAACGACAAAGGGCACGGCGATCTGGTCGTAAAGGTCGTGGTTCAGATTCCTAAGAAACTCACCCGCGCCCAGCGCGAACTGGTCAACAAACTGGCCGAGTCGTTGTCGGTGGATAACAAGCCCACCTCACCTTCCCTGATTGAGAAGATGAAGGACCTGTTCAACTAATTAGCTCGCCGATCCTCCGAGTCTGTTATCCTGAGCCGTAATTTCCCTACGTATTTCAGGAGCCGTGATGAGCGATCTGCGGAATATCGTCGTGCTCGGCGGATGCGGCCATGTGGGACTGCCATTCGGCATGGTGTTAGCCGATCACGGCATGCAGGTAGTCCTGCTTGATGTGGACGAGCCAAAAGTCGCTGCCATCAATCAGGGAAAGATGCCGTTCCGCGAGACCGGGGCCGATGCCCTCCTGCCCAGGCTCATTGGCAAATCCCTCCGTGCCACCACAGATCCGGAGTGCCTGCGCACCGCGGAAGTGGTCATTTCCGTGATTGGCACGCCCGTGGATGAGCATCTCAATCCCACGGTCGCAGTTTTATATCGCAGCTTGGACGATTTAATCGAGTACGTGCCCGACGGCTCGCTCCTGGTTCTCAGAAGCACCCTTTATCCTGGAGTTACTCGCCTGATCAAGGACCGGATCGACGAGCGGAACCGCAAGATCGATCTCGCCTTTTGCCCGGAGCGGATCGCCGAGGGGAAGGCAATCGAGGAACTTACCAGCCTTCCTCAAATCATCTCCGCCTTCGATCCTGCCGCCATGGCCAAAGCGCGCCAGGTGTTTAGCCGCATCGCTCCCGCCCTCATTGAATTGGAACCGCTGGAAGCGGAGCTTGCAAAGCTCTTCACCAATAGCTGGCGATATCTGAATTTTGCCGCCTCAAACCAGTTCTATATGTTGGCCGAGAGTTATGGCCTCGACTTCTACCGCATCTACAGCGCGGTAACTCAGGACTACCCGCGCATGCGTAGTTTTGCGCGCGCGGGCTTCGCCGCGGGCCCTTGCCTGTTGAAAGATACGCTGCAATTGTCGGCCTTTTCCAGCAACAACTTCTTCCTCGGCCACGCCGCCATGCTCATCAATGAGGGGTTGCCGAACTTCGTCGTATCGCAACTCAGGGCTGAAGGCTTGTCGAGGAGCACGGTAGCCATTCTCGGGATGGCGTTCAAGGGCGATTCCGACGACAATCGCAGCAGTTTGTCCTATAAGTTGAAGAAGCTGCTTCAGGTTGAAGCGCGCAAGGTACTTTGCACTGATCCTTTCATCTCCGATCCAAGGTTTGTTTCCCTCGAACAGGCCGTGGAGCAGGCAGATATTATCATTCTGGGCGCTCCGCATTCCGCTTATCGGAATCTGCACTTCCCTGCCGACAAGAAGGTCGTCGACATTTGGGGCTTTTGGCATCAGACCCGCGACCATGCCAAGGTGGCGAAGGAAGGTAAATGAAGATTTTGGTAACAGGCGCGGCCGGCTTTATCTGTGGCTATTTGATTCAGGAACTGCTCGAGAACGGCCACGAGGTTGTCGGCCTCGATAACTTTAGCAAGTATGGACGCAGCCAGAAGTCTTACGACCGCCATCCTCGCTATCATTTTGCCGAAGGCGACGCCAAGGACGTCGAACTATTAAGGAAACTGCTCGCCGATTGCGATCAGTTTGTTGCGGCTGCGGCCATGATAGGCGGAATCTCCTACTTTCATGAGTTTGCCTACGATCTGATGGCAGAGAACGAGCGCATTACCGCGGCCGCATTCGATGCCGCGATCGACGCGCATAAGAACCGCAAACTCCAGAAGATCACCGTGGTGTCTTCCAGCATGGTTTACGAGTCCACCAGCGAGTATCCAACTCCCGAGGGCGCCGAGCAGAAATGCCCTCCGCCAAGGTCCACATACGGCTTCCAAAAGCTGGCAACCGAGTACTTCGTCAAAGGTGCGTGGGAGCAGTACCACATGCCCTACACGATTGCCCGGCCATTCAACTGCGTGGGGATCGGCGAGAAGCGGGCGGTGCGCGATGTGGACGTGTACAGCGGCAACGTGAAGCTGGCCATGTCGCACGTGGTTCCTGACCTGGTGCAGAAGGTGCTCAAAGGGCAGGACCCCCTGCATATTCTTGGCGAAGGCAATCAGGTGCGGCACTACACCTACGGTGGAGACCTTGCGCGCGGACTCCGGATTTGCATCGAGCATCCGAACGCGCTCAACCAGGACTTCAATTTGTCCACCGCTACGCGCACAACTGTTCTTGAACTGGCGAAGACAATCTGGGACAAGGTCCATGGCGGCGCCAAACCTTTCCGTATCCTTCACGATCCCGCATACGAGTACGATGTGCAGGAACGTTCGCCTGCGGTGGACAAGGCTGACCGGTTGCTGGGCTTCCGCGCTGAGACCTCTTTGAGCGACATACTGGATGAGGTCATTCCCTGGATCAAGGAGCAGATTGCGGCGGGGCAGATCTAGAGCGGAACGCACTGGGGAAGCAGGGAGGAACATCGTTTGGCGAGCGACGGGGTGGATGTGCGGGCAGACGAGTTGACCATTGTCATTCCTGTCTACAATGAAGGCGCCGGTTTCGAGGCGCTATGGCATGAGTTGACCACTCAGTTGCAATGTCCCTTCCGCGCCCTCGTCGTTTACGACTTTGACGAAGACAATACCGTTCCTGCGGTACAAGCCGTGATTGCGCGCGGCGAAACGCGGCTGCATCTGGTCAAGAACACCATTCGGCGCGGCGTGGTGGGTGCGCTCCTGACCGGCTTCCGCCAGGTCGAGCACGGTCCGTTGTTAGTGGTAATGGCCGATCTCTCAGACGATTTGCCCCAGGTAGGCCGGATGTTAGAGTTGTATCGCGAGGGCTATCATGTGGTGGTCGGCAGCCGGTACATGAAGGGCGGACGGATCGAGAATGGTCCGGTCCTCAAGCAGGGTTTGTCGCGCTTGGCTGGAGTAAGTCTCTGCCTGCTGCGCGGCATTCCTACCCACGACGCCACCAACGCCTTCAAGATCTACGATGGCGCGATGCTGCAGCAGTTCTCTCTTGAGAGCCGGCGCGGCTTTGAACTGAATCTTGAAATCACGGTCAAGGCTTTTCTGGCGGGCTATCGCATTACCGAAATCCCCACTGTGTGGCGGGACCGCACCCAGGGCAAATCCAAGTTCAAGTTATGGTCCTGGCTGCCGCACTATCTCCGCTGGTATTTCTATGCTTTTCGCCCCAGGAACAAGGCTGCCTGAACGGTCTCAATTGACAGGTAGCTGGCTTTTCACTTCCCGGCAGCAAGTTCGCATCGCGGAGTGGTGTGGCAGTTACATCGCCAGCAGAGCGATGGCCACGACCACCACTCCAATCAACTGACTCATCCGGTCAGTGAGCGCAAAGACGACCGGGTCTTCGTCCAGAGCCCCGCGCGAGGCCAGCAGCCATACCCGGCACAGCCACAGAATCATCAGGGGCACAATCAGCCAGAGCAGCCTCGGTTGGCGGTAGAGGGCGACTACGTCAGGGCCGCTGATGTAGATGGCCAGGATCACCACCGCCGAGAAGGCGCTGGCGGTGCCAAAGCTGCGTATCTGGGGGATATCGGCCACCAGATAGCCGCGGCCGTTCCTTGGCGGCGTTCCGCTGGTGCGCAGGTTTTCGAGCTCCGCGAATCGCTTGACGATGGCCAGAGAGAAAAACACGAATATCGAGAAACCGGCCAGCCAGTGGGAGATGTGGGAATGAGTGGCGGCGCTGCCCGCGAGCAGGCGCAGGGTATACAAGCCGGAGAGCACCAGCACGTCCACCAGCGCAATCCGCTTCAGAACCAGGGAATACGCCAGCGTCGTGGCCAGATAGAGAAGCAGCCAGCCGTAGAACTCCACTGGAAGCAAGCGCGCGCCGGAGAGCGCGAGCAGCAGAAAGGCCGCCACAACGCCCAGCCCGGTAAGGGCCGAGAGATCGCCGCAAGCAAAAGGCCGCAGACGCTTGCGGGGATGGCGGCGGTCGGTCTCAATGTCCAGCAGATCGTTTACGATGTAGGCCGACGAAGCCGTGAGGCTGAAGCAACAGAAGGCAAGCAACGCCGCCAGCACCTGGCCGACAGTGAGAACGTGCGACAGAAGCAGCGGCACAAAGATGAGAAGATTCTTGGCCCATTGGTGTACCCTGACAGCCTTCAACAGGGCCCTCAGAGGATGGCTGCGTTCCTCAAACGCGCGCGCAGGACGGATGCCGCGTGCACGGAGCCCAACGCGCAAACCCAGGCTCGGATTGGCCACCATGGGCTCACTGGCGTGGGCCAGCAGGGGCAGATCAGGCGAGTCGTTGCCGATGTAGTCGAATGCACTTGAGCCCAGTCGGGTGCGCAGGCTGTCCAGCTTCTTTGATCCAGTCAGGTTGGTTGCGCCGTCTGAGCCCAGCACACCGGTAAATACGCCCAAATGCGCGGCGACGCGCCTGGCAAGCCGCTCGTCCGCGCCCGTTGCGAGGTAAATCGCGCGGCCCCGGGCGTGTTCCCGCAGAAGATACTGGAGCAGGGCGCGGTTGTAAGGAAGATGCGCCACATCGAGTGAGATGGATTCAGTGACGTATGCCTTGAACGCCGCTTTGCCGTGGAGAAGTCGGCCGGGCAGCGCCAACATCTGCGCCGGACGGTTGCGCAGCATCACCAGCAACGAGTCGACCAGGGTATCGGACTTGACCAGCGTGCCGTCCAGATCGACGCAGAGAGGCGGGAGCGCTTGAACGGCAACCTCCGGCTGGCAAATAGGTTTAGAGATGATCTGGGGCAACCGCACACCTCGTGGAGGATCGCTGGTTAACGGTGTGGATTGTTTGGTGGAGCTGAGCGGGATCGAACCGCTGGCCTCCTCGTTGCGAACGAGGC
>CAZNAW010000032.1:0-44191 GCA_964571165.1 uncultured Occallatibacter sp. | reverse complement strand
TGGCGATGGCCGAATCCATGCGATGCACGATGAACTTGATGCGCTTCTGGACTTCAGTAATCTCTTCGGGCAGCGAGGTCTGACGGAGCTTGACGCGGGCGCCAGCTTCGTCAATGAGGTCGATCGCCTTGTCAGGCAGGAAGCGATCTGGAATGTAGCGGTTGGAGTGGGAAACCGCAAATTCTACGGCCGCATCAGTGTAGCTGACGGCGTGGAATTTCTCGTAGCGGTCCTTGATGCCATGGATGATCTTGATGGCATCGGCCTCGTTGGGCGGAGGAACCTTGACGGCCTGGAAGCGACGCTCGAGGGAGCGATCCTTCTCAATGGACTTGCGGTACTCGGCCGGGGTGGTGGCGCCGATGCACTGAATTTCGCCGCGAGAAAGGGCGGGCTTGAGGATATTGGCGGCGTCAAGCGAGCCCTCGGCCGAGCCCGCGCCCACCAGAGTGTGCAGCTCGTCGATGAAGACGATGGAGTTCTGGCTTTCCATCAGCTCTTTCATGATGGTCTTGAGCCGCTCCTCGAACTGGCCGCGGTATTTGGTTCCGGCGACGATGAGCGAGAGATCGAGACCGAGGACGCGCTTGTCGGCCAGGAAACTGGGAACCTCGCCGTCGGCAATGCGCTGGGCGAGGCCTTCGACGATGGCAGTTTTGCCGACGCCAGGCTCGCCGATGAGCACTGGATTGTTCTTGGTGCGGCGGCAGAGGATTTGGATAACGCGCTCCAGTTCGCCGTCGCGGCCAACGAGGGGATCGAGCTGGCCGTCCAAGGCGGCCTGGGTGAGGTCGCGGCTGAACTCGGCGAGGAGGCTGGACTCACGCTGGCGCTGCTGCGGCGGGACTTTTTCCTGGGTGACGCGGGCCAGCTCGTCGCGAATCTGGGCAAGCTTGAGGCCGCGCTCCTGGAGGATTTCCGAGGCAAAGCATTTTTCTTCGCGCAGCAAGCCGAGGAGGAGATGTTCGGTGCCGATGTGCTTGTGTCCGAGCCGTTCGGCTTCTTCCGCCGCGTAGGCCAGGACGCGCTTGCACTCATTCGAAAGCGGCAGGTCCACACTGGTGGAGACCTTCTCGCGGATGGTGGTATGCGCCTCGATCTGCTTGCGGATCGACTCGACCGAGGCGTGGGAGCGCAGGAAGCGGTTGGTCAACGCCTTATCCTCGCGCAGAAGGCCGAGCAGGAGGTGCTCGGTCTCGATATAGGGCGAGCCGAACTGGCTGGCCTCATAACGCGCGAAGAAGATCACGCGCCGTGCCTTCTCCGTGTAGCGTTCGAACATGATGTTCCCCCTTTGCAGCAGGCTACCGGCTGGAGTGGCCGTCCGGTTAAGTTGCCGGCTTCAGCCCAACGCGCGCGTGCGCCTCTGTTAACTTCGCCGCCGGGGGACCTCACGGAAATTGCCTTTCTGCCCCGAACAGCCCTTTGGGATGGTTGCGGAGATATCTCCTGCTCGTGCGTCCCCGGCGGTCGAGCTGCCCTGAGACTTCCATCCTGCCCGTTCAGCCTGGAAACGGTGAAGACCCGTCCGATTCCAGACTGCTTACAGAGTAAGACTCAAAAAACATGCGGAATGGTGCTTTTTCCGTCAAGAATTCCCAGCCTGCGGTGCCGGTTGGGGAGTGGTTGCCAAATTGGCCAGCCGCCCGCCTTCAAGGCGCAATGCTCGCGTACAGCGCGCGGCCAGGTCAAGGTTATGCGTGACCAGGATCGACGTCAGTCCGTGGCTCAAGTGCAGACGCTCGATCAGGTCAAAGACGCGGCCGGCAGTGATTTGGTCCAGGTCGCCGGTGGGTTCGTCGGCCAGAAGCAGGCGGGGATGGTTGACCAGCGCACGGGCCAGCGCCACGCGCTGCTGCTCTCCGCCGGAGAGCTCGCCGGGGCGATGACTGGCGCGATCGTCCAAACCCACCTCCCTGAGCCAGTTTGCCGCCACCGCAATCGCCTCCTGTTTCGATATGCCGCGCGCCAGCAGCGGCAGGGCCACGTTTTCCAGCGCCGTAAACTCCGGCAGCAGGTAATGGAACTGCCAAACGTAGCCAATTTCCCGATTGCGAAAAACCGCCGCCTCGCGTGGGGAGAGCTGGGCCACGTTAGTTGACGCGCAGTATACAGTTCCCGCGGAAGGAGCATCAAGGGCGCCCAGAATGTGCAAAAGCGTGCTTTTCCCGGCGCCGGACTGGCCCACAATGGCCACCATCTCGCCGGTATCGACCTGGAGGTTAAGCCCCTCGAAGAGATGGAGCGTGCCGCGGACCGTGTCGTAGGACTTTTGGAGGCCGGTGACCTGAATGATGGGCACCCGCAACTCCGGTTCTCCCGTTGTGGGGGAGGACGGGCAGGCAACCGTGGAAGAGGTTTGAATCATCCGGTACCCTTCATTTTAACGTATTGGATGCAATTTCCGCTCAAACGCATGGGGGAGAAGAAGGTATCGTAAGTACCGCGGAGCGGCATCCCGGACGGGTGATGCCTACTTCGCGGGCGGAAGGACGGCGACAAGGACGGCGGCGATGAGGAACAGACCGAGCCGGACAGTCTGCATGGCTCGCATTATAGGAGTGCGCACCACTGGATCTCAGAAGACAGACGAGCTTCGTGGTTTCCCACCAAGATTTCAGGTGGAATGGACAGCGGGCATGTTGGAAATTGAGAGTGCCCAGGTTTCAAAAGTAAAACCCGGGCACCCCGGAACCAGCTCACTTTTGAATGAGCAGGGTATATGTCCTCACGGAACCGTTCGCCGCCGTCACTGCGATTTCGATCTTATTTGAGCCGGCCGTCAGTTCCACCGGAGCTGTAGCGCCCGACTTGACCGCCGCGCCGTTCACCGTCATTCCCTTGGCATTGGGCCAGTACACCGCGGGAGTCACTTCAACCGCCGTGCTCTGATCCGGCAGCTTGGCGGAATAGCTGGTCTGCATCGAGGAGAAGATCGGTCTCAGGATGACTCTCTGACCGCCGGATGTTTTCACCGCAAGCAAGCCAAGCGCCGCACGGTCCGTGTGAAGGTTTTCTGGGTTGTACCATAGTCCCGCTAACCCGTAATAGGCTTCGCGCAGCTCCATTGTTCGCCCCCAGCCGTTCATTACGGCCGTCTTGCCCGTCAGTTCGCCTCTCATCACTTTTTCGGCGGCGATCCTCATGTCGGTAAACAGTTGTTTGCCGGCGGCTCCAGTCAGCGGCGTTTTTTCCTGGTAGTGGTGTCCGACGAGCAAGGTCAAGCCATCCATATCTTTGACCCGCGCTTCCATCTTCTTCAAACTGTCGATGTATTGATCCAGCGCCGTGCAGGAAGAACCGAACATGTAGACCATGCTCCCGGAACTTACCGCATCGCCTGTGACGGCAATCTTGTCTTTTACGTCGAGGTAGATGATCGATCCCAGCGTATGGCCGGGAACTTCTTCCACTTCAAACTGCCGTCCCCCTCCCAGATCGATGATGTCCCCGTCCTTGACCCACTTGAATTTGCTGGTGACAAACGGCGGGGGCAGAAGGGTGGAGTCTTTTTCCGACATATACACCGTGCTGTCCTTAAACTCGTCGACCTGGCCGAAGTGGTCTCCGTGACCGTGGGTGATGGCCACGTCCACCGGCAGCGAGGTGAGCGTCCTGAGGTATGCCGGCAGGTCTCCTTTCCCCATGCCCGTATCCAGAAGCAATGCCCGGTCCCTGCCTTCCACCAGGTAAAAGGATTCGTTGCCCCTCGCTCCGCCAAAATCCAGAATTCGCCAAACACCCTTGAACAGCAGCTCTGACTTGTACTCTCGCGATAGATCTTTGCGAGAAACCGTCAGATGATACACCGCGGGCTCGGCGCCTGCAGAGGCAAGCTTGATATCAAAGCGGTTGTCGCCTTCTTTCAGATCCACCTTGTAGGGTGTGCCCGGCTGCACCTTCGCGTCATTGATCGTCAGCGCAATATCGGCATTTGCGGAAGCCGCCGCCGTGATATAGAGATTGGCCGTATACATCTTGTCGACCGTCGCCGTGTAATCGAATCTTGACGGAGAAAACGGCTGGTCCAAATTGAACCCCACAAACTCGATAGATGTCTTGTCGAAGCCGACCTCAAGATTGCTCAACTGCCCGGCTACCTGCCCCTGCGCGGCAAAAACTGTCGCATTGGTCACAAAAAGAGTAGCCGAAACAACACCCATAAGAATCGTTGCCATGTACCTGCTCATGCGGAATCCCCCTTAAAAGCGAGATCAGCATAGAAGCGCGCAGTGCTCAGGGTCAAACGAAGCGCAAGATTGGCTTGCGGCTCCCTTCCTCATCAATGTTGAGGTTGATCTGCCGGAGGCGCGCCGCGGGTGAAGCTACATGCGTGAGGCAGGTCACGTAGGACAAGCGAAGGAACGGGTATAAGGGAATGAATTCTAGTGAGCAGACATCGGCATCTCGTACTTTTGGCTCTTGCGGCGGCCTTGCTGGCGTGCGCATGCGAGGCGTCCGCGCAGGATTCAGTTTACGAGCGATTCAGGGCGGGCAACGCTCACATGGCGACCGTGCAGCCAACCTGGATGAGCCCGGTGATCCAGCCGGACCCGCGGCTGACGCAATATGCGCGACTATCCTTCTCTAACTCCTATACCTCGACCGGCACGCAGACGGTGAACTACGGGAATTACCACACATTCGGCATGATTGCCGGCGACCGCATCCAGTTCAACTTCATGGCGCCACCATACGTCCAGAACAACTCAGCGACGGCCAAGGATGGGTTTGGCGACACGATGGCGGAGGTGAAGTACCGCATTGCCTCAGGCAACGCCGAGCACAGCAACTTTGTGGTAACAGCGCTGCTGTGCATAAGTTTGCCGACCGGCAGCTACCAGAACGGCGCGCCCACGGCAGTGTATTACCCGACGCTGGCGGCGGGGCGTGCATGGAGACGGTTCAACGTGCAGGCCACCCTGGGCGGGACAATGCCCACAGGAAAGATTTGGGCGCAGGGACGGTCGATCGAATGGAACACGACTACGCAGGTGCATGCGACGGCGAACCTCTGGCTCGCCGTGGAGGACAACGCCAGCTTCAACTATGGCGGTCCGTTTGACCGGAAGACGGAGAACTTTGTGACTCCGGCGACGTTCTATATGGTGCGACGCAAGGGATGGAAGCCGACACATCCATTCCTGATCTTCGATTGCGGCATGCAGATCGCCACCTCAAGCTTCCACACTTACAATCACAGCCTGATCCCCGAGGGGCGGATCGTTTTTTAAATTGATTAAAGAAATGCTTGGCAAATTCGCCGGCAACGACGCGGTTCTGGCCTGCGAACGGATGCTCGCACAACCCTGAATCCGCAGGGAATCCTTTCATCTGAAGGATAGTCACCCCGAGGTGGAGTGATGCGAGGATAAACACGATGAAAACCCGCAAATTGAGGAGAAACGGCCCTGAGGTTTCAGCCATCGGGCTGGGCTGCATGGGAATGAGCGAGTTCTACGGCAGCCGCGATGAAAGCACTGCTGAACGGATGATGTTGGAGCTGGCGGAGCTAGGGAAGGCTCAGCTCACTCCGCTATCCGGACGACTCAGAGCGAAGGGCCGGCAAGATGCGCTTCCAGCACCTCAAGGAATCGAGCCAACCAGGTGGGATGGGCCGTCCAGGCAGGACCGGTGACCAGTTTTTTGTCTACGACGGCGCCAAAGAAATCCACTGGAACAAAGGTTCCTCCGGCCAGCTCCACCTCTGGGGCACAGGCTGGATAGGCGTTTAGTTTGCGGCCCTTGAGAACATTGGCGGCGGCCAGCAGTTGGGGCCCGTGGCAAAGTGCGGCGATGGGTTTGTTTGCCTGATCGAAGTGGCGGACGACTTCAAGGACCTTGGAATTGAGGCGGAGATACTCGGGCGCACGGCCGCCGGGGATCACGAGGGCGTCGTAAGCAGCGGGGTCGATCTCATCGAAGGTGGCGTTGAGCGTGAAATTGTGACCGCGTTTCTCAGTGTAGGTCTGGTCGCCTTCAAAGTCGTGGATGGCAGTGCGGACCTGGTCTCCCTTTTTCTTGCCGGGGCAAACGGCGTCGACGGTGTGGCCGACCATCTGCAGGGACTGGAAGGGAACCATGATCTCGTAGTCCTCAACGAAATCGCCGGCAAGCAACAACAACTTTGCGGATTTCATCGCAATTTCCTCTGCATGGAAGTATGCCTCATGGCAAGGCTCGATGGCCTAGAATTTTGGCATGGCCGATGCACCGTCACCGTTGGAGGCTTTGAATGCCCGCATCGTTGCGTGCAATAGGTGCATGCGACTGCGGGAGTACTGCGCCGAGGTGGCGCGCGTGCGACGACGGGCGTATGCGGATTGGGAGTACTGGGGCAGACCGGTGCCGTCGTTCGGGGATCCGGGGGCGCGGGTGCTGGTGCTGGGACTGGCTCCGGGCGCTCACGGGTCCAACCGCACGGGGCGGATCTTCACGGGCGATGGGTCAGGGGATTTTCTGTATCCTGTGCTGCATGAGACCGGGTTTGCCTCGCAGGCGAAGGCGACCTGCCGCGAGGACGGCATGAAGTTGACAGGGCTGTGGATCAGCGCGGTAGTGCGGTGCGCACCGCCGGGGAACAAGCCCACGCCCGAAGAACAGCGCAACTGCGCGCCATGGCTGGACGAGGAGATCAGGCTGCTGGAGAATCTGCGCGTGGTGGTTTGCCTGGGCAGGATTGCGTTTGATGGCTTGTTGGCGCACGCGATGCGCGCCGGGAAATTGACCTCGCGGGCAGGATTCGCGTTCGGGCATGGCGCGGAGTATGCGCTAGCCGGCGACCTGAAGGTGATCGCAAGCTATCATCCGTCGCTGCAAAATACGAATACCGGCAAGCTGACGCGGCTGATGTTTGTTGCTATCTTCAAACGGGCGCGGGAGCTGGCGGGGTTGGGATAACGGTAGATTGACAGCGTTTGACTGAAGAACTCCGATGACGGAGAGAAGAGACTGAGAGGAAGAGATGGACATGTATGCGAAGGACATATTGAAGGAACTGCTCCCGGCAGAGAAGGAAATCGCCCCACCGGCGAAGCGCACCACGGGCGCGGGCAAAGAGCCTGAGCATTCCGATCACTGGTCTCCGGCCGTTCTGTTGGAGCGGGCGGCGTATCTGCGCAAGCTGGCGAAACAAGGTAACGGGGAGGCCAGCGAGACTCTGAAGGAGTATCCGCAACATTGCACCATGCTTTCGTTTCGCAGCCGCGACGGCGCTGCGGAGTTGCATGAAAACTTCGCCGATATTTTCGTGGTTCTCGACGGACGGGCGGCGCTGGTGACCGGCGGCACGGTGGTGGGTGCGGAGACGATCAGGCCGGGAGAGATTCGGGGCGAACAGATCGAGGGCGGAACGCGGCAGGAACTGCGTGCCGGCGATGTAGCGCATGTGCCGGCAGGCTTGCCCCATCAGATGCTGGTAGCGGGCGATAAAACGATTACCTGCCTGGTGGTGAAGATACAGGAGAACCCATAGAAAACGGTGTCAAGCAGCATGGAGCGAAGCAAGAAGACTGGAGCGGGAGACCGGGATCGAACCGGCGACATTCAGCTTGGGAAGCTGACGTTCTGCCACTGAACTACTCCCGCCCTTTATAATCAATGACTTGCAGTTCGCTCTGTGGCTTGCCATCCAATTTAAGATCCATTTTGCCAAAGTCCCTACGGAACTACGGCCATTCCCATGGCAATTGCCTCTGCGACAACAGCACGATGGTTCGTCAACATGAACAGCACAAACAGCACAAGAGCCAACCTCGAAAGTATATCAAGGTTTTCGGCAGGTGGCGCTTCGAG
This sequence comes from uncultured Occallatibacter sp., assembly GCA_964571165.1. Taxonomy (GTDB): domain Bacteria; phylum Acidobacteriota; class Terriglobia; order Terriglobales; family Acidobacteriaceae; genus Telmatobacter. The sequence continues at coordinate 36,397 of CAZNAW010000032.1, read as the reverse complement.
CTGGTGGCAGGTAGTGTCCCTTCAATGCGTTTCCGCGGTGCTGATGCCTTTTCCCGGAAGTCCGGGATGCCTTGCATCGGCTTGCGGTAGGTGGCCGCAACCGACAAATCGACGTGGCCTCAGCTGCTTGCAATGCGGATGGTTAGAAATGGCGTGAGAGCGTCCAGTTGATCCTGATGAATCTCACAGGACTCGAAGGCAAAGGAGCGCGCCATCGCTGCAAGTTCCGAGGGCGAACACCCGGCCAACCTGCGCAGCACAAAGTCAAGAGCAGGAACATCGAAGTCTCGCGATACTTCTCTTGCCCACTGTTCGCGTGCATCCTCATCTACATCCGTGCCCTCCAACAGCTTGTCGACCGATTCAACGAATGGGCGTTCCAGCTCCCGATAACTCTTGAAAAGACCGGCAATCGGCTGCGAATTCAAAAAACGAGGCCAGGGCGTATCGGTGCGGGGCGTAACGAACCCCCTTGAATGCAGGTCCTTATAACACCAAATCGCCCATCCCCAGCCTTTCTCCTCAAAAATCGAAACCAAGTCTTGCGTAATCGCCAGTTGTACCGGAAAGGCCTGCTCGGTGTTCCGCTCCACGCCGAATTCCGTTGCGATGACTGGGCGGTGTATCCGCTTATCATCGAACTTTCCGGTCAGAGTGGCTTCGAGCGCGGCGCGGTCACAGACTACGCCGTTTGCCTTGCCGGGATAGCTGGTGAGGCGCTCGAACGCGGCGCTTTCGGTGTAGTAGTGGTGAAGCAACGGGATGACCTGCGGGTCTTCAAATAATTGGTCGTGCAGGCTGGCAATATCTCTGGCCCACAGGTTCGGGTCAAGCGCGATCATGTGATCCTGATCCACCTCGCGGATGGCGCGAATCGTCTGGAGATAAAAGTCATTCAGCAGGGTGACATTGTTAGTGACCGGCTCACAAAGCAGGTTGTACCCCGCAACCGCTGCATTGCCACGATAACGGCGTGCCAACTCTTTCCACAGAGCGGTCGCGCGGTCAATGAATTGCTTGTAATTCCAGAAATAGACCTCGCCAAACGCGCTGCCGGCATTCTGATCGCGCGCCTGAGCTCCGGGGGCCGCGTGCAGGTCAAACAAGACCCAGAGGCCGTGCTTCCGGCAAAGGTTGACGGCATAGTCCAGCCTCCAAAAGCCGTCCTCCAACCATTGGCCTGGAGCGAAGTCCGACTCGAAGTGCCGGTAATTGAACGGCAGGCGGACAAAGTTAAAGCCGGATTTCGCGATGAAAGCGATATCGGCTTCCGCAATGTAGCTATCCATGTAGGCATTGAAGAAAGCGGAGTAGGCTTGATCACCCAATACACTACGAAACTGCTCGCGAATCTTCCACTCCGTCCAAGGGAGGCCGATCATGTAGTCTTCGATCAACATCCATCCGCCGAGATTCACGCCGCGGAGACGCACCGGTTTGTTCCCTTCGACAATCTCCAGACCGCGCACCTGCAGAATTTGTCTGGGAGCGGGCGTGTTGGAGTCCGATCCAAATACCGGCCTGCCGTCGAGACCGGCGACCACTGCCGCTGCCGCTGAAGAACCCAGGAATGCCCGCCTGTCGATCATTGCAATTCGTTCTCCCTTTCTTTCGATCTAGCCATCACTCATGCGCCGCCTATCTTCTGCACTGGACCCTCGAAGGCTATTTTTTCCCTCGGCTCAAGATGCACTGTCACTGAGCCGCTTCGCGCAGATACGCATAACGGCACTGCTCTTAGCCAACGTGAAAAGCTGGTGCTTGCCCGAGAGCGGACGGTATAGCAACCGCCGGCTTGGATTGAAAAGACACAAGTTTTCTCCTGCCGTGGATGCCCCGCGCTAGCTGCCGCTGGATGTGGTGCAGACCTCTTCGCCCACGACCGGATGCGATCCCAGCCTGCGCCGCCAGTCGTCCAGCATTTGCGCCGTCCGCGTCGCCCCGACCCGTGTGACGCCGATGGCGCGCACTTCGAGCAAAGTGTCGAGATCGCGTATGCCTCCTGCCGCTTTCACCTGGACTTGCGGCGGAGAATGCTTTCTCATCAGCCTGAGGTCGTCCATAGTGGCTCCGCCGGGCGCAAAGCCGGTTGAGGTTTTCACCCAATCCACGCCGATTTCGCCGCAAAGCTCACAGAGACGAATCTTGTCCGCATCGCTGAGATACGCGTTCTCGAAAATCACCTTGATCCTGGCGTCGCGAGAGTGGGTGAGGTTTGTCAGCAGGCGAATTTCGTCGGCAACATACTCCCAATCGCCACTAAGCGCCTTGCTGATGTTGATGACCGTATCCAGTTCGACAGCACCGTCTTTCAGGGCATAATCCGCCTCAGCCAGTTTGATCGCGGTTCGATGAGCACCGTGAGGAAATCCAATGGTCGTGCTGGTCTTAACCGTCGAGTCCGCGAGCCGTTGAGCGCAGCGCGCAGCATAGTACGGCAGAATGCAGACACTGGCTACGTTGTAATGCACGGCGAGCAGGCATCCGGCCTCCAATTCATCAACTGTCAGTGCGGGTCGAAGGAGAGAGTGGTCGATCATTTTTGCGAGCGACTCATAAGAATTCAGATCAGGCACGATGGGCCCCTTTCATGTGTGGACCAAATAAAGTCTTGAACTTGTTGTGAATTACCAGCGCCAGGTCGCCAGATGCGCCCGCGCGATCGCCCAAGAATTTGCCAGCCGGAAATCCGTGCGAATGATTGGGCCAAACCGGCAGGGATTGGAACGTGCCCCGGCCCAGGACAAACGTGTTTGTGTTCAGCCATGATCTGGCCCTTCATGGGTAGCCTAGTGGCTAGGCCACTAGGCTACAACAATCAATCGCGAATGAAAAGGGTTGAATTGAAGCCCCCCGGAGACACCTCCACCGCGCCCCTGGCGTAAGGATCTCGGCACTGCCGTTGGGCGTATGTGGAAAGGAGCGACGCCCCTCGCGTGCCCCGCATTCCCTTCGAAAGCACAAACGAAGTCTCTCCTTCCCTGTGCTCGACACGAGAGGGTATGGATCAGTCGCCTTTGGCAATCTGGGCTATATATAGGGAAATATTCCGGAATCGGGTTCAGGGATTGGTCAGGAATCTGCCGATAGGTTCCCGTGTCCCCTGAATTCCCGCTAGCCGGTTATGGAATTCATAGGCATCTCCGCGGTACAGTGTTCGCTCGAACCACAATGGCTGATGCCCTGTTAAGAAACCGACGGACGTAATCAGCAGGCCTGCTGTGTTTTGGCGCGTGCCCAGCAACTTCGCTTCCTCGCGGCGGAGGTTCACCGCACGGATACTCTGCTCCGCGCCCTCCAAATCGAGGTTATAAAGTTCTCTCCATATCCTGTAAAGTGAACCTCTGAGATCACTCTTCTTCAGTGTCCGGCAGTATGCCGCGACGATGTGTCTGCGTTCCAAAATGACGGGAAGGCCGTCAGCCAGCCTGAGGCGTTCCATATACCAGAGCGGGTCCTGACTCGAAACATGAAGCTCTTGAGCGATATCTTTGGGAGCTTGACTGGCGGTAATCTCTTCGAAGAAGAGCACGCGTGTTTCTGGCTTTTTGCCTGCAGCAATCGCCTCCTCAGTGAAACTGACCAACGCGCGAAGGTTGTAATCCATGGATCGGGGACTCACAAAGGTTCCTACGCCCTTGCGAAACGTCAACAGTCCTTCCGCCACCAGGTTCGACAGGGCCTTGTTTGCGGTTGCCCTGCTAACCTGGAAACGCTCAGAGACCTGACGCTCTGTCAGGAATTGTCCACCGATAGGAAAATCCGCCGTTTGTACAAGGGAACGCAGCCGTTGGTTCAGCTGTTGATAAATAGGTTCCCGCATAAGTTCCTGCATCGAGTCAAGACTGATCTGCACCGTGCTGGAATCGTTCGTTGCCATTCTTCTCCAAGGTTCCCACTGTACATTCAAGATAGAATACCTGAACCCCCGGCCCCGGCGGCCATGGAGCAGATAGCTTTCCACCAACGCGATTTCAATCCGGCATGGATGGCAGCGGTGTTTGCGCCCGCGGCGTCTGCGTCTCGAATGCAGACGAACATGTAGATGAGGGCAACCGCTCCAGTCGACGCGATGCGAACACCTGGATGGAGAATCAAAGAGAGCAAGAACATTGAAGGTGGGGAACCCAATTGCGGAAACTACCCTGGATACGTTCCCGCAATGAAGCCTTCCAACGCCTGAATGGTTTGCTCCTGACCGGAGATCACCCATTTCACCAGGTCTCCAATGGAAACCAGTCCCACCACAGCGTCATCCTGCAATACAGGGAGATGACGAATATGGTGCAGGGTCATCATGGCCATGCATTCGTCCACGGTGTGCTGCGTACTCACGGAGACAACTGGACTGGTCATAATCTGGTGGACCTGGGTTTCTTTGGATGCGTGGCCCATCAGGGCACATTTGCGCGCATAGTCACGTTCCGACAAGATGCCGACCAATCGACGGTTGGAAAGGACCAGCAAGGCACCGATATCGTGCTCGGCCATCTTGACGATCGCCTCGTAGACCGACCGGTCTGGTGCTATCGACCAAACTCTGCTCTCGCCTTTGCTCTTGAGCACTAATCCGATTGTGTCGGAAGTTTTCATCAGAGACCTCCTGGAGCGGTTTCTCAATTCACTTGCTCTCGCTGCGCCGTGCAGGGTGTTTTTTGCTTCCACCCCAGCGAGGATGACCTGTCGCTGGGAACCCCGGGAAGGAAAAATCTCCTAACAGTTGTGGCTCCGGGGTAAACCACCTGCGGAACCGCTATAGCCTTTGGCAGCCACATACCGGCGTGTGCATTTCACCCTGGACGGCCTTTATCGCCGCCGAACGGCAGTGTATCTTGATCTGCGCAGAACGGCCGCATGGACGTCCAGGTCAAAAATAGCGTGCTCGTTCACGGGATCGCCGAACCGTCCAAGGTGGAGTCGACTACCTTCCGACTCGGCAGGTAGTCAATATAGCCCATTCGCATTGCGCAAGAAAAGTGCAGAAATGGATTGGGCCATTCCGTGGATGGAAGCGAGACCAGGGGCCCCAGTTGTTCGGGCGCCGGTGCGGATTCGACGAAATGAGGAGCAGGAACCGAGGAAACGGGGATTGAGAACCCTGGTGCTCCTGGGGAGAAAGAATCCAGGTTACCGGGCGGCAATAAACGATGGCTAAGCGCGAAAGACCGGGTTATGCTTCTTGCATGCTTCCCCGCATGGTTGGAATTCCTCTTCTATTGATTGTGTCCGTTGTGGCAACGGGCGCGCGCGCCGGCAAGGCGGAAGATCATCCGGAAACGTATGCCCGGCTCGACGGCGGATCGACGAATCTCGATGGGGCGTGGCAATTCCACCTGGGCGATGACCCGGGGTGGGCCTCGCCGGCGTACGACGACTCGCACTGGGAGAAACTGACAACCGATAAGCCGTGGGGTGAACAAGGACACGCAGAACAAGACGGATTTGGCTGGTACCGGCAGCATGTGTGGCTGGGGGCGGGAGCGGGAGGACCGGAGAAACTCGCGATTCTGCTGCCGGCAGTGGAAGACGCTTACGAACTGTACTGGAACGGGCGGCTGGTGGGTACTTATGGAGCGCTGCCACCGCACCCGGTGTGGTACTCCGGCCTGTGGCCACATACATTCGGCTTGGGGCCAGCGGAGTCGGGGGTGCTGGCCGTGCGGGTGTGGAAGGCGCCTTTTGGTTCCTTCGATGACGGCAAGCAAGGGGGCTTTTATGCGCCGCCGGTGCTGGGCAGCCCGAAGGCCATCGCCGCGACGATGAGCAAGCTGGATTACCAGTGGTTGCGGGGCAGGCAGTTCTACTTCGGACTCAACTCGCTTTACGCCCTGGTGGCGGTGTTCGGACTGATGGCCTGGCTTCGGGACCGCAGTCTGTGGGTGAGCTTCTGGATGGGTTGCTCGGCAGCCGCCAAACCGTTAAGTCTTACGCTGCTTGGCCTGAAGCTGCCGATTCCGTTTGTGATTGCCATGGGCTTGAACCAGCCCGTGTATGTGCTCGGAGATATATCCCTGTGGTATCTGCTGCTGTGGCTTCTGGATCTGCGGGACGACAAGCGAATTCTTCTGATGGCAAAGATTCTGGCGATCTGCGAGATTGTCGAGGGGATTGTGGACGGGTTTGCATCCCTGGGCTTCGCCATTGCGAATCCGCTGCCGTGGCAGGTTCTGGACATGGCTTTGATGCCGGTCGTGATTCTGCTGGAACTCTTCCCCTTCTATCTGATTGGGGTCGCAGTGGCGCGCAGACGGAAGCTGGATCCGGCGCGTTGGATTGTTGCGCTGCTGGCGTTTCTGACACAGACGATCTTTGTAAGCAGCGTGGCACTGAGCCAGGGAAGCCGTTTTACTCATGTGACGCTGGGAAGCAAGATTAGCAGGCCATTGTTCACGGTGCTGGGAAATCCGATCAATGCGCGCGACCTTACAGGAGCTCTCCTGCTGGTTGCGCTGGTGTACGCAGTGTACCGGTACTCGGCGGAAAACCGTCGGCAGCAGAACAGGCTGGAAGAAGAAATACGGAACGCGCGTGCGGTGCAGCAGGTTCTGGTTCCCGAGGAGATTCCGGCTGTTGCCGGATTCAGCATCCAAAGCGTGTACAAACCGGCGGGTGAGGTTGGCGGAGATTTCTTCCAGATCCTTCCTCTGCGGGGCGGTGGGGTTTTGACGGTGATCGGGGACGTAAGTGGGAAGGGGATGCCGGCGGCGATGACGGTGAGTCTGCTGGTGGGGACGGTGCGGACGCTGGCGCACTACACGCACAACCCAGCGGAGATTCTAGCTGCGATGAACCAGCGCATGCTGGCGCGCAGCCACGGCGGCTTTACCACCTGTCTCATCCTTCGCGCCGACCCGGAAGGCACGGTGACTGTAGCCAACGCAGGCCATATCCCGCCCTATCTCCAGGGCAAGGAACTTTCGGTAGAAAACGGCCTGCCGCTCGGCCTGGACGCGAATGCCACCTACACGGGATCTACCTTTCAACTTGCCGAAAATGAACAGCTCACTCTGGTTACGGATGGCGTGGTGGAAGCCCGCAACAAGGCTGGTGAATTGTTCGGATTTCAGCGTACCGCGGCGCTCAGCACTCAGCCTGCAGAGTCCATTGTGCAAGCCGCTGAGGAATATGGCCAGGACGACGATATCACCGTGCTGACTCTCAGAAGAATGGCCGTAGGAGAACAGTCCACCACTGAATTTGCTGCACCGGCACTGTCACCCTCGCTTGCCTGAATGCGGTTTCTTTAAGGTTGCTGCTTACGATTGATGGACGGGCTCAAGCCCGTACCCTTCAAACTGACCCCCTACCGGGCGTTGACACAGCTGCGGTTCTTCGCTACAGTAGCGCTATGCTTTTGCTTTTCCAATGCTGTTGTTGTCGCTCCTCACAGGTTTGTTCTGTTGAGTCGAGCGATATGGTGCAAACGCATCCTTGTCGCTAGTCCTCTAGCCCATTCACTTTTTCCATCGATATCAACACGGAATCTCTGCTTCGGCTACGGTTTCTACTGAGCGTATTGCTGCGTTAGCTCAATGCTGCACACGGAATCCGGACGCCGAAGGATTGACGCCACGACAGCGTAGTCCTGTGCGTCGAACCATGCTTCCCCATGCGGATATTCCAACTGCCACACTCAGGAGATCACGTGACCCAGCTTATCTTTTCAAAATCCTCGCGACCTTCAGTTTTCACAACGTTTCTTGCAGTAGCGCTTCTACTTGCAAGCGTTTCTTCCTCTTCCCACGCGCAGACCTTCAACGGGGGATTGCGCGGAGCAGTAACCGACTCAAGCGGAGCCACTTTGCGTGGCGCCACTGTGACGCTGACCGATGAAGCAACACACCAGATCCGCACTGTCATTACGGACAGCATTGGTGCGTATGCCTTCAATGAACTTCGTCCCTCCACGTACACACTGCATATTGAAGCCGCAGGATTCAACGCATCCGACCGTACGCACATTCTGCTCGCCACGCAGGACTTTCTCACGCTCGATGTCTCGCTGGCGGTGGGAGCCGCGCGCGATGTGGTGCAGGTGAGTGCAGAGGCTGCGCTCGTCGATCCCTCGACGGCGTCCGTCAGCACTGACCTGAATCAGGAACAGCTTGTGGACCTTCCCATTCTCGGCCGCAATCCGTACATGACGGTCAAAGTATCGGGGCTGTTCATCAACACCGGCAATCCGCAGTTCGTCCGCTTCGCCGACCAGAATGGGACCACGCAAACTTCGGTGGCTGGGGGCCCGGTCGGCTCAAACCAGTATCTGATTGACGGTGTGCCGATCACGGATACGAACAATCGACCAATCGCGATCCCCACCATCGAATCGATTCAGGACGTGAAAGTGCAGGCGAACACCTACGATGCGCAGGTGGGCCGCACTGGTGGCGCTGTCTTCAACACGCTCCTGCGCTCCGGATCAAACACTTACCACGGATCTGTCTTTGGCGCGACGCGACAGACCGATTGGCTGGCCAACGATTTCTTCGCCAACCGCGAGGGGATTCCACGGCCAGACAGTCCCTATTACAACTGGGGTGCATCGCTGGGCGGATTTGTGTTGATCCCTCACGTCTATGACGGCCGCAAAAAGACATTCTTTTTCATTGGCTCGGAAGGTTACATCCAGACCTCGCCGTACACAGAGACCTTTGCTGTGCCCACGGCGTTGGAACGCACGGGCGACTTCTCGCAAAGCTATAACGCGGACGGCACGCTCGACGTGATTTATGACCCCACCAAGATGTACACCGATGCGAATGGCGTCATCCACCGCACGCCCTTCCCGAACAATAAAATCACCACCTTGAGCACGGTCGGCAAGAACATCGCTTCCTACTATCCGCTTCCACAGGTAGCCGCACCCACGGGCCAAAACAACTTCACCGGAACCGACGACGTACGCGACCATGCGCAAGAGGTAACGGTCAAGCTCGACCAGCAGATTCGTCCGTGGTGGAATGTGAGCGGATCGTATATCTTCTACGAGGCGCTGCAGCCGCTGGGCAATCCGCTGGGGACGCTGCCGGGAAGCTATTCCTACACCTATCACCGGCAGGTGGACGCGACGCAGGTAAACAGCTCATGGATTCTGAACCCTACCACGGTGCTGACCGCGCGTTACGGCAACAACCGCTTCCCCAACCTGATCGCCGAAGTCAGTCAGGGATTCAACCCATCCACCCTTGGCTTTCCTGACTCCCTGACCAGCAAGTTACAGGCGGATTTTTTCCCGACTATCTTCATGCGCAACTTTTCGCAACTCGGCCAGGACACCAGTTCACTGGACAACTGGAAATCGCAAACGGTAAACGGAACGCTGGCCAAGAGCGCGGGTAAACACAACCTCAGCTTCGGCGCAGAGTATCGACGCATCCGCATGAATTTCATCGACCTGGGTGACTCGCCGGGAACCTACACCTTCAGCGGCGCCTTTACGCAGGATTATCCCGATGCGGTTAACGATGACACCGGGTCCGATCTCGCCGATCTATTGCTGGGCTATCCGGTGAGTGGAGAAGTGGAAACCTCGACGCAACTGAATACCTATGCCGACTACTTCGCGCTCTTTGCGCAGGACGATCTGCGCCTTACACGCCGGTTGACGCTCAACCTCGGCTTGCGCTACGAGAGCGAAACCGGTCTGAAAGAAGACCACAATCAGCTGGCGGTCGGATTTGACCGCACGGCGACCGCGCAACTGGCCGGAAATACACCGGTAACAGGTGGAATCCTGTTCGCAGGTATCAACGGGAACCCCAGAGATATCGGAGATCTGTCGCGACTCAAATTCGCTCCGCGGCTCGGCGCCTCGTTCGCTTTGGACGCGAAAACCGTGTTGCGCGGCGGATACGGCATTCTGTATGCGCCGCTGCGCTACGATCCCAGCGCGGCGCTGGCGCCCGGCTATACGCAGTACACTCCCTACGTCGCCAGTAATGACAACGATCAAACCCCAGCCAACGTGCTCGACAATCCGTTCCCCAGCGGAGTCGAAAAGCCGGCAGGCAACTCCGCAGGACTGCTCACGGGTATTGGAACCTCCGTCACAACCTATGACCAGAATCTGAAGGCACCGCGCGTACAGCAGTTCTCAGCAGGCGTGGAGCGCGAACTGCCCGGCCGCATTGTGCTGGAGGCAGAGTACATCGGCACCCGATCCACCAATCTTTCTCCGGGGTCCACCGGCAGCACTCCGGTCAATTACAACCAACTCAATCCCTCTAACTTCAGCCTGGGCTATTCCGCGTTGAGCAGCTCAGTAGCCAACCCCTACTACGGGAACGGTGGCACGGGCGTCATCGGTGGCGCAACCGTTGCGCAGTCCCAGTTGCTGCTTCCCTTTCCGCAGTTCAGCTCGGTCAATCTGCTTGCCTCGTCGAGCCATGCCGACTACAACGCCTTGCTCATCAAAGCCGAGCGCCGCGTCGGACACGGGCTGAATCTGCTTTCATCCTTTACCTGGTCGCGTAACCGGGATGCGTCGTTCGCTACGTCGAACAACATCCAGAACCCTGCCGCGAGCGCGCCACAGAACATCTACGACCTGCGGTCGGAGTATGGGCTCGCCGTCAACAATATTCCCTATCGCCTCTCGGCCGGAGCTACCTACGATCTTCCCGTGGGACACGGCCAGCGCTTCTCAACAGGCTCGCGCATCGGAGACCTGGTGGCCGGTAACTGGCAGTTGAGTGTGGTTCCCACATTCCAGGCCGGGTTTCCAGTCACCATCAGCCAAAGCAGCAATCCGAACAGCGCCATTGTAGGCAATAGCGAACAGCGACCAAACCTGATTGCCAGTTCTTCCCTGGGGACCCACGGCAGCGTGTATGACCGACTGAACGGCTATATCAACCCCGCGGCCTTTACCAACTCGACGGCCCTCAGCTTCGGTAGCGCACCGCGTACGCTTTCGCTTCGCGGGCCTGCCTTTGAGAACTGGGACCTTGCGCTATTGAAGAACATCCACATCCGCGAGCGAGTTAATGTTCAGTTCCGCGCGGAGAGCTTCAACGCCTTGAATACGCCACAGTTTGCCGGACCGAATACCTCTTATGGCAGCTCGAACTTCGGTGCGATTACCTCGGAAGCCAACTTCCCACGCTATCTGCAGCTCGGCTTGCGCGTGGCCTACTAAAGCGGCTCCACAATGCACGCGCTCTTTCCGATGCAGGGCAAAGTGTGTAGCAAGTGTGGAACCGCTGTAGCTCCAACTTCATTGCGCCGCTCCGGGCAGGAACGGCGCAATGGAGTTTTTTGTTCTTCTTAAGATCAGAGCGTCGAAAGGACGCGTTGGAAGCCGATGAATCTGAGCCGCCGAAAGGTATTGAAAGCCTCAGGATTTGCGCTGGGAGCAAGTATGTTTTCTCAGCGCCCTATTTTTTCAGCGGAATCGCTGAACATTTCTGCCGCGAGCAAAGTGCCGCTGGCACGCCTCTCGCTGAATGAAAATCCATATGGTCCCTCGCCGCTTGTTACCGAGGCGATCCATCGGGAATTCACTCGTCTTGATCGCTATGCCGATGCGGACGCTGCACAACAATTGACGGAACAGATCGCAGCGCACGAGCGGTTGCCCGCAGAGCAGGTGGTGCTTGGCGAAATCCTCGATCTTCTTGGCATCTATCTGGCCAGTGAAGGCGGTCCGGGCTCGGAGTTTCTCTACTCCACGCCCGGTTACCTTGCACTTATCGACGCGGCCGCACGTGTTGGAGGCATCGGTGTTCCAGTGCCGTTGAATGCACAGCACCAAAACGATCTTGCCGCTCTCGCGGCGAGGATCACCGCAAAGACCCGCGCTGTCTATCTCGTTAATCCGCACAACCCGACGGGGACGGTCAACGAAAATCGGGCATTCAAGCGATTCCTGCGCGAAGGCTCCCAACACGCCGCCGTTATTGTGGACGAAGCGTATCTGGAATATTCGGACGACTTCGACGAGCGCTCCGCGGTGTCGCTGGTGCGCGAAGGCGCGAACATCATCGTCTTCCGCACCTTCGATAAGATTCATGGACTCGCCGCTTTGCCCATCGGCTACGTGCTGGCGCCGCGCACCATTGCCGATGCACTACGGAAACAAGGAGCCGGCGACGCTGAGACTCTGGGGCGTCTTAACATCGCCGCCGCCGCCGCCGCATTGGGCGACACGGGACAGGTGACTCGTACCCGCGCAGCGGTTGCCCGCGAACGCACTAACTGGCTCTCCGTGCTGCACGATCTCAACCTGCCGCACACCGACACACGCACCAATTTCATCTTCTTCGACGCAGGCCAGCCCCAACCGAAATTTGCAGCCGAACTGCGTGCCCAAGGCATCGATATCGGCCGCCCGCATCCGCCCTACACAAACTGGGCGCGCATCACCATAGGTCTGCCTGAAGAGAATCTGCGCGCCCAAGCGGCGCTTCGACAGGCATTGCTATAGAAAGGTTTTCGAATGGCACACCAGGGCCGATCATCGCCCTTGGATTGAGAAAACCGACCGACTTCCGGATTATCCCCGGCTCTGCATGTATCCCCGACGTACGCCAGCCCATGCCTTTTGTTACGGCCATCTCATGAGTCAGCCCCATAGTGCGCGGTTTTTGCCATCCCTTAACTGCAAGAAAATGCACGATGATACGCTCCCTTCTGAAGCGGGTTTGCAACACTCTACCAAGCCCCCATCACGAATACGCAAACAGCAAATGGCAGTCATCGGTTAGCGAGCTATCTTCACCGGACACTGAGCGATTCTCCTTTTGACGCAGGCTGCTACCGACTTGTTGTTACTCTGCTGGTTACTTTATGAGCGTTTTACTGATTACTTTGTCGCTTCTCTATTGATTACCATATAGCCGCTAATCCCCCGTTGGTGGGATGTGCAAACGAATCGTACGAAGTATGCAATAACTTGCAAGCGCTGGATCAGGTACGGATGACCGGACTGTGAATAAAGCATTATTTTCCCGTGTAACCCGTTAGATGCGCAGTAACCTTGCAGTCGCCGGTTGCCTACACAATGGCCATCATCGTGCAGGGAATTTACTACCTCCCCGTACCAAAGGGCATAACACCCAGGAGTCGTCCATGATGCATTTCGTTGCCTTCGCCATGCGCCCGCTGCGGCTTCTGCAGGTGCGGTTCTTGCTCGTGCTATTTGCCCTTGCGGGCCTGTTTCTGCCGATTGCGGCGCGGGCGCAGGTGAATTTCAACGGGGTCCCGACCACTCTGGGCAGCGGCTTCAGCTACCCCCAAAGCGTGGCGGTGGACGCGAACGGGAATATCTATGTTGCCGATACCGCCAACAGTGCGGTGAAGGAGATCCTGGCCGCGGGCGGGTATACCACGGTCAACACATTGGGCAGTGGCTTTGCCGGCCCACAAGGCGTGGCGGTGGACGCGAGCGGAAACGTCTATGTTGCCGATACCGGCAACAGTGCGGTGAAGGAGATTCTGGCGGCGGGCGGTTACGCAACGGTTAATACGTTGGGCAGCGGCTTCAGTTCCCCCAAGGGCGTCGCGGTGGACGCCAGTGAAAACGTCTATGTTGCCGATACCGGCAACAGTGCGGTGAAGGTGATCCTGGCCGCAGGCGGATACATCACGGTTAATAAGTTAGGCAGTGGCTTTGCCGGTCCACAAGGCGTGGCGGTGGATACGAGCGCGGATGTCTTCGTGGCCGATACCGGCAACAGTGCGATAGAGGAAATTCTGGCGGTGGGTGGTTATGCCACGGTTAACACCCTGGGCAGCGGATTCAGCACTCCCCAAGGCGTGGCGGTGGACGCGAGCGGGAATGTCTATGTTGCCGATACCGGCAACAGTGTAATGAAGGAGATTCTGGCGGCGAGCAGTTACGCCACGGTCAACACCCTGGGCAGCGGCTTCAACTCCCCCCAAGGCGTGGCGGTGGATGGAAACGGGGATGTCTTCGTCGGCGATCAAGGCAATAGCCGCGTGGTGGAACTGGCGCTCCTGAGCGTGAACTTTGGCGCACAGGCAGTTGGATCACCGAGCTCAACGGTTTCGCTGCCCTTCACCATTGCCTCAAGTGCGTCCACGACAGTGGGCAGCATCGCCATACTGACCACGGGCGTTGCGGGCAAAGACTTTGCCGATGCAGGAGCAAGCACCTGCACCGCGACGACATATTCTTCAGCCACCACTTGCGTGGTCAACGTGAGCTTTACTCCACTCGCGGCGGGCCTGCGCCGGGGCGCGGTGGTCTTGTTCGACGGGTTGGGGAACGTGCTGGCGACGGTGCCCATTTATGGCGTCGGAAACGCGCCGGAGGTGGCCTTCCTGCCCGGCACGCAGAGCACGGTTGCCAGCGGGTTCAGCAATCCCATCGGCGTGGCCGTGGACGCGAGTTCGAACGTCTTTGTCGCCGATCAATACAACAGCGCGGTAAAGGAGATTCTGGCGGCTGGTGGTTACGCCACGATCAATGGCCTGGGCAGCGGATTCCAGCAGCCCGCAGGCGTAGCCGTGGACGGGAGCGGGAATGTCTTCGTCGCCGATACGCTAAATGGCGCGGTGAAGGAGATTCTGGCGGCGGGTGGCTACACCGCAGTCAACACCCTGTCTAGCAGCTTCAGCTACCCCTGGGGCATCGCGGTAGACGGAAGCGGGAACGTCTTCGTGACTGACGTTTACGCCAATGCGGTGGACGAGCTTCCGGCCGCGGGCGGCTACACCACGGTCACGGTTCTGAACAGCAGCTTCAATGGGCCCAAAGGCATTGCGGTGGATGGGAGCGGGAATGTCTTCGTCGCCGATTCAGGCAACAACGCGGTAAAGGAAATTTTGGCGGCAGGCGGGTACACCACAGTCAACACACTGGCCGGCAGCTTCAACAACCCCACTGCCGTTGCAGTGGATGCGAGCGGGAATGTCTATATCGCCGATACAAACAATGGCGCGTTGAAGAAGATTCTGGCGGCGGGCGGCTACGCCACGGTCAACACACTGGCCAGCGGCCTCAACTACCCTCAAGGCGTGGCGACGGACGGCAGTGGGAACCTCTTCTTCACCGATACCGGCAATAATCGCGCTGGAAAGCTGGATTTCGCCGATCCTCCCACGTTAAGCTTTGCCACCACGCAGGTCGGGTCTACCAGCACCGACAGCCCGCAGACGGTATCCATCCAGAACATCGGCAACCAGATACTGACGCTTACGGGCCTGATTTATCCTACCGACTTTCCTGTGGGCAGCGATGCGAACGCCTGCCCCGCCTCAACCAGCCTCAACTCCGGGCAGCAGTGCGATCTGCCGGTCGACTTCACTCCCCAGTCCGCGGCAAGCCTGAGCGAGAGCGTGACGCTCACCGACAATGCGCTGAACGTGACGGGAGCAACGCAGTCGATTTCAGTCAGCGGCACGGGCACTGCCCAGGTGGCTACGCACTTCTCACTGACCGGCCCGGCTGCGGTCACTTCCAATCAACTCTTCAACCTCACCATTACCGCCTTGGATTCCGCAGGGCACACGGTTGTCGGATACAACGGCACCGTAACGTTCAGCAGCACAGATCCAGGGTTCGTGAATCCCGGCGCCTTTACGCTGACGAATGGAACAGGCCAGGTCAGCGCTGCCCTCGAGACGGCGGGCGCGGAATCTATCGTTGTCACGGATACGTTGAACTCTTTGCTTACGGGCTCGGACTCTTTTATGGTTTTGCCGGGCGCCGCGAACAGTCTGCAGTTATCGGTTCTCGCATCGGCGATTGCCGGTACCCCGTTCAATTTGACGGTCACCGCCTATGATCTCTTCGGCAATGTTGCCGTCGCCTATGGCGGCACCGTTGCGTTCACCAGCACGGATCCCGGTGCAACGCTGCCGACGGCAACCACGCTTGCCAACGGCACAGGCACATTCAGCGCAACGCTGGCGACTCCGGGTACCCAGACGATTACCGCAGCGGATGCTTTAAACAGTTTGACTGTTACGTCTGGCGGAATCACGGTCACGGCACCGAATCTGGTGGTGACGACGGCGGGCGATGACGGGGGCATGGCGTCGAACTGCACGGCGCAAAGCACGGCGGGAAGGGGCACGGATCATTCCTGCAGCCTGCGCGACGCGCTGCTCTATGCGGGCAACACGGGAGTGGGCAACATCAGCTTCGACGCCACGGCGTTTGCGGCAGGCAACACGGCGGCGCAGAACACCATCACGCTGAACAATGGCACGCTGAATCTGCCGTCGAATACCACGGTTACCGGACCCACCAGCGGCAGCGGCGGCGCTGTGACCAATCTGGTGACGGTGAGCGGCGCCAACGCGTACACCGTGTTCACGGTGGGCTCGGGGGTAACCGGCGCCAGTCTCAGCGGGCTGACCATCGCCAACGGCAATGGCGCCACGGGCGGCGGCATCTCCAACAGCGGGACGCTGGCGGTAACCAACAGCACCCTGTCGGGCAACACGGCCAGCGGCGACGGCGGCGCCATCCTGAACCAGGGCACGCTGACGGTGAGCGGCAGCACCCTCACGGGCAATTCCACGGCTGGCGGCGGCGGCGGCATCCTGAACAACGGCGGCACGCTGGCGGTGACCAACAGCACCTTCTCCGCCAACAGCTCGAGTTCCTTCGGCGGCGCCATCATCAGCTCCGGCACGCTGACGGTGACCAACAGCACCTTCTCCGCCAACACGGCGGTCCTTGGCGGCGGCTTCGCCTTCGGCGACGGCACGGCCATCCTGGCCAACACCATCGTGTCGGGCAATACGGCGTACGTCGGGCCCGATGTCTATGTCTATGGGGATCCCTACACCGACAGCGGCGGCAACCAGGTCGGCGTAAGCGGCATCAGCCTGACGCCTTTGGGCAATTACGGCGGCCCCACGCAAACCATGCTTCCCCTGCCCGGAAGCCCGGCCCTCTGCGCGGGAACAACCGCCAACGCAGCCGGCATGACCGCCGACCAGCGCGGCTTCCCGCGCACCACCACCTACAGCTCAACCCCCTGCGTGGATGCCGGCGCGGTGCAGACTAACTACCAGTCAGTACAGTTCGCCAGTTCCAGCTACAGCAGTTCGGTGAGCCAGGCCGTCAATCCTGTTCCGGTGGTTGCGGTCCTCGAGAACGGCCAGAACATCGGCGGCGTGCCCATTACGCTCAGCTTCATCGGACCGGGCACGGCCAGCGGACTGGGGCCGGTGACCACCGTGGCCGGACTGGGCGCCAGTTTCAGCGGCCTTTCGGTCAATGCGGCGGGCAGCAGCGATACGCTCTCCGTAAGCCTGCCTATCACCGCGGCCGGCAATGCCCTCCAACCTGCCGCGCTCACGGCTTCCGCCACGCTGGCCATCGCCCCCGTGGTGGTGCAGGTCACCGTGGGCACTTCGCCGGCGGGCCTGGCGTTCAGCGTGGACGGCACGCCGTACACCTCCGCCCAAACACTGACCTGGACAGCCGGCACGCAGCACACGCTTGCTACCGCCAACCAGACGGGCGCGGGCACCCAGTACACCTTCTCCGGATGGAGCGACAGTACAACGGGCCTGACGGATACGGTGACGGCTCCAGCCGTGGCCACCGGCTACACGGCCAGTTTCAGCACGTCGTTCGAGTTGGCCGTAGCGCCGAACAACTCCGCATACGGCACGGTAACTCCGGCTTCCGGGGCGTACTATGCCCTCGGCTCGGTGGTGAATCTGAACGCCACGGCCGCTGCGGGCTACTACTTCACCGGCTGGACGGGCAGCGCGGACATCGCCAGCACGGCAAGCGCAAGCACCACCCTCACCATGAACGGCCCGGAGACGGTGACGGGGAACTTCGCGCCGATTCCGAATCTGGTGGTGACGACGGCGGGCGATGACGGGGGCATGGCGTCGAACTGCACGGCGCAAAGCACGGCGGGAAGGGGCACGGATCATTCCTGCAGCCTGCGCGACGCGCTGCTCTATGCGGGCAACACGGGAGTGGGCAACATCAGCTTCGACGCCACGGCGTTTGCGGCAGGCAACACGGCGGCGCAGAACACCATCACGCTGAACAATGGCACGCTGAATCTGCCGTCGAATACCACGGTTACCGGACCCACCAGCGGCAGCGGCGGCGCTGTGACCAATCTGGTGACGGTGAGCGGCGCCAACGCGTACACCGTGTTCACGGTGGGCTCGGGGGTAACCGGCGCCAGTCTCAGCGGGCTGACCATCGCCAACGGCAATGGCGCCACGGGCGGCGGCATCTCCAACAGCGGGACGCTGGCGGTAACCAACAGCACCCTGTCGGGCAACACGGCCAGCGGCGACGGCGGCGCCATCCTGAACCAGGGCACGCTGACGGTGAGCGGCAGCACCCTCACGGGCAATTCCACGGCTGGCGGCGGCGGCGGCATCCTGAACAACGGCGGCACGCTGGCGGTGACCAACAGCACCTTCTCCGCCAACAGCTCGAGTTCCTTCGGCGGCGCCATCATCAGCTCCGGCACGCTGACGGTGACCAACAGCACCTTCTCCGCCAACACGGCGGTCCTTGGCGGCGGCTTCGCCTTCGGCGACGGCACGGCCATCCTGGCCAACACCATCGTGTCGGGCAATACGGCGTACGTCGGGCCCGATGTCTATGTCTATGGGGATCCCTACACCGACAGCGGCGGCAACCAGGTCGGCGTAAGCGGCATCAGCCTGACGCCTTTGGGCAATTACGGCGGCCCCACGCAAACCATGCTTCCCCTGCCCGGAAGCCCGGCCCTCTGCGCGGGAACAACCGCCAACGCAGCCGGCATGACCGCCGACCAGCGCGGCTTCCCGCGCACCACCACCTACAGCTCAACCCCCTGCGTGGATGCCGGCGCGGTGCAGACTAACTACGCGCTGGCCTTCTCTACCGAGCCCCCATCGAGCACGACCGCAGGCCAGGTGATATCGCCCGAGCCGGTGGTACAGTTGACTGAAAGCGGCGCGCTCTTCACGGCAGCCACAGGCACAGTGTCAATCTCCGGCAGCCCCGTGCCGTTGAGCGGAACAACGTCGGCAAGTCTCTCGTCGGGGTTGGCCGCCTTCAACAATCTGCTCGTGCCCTCTGGCACATCGAGCGAGATATTGACCGCGACTCTCGCTCTGAACTCATCGGTGAATTTGACGGCGCAAGCGAACGTGACACTGACCGTAGACCAGGCAGCGGCGCTCACCTATCCCGCATCAGGAAGTGTGCTGACAGGTTCAAGCGTGACCTTCACGTGGTCATCCGGCACCGGTGTCACGCAGTACAACCTTTTTCTCGGGACCAACGGAGCAGGATCGAGCAACATCTATAACTCGGGGCATATCGCGGCCACTTCCGCCGCCTTGACCAACGTGCCAACCAACGGGGTGATGATCTACGCACGACTCTGGTCCTACCTCAACGGAACCTGGCAGTATACCGACTACACCTTCACCGAATCAGGCACGCCCGCGCAGGCGGTACTCTCGACCCCCTCGCCGGGCGGCCAGCTTTCCGGTACCAGCGTTACCTTTACATGGACGACCGGCGGCGGTCCAACGCAGTATGCACTCTACCTTGGCTCAACCGGAGCGGGGTCGAGCGACATCTATAACTCAGGGCATATCACGGCCACTTCCGCCGCGGTAACCGGCCTGCCCGCAAATGCTGAGACAATCTACGCCCGGCTCTGGTCATGCATCAACACAGTCTGGCTGTACACTGACTACACTTATACCGCATATGGCACACCTACAAAGGCGGTGCTCTCCATGCCCGCACCGGGAACCGTACTTACCGGATCGAGCACCACATTTACGTGGACGGCAGGCATCGCTGTCACGCAGTATGCCCTCTATCTGGGTACCAACGGAGGGGGATCGAGCGACATCTACAGCTCGGGCCATATCACCACCACTAGCGCCACGGTACCCAGCCTGCCGACGAATGGGGTGACGATCTACGCACGGCTCTGGTCCTACCTCAGCGGAACCTGGCAGTATACCGACTACACCTACACCGAATCGGGAACACCCGCGCAGGCGGTGCTCTCAACCCCCGCGCCGGGCAGCCAGCTTGCTGGCACAAGCGCAACCTTTACGTGGACGACCGGCACCGGTCCGACGCAGTACGCGCTGTACCTGGGCACCACCGGGTTGGGCTCGAGCAACCTCTTTAACTCAGGTCATATCACGACCACCAGCGCCGCCGCGACCGGCCTGCCAACGAATGCAGGAACCGTCTACGCACGGCTTTGGTCGTGCATCAGCGGAGTGTGGCTGTATACCGACTACACTTACACCGCATCAGGACCCTCGGTGCTCACGTCTCCCACGCCGGGCACCGTGCTGGGTCCCAGCGCGACCTTTACGTGGACACCCGGCACCGGCGCCACGCAGTACGATCTCTTCCTCGGCACCACAGGCGTAGGCTCGTACGACATTTATGACGCGGGTCATATCACGGCCACTTCCGCCACCGTGTCAAGCCTGCCGGAAAACGGGGTGACGATCTACGCACGGCTCTGGTCGTATCTCGGCGGAGCCTGGCAGTATATTGACTACACTTACATCGAATCGGGAACGCCGGTTCCCGCGGCTCTCAGCAGTCCCGCACCCGGCACCGTGCTCACCGGCACCAGCGCAACCTTCTCGTGGACGCCCGGCGGGGCCACGCAGTTTGACCTCTTCCTCGGCACCACCGGGTTGGGCTCGTATAACGTCTATAACTCAGGCCATACCGCGGCCACTTCCGTTTCCGTATCCAGCCTGCCAGCGAGTGGAGGAACCATTTACGCACGGTTCTGGTGGTACCTCAGCGGAACCTGGCATTATGCCGACTATACCTACACCGCATCGGGCACGCCCGCACAGGCGGTGCTCACCACGCCCGCACCGGGCGGCGTTCTGCCGTCTGGATCACCCGTAGCCTTCGCGTGGACGCCCGGCACAGGTGTCACGCAGTACGACCTCTTCCTCGGCACCACCGGAGTGGGCTCGTACAACCTCTATAACTCAGGCCATATCGCGGCCACTTCCGTTTCCGTGAGCGGCCTGCCGGAGAGCGGGGCAACCGTCTACGCACGGCTTTGGTCGTATATCGATCAGGCTTGGCAGTATACCGACTACACCTACACCGAACAGTGACGAACCCGAAGGCCTCACGCCGCGCTCACCTTGCGTGGCGTGGGGCTTGATGTTATGTTTTTGCCTCTTCGCAGATCTCCTCACGTCATGATTGCGAGGCTACGAGCGGGATTTCCCAGCGATTCCGAAAGCGCGCCCGCTTCGTCGCCAAAGCTGAGAGAGCCTGCTAGGGCCGGGTTGGCGTAGAATGACACCGCTCCCGGAATACGCTTTCAGACGACGCTCAAATCGACCCCGTCAGGGAGCCGGTTCCGGAAAATCCGAATGCACCCCGAGGGATGGTTTGAGATGAAAATATTGGATCACGCACTTGCCATGTTCCCTGTTGCCTTGCCGGCTTTGATGGCGGGCTCGCTTCTTCCGCACGGCCTGGCACAGGCTGTCACCGAGATCGGCGGACAGAAGATCGTCACGCTCACCCGCTCAGCGACCAGCACCACCAAACCGGAGTTCACGAGCGTCACCGTGTTGCCCGGCCGCGGCATGGAAGTTTTGCAGATCACCGCCAACTTCCCCGGCAAGGGCAACGTGGATGTGCTGGCCTCACCGGATCTGGCCGGCGCGAAAAAGATGCTCGATGTGGACGACGATGAAAACGGGGATCTGAGTTTCCGGCTGGGCGCCGCGTTTCTGGTTCCCTATCCCAACCGGATCCGCGGCAAACTTTCGGCCGACGGCAAAACCATCACCGCTGCGTGGGAGGGCCATACGCTCAACTTGCCGGCCAACAATGTCGGCACACTTCCCGGCGCCGAGCGCCACGCGATTCACGGGCTTATTCTGAAGGCCAAGACTGACGACATCCACGTGAAGAAAATTCCCGGCGGGGAAGAGGTCACGGGCGTGATCCATGCCGGGGATTTCGGCGGCCACTGGCCTTCAAAAACCGACCTGGACATTACCATCACGTTGACCGCCGAGGCCGTGGACGCCAGCATCGTGGCTCGCAACGTGGGCAGCGAGGATACGCCGATTTCCATTGCCTGGCACCCCTACTTCAATCTGCCCTCCGGCGACCGGACCCAGGTCAGATTACGCGTTCCCGCCTCACAGGTGGCCGAAGTGGACAACCTCGATAACGTGTTTCCGACGGGCAGGATTCTACCCGTGGAGGGAACCAAGTTCGATCTTCGCGCAGCCGGTGGAACGGCGCTGGGAGATAGCTTCTTCGATGGGAACTGGAACCATATCGAGTGGGTGAATCACGAAGCGACGGTGCAGGTGATTGACCCGGCCGCTCACTACGGCGTGGACATCATCGGCCTTTCGCCGCAGATCAAGACCATTCAAGCCTACGCGCCGCCAACGAAGAACTTTGTGGCCGTGGAGCACCAGTACAACCTCGTCGACCCGTTCGGCAAGGAGTGGGGAAAGACCGATACGGGAATGGTTACGCTGAAGCCCGGGCAAAGCACCAAATGGCACGTGCGGGTGCATGTGTTCGTGCCGTAGTCTTATCCATCGTGCCCGGTGCCCCAAATCTCAAGAACGAGACCTGGGGCACCGGGCATCCGGCCTTGGAAGCAGTCGCGCCCTTTTAAAATCCCCTGTTTCCTCAACCCGTTCAGCCTTATTTCTCCAGTTTTGTCAGGCGGACGGTTTTACCGGTCCGTGCTGACTCCCTTGCCGCGTCCAGAATCTGCATGACCACAATATTCGTGTCGAGCGAGGTGAGGTCGCCTTTGGGTTCCAACTGGCCGCGCAGCACGGCAGTCAGATAACTCAGCGAGTCAGATTGCGGCGGAGTGAGCGGGGCGGGAGTCGTAAGTTGCTCTTCCGCGTCGTGCTCATGGCGCAGGCGCAGGCGATCCGAACCTACGGTAATGGCGTAGCCGGTTGCGCCGTAGACCTCCATGTCCTTGCGACTGAAGGGCCAGTTCCACGAGGGTTGAATCACCGCCTGCGCATGGGGATAGGCCAGTACGATGGTGGCGTCATCATCGACTTTGGGATATACCTCGGGCTTGTCATGATTGACCACCGCAGTCACCGAGAGCGGTGTTTCGCCGTGCATCAGCCAGGTCATCAGGTCCACGCCATAGCAGCCAAAGTCGTACAGGGCGCCGGCGCCATTCCCGGCAGGATCGGTGAGCCAACTCAGGAATTCCGGCGTAACCCCGATCTCCTTGGGTCCCTGGTGGCCGTCGTGAACAACCACCCGCCGAATCGCGCCCAGACGGCCTTGTTCCACTTCGTCATAGGCAGCGGCATTGCTCGAGTACCACGTGGTCTCATAGTTCACGAGCACGGGGATGTGGTGTTCGCGTGACAACCGGCGGATAGCCAGCGCGTCGTCGAGCGAGATGGTCAGCGGCTTCTCCACCATCACCGCAATGCCATAGCGGGCCCCGATCTCGATGACCTTGCGATGGTCGGCTATCGAGGTATATACCAGCAGCGCCTGCGGATGGCGCGCTTCGATCATGGCCTCTGTCCGGGTAAAGAACAGGTTGTGAGGGAGGGAGTACTTCCTTTCATATTGAAGAGCCAGAGCCATGTCCGGTTCCTCAATGCCCACCAGTTCCACGTCGTGGTGCTTTGGCAACTGCGCCAAAAACCCGGCCACGTGGTTGTGCACAAGCCCCACAATGGCCACCCGCACCGGGGCCGGCGTGGTTTGCGAAGTTTGAGCCAACCCGACAGCGACCGGCACGGTTATCATCAATGCAATCAGTAATATGCTCCTCAATGGTAAAACAAAACAAGCACTCAGACGCGGCATATAAAGTCTCTGCCTCCTGGGGCGAAATTCTACTCCTGTGAAGAGCACAGGTTTTCCTCGGCGTAAACCCGGCCACCCCGATTCTCGTCAGACTACCCGTGGAGACTTTGGTGCGAACTCGATTTCGCTGTCCGTGCTGCGGGTATAAGACGCTGGAGGCGCCGGACGCCATGGGGTTGTGCCCGGTTTGCTGGTGGGAGGACGACGGGCAGGAAGACGACGACGCAGCCGATGTTCGCCTGACGGTGAACGGCACCCTCAGCCTGAACGAGGCCCGTGAGCACTACTCTCATTGCGGCGCGGCCCACCCGCGGTTCCTGCCTTACGTGCGCAAACCGCGGGACGACGAGCACTAATGCGCCTTACGCGGTGCTCTCCGGGCAGTGCCGCAACGATCCTCCCGCCTGGATTCCATCAGCGTTATTCTTTTCGCAGCAGGAGCGCCCAGTCGTCGGCACTGCGCCAATTGTTGTCGTCAGGAGGATCCGGCGAGGTCCAGGATGGACCTTTCACATCCTCCTCCAGGGGGATCTTCTCTCCGCTATTCGGGTTGAACCATTCTGCGCGGTATGTCCCAGGCGCCAGCCGGACAGTCACTTTTGCAAAGTGCGGGAGGTAAACCGCGTAGAGATTGCCGGGATCGGCAAGACAATAGTTTCCATTATCCACAAGCTCATCGTGAGGATTCGTCTTCCACCACTCAAAGCTGGTGAAGAAATCCACAATATGGCCGTAGCCCAGGAACATGGTCTGGGTATCGTCGCCGCGGCCGTTCATCCAGCCCCCACCCGTATCCGGCCAGATGTTGGTTCCGCGGCGAGTGCTTTCTCCCGCAGTCTGGTATCCGCCGGCCATGTAGATATCCCATGCCGTTCTGCGCAGCACATCGGCCGACTCGGAACCGGCGGCGGCCCAGCCGGGATAATGATCCTCGTAGCCATACTCTTCATTGGTCTGCGGAATGATTCGCCCCGCCTGTTCCTGCAACTTACGGGACTCAAGCATCACGTCATGCTGCTTACGGGACCATTCCTGATAGGAGGTGAAACCAAACCAGCTCGATGCGCGGTCTTGATGAGCCATTGTTTTCGCTGGATGGCTGGTGGCCAGGTGATGATACGGATCCAATTGCACGATCATCATGCCGGTCTCGTGGGTCCATTTTTCATCACGGAAACCGTCGAGGTCGTCACCAAGGTCCCAGGTAATGTTGGAGAAACCGGCCAGGCGCGCGACCGCGTAGCGGATGTAGCGATGTTCATCTTCGCTGCCTGCCACCGTATGGACGCGGCCATCTCCCATGTCGAGAACCACCGAGATCACCACGCCGCGCTCCCTGGCATAGCGAAGCATGCGGTCGAACTTCTGCCAGTAGGGTACGTTGAAGCGCGCATAATCAAACCCCGGGTGATAGACGTCCTCGGGCGCCTGCGATGGCCACGGGGTTAGAAAGACCGTCCATTTCTCTTCACTCATCACGGGTTCGCCATAATAGAGATAGGTTCGTCCGGCAAGAGCCACACGCATGCGGTTTACCTTCAATCTGGCAAGGCGGTCGATGCTGTATTGAATGGTCCGCTCATTGCGCCAACCCATCAGCCAATATGCGGTCGTTCCGTTAAAGAAGTAATGCTCGCCCGTTCCTTCCCAGATGAAATGCCAGGGATAGGCGGGGTCGATCCGGAGCGGGCCGCGCCGGTGCTCGTCTTGAGCCGTGAACGTGCCGGAGTAGGTCTGGGTGACGGCGCCAGCCTTGAAGGTTATGTGAAATGTGTACGTGCCACCAATCGACGGCATGAAGCGAATCCGGTAGACGCTGCCATCGGCCGAATCGCAGAATCCCTCCACGGCGACTCGTTCCGCGGAACCCGTCTGTTCAAAATCTCCTGAAATCGACGCATCCGTGAAGGGATTTTGCACCACAGGCGCCGCAACCTTGGCGGAAACTTCGATGAAATCGAAGACCGCGACGCTTGACGCGGACTGGGTAAACACAACTGGAACCGGATTGTCAGCATAAAGGCGGATTGCGGGTAGCATTAGCAGCGGCAGCACCATGGATACACGGAAAAGCCGTGCCACGGCCCTGGCAAAGCCGGGACCGACGCCTGTCCGCGTCCGTCCTGTCATTCCCTGCGACTCATCTTGCACCGGGACGGTATTTCCGCCCCAATAGACCATTTCGCGGTCATCGTTCCGCATCATTTCGCTCCATCCCCCTATCTCAGGAGTGGATTTGGGACTTCGCCATCCATTCCGAGAGGTGAAACTTCAATCCACACATTATGCGCTTGATGTTGCAAACGGTTCCTTTCCGGGTCCCTCCGCTGAAAACAGCTTGCCTGGTGGTTTGACCCTTCTGGCAAACCCTCTTAACATGAGATGAGGGATTCCCCGGCCACGCGGTGCTGGTTTGGCCTTAAGCAGGAGTAAAGAGCAGCACTTTGTATACGGAATAGGTGGATTTCGGTCTGGACTAAGCAGCTTGTAGCCGGAAATCCCCCTAAAGTGGCAACCGGATTTGCTGTCAGAAGTGACAGTCTGTAGTAGTGGTTTGTTCGGCGCGTAGTGCGCCTGGAAGGCAAAACGTTGAGTTCTACCGACACCCTCGAAAACACGCCCCAACCTGACGCGGCCGCGGCCACGCAGGAGGGCATTCCCGACAACGGGCACGAAGGCCACGATCACGGCCATGACCACGATCATGAGCACAGCCATGAGCATCCACAAGGCCCGGTGCTCAACCCGGACTGCACGCGCGAACTGGTGCTGGACATTCCCGCCGAAGAGGTCTCGAAGGCCTATGGCAATGTGATCCGCAACTACAGGAAATATGCAAAAATCCCCGGATTCCGGGCCGGCAAGGTGCCGGAGACGGTGATCAAGCGGCGTTTTGCCACCGAGATTCGCAAGGACGTAATTGACGGCCTGCTGCCTGAGCGGTTCAACAAGGCAGTGCATGACCTGGGCGTGGCCCCCGTGGGACAGCCGCAGGTGACCGAGTTGACTGTCGAAGACGGCGCGCCACTGCACGTGAAGGCGGTATTTGAGTTTGTGCCGGCATTCTCCATCGACGGCTACCAGAGCGTGACGGTGGAAAAGCCGGCTGTGGAGATTACTGAGGAAGAGTTCCGGCTTGAGATGGCGGAACTGCGCGAGTCGCGCGCCGTAATCGAGCCGGTTGAAGAAGAACGCGCGTTGGTGGACGGCGATTGGGCGCAGATCAGCTACAAAGGCCAGATTGAAGGCGAGGCCGACGCAGCCCCGGTCGCAGGGGATGAAACGCTGGTGGAGGTCGGTGGCAAGGATACGGTGGAGGCATTTACCACGGTTCTGCGCGGCGCAAAGCCTGGGCAGGAGTTGAAAGCCGAGGTCATCTATCCCGCCGATTACGGCGATGCCAAGCTGGCCGGCAAGACGGTGGCCTACGACTTGGAAGTGAAGGCCATCAAGAAGCGCACCCTGCCGGAGTTGGACGACGACTTTGCCAAGGAACTGGGCAACTATGAGAGCTTTGTGGACCTGGAAGCCCGCGTCCGCGAGCACATGAGCAACCGCAAGCGACGCAGCGTGGAAGGCGAGACCAAGGACCGGTTGTTTGCTGCACTGACCGAGAAGTACCCGTTCCCGGTTCCGGAGTCGCTGGTGCAGGAGCAGATTGACACGCGGCTGGAGCGCGGATTGCGCGCCCTGGCGGCACAGGGGATGGATACCGAGCAGATGCGCAAGCTGGACTTTGCGCGGCTGCGCGCGGCGCAGCGGCCGAGCGCCATTGCCGAGGTGAAAACCTTCATTCTGCTGGACCGCATCGCCCATGAGGAAAACATTACGGTTAGTGACGAGGAACTGGACCGCGAGGTGCAGTTAGCCGCTCTTCAGTCCGGGGAGCCGGTAGAGGCATTGCGAGCGCGTTTGACTGAGGACGGCGGGCTGGCTAGAATCCGGGAACAGCTGCGGCGCGAGAAAACCGCGAGTTTGCTGTATGAACGGCTGCCCGCGTAGGGGCGGCAACGGGACAGAAGGCGCCACGCGGTCCAGGCACCACCGGATCGCGCGGACACAAGAGAACCAGGGCAAGAAGCCCTAACGGAAGAGCGGGAAGAACACTCAATGGCATTGGTTCCCATGGTGGTTGAGCAGACGAGTCGAGGCGAGCGCGCCTACGACATTTACTCCCGTCTGCTTCGCGATAACATCATCTTTCTTGGCACGCCCATCGACGACCAGGTGGCCAACCTGATTGTGGCGCAACTGCTGTTCCTCTCCGGCGAGGATCCGGAGAAGGACGTTCAACTGTACATTAACTCGCCCGGCGGCTCGATCACCGCGGGCCTGGCCATCTACGACACCATGCAGTTCATCAAGAACAACGTGGTGACCTACTGCATTGGCCAGGCGGCCAGCATGGGCGCGTTTCTGCTGCTGGCGGGCACCAAAGGCAAGCGGTTCGCGCTGCCCAACTCGAGGATTCTCATCCATCAGCCGTCAATGGGCGGGCTGAGCGGTCAGGCCACGGACATCGACATTCATGCGCGAGAGATTCTGCGCATCCGCGAGATCACCAACAATCTGATGGCCAAGCATACGGGGCAGCCGCTGGACCGCATCGAACGGGACGTGGAGCGGGACTTCATCATGAACTCGCAGCAGGCCAAGGAATACGGCATCGTTGACGAAATTATCGACCGGCCACCCACTTCAAAGTGAAGTAAGCCGGCCGGTTCGCGTTTGGGGAAACTGAACAAGCTCGTCCAAAGGGAGCAGGAACATGAAAACGCGCACGGGACCCGAAGAAGCACTGCGCTGCTCGTTCTGCCACAAATCGCAGGACGCCGTGGGCAAGCTGATCTCGTCGCCCAGCGACTACCCTCGCGCGTATATCTGCGACGAGTGCGTGGCCGTCTGCAACTCGATTCTGGAGGACGACCGGGGCGAAACCAGCCCCGCGACCACCGCCGGCCACCTGCCCAAGCCGCAGGAGGTGAAGAGCTTTCTGGACGACTACGTGATCGGCCAGGACC
Organism: uncultured Occallatibacter sp.; assembly: GCA_964571165.1. Classification (GTDB taxonomy): domain Bacteria; phylum Acidobacteriota; class Terriglobia; order Terriglobales; family Acidobacteriaceae; genus Telmatobacter. The sequence goes on along the minus strand of CAZNAW010000032.1, from coordinate 7,588 downwards.
AGACCAAGAAGAAGCTCGCCGTGGCGGTCTACAACCACTACAAGCGCATCCAGATGAACCGCGTGCGCAACAATGAAGTTGAGTTGGCAAAGAGCAACATTCTGCTGATCGGGCCGACCGGATCAGGCAAGACGCTGCTGGCGCATACGCTGGCCAAGATGCTCGATGTTCCCTTCGCGATCGTTGACGCGACCACGCTGACCGAAGCCGGCTACGTAGGCGAGGACGTTGAGAACATCATCCTCAAGCTGCTGCAGGCGGCTGACGGCGACGTGACCCGCGCCCAGCAAGGCATCATTTATATCGACGAGATCGACAAAATCGGTCGCAAAGACGAGAACCCTTCCATTACGCGCGATGTTTCCGGCGAGGGCGTTCAACAGGCACTGCTGAAGATTCTGGAGGGCACGGTGGCCAATGTGCCGCCGCAGGGCGGACGCAAGCACCCGCACCAGGAGTTCACCGCCGTGGATACGACCAACATTCTCTTCATCTGCGGTGGAGCGTTTGTGGGACTGGAGCGCGTGGTGGGACGCCGCGTGGGCAAGAAGGCGCTGGGCTTCAAGGCCACAGAGACCGAAGCCGAAGCCTCTGCCCGTTCGCATCGCGACACCGAGTTGCTGCGCAAGACCGAGCCGCAGGACCTGATCAAGTATGGGTTAATTCCCGAGTTTGTGGGACGCTTGCCGGTGATGGGCATCCTGGACGAGCTGGACGAAGCCGCGCTGATCGAGATTCTGACCAAGCCCCGCAACGCCATCCTCAAGCAGTACCAGCGCTTGTTCGAGTATGAGAATGTACGCCTGCACTTTACGCAGGAGGCCACCTGCGCCGTGGCCCGCGAGGCCATGGCACGCAAGGTTGGCGCGCGCGGACTGCGCATGATCCTCGAAGAGCTGATGTTGGATCTGATGTACAACCTGCCCAACAACAAGAGAGTCCGCGACCTGGAAATCACCAGCGATATGGTAGAGCGGCGCGATCTGTCACTGTGCCTGCTGGAAAAGGCAGGTTAGCACTCACACGGCAAGTGAGCGCCTATACAGCCTCATGCTACCGCATTTTCCTTTGGATTTAGCCGTTGCTACTGTGTGCGGAGCGGCAATTTCTTCATGAAATTGCCACCCGGCTGCTACGACCCCTGCATACAACAAAAGGAGAAATGCTTTAGACTTCCATGCTGAGGTTGCGCGATCGCGTTTCGCGTTGCCCGCACCGCGGAGGAGTCTCACGCATGAAAGGTTTGTCACGTTTTTTTCTCCTGCTCTTGATTTCTTGCTCCGCGGCATCGGCGCAAGTTCCGGCAACTAACGGTTTCCGCTCCTTGCAAGTGGACGCCGGCAAAGTAATCGGCGAGATCCATTCGTTTCAAGGCATGAACGGTATGCCTGCGCCGGTAATGACCGGGCTTCCCGGCCTGGTGCAACAATACAAAGAGCTGCGCGTCAGTCAGGTTCGCACCCACGATGTGATGGGCCCCACCGATGTGGATGCCAAGTTCGATTACAAAAATGGCCCATTGACCTGGCTGATTCCCGACTCAGCCCAGCGCGCCGGCGTGGTAAAGGCGGGCAACGCTTCTGTCATCTTTCCCGACGAAAATGCAGATCCGGAAAAGCCCGAAAGCTACAACTTTGGCGCGACCGATACAATGCTGGCGGCCATTCACAGGAGCGGCGCAGAAGTCTATTACCGCATCGGCCGCAGTTGGGGCGCCAACGTCAACCCGCCGGCCGATTTCGACAAATTTGCCAGCGTGGTAAAACACATCGCCATGCATTACAACCAGGGCTGGGCCAATGGATTCCACTATAAGGTTCGCTACTGGGAGTTCTGGAATGAGCCGGGGGAGATATTCTGGACTGGCACTCCGCAGCAGTTCTACTCTCTTTACGAAAAGACGGCACTGGCCTTGAAGTCTGTCGATCCGACGCTTAAAGTGGGCGGCGATGCCATTGCGAACCCTTCAGACAATGGGGCTTACCGCGAGGGTTTCATCGACTACTGCGCTGCGCACAAACTGCCGCTCGATTTTTACTCCTGGCATACCTACGCCAACTCGAGCGCCGATCCCTATGATGCCGTTCGGCTGGCGCGGGAGATTCGCGGTGTCCTCGATACACATGGATTTCCCAAAGCGGAGAGTATTCTCTCGGAATGGAACTTGAGCGCCGACTTTACCGACAAGGAAAAAGACGAGCTGCAAGGCACACATAACGCGGCCTTCATTGGCGCAGTTCTCAGCTATCTGCAGGACGCTCCGCTGGATCACGCGATGTTTTATCGCGGCGATGCGGCCTGGATGGGACTTTTCGACTTGCAAGGGCAGTATTTCAAGCCTGCCTACACCTTCAAGGCCATGGGAAGGATGTTGGACACACCGCAGCGGTTCGCGGTTGCGGGTGCTGACACTTTTGGTCTGGCCGCACTTGCGGGCCGCTCTGCAAATGGCAAGATTATTCAGGTTTTTATAAGCAATTACGCCATTCCCGCAGGTTTCAGAGAGAAGGAAACGCCGGTGCCTGCGGGTGTACTCAATACTCCACCGCCGGCGCCCGACGCACCGAAAGACAAGTTTCTTGCGCCACGCACAGGCATCGTCTATCGCGACAACGCAGGCTACCGTCTTGCGATCAACAACCTGCCCTGGGACAAATCCGCGTTCCACCTGAAGCGTTACCGGATCAGCAAGACTCAGAACCTGGAACTGGTTGAGGAAAAATCCTTGAGCGGCGACAGCCTGAAGTTATCCCATCCGCTCCCCACCGACACCATCGATCTCATCGTTCTTGAGCGCGAGTAACCAAGACTGGCTTGTCGGCTTCGCGCCGCGAAAAAGAGCCAGCTTGCAACCGGTAACCAACCCTTAGGCCCAGGTGTCTGCCGCAGCATTGAGACCTGGGCCGCCTCAGCCTCAGCACCTCGCCACAAGCCGTTCCGCTGTACAATTTCAACAGGAGCCGTTCAACCAGCCCCGCAGCCGGAGCTGTCTTCGCGCGTCCAATATACATGAGGACCCTATGACTGCATCCCGCGAAAAAACCGAAGCGCGCAAACTGCCCATGATGCCCATCCGGGACATGGTGATTTTTCCTTACATGATGACGCCCTTCGTGGTGGGTCGCGAGTCCAGCGTGCGTGCCCTGGAAGAGGCACTGAACGGCGACCGCAAGATTTTTCTTGCCACGCAGCACGACGCCTCGATCGACGAGCCCAAGGCCAAGGAGATTTACCAGGTTGGCTCGATCTGCAACATCGTGCAAAGCGTGAAGATGCCCGACGGCAATATCAAGGTGCTGGTGGAGGGCGTGGAGCGCGCCAAATCGACCGAGGTGAACGATCGCGACGGCTTCTTTGTGGCTACGGTGCGCACCGGCAAGACGCAATTTGAGATGACTCCGGCCGTGGAACAACTGATGACGCGCGTAACCGGCCTGTTTGAGCAGTATGTGAAACTGCAACAGTCGCTGAACTACGAGACCATCATCGCCACGGTGCGCATGGACGAACCGGCCAAGCTGAGCGACACCATCGCCGCGAATTTGCAGTTGGGCATTGAAGAAAAGCAGGAACTGCTGGCCATCTTCGACCCGGCGGCGCGGCTTGCGCGCATCGCGGATGTGCTGGATATCGAGATTGAGAAACTGGATCTGGACCGCAACATTCAGTCGCGCGTGAAGCGGCAGATGGAACGGGCACAAAAAGAGTATTACCTGAACGAAAAGATCAAGGCCATCCAGAAGGAACTGGGCCGCGGCGAAAAGAGCGAGTTCGACGAACTGCGCAAGAAGATTGAAGCCGCCGGCATGCCCAAGGAAGTGCTGGACAAGGCCATTCAGGAACTGAAGAAGCTGGAAGCGATGCCGCCCATGTCAGCCGAATCGACCGTGAGCCGCAACTACATCGACTGGCTGCTGGCCGTGCCGTGGAAGAAGCGCTCGAAGGAAACCCGGTCCATCGACTACGCAGAGAAGGTGCTGAACGAAGATCATTACGGCCTGGAGAAAATCAAGGACCGGATTCTTGAGTTTCTCGCCGTGCGGCAATTGGTCAAGAATCCGAAGGGCTCGATTCTCTGCTTTGCCGGGCCTCCGGGGGTGGGTAAAACGTCGCTGGGCATGTCCATCGCCAAAGCCACGGGACGCAAGTTCGTCCGGCTCTCTCTGGGCGGGGTGCGCGACGAGGCCGAGATTCGCGGACATCGCCGTACTTACATCGGCGCGCTGCCCGGCCAGATCATCCAGCATATGAAGCGGGCCGGAACCCGCAACCCAGTCTTCCTACTGGACGAGGTGGATAAGATGGCCTCGGACTTCCGCGGCGACCCAGCCTCCGCTCTGCTGGAAGTGCTGGACCCGGAGCAGAACACCACCTTCCAGGACCACTATCTGGACGTGGACTATGACCTGTCACAGGTGCTGTTTGTGGCCACAGCCAACGTGATGCACACCATTCCGGCCGCTTTGCAGGACCGCATGGAGGTTCTTCGCCTGCAAGGCTACACGGAGCAGGAAAAGCTGGAGATCGCGCGGCAATATCTGGTGAAGAAGCAGCGCGAGCAGACCGGCCTGAGCGAAAAAAATATCGTCTTCAGCGACGACGCGATTCTGGAGATTATTCGCTACTATACGCGGGAAGCCGGAGTGCGCAACCTGGAACGGGAAATCGGGAACGTGTGCCGGAAGGTGGCTCGCCGCGTGGTAAAGGGCGGCGACAAGCACAAGGAAGAGATTACGGCGGAAAACATCCACGAGTTTCTGGGGGTGGCCCGGTTCCGCGACTCCGAAGTGCATGAGAAGAGCGAGGTCGGCCTGGTGACGGGTCTGGCGTGGACCGAAGTGGGCGGCAGCATTCTGACCACCGAGGTTCAGGTGCTGGATGGCAAGGGCAAGCTGACCATCACCGGGCAACTGGGCGACGTGATGCAGGAGTCGGCACAGGCTGCGCTGAGCTATATCCGCGGCAAGGCGCAGGCGCTGGGGTTGACGCGCGAGTTTTATCGCAACGTGGACCTGCACCTGCACGTGCCGGAAGGCGCGATTCCCAAGGACGGCCCCTCGGCCGGAATCACCATAGCCACGGCAATGGCCAGTGCGCTGGCCAAGATTCCGGTCCGGCGCGACATCGCCATGACTGGCGAAATCACGCTGCGCGGCAAGGTGCTGGCCATCGGCGGACTGAAAGAAAAACTACTCGCTGCTCTAAGGGCCGGCATCTTTGAAACCATTCTGCCCCGCGCCAACGAAAAGGATGTAGCCGAGCTACCGGACAACATCAAGAAATCCATGAAGCTGCACTTTGTGGACCAGATGGATGAGGTGCTCAAGCTGGCTCTCGAAAGTCCGCTGCCCACGGCGTTGCCCGCCGAGACCGAAGTACTGGCCACGGTGCCTACAACGGAAATTGCCGCCAACGTTTCTGCACGGCAATAGCACATTCTGCGTGGGCGCCCCGATCTCGCTCTCGAGACCTGGGCGCCCTGCTTCCCGCCGCACCACGGTCCGTTACTACATCGCCGGCAATTCTCCGGCAATCGTCGTCGACGCCGCGCAGTTCATGGCACAGTTCTCCGCAAGCCAACCAAGAGCTACCGCACCGTAAATTGGCCTCGCAGTCGAGAATGAAACGGCGGTCAATGCTTTGAAGCGACGACATGGATGGTTGCTATGGCGGCTTCCCAGATTGCAGAAGCCAAGTTTTTGGAGATTGCCGGCTGGTAAACCAAAGTTTAGACGAAAGTGTTAAAAGTAATCTTCCTGCTGCGAAACACTCTTACAATTGGTTTGCTCCTAATACTCAATATCAGCCTGTCTGACCGAAGGCTGAAGTCACTGCGATGTCGAGGAGAACCTATGGTAGTCACCGGTAAGATGAAGATCCAAACCCAAATAATCGTTGTGTTTGCGATTCTGTCCACGGCCGTTTCCGTTCACGGCCAGACGTGCTCCGGCATGCAACTTGGTGTCTCTGGATCAGGCAGTGGAAATCTGAATGGATTTGTTCCTTTTCCATCGACCAATGCCTGGAATACCAACATTGCATCGGCTACCGTTGACCCAAATTCTGCGACGATCACCTCTGCGGCCGGGTTTGCCGGATTACACCTGCATGTCAATTTTGGGTCCTCAGTCGATGACGGTGGCATTCCCTACATTGTTGTGGACTCCACTCAGACCCCCTCAGTGCCAATCAATGTAATCGACTACGCGAGCGAAAGCGATGTGCTTGTGGCACCGTATCCTGCGGGGGATGTTGTTCCCATCGAAGGCGCTCCAGCCGACTGCTCAGGCTGGCCGGATACTTACAACGGCGATGCTCACGCGCTGGTGCTTGACCGCGCACAATGCTGGCTCTACGAGACGTTCAACACGAACCGCTGCAACGGCCTTTGGAATGCTTCGAGCGAGACGATCTGGGACATGAAGAACTATGAGTCGCGCCCTTATGGCTGGACTTCTGCGGATGCGGCCGGACTGCCGATTTTTCCAGGGCTGGTGCGCTACGACGAAGTGGCTTCCGGTGCGATCCATCACGCCATTCGCTTTACCATGGAACACACAAAAAACGATGCCAATGGCGGGTACTTTGTGGATCCAGCCACCCATGCCGCGGGTACCGACTGGGGTGTGTCGAACGTGATGGGCATGCGGATTCGATTGAAAGCCAGCTTTGACATCTCCGGCTACTCCGCGACCAATCAGGTCATCCTTACCGCGCTGAAGCAGTATGGGATGATCCTGGCGGACAATGGCGGCTATTTCTATATTCAGGGGGCGACCGATCCGCGCTGGAACGACACTGATTTGACCAATTTGAACAGTATCGCATCGTCAAACTTCGAAGTTGTACAAATGACTCCGGAATTTCCTGGCTGGGATTCTGCGACAGCGCCTACCGGAGCCCTACCGGTGATCAACAGCTTCACCGCGTCGGCGCCGAGCGTAAGCTCAGGATCTCCGGTTACTTTCAGTTACAACGTAAGCGGCGACTCCTACGATTACATTGACATGATTGGTCCGGTTCGTCTTACGTCCGGCAGCGGGAGTGTGACGATCAGCCCCGCGGCGACCCAACAATATACGCTCTACTCCACAAACGCCTACGGCCAGACCGCGAGCACTCCGGTTATCGTTACGGTGCCGGGTTCGGTCGTGGTTCCGCCGACCTTCACCCCGGGGGCCGGGTCGTATAGCTCGGCGCAAACGGTAACGCTTAACACAACTACTTATCCGTACGCGACGATCTATTACACCACCGACGGATCTACGCCAACTTACCCGATCACCGGTACGACGCAGGAATACCCGGTAACTCCGATGCCACCAAATAGCCAGGGAGCCGTGAATTCGATTACTGTCTCTGACTCGGAGACGGTAAAAGCCATCGCCGTAGCTCCTGGCTACTCGACGCCCAGCGCGGTGGCTTCGGCTACATACACCATTGGCGCTTCAGCACCGGTTCCCGCCGCGCTCACGTCTCCCAAGCCGGGTAGCGTGCTGGGTTCCGGTGCTACCTTCACCTGGACTGCCGGCGGCGGTGTGACGGAGTACGATCTCTTCCTCGGCACTACCGGAGTGGGGTCATACAA
>CAZNAW010000031.1:0-45794 GCA_964571165.1 uncultured Occallatibacter sp. | reverse complement strand
CCAGATCACGGACCAAGACAGTAGAGGCGGTCCGGTCAATCGCGAGTACTTCGTTCCGCGTGCGCACCTCAATGTTGAAACGCTCGCGGAACAAGGATGGCCAGGCCAGCAAGAGCTTGGACTCTTCCTGAATCACGTTGCCGACATAGTACGGCAAGCCGCAATTGGCGAAGGATACGTAGGGGCCGCGCTCCAGCACGACAATCTCCGCCTCCTCATCCAGCCTCCGCAGGCGCGCCGCGCAAGTTGCGCCGCCTGCGACTCCTCCAACGATGACCACTCGCTTCTTCGCCATCTTCACTCCATGAACCCAATGCTAAATCGGTAGACTCAGTGATTGCAGACGTGCTCGCAGAGGTGCTCGACCGACACCAGCGATCCATCCAGATATTTGCGAACAAGAGTCGCGACACTCTCCGTCGGCGCGCCCGTGATGACTTCAATCGAAGCCTCCTGAAAGAGAGAGAGGGCGCGCGCTCCCATGCCTCCGGCGATGACGACGGTCACGCCGCGCTCCTTGAGCCATACTGGCAACAGGCCTGGCTGGTGTTCCGGGGCTGGAGTTTCTGTTGTAGCAAGTACCTCTCTGGTTTTGGGGTCAACGTCAACAAGTGCGAACTTCTCACAGTGTCCAAAGTGTGGATTCAGGCTATCTCCCGTGACGGGAATGGCGATTTTCATGTGTGCATTTCCTTTCATCAGCAAGCTTGTTATTCATGCGTAGCAAGATGTGCGCGTAGAATCAAGCGGAGTCGGCGGCCCGATCGATATGGACCGCTGAATCCGCTCAGCCCGAAAACTTCCTTCTTATAGGTGTATCATACACCTATATAGCAGCCGGATGCTCGCACCACGCAGAAAGCGGAAAGCGCTTTCAGGTGCATTTCGCATCTATTTGCATACTGTGATAGGGTAAATCCGTCGGCCTGCCTTGATGCCGGGCGGTCAGGAGGACGGAAGTGACCCAAAAGGTTTGTACTCGCCATGGCCGGGATTATCCTTGTTCCTGCGGCATGGGAAATCTTTACCGCTTTGTGGAGCCGCTTGTCTTGCTGCTGCTGAAACAGAAGGGACATTCTTACGGCTATGACCTCTGCGCGCAGTTGCAGGATCATGCTCTTACCGATGCCACGATCGAGAAGGCCGCTCTCTACAGGACTCTTCGGCAACTGGAAATGAACGGAAATGTCTGCTCCGAATGGGAAACAAACAACTCCGGCCCTGCACGCCGGGTATACAAAATCACAAAGCAAGGCGAAAAACACCTTGAAGAGTGGGTATCTGTTTTAGGAAATCTCTCCAAATCGATGGCTCACTTTGTGCGCGGCGCTCGAAAGACATTGCAAGAGCCGAAGGCGAAGAAAGCCAAGCCCGCACTATAGACGGGCTGGGACCGAGAGCGACCACCCTACAAAAATACCACTTGCTTTGACTCGCTGATCATTTGGATGAAACTGCCCACTCCGACATAGTCGATTCCAGGGTAGTCGATCATCTCTTCCTCTTTCAGACCCATTACGCCCATTGACATCTCACAGACGTGAATGCGAACTCCAAACTCGCCGGCTTCCTTCATCAGCTGCTCCAATGATTTGACTCCATGCGCACTCATCACGGAACGAATCATTTTGGGACCGATGCCGGCCATTTGCATCTTTGAAAGAGGCAGCGCACAAGAACCTCGCGGCAGCATCCAGCCGAACATCTTGTCCATGAATTTCTTGGGCGGGGACTTTTTTGGATCGCGCAGGGCAGCGGTTGCCCAGAAGGTGAAAAACATATCTACCTCCATGTCATAGGCTACGGCTCCCAATGCAATGATGAAAGCTGCGATGGTCGTGTCGAGGTTGCCGCTCATCACGCCAAGCGAGAGGCGGCCATTGCCCGCAGAGTATTCAAGCGCATCAACGCGCTCCGTCAATTCCTGAATCGTTTTCTGTAGATCGCTTTCGGTTGCTGTGCTCGTCATAGATGTGTTCCTTTCAATACTGAAGTCGCGTGCTAGGACTGGGCGTCGGCAACTACCGCTTCCGCAGTGGGCGCGTGACGCCATGCGAACAAAACAAGTGCAAGAGTGCGGTAGAGCGCATGAGCGAACTTGGTGAGCGGCAGCATCGCAACCAGATCCATGGCCAAGACCATATGGACAAAGAAGACTGCGTGACCGACGGTGTTCATCGGCAAATATACGACGATCTCGGTGAACAAACCAGTGAGCACAGTGGCCGCAAGAAGCACGGGGAAAAACCAATCAGCGAATGCGCTCTTGCGCCATGGAACTTCTGCGGAGCGCAGGCGGCGATTGAGCGCGATGGCCAATCCATAAAGGCAGACGATGCCGCCGATAGCGCCCAGCAGGCGCATCGGATACCACGGAGGAGCCGGAGAGCCGATGGGTTTTAGAAGAAAATCGAGAGTTGTGGCCAGCAGCATGGCGAGAAAGCCGCCCATCACCGTGGCGTGAATGAACCATGTGCGCCGATGCAGTGGCTCGATGGTGCGCACGGATGAATCTTCGGCAGAATCGCACTCACGAAAGCGGCGATGGAGCAATGCGTCGAAGATCGCAGCGGCAATCGCGCCCGGAAGCGCCGTAACTCGCAGAGTCAATCCCTCGCGGCGACGCTCCATCCAAAAGCGCGCAAACATTGAGGCCATGCCAAGCGCCGCGCTCAAACCAACCACGGCAAAGAGGGCCACGCCTATGTTGTGAATCCACTCCCCTGGCAAAAAATCAAAGAGAGGGAGTTGCCCGCCAGCAGCGCTTTCCCTGACCATCAACAGCAAGCTGAAGAAGGCTGAGAAGACAGCAAAGACAAGCAGATTTCCAAAGGCCGAGCGGCTCGCCAATCCAGCTAACCCAGTGAAGTCGTAGCGAGCAATTGCAAAGCTGCGCGCGGCGGCCATGAACTCGGCAGGATCAGCCTCGCGGGGACAAGTCTCCGTGCATTCGCCGCAGGCATAGCAGCGCCACAGGTCTTCCGAAGCCAGCAGTTCCCGCTCCATGCCCACCTGGGCCATGCGGATCATGCGCCGGGGGAAGCCGGTCGACTCCTGCGCTAGCGGGCAAACAGCTGTGCAGTTGCCGCAGTTGAAACAGGCGCTCACGTCCAGCGTTCCACCGACTCCGTGCTGCTTGATCTTTCGCAAAAGATTTACGTCCACGACTCGCGCCATGCAAATACCTCTTCAGATGTTAGTGAACCGCGTTTGCCGTTTCCGCAATAGCAACAAGAGAATAGAGCGGATACTCGTCCTCTTCGCTGGCTTCAGCGACCTCTCCATACTTCCGCATCCCTGTCACGTGCCAAAGCGCTTCGTCGGCCGGCATCTTCAAGGCCTCGGCAATCGCCGGAACCGTGGCAGGCTGCGCTTCCAGCAGCTTACGAATGGACTTTCGCGCGGCCAGCAGATGCTTCTGCGCTGCGCGCTTCTCCTCACTGATGCCGCCCAGGCTGGTGCGCAGCGCCGCCAGCGCCTGTTTCTGTTCCGCAGTGAGCAACTTCATCGCCATGATTCATTTCCTCTCCGCCGCTTTGAGGCAACTCTATTGAATGCTGACCAGATCAGATGGGCATTCGAGTTGGGGAATATCGGCCGCCAGCCCTGCAACCATCGCCTCGAACTGATCCAGCCTCCAGCCGTTGAGGTCAATGGCGCGATGTGGACAGACAGCGACGCACGCTCCGCATCCAACGCAGAGACCGGCATTGACCTGCGCGCGCTCGACCATCACGCCATCCACATCCATCTGTACCATTCGCAACGCGCCTTCATAATCGCATTGCGTGACGCATTGCGCCTCGCCGCAACAGAGCGCAAGATCGACGGTAGCCACATAGGGATTCAGTTCGACATCTTCCGTGGCAAACATGGCCGCGACCTTGACGGCTGCTGCTCCCGCCGCAGACAGAGTCTCCTGCACATTCATCGGCCCTTGCGCCGTGCCCGCTAGCAGTATGCCGTTCACGGCCAGCTCGACGGGCCGCAGTTTGGGATGCACCTCTTGCAGAAATCCATCTTCGCCGGTCGCCAACTTCATGGCTTCGATCAAGTCTTCGATCTGCCCCGGTATCATTCCGGTTCCAAGCACAACCATGTCCACGCTGAGTGAGAGTTCTTCTCCCCAGGTCAGCGCATCCTTCACGGTAACCATCAGCGCGTCATCCTTGCTGCGGCTGGCCGGCGTTGTTTCTACCTTTGGCGGCTCTTCCCCGTTGTAGCGGAAGAAGACGACACCAGCTTTGCCTGCCTGGGTGTAGTAGTCCTCCTCGCCGCGTCCATAGGTGCGGATATCCTGATTGAAATCGAAGACGCCAATTTGAGGAAATCTCTTGCGCACAGCCAGCGCCTGCTGAAGAATGGTCGTGCAACAGGTTCGAGAGCAGTACGTATTGAGCCGCCCATTGGCTGGAGGTTCGTGAACTCCATCCAGTTGCCGACTGCCGACACAGTGCATGAAGGCAATATTGCGGATTGTTCGGCTTCGATAGGCGAGCTTCTTTTCCTCCGCTTTTACTGACTGCATATAGCGGATAAACTCCGGCATCGTCAGAACGCAGGTTTCGGAGCGATAGAGGAATTCTCCATCCTGCGGCAGATAGGAACGAAAGCCTGTTGCCATGACGATGGCGCCGACAGTTGCCTCTACCTTGAAAGCGCCAGTCTCAACTGGCTGTTGAGATTCAACCACGATCTTGAAGTTTCCGATGAAGCCGTTCACCTCGGTTACCTTGCTACCAACAAGAACCTCAATATTGGAATTCTCCCTCACTTGCCGCGACAGTTCGGTAACCAGTTCCTCTGCGGCGCGTTCGCTCGGATAGATTTTTCCGCGCTCATTGAGATGGCCGCCGAGTTGTTGAGAAAGCTCCACCAGAAGCACATGAATTCCGCGGCCTGCAAGGTCGGAAGCCGTCTTCAATCCGGCAATGCCTCCGCCAATCACCAGAGCGCGGCGATGGTTGGGCAGCTTGATCTTATCGAGGGGTTGGGCATGGCGCAGCTTGCCTACGGCCGCCGCAATCATGCGGATCGCCTTGGAGGTCGCGCCGTCCGGATCGTGCCTGTGCGCCCAGGACGCCTGTTCGCGGATATTCACATGCTCATAGAGATAAGGATTCATTCCACCGCGTTGAACTGCGCCGCGAAAGGTTTGCTCATGCAAAAATGGCGAGCACGAAGCGACAACCACGCGGTCGAGATTTTCCTCCAGAATGTCGTTGCTGATCAGATGCTGCCCCGGATCGGAGCATACAAAGGTATGGACTTTGGCCAGGGCAACGCCGGGAATCAATCGCGCCGTCTCGGCCACGCGCTCCACATCCACGACATCGGAGATGTTGCCGCCGCAGCGGCAGACGTAGACGCCGATGCGCGGTTCACTCTCGTGGTGTTCCTGAAATCCGTCCTGATTGCTCATACTTTCCCTCTTCAGATTGCAGCCGGGAGATGCCTTCACTTTGCGAGAACTGCGGCCCGCTTTTGATAGAGATACTGGCTGACCTCCATCGCTGCCGCGCCGGCCTCCGCAATGGTATCGACAATGTCCTTTGGTCCCGCCGCAGTTCCCGCCACAAAAATTCCCGGCGCGGTGGTGCGAGTGGGAGCGGCCAGCATGGGCGTTGCAACAAATCCGTCGCTGGCGCAAGCAACCGGCGTCGATGCGGAGGGATTCCAATCCGCGATCATGCCTTGCGCCAATATCACCAGATCGTGACGATGCTCTTGCAGTGGATTTGCGGAATCCTCGGTACTTTCAACGCGCAGCAAAAGATCGCCTCCCTCGACGGGAACGATGCGCGCCACCTTGCCGCGCACAAAGCTGATGCCCATGGCCTTGGCGTTCTGGAAGAATTGTTCGTAGCCTTTTCCAAAAGCTCGAATGTCCATGTAATAGATAGTGATGTCGGCCAGTGGGAGCGAACCGGAAAGCAACATGGCCTGCTTGATCGCATACATACAGCAAACCCGCGAACAATAGGGCACGCCAATGGATTCATCCCGCGAACCCGCGCACTGCACAAATGCGACAGAGGAGGGTATCTTGCCATCGGAGGGCCGGAGCACACGGCCATACGGACCATGCGGTGCCAGCAGGCGCTCCAGTGTCATTGGATCAATGATGTTCTTGCTGCGTTGAGCGTTGTATTGAGGCTTCAACGTCATGGCATTCAATTGGAAGCCAGATGCGATGATCACGGCATCGGTGCGAATCGTAAGACTGCGCGGCTGCTGATCGAATTCTATGGCGTCGGTGGGGCAGACGCGAGCGCAGGTCCCGCACGTGCCGCAATGCTCAGCATCGAGCACGGCCTTTTGCGGTATGGCATTGGTGAATGGCACAGCGATGGCGCGAACAGTGCCAAGTCCCTGCTCGAACGGGTCTGGATATTCCGTATCACAGGCATACTCGCATAGACGACAACCAATACATTTGTCGAAGTTCACGTATGTGGGCTTCTGCATCAAGCGCACACGATGCGTTCCGTCCGTTGACTCGATCGCTTCAACTTGAGTGTTGGTGAGTATGGTGATATTCGGATGATGAGCAGCCGAGGACATCTTCGGCGTGGTGATGCAACTGGCGCAATCCAGAGTCGGAAAGACTTTGCTGAGGGCAATCATGTGCCCTCCAATGCTGGAGTTGCGCTCGACCACCAGAACCTTCAAGCCTTGATCGGCGAGGTCCAGCGCCGCTTGCAGTCCCGCGATGCCGCCACCAACAATGAGCGCATCCGGCGTGTACTCCGAGTTGATCTGGGTATTCATCGCTGGCCTCCCTGCAAGGCCGCAACAGAATTAGGAAAGCGCGCCGAAGCCTGGAGACGGCCCAGCGATTCCAGGCGCAACCGCTCGGCCAACTGCGTGTTCACCGGGCCAAGCCGCTGAAGGTGATCGCCCAGGAGCGCGACCTCCTTGAGAAATGCCTTGATGCACACGGTGCAGATGGCGGTCAGGCGTATGCGCTCGAAGCCCAGTCCGCCAGCGCTCATGCGCGCAGTGAGACTATCGATGCGCGCCGCCAGTCGGTCATATGCGCCATGATAGGGACAATCGGAGCCGCAGGCTGCAATCAGAATGCCGTCGATTCCCTGTGCGTAGGACTTGAAATAGAAATCTTTGGGAAAGAGCACAGGCGAAAGCACCCGCAGAATATACACATTGGAGGGATACTCAAGATGGGCCTTGCCGACCGCATCAGCGCCCGGATAGGCGCACTTCTCCGTCGCCAGAACCAGTATCTTCGGAATGAATAGCTCACTCATGCGCACCTCGCACGGCCACTGCCCTCGGATCGAGGCAACAGTATTCCCGCCATCCTGGATGGACCGGCGCTCTCTCGCTGGTGGTTCTTGAAAACCTACTTCTTGCGGCGGACCAGCAGGCGATCGTGTCCCTCGGCTTCGATCAGGCCGAGAAATTCATGGCCCATCTTTCCGGACCAGGCGGCGATATCCTTGCGCGATCCCTTGTCATTCGATTTGATCTCGATGATCTGGCCAACTTTCACTGCTCCAATCGCTTTCTTGGCTTCCAAAAGAGGGCCGGGGCATGCGGTTCCGCGAGCATCAATCACTTTGTCGGCGGTGAGTGTTTCAAGTGCTTCGGTCATAAATACTCCTGAATGAACGTGTTGACATCGGTCTTCCAACATCAGGCCGGTTGAAGAACTTTGCTGCGTTTTCGGCGCGGCGCAGAGGCCGACACTCCCTTTGTTTCCTGCTGCATCTGCTCCAGCAATGCCTCACGAATCAGCAGCATTGCCTGTGCAAACCGAGGGTCGGCAATGCGGTAATAGACGTTTTGCGCGCGTTTCTCGGCGATTACTGCGCCACGGTCTCTCATCAGACGAAGATGCTGCGAGGTATTGGTAACCGTCAAGCCAGCATGGTTGGCAATTTCGGTAACGCTCATGGGTTCCTGCTGCAACGCGCAGAGAATGCGCATGCGCGTGGCGTGGGCGAAGATCGTAAAGAAGCCGCCCAGCAGTTCGCAGGAAGCATCGCTCATTGCAGGTTTCATCTCGGCCTCTCATGTGTTGTATTTGCGCAATTGCGCAAATACAAGTACAGATCCAATGTAGTTTGTCCCGCTTTTTCGCTCTGTGACGGCTGTCACGACAGAAAGCGCGGAGAGTCTACCTTGCTATTCAAAGTAATCAACTCTGTTTGGCTGGCTCTCGGACTGCGGGGAGGGCATCATGAATTTTGCTTGAACCGAATGCGCGCCGGGCATCATCGCATAGGATGAGATTCTCCTTCTCTTTCATCGGCTCTCGATGGACAGCAGAGAGGGTGTCCGATTGTTGAGATTGAAAGCTGGCCTTCGTATGGCTTTGCCGGTGCAGTTCCTGATCCATTATGGGTATCTGCTGCTTTTTGTCTGGGTTTTGACTGAGCAGTTGGGAGTTCCATTGCCTGCCGCGCCCGTCTTGCTGGCGGCTGGATCTCTCTCTGCCGAGCACGAAATCAGTTTCATCCTTGCCCTGCTTGCTGGAGTGGCAGCCGCGCTCTCTGCCGATAGCACATGGTTTCTGATCGGACGCCGCTATGGACACCACGTGATGCGCCTTCTCTGCACGCTCTCACTCGAGCCTGCGGTCTGCGTCCGCCGTACGCGAGAATTGTTCGAACGCCGTCGAAATGTTGCATTGCTCTTTGCCAAATTCGTGCCCGGCTTGGGCATTTTGGCCTCTCCCGTGGCCGGTCAGAATGGAATGCGATTCGGCCAGTTTCTTTTCTTCGACGCCCTTGGCTCGGCACTGTGGGTAGGGGCGCTGTTGGCCGCTGGACGTTTATTTGGGGTTCTGCTCCTGCACAATCCCAGCCTGTTGAACTGGGCAGGCAAGTTCTCTGGAGCCTTGCTGGCTTTAGGCGTGCTCGGACTCCTGATGGCTCGCATCGTTCGCCGCCGCAGGATGATTGGCGCATTGGTTGCCGCGCGCCTTGAACCCGAAGAGTTGAAGAGAAAACTTGATGCCGGGGAGGAGATATTCATTGCCGACCTTCGTCATCCTTCGGAACTTCTAACAAACCCCTTCACTCTGCCTGGCGCGCTGCATTTTTCGCCCGGCTCCTTGGCCGCTCGCAATCACGAAATCCCGCGCGACCGCGACATCGTTCTCTATTGCAGCTGCCCCAGCGAGGCTACTGCGGCCAATACCGCCATGAGTTTGCACAAGCTGGGCATCGAACGCGTGTGCCCTCTGCGCGGCGGCTATGACGAGTGGAAACGGCTGGGATTTCCGCTTGTTGAAGCACAGCCGGATGAGTTAAGCGAACGATGAGCGATTGCGGCAAACAATGCGCGTAAGATCCGGCAGAAGACAGGCGAGACGGCAACGCCTTCTGTGAGAAGCTGCGCCTGAAATGGGACGAAAGGCGCGGAATCGCCGCCAGATCTCCCCCAGCACTCCATGCCTGCGGTGTTCTAATCATCTTATGGCGAGTCTCGACAATTTTCGCTTGGTCGTTTTCAGAACCGTAGCCGAGCAGCACAGCTTTCGCAAGGCCGCTGAAGAGTTGTATTTGACGCAACCCGCGGTGAGCCTCCAAATCAAGGCGCTTGAGGAAGATATTGGCGTCCAGCTCTTCGATCGCACTGGAGCACAGATAACATTGACCGAGGCAGGCAAGGTTCTGCTGGGTTACTCTCAGCAGGCGAATGCGCTCTTCGTCCAGGCGGAACAGGAGATTGCCCTGCTGAGCGGGGATCATGCCGGACAACTCGCCCTTGGAGCTTCCACGACCATCGCTCAATATGTACTGCCGCGTCTTCTCGGCGAATACTGCAAGGAGCATCCCCGCGTTCATCCTACACTGATCAGCGGCAACACAGCGCACATCGTTGAAGCTGTCGAGAAGAAGAAGATCGAGTTGGGCTTCATCGAAGGCCCGGCGCGAAGCCGCACAATCAGAACAAAGTCATTTCTGGAGGATGATCTGCTCTTGATCGTGCCGACCGCGCATGAATGGGCTGAGTTGGAGTCCATCTCTTGTGCTGAAATAGGCAGCGCCCCATTGCTCATGCGCGAGCGCGGCTCCGGCACACGCAGGGTGGTTGAGATGGCGCTGGAACGGCAGGGCCTCAAGCAGAATTCCTTGCGCATCGTTATGGAACTTGATTCGACCGAAGCCATCAAGTCTGCTGTTGAGGCCGGACTAGGAGTAGGCTTCGTTTCTCGCTGGGCGATGGCGAAGGATTTGCGGCTTGGCACGCATTTCAAGATTGTCGAAGTCACTGGACTGCGCATCAAACGAGACTTCTCTGTTGCCTACACGTCTGGCGTGGAACCCCTTGGGCTGGCCGATGAATTTCGCAGATTTCTGTTTGCGAGCGCAGGCTTCCAAAGAACATTGATTCAGCCTCTGAAAGCAAGCATTTCGGCTGGTCTTAAAAAACGCGAATAGGACATAAGTACATCTGCTTGGACGTGGCTATCCACTTCGGACATAGTGGAGTCATGCCCAAGGAAGAATGTATGAATAACTGAGGAATCGATAGACATAGTGGATTGCCGGCGCGCTCCGAGACACGCCGTGAGCGCGGCGGAAGCGATGGATCTGGATTTGACTTCGACCATTCATTATGTGACTATATGGTTACTTGGTGATATATGTCAACGAAAGAGACGACGCGGGATCTGACCGACGCCGAACTGGAGAAGGTGGCAGGACAATTCCGCCTGTTGGGGGAGTCCATGCGCCTGAAGATTCTGCAATCGCTCTGCGCGGGCCCGCTGGCCGTTGGCGAGATTGTGGCAGCAACGGGCGCGACGCAATCGAATATCTCAAAGCACCTTTCACTGCTCGCATCGGCGGGTGTGATTACGCGTCACAAAGACGGCCAGTTTGTTTACTACGGAATGAGAAATCAGCTGACGATGAAGCTTCGCGAACTCGTACACAAGGAATTGCTGAACCAACCGTGATCTCTGTTGATGCATTGTGCGGTACAGAGAATACGCTTGTTTGCGAGTTCTAAAATCCTCTTACGGACAACTGAGGTCGTGACGAACACAATCGTCCACCATTCACAGGCCCGAAACTTGCAACCAAAAAGACTGATGCAGGAGGAGATTGATGGACTTGTCAATGGAACGTGCTCAGAAAATGGTGGTGATGTCTCTCGCCTGAGCACCTGCGCCACATTGGTTGCGGCAGAGCCAAGTTCCGCTGCGAATCCATTCGGCTCGGCATCCCACGAGACCCGCCGATCATTTCGCGGATTCTGTTTGCCAGCGCCGGCGCGCAGAGAACGCTGCAAAAAGCCAAACGTCCGTAATTGAAACAGCCCATAAGATGCGCTTATGTGCCATGAGAACTTCTGCTTGGACGTAGGCGCATATCTTAGCGACACTTGTTCTATGTCCAAGAATATCTTCTTCATTGGGTTGATTCTCGCCGCCAGCGGTTTGGTGACACCACCGGTGGCGCTGGCCGGTGGTCTCATCTATGGGTTCACATTTCTTCATCCATTTCATGTTGAAGCGAAGAAACTTTCCAAACTTCTCCTGCAGGCATCCGTAGTCGGCCTTGGATTTGGCATGGATTTGCAGCAGGTTATGCAAGCCGGACGCTCCGGGTTTATCTATACTGCGGGCAGCATCAGCATCGCCTTGCTCCTGGGTTGGGGGCTTGGAAGACTCTTGCAAGTGAAGCAAAGAATCTCTTATCTCATCTCGTGCGGCACGGCCATCTGCGGCGGCAGCGCCATTGCCGCGATTGCCCCCATCACCAATGCGAGCCAGGAAGAGATTGCCGTCTCTCTGGGAACTGTTTTTGTGCTGAACTCGGTTGCATTGCTCACCTTCCCCACAATCGGGACAGCACTGCACATGACGCAGTCGCAGTTTGGCCTTTGGTCTGCGCTCGCCATTCACGACATAAGTTCCGTGGTCGGCGCGACAGCGAAGTATGGGGCTGTGGCTCTTACCGTAGGCACCACCGTCAAGTTAGCCCGCGCTCTATGGATCGTACCGCTTTCGGTCGGAACCGCTATGGCAAACAAGAGCAAGGCGCGCATTCAATGGCCTTGGTTCATTCTCTTCTTCTGTCTCGCGGCGGTTTTCAATACTTATGTCCACATTTTCCAAACTGCCTATCCAGTCCTCAAGCATCTTGGAGGTATCGGCCTGACAGTCACGCTCTTTTTGATTGGAACGGGACTCTCCATGAAGACTCTCCGCGAGGTCGGGGTTCGACCGTTCCTTCAAGGAGTCCTTCTCTGGCTGTTTGTCGCGGTTGGATCGCTTACACTCATTCGCGAAGGTTGGATTCATTTGTAAATTCGTACAGCCTTCGCCCACATGCGCTTAAGGCACCTGCGGTGCGGAAGGCACCGCGAGCGCAGCAGGAGATGGTTGGGCCTTGTCCATCCTCGCAACGCGATAGGTGATCGCTCTGTTGTGCACCGTGCCTAGGTACATCGGCGCAACATTCTTCTGGTTGGGATCGAAGACCATGTGCCCGGTCACGCCGTCATACTGCTCGATATTGGCCAGCGCATCGTGAATGCGCGCGCGATTCAGCCCTGCCTTGCAGATGGAATCGAGCAGAGCGTTCATCGCATCATAGGCCAGCGAGGCGAACTGCTCTGGTTTCTCGTGGAAGCGCGCTTCAAATCTCTTATTGAAATCGATCCACTTGGGATTGTTGCGCGTTGGGTCGTAAGGAAAGACAGCCTCGAAGCCCTCCGCCGCATCGCCTGCCTGTTCCAGCAATTCAGGCCCCAGCGTTCGATAGGCGCCAAAGACCCGTTGCTTCATTCCCAGTGCCTTCATCTGCTTCAAAATTCCAGCGGTTTGCTCTTCATCGGCCCACAAAACAATGGCATCGGCCCGCGAGGAGCGAATTACATTCAACTGCTTGGTAAAGTCAGTATCGCCGGGCATATATTTCTGCTCGATCACAATCGGATGACCGAGCCTGCGTGAGGCATCGCGCAGCTTGCCCACGCCGAATCGCCCGTATCGATTGTTTACCCTGAGAATCGCCACGCGCTTCATGCCCAGTTCTGTGAAGACGCGGCGGGCAAGCGTCAGGCATTGCACCCGGTCGTCCTGCAGGTCAATAAAGTACCACGGAATGTAAGTCTCCGGAATCGTTGGATCGGTGGAGGCCGAGTTGACGATGGGAATTTCGGTGCGCAGGGCCATGCGCAAGGCGATGTGGGTGGACTCGGAGCTGATGGAGCCAAAGATTGCCCAGTCCTGATCGTCGTAGACCATCTTGACTACTTCATTGGATGCCGAGCCCCAGATGGTGGGGTCAGTGGGCCGTTCCTCTCCATAGACAGTCTTTGCTTGCCAGTTGTCGTAGTCATTGTGCAGCATCAGTTTGAAGGGCTTGCCCCCGTAGCCGCCGCTGGTATTGGCCTCCTCGATGGCCAACTGCGCGCCATGCAGCATACGCAATCCAAAGACCTGTTCCGGGTTATGCTCGATGGGGCCGAAGAAGCCGATGCGCACCTCTGTCACGTTTTTAGGGTCAGGAACGTCTCGCGCCGCACCGAAGTACCTATTGGGGTGCGTGTAGTTGAGGTCATAGGGCGATGCAAACTTGCCGTAGGGACTCAAATCGTCCGGCTCTCCCGCATAGGGCGCAACGACCCGGTCCTTGGGTGGCCCGGGCGGATGCGCGCCGCACTCACACACACCCGTCCTCTGCGCCGCAGCACTAGATGCGGCAGCCACAACCCATATGCTGGCCACAATGATCAATAATTTCTTGCGCATGACAACAACTCCTTGCTGTTTTCGGCAGTCTTATTCGTGCGGAAGATGGCCAGCGCTTCAATCTCGACCAGCAGTTCGGGGCGGCAGAGATGCGCCTGGATTCCGATTGACGCTGGCACCGGATTAAGCCCCTGCTCCTTGTAAAACGCTGTGCGGATCTTGTTGAAGACATCGTAATCGCGGTCGATGTCGCGCAGGTAGCAACTGGTCTTCACGATATCCTTCCACGTTGCGCCCTCGCTTTCCAGGAGGCCAGTGATGTTGGCGAAGGTGCGTTCGAGTTGCGCGGGGAAGTCGCCGATGTGAACGCTGACTCCGTTCTCGTCGATCGATGCCGTGCCGGAGATGATCAGAACGGCGATGCCGTTCAGATCGAGCCGGATGCCGCGCGAGAATGAACTTGGCTTGGCGTAGTGAAAAGCCTCGTTGAGGACTCCGTGATTGGTGATGGCGCGCCGCTCGATTGGCGTGTGCGCGGGCGTGCTTGCAACTACTTCTAATAGTTCCGCAAATGCATTCATGATGATGCCTCCTTATTTCAAGCGAATTCCGTGACTCAAGCCCTTGGCGGTGGCGACCCAGATGTCGTCGCCCTGGAAGTCGATGCCGAGGATGTAGTTGTGGGCCGGCGCGGTGGTGACGGCGACCGGCGTGACCTTGCCTTGTGCGTCGCGCACTGTCATCTCCGGTTTGCCGTCTTTAAGTGACGGGGTATAGACAGCCCAATTGACGCCGTCGTAGTAGGCCAGCCCCTTGTCGGTGCCAAACCATGCGTGGTTTGCATCGACACCCTTCACTGTATTGGTGAAGTTGGAGGGCAGCCCGCTGTCTTTCGTAAGGAAGTTGTGCCACTGGCGGCCATCGTAGCGGCAATCTCCGAAGTAGGTTGCGACCCACACAATATTGTCTACATAGCTGACAGAAGTTGTAATCTCGTGGATCAGACCCTGATCCTTGAAGAGCACCATTTCGGTTTCTCCGTCGGGATCGTCGTACTTATCCCAACGTCCGGTCTTCTGGTCGTATTCCAGCAGGCCGCTGCCCCATACGGCGAAGTAGACCTTGCTGGGGGTCGCGGAGACGCCATACACCCATATCTCAAACATAGGCGTATTGCGCTCGTTGTAAAGCGTCCACTGATCGGTGCGAAGATTAAGCCGGCAGGCGCCCGCGGCCGTGGCCACCCACACATTTTCGCCTTCGACGCTGACGCCGTAAACCACATCGTTGCTTAGACCGGAGTTCAACTGCGTGTAGCTGTCGATGCGCCCGCCGGATACACGGCTCAGGCCACCCATCGTCCCGGCCCACACGTCGCCGGTGCGCTTGTCCAGGGCCAGCGAAAGCACTGCCCGATGGGCCAGGCCGTCCTTAGTGGTATACGTTTTCCACGCGTGATTCTCGTAAACTGCCAGACCATTCTCTGTGCCCGCCCAGATGCGGTCTCCATCCACCAGCACCGAATACACATGATTGTCGGGCAGGCCGTTGGCAGCGGTGAAGTTCTCAAAACGGTAGAGTGGCATCTTGGGTGGCGCTGCAAGCGCCAGCGTACCGACAGCCAGAAGCATTGCGATCATGCATATCTTTTTCATCGCGTCCTCAGGTATTCGATCAGGTCGTTGAGTTCATCCTTGGTCAGGTCGTTGGTTCGGCCGTGTTTGTCGTCGGGGTTGTAGATCGTCCATATTTCTTCCAGTGTGCGCGCCGAGCCATCGTGCAGGTAGGGCGCTGTCAGTGCGATATTGCTGAGCTGCGGCGTGTCCAGAAGGCCCGAATTGTCCGTTGATTTGCGCGTTCCCACATCGAAGGACTTCTGGTCGGTGCCCTTGGGGCCGCTGTGGCAGTAGGAGCACCGGTTAGTCTCTGGAATCGGCTTGCCAAACTTGTCCACGGAGCGCACGAAAAACGCTTGGCCTCGTTCCTGAGCCGGCGTAAGTTCGCCGTGCGGCAACCGCCAGCGATTGGGCCGCGACGGCAGACTGCGAACATAGGTGGCCAAATCGGTAAGGGTCCGGCTATCGTAATTCTCCGAGCGCCAGAAGTATTTTTCGGTCCTCGGGCCACACTCGGTAGGAAGATTGGGGTTGCCGCCGTTCCACTTGAAAGGCTCGGTGCCTTTGAGATCCTCTATAGGCCGGTTGTCCACAATGTCGCGGCCAAAACCGTCCGGCTCCAGATCCCAGGTGAGGCCATCGAAGGTGGAATCAATGTGGCAGGTAGCGCAGCCGATCTGTCCCTGAAATGAGTAGCGTGATGTATAGAAAGCTTGCTCGCCGCGGCGTAACGTGGAGATATGTTTTGGCCCCGTTGACACGAGACTTTCAGCAAGATAGCTCTTGTGCGCATCAATCAATTTCGCCAAATCCCTCGGGGTGGGCGCATATTGACTCTGCTTACGGCCATCAATGTGGCAGTTTGTGCAGGTGATCTGTCCCTCTACGGCGCTACTGGCGACGTTGAAATCCTTCTCATTGAGTGTTCGAGGCAGGATTGTAGATGGCCCGGCCAGCGTAATAATGGAGGCGACGCGATTGGTGTGCGTGTCGATCACGCTAATCGTGTCGTCAAGCCGGTTGGCCACAAACAACCTGTGGCCGTCGCGGCTGATGGTCAGCCCACGCGGATTGAGCCCCACTGGAATGCGGGTCACAACATAATTGGCGCTGGCGGAAAGATCCTGCGTATATGGGCCTGAACGCGTATGGATAAAGCGCAACAGACGAAGCACATCCACCACGGTCACCATCTCCGAACCGCCGCAGGTGATGTAGATGCGCGACTTGTCTGGCGCAATGGCCACACCGAAAGGCTGCGAGGCGTAGCGTTCAAGCTCATCCAGTGGAACTTCGACTGGCTTGCCTACGTCCGCGCCAAACAGTGTAAGCGTGTCGGCAAATGCCCCGCCGTGTTCCAGGTGGGCCAACGGCACGAGATTCTTCGGATGATATTCAGCCACCACGCCGAGACGTCCGTCACCGGAAAGCGCCAGGTGAAAGACACCGGCAATTGCGTGTAGCGGCATACGATCGACGACAACGGCGCGCGACGCGTCGATCACCGTAATCTCCGACTCCGGCGCCGTACGATTGTCCAAGTCAGTCCGCACCCGAGGCGGATTCGGATAGATATGCGTGGCATAAATCCGGCTTCCATCCGGGGAAAGCGTGAGATAACTGGCGCCTCGTCCGGCACTCAGCCGCTTTTCTTCCGCGCCGGTCTGGGCGTCCAGAACCGCCACATTGCTGGAGATGCGATTGGCCACAAAGAGCCGTTTAGCCGCCCGGTCCTCAACAACACTGGACGGCTCGGCACCCACTGGCCACGTTGCCACCACGGCCAGTGTGCTCGTATCGATGACCGAGAGCGTGTCGTCCCAGGAGTTGGCGACAAATAGCCGAGCGCCATCGTGCGACAGCGAAAAACCGCGCGGTACGCGCCCCACAGCTATGTTCTTGATGACCGCAAAGCTCGTCGCATCCAGTACGCGCACTTCTTCGCTTTGCTGGCAGAGCACGTAGAGCCGCGCGCCATCGGGCGACAATAAAACCTCAAGCGGCGAAGCGTAGTCCTGCATATCGCTCTCGTCCGCGCGCACTGGATGATTGATGGCCGACCACAAGGCGAACGTCAGCACCGCCGCGGCCAACACCGCAAGTCCCGCACTGCTCAGAGTTCGAATGCGCTGGTTCATACTTGAACAGCCTCTCGCGAAGAAGCCCTCAGGCTGAACTGCAAAAGATCTGGATTGCGCCGCACCACCGCTCGTAACGCAATCCATGGATAGAGATCAAACATCATCTCATCGAACCCCGCAAAGTCCAACGACTGGTCGCCGTCACTCCACGCCTTGTCCGGGTCGGGGTGTACCTCGACGATCATGCCGTCTGCTCCTATGGCAACCGCTACACGCGCCTGCGCGGGCACCAGATCACGAACTCCGGAGGCATGGCTGGGATCGGCAATCACCGGCAGATGAGAGATTTGCTTGAGCAGCGCGATGGCCGAGACATCAAAGGTGTTGCGCGTGGCCGTTTCAAAAGTGCGGATGCCGCGCTCGCAGAGGATGACGTTGGGATTTCCATGGTCGAGAATTACCTGAGCCGACTTCAGCCAATCAGCCACCGTAGCTACGAGGCCGCGCTTCAATAGAATCGGCTTTCCCGATAGCGCTGCCGCTTCCAACAGCGCTATATTCTCCATGTTGCGTGAGCCGATTTGCAAAATGTCAGCATATTCCGCCACCAATGGCACATCGACTTCCGACATAACCTCGGTCACGATGGCCAGTCCGGTCGCCTCCCGCGCCTTGGCTAGCATCTTCAGGCCTTTCAGTCCAAGCCCTTGAAATGCATAAGGAGAGCTGCGTGGCTTGAAGGCACCGCCGCGAAGGATGCGCGCTCCGGCACGGCAAACATGATCTGCGGTCGCCATCAGTTGAAGCTCGGTCTCCACCGAGCAAGGCCCAGCCATGGTGACAAATTCGCCGCCACCGATCTTTAGATGCAGCACCGAGACCACTGTTTGCTGGCGCCACGCGCTCTTCAGAACGTCGGGGGATTCGGCAAATCGTACTTTCCAACTATCACGCATGCCGTGGCACTCCAATCCGGTGAAATGCAAGACTATCCCTGAATGGGTGTAGTTTGCATCCACCGAAAGGTGGAGGAGCAAAAGCGCGCGCTTTCAAAGTTCAATCTCGCTAAAAATAAATCACACTATGAACAGGAAAACACTTTCGAGTGCTTCGCATTCCTCGCTCGTTCTGCGGGTAAGGTGCGTTTTGCACCGATCTCTTCTTTGCGCATTGCAATCCCACATCCATCCAGGCACTCAGAGAGTCGGCATGGCGATGGATCTGTATAGGAACCGGATCAGGGAAGTAAGCCGGCCGCAGCGAGCATCTGGAAGAATTGGCGGCGTGACCGCTGGTCGACAGCCAACGCCACCAGCTTGCCCTTCCGACTTGGAGCGGATGTGTGAGCTACTTGCAACACGGGGGACATCGAACTGTGCGCCGTTCGATACTGACTTTGTACGGCAGCGTTGATTCAACAATTTCATTCTTGAACTGCGTCAATGGACACTTCTTAAGGGCACAACTGAGTATCGCAAGAATATGTTTATGACTGACCAGCAGAATTGTCTTTCCACCGCAGGTCGAGGTTATCTCGCGAATGCCCTCTAAAATGCGTTGTTGAGCCGTAAGAGCGGTCTCGGAACTTCCAGGTATAAATACAGCGATTGGGTCTGCCATCCACCGCTCGAAAGGCGAATTCGGAAGGTTTAAGAGATATTCAATCCGTTGCCCTTCCCATTCTCCATGGTCCAACTCGCGAAATCGAGTCGAAGACTGGAGTGGAACGCCGAGCCCTTGGGCATAGATTGTTGCTGTTTGCATTGCCCGTTTCGCACTACTGCAAACGATTTGCTGAATGCCCAAACCCCGGATTGCAGATAGATTCAATTCTGCATCGAGAGCGCCCTCCGGAGAAAGTTCAATATCCATTGTTCCCTGCACTCGCCCTTCACTATTCCACGCCGTCTTGCAGTGTCGAGCCAGGTAGATTGTCGGCAGCGGAAATTCCTGTTGCCGCTGTCGGAAACGGATGAGCACGACCAGGATACTGAAGATGGCAATGCTGGCGCCGATCCCAATCCAGATGATAAGCGGATTCATGCCAAAGCCGTAGGCGGCTATCAACCCCAGCACGCCAACAGTAGTTTGAGCCATAAAATTCGACAGCATCAGGAAAGAGACCTCGTTTTCCGCGAGAATAATTGATGCCACGGTAATTGACCAGGCGTTGCGCCGCAATCACACTTGACTTGCAGCACGTTTCAAAGCCAAATACTCTTCCGCCAGCCAACTCAGGCTAAGCAGCGTTATCAGTGCAATGATGACCTGCGAGATCACACAATAGAGGCACCACACCTGCAAGACATACTCCTCTATGAAGGTGAGCCACAGAGCAAAACCCAGCCCGATCATCGCTGCACCGGCCACCAGGACTCGCTGCCGCGCCAGCGCCAACCCGGCCAGCGCCAGGTAGCCCAAAATCCCCATCACCGCCACTGGTATGTGAGCAATCTCCGCAAAGGGGCTGTGGTTCACGATGCCACAGTCCCACTTCTCGTTGATGGAGCAGGGCTGGATATCGGTCGAATAGTGTACGCGCAATGCCAGCACAGAAACCGCAACGCCGGCGATAGCCAGCATTGCCATCAGATAGCGCATCGTCTTCATGAATCTCCTTTTCGAGCCAAGTTATTGGTGTCGTTCGCGAGCACTTCCGCAAGATAAATCTGTTGCACCCATTCGGCGCATACAAGCAACCCATTGCGATAAAAAACGGTCCGGCCAACCCCCAGACCATACTCATTATTGCGAATGCTCCACGGTAATCGCCACCAGCATGGGCGATGAAGTGGTGAGTGTGGAAACAAAATCAATCGCGGTGATCGGCACATCCGGCAACGGGTTGATCCAGGTGAATTTGATGAGTCGCGTCTTCATCCCCTTGCTGCGCGTCGCCGTATTGGAGCCAAACCATACCTCGTCGGCTTTGGTTACGTGCCCCTCTGCGGGATTAACCCACCAATCCAGTTCGTTCTCACCATAAATCAGATCGGCGGTACGTGTCTCCCCGTTTTCATAATGCATAACGTATGTACCTATCTTCAATCCCGGCGTCGATCCAACGAAGGCTGCTGCCTGGAGAAAATCAACCGCTGTCCCCTTGCGACCGACAGGGATTCCCAGAACTGACTCGGGCAATGCCAGACCGCTTACCGCCAGCGACCTGGTACCTGCCAGCACGATCAAGCCGCGCACATCGAACAAAACGCCGCCGAAGGGCTTCAATCCTTGCGGAACGTCGTGATAATCATGACCTGGATGGTTGAACCAGTCGTCATTGAGGGATGTACCGAAGTAATTCGTGAGGTCAACCTGGTCGGGGCCGGCCATAGTGTCCCTTGGTGCAATCGGATTCCACGCTCTAATCGAATCAAACCATTCATAGATCCTGTCGGCCTGGGCAGGTTCAGTAGTCAGGGCGATTAGAAACGGCGCGGCCGACGTGTTGTTCGATACAAAATCCATCGCCGTGATTTTTATTTCGGGCAGCGGATTGTTGGCCGTATATTTGAATACCCGAACGGTTTTGTCGGACCAAGCGGTCGCCGCATCGGTCAAAACAGCCTCAGAGTCGCCACTCAACGAGTTCTTTACGTTGCGACCATAGATCAGCGGTAATTTTCTCGTTTCTCCATTGGCATAATGCAGAACGTAGTTGCCGATGACGGCATCTTCCTCGGCGCGTCCAACGGCACCCTGAAGAAAATCAAGCTTCTCGCCCTTGTAATTGATGACAATCCCATTCACGGCATCGGTGTGAGCCGAGGGTTGAGCACCGGCCAACTGGATCATTCCCCGGATATCGAAGACGGCTCTTGAGAAGGCTCGCACCCCCTGAGGCAGTGAGCCGAGATTGCCGTCACTCAACGACGAAGTGTAATACGAGGAGAGATCCATCAAATCCGGTATGGCCTGCTTGCTTCTGAGAGGGATTTGCGAAGAATTTGACGCCAGATAAAGACTCTTGGCAGCCGCGGCCGGTCGAGTCTGAGGATCTCCGCCTTGTTGCGAATGTGCCACAACAGCCGAAGAAAGAGAAAGTCCAAGGGAAAGCAAGAGAAGGTATCCGGGTTTCATAATGCCTCCTGAAACGCCCTGTTGTTGAACAATCCGACATTCACAGGGCCTGGATGAAAGTGCGAGAATCAAATCGTTCTAAAGTGCGACGCGTCCAAATTGAACGCTCATCCATGCAGAAAAACGTCATTGATCTTCACGGGGTTACAGTTTCCCCCCGCAGCAGACGGCAGCTTCTCCCCCGGCTGGTCTGGAGCAACACCCTCCATGGTGCGCGCCCTGTCGCGCTGCTGCGCGCGCAGGAGGTACTGGAGATAATTGCCCCTCACCGAAGATCCGGAGCGCTTCGTTTCCGGCAACGGGAGCGGGCACAGCCCAGGCGCGGATGTGCGCCGCCTGCAAATGCCCCAAGGCGCCGTCGCCGATGTCCGAGAGAATCACGTCGGTGCAACCGGTGCGGATTACTATCTCGACCGCGCCCTTGCCGTTCAACGCTTCATTCTTTACAAACTCGCAAGTCCCGCTTTCCGTGTCCGCGACCATGATCCATTCGGCTTTTCCAAAATGCGAAGACATTTCCTCATCAGCGCGATCCGCCGACATCATCACTCCAATTTTTGCCATTATGCTCCTCATTTCGATAGACGACACTGGAATCCGCTTTGCGCAGCAGAACTGCAACCAGGCGACTAGATGCAATATACACCTATAAGGGGCGTTTACGTCAAACACCGACAAGTAGAAGGCCAGGAAAGGTTTGGATCACATCTCGAACGAGAAAAAATAGACAACTTTTAGGAGGGAGGCTATGCGATTTTCTTGAGCGTTGCACTTGACTGGCAGCCGCCAACTCACGGGCGAAGCAGGGGCTTGAACTGTTCTTCGATCAAATTCAAGTCGGTTTCACCTTGATATTGCGCCTGCACTTTGCCCTGGCCGTCGATCAGAAAGGTCAATGGAAGGCCGAGCACTCCTCCGTAAATTTGCCCAAGTTTCTCGTCGCCCATCGCAACCGGATAGTTCAACTTCATCTTCTTGTACAGTTTTCGCGCCAGTGCGGGATCGTCGTCCATGGAGATGCCGATGATCTGCAGGCCCCGCGAACCATACTGAGTTTGCCAGGCAACAAAACGGGGCATTTCAATCTGGCAGGAGGCGCACCAAGTGGCCCAGAAATCAAGCAGCACAACCTTGCCCTTATAGGCGCGGAGATCCAGTCTCCGATTCTCCAAATCAATGCGCACGAATTCCGGCGCCTCTTTGTGAAGAAGCGAAGTTGCCGCCTTCGGAGTCTGCGCCGCGCTCGTCCCGACGAATAGGCACAGTAGCAACTTCAGCGCAGAGGAGCGCCAGAGCGTACGCGGCGCAGCCCGAATGAAGGATGGAATGGCCAAAACACCGCGCAGCCCGCTCATGTCAGTTGCCACGTTCAACCGGGAACCCCTTGTCGGCCCAATCAGCACCGAAATTATTTGCCAGATAGAGGACCTTCACGTTGGCAAATCCCATCTCGCGCAATTTTGCGAACGCCGGTCCAAGGTTTGGGCAACGATTCCAGGGACAGCAGCCGCAATAAAGCACAATCGGCTTCTTTCGCGGGAGTGCGTTCACGCGATTCTGTAGTTGCTCGATTCCTGCTGGCTGTGATCCCGGCCCTGCGTATTCCGATTCGGGGATATGCGCTTGGGCGAATAGCATATGCGAGCCAACTTGCAAGATCAAAGGCTTGTCTTTGTTTGTCGTTTGCAGCAGTTGGGCCAACGCCACCGGCTGCAACAACTGAGCCTCCGGAATGGAAAACGCACTTCCCGCCGGAACCGGGGTAAACTGCGCACGGAGCTGCACAGAGAGGGAAAGGAATGCGAAGGCAAGAAATGCGGCGATCCCTGATCGCCCAACCAAACAGATTTTCATAGTGCTCCTCCGAAGTGAGTTTACCCCATAGGGTCAGACTCGCTCACAGTTGACCAGGCAGTAAGGTTGTTCTCCATCGCCATCATCTTTCATATTATCAATAACTTCGACGATATTCTCATCGGCTGAGTTTTTGGCAATGCCTCATCTTGTCACCCCAAGCTCCGCGATCATTTGATCCCTGCTTTCCCCTTCATACGATTGTGCGAGAATAGTTTTTCTTATGAAAGATAAAAAGATTCATGCAACCATTTGGCTGATTGAAATGTCGAATAGATGCTATCCTACGGGCGTGCGAGTATCGCGACTGCTCGGGGGACTGGCTCAAATAGGATTCGATCAGGATTGACGACTTTGCATGGATTCGGCAAAATCCGGAAGTTCGGTCTCTTCGGGAACCTCGCGTTCCTGGGACTGGCCATCTGTGTTTTTTCATGGGGTTTTGGATACAAGTTGTCTCTCTACGACCAACAGCAGGCACCCTCCCACCAAATCCCTAAGGCCAAGCTTCTGTCGGGCAATGAACAATCGAGTACTGCGAAAAGCCCACTGGTAATCAGGACCAGAACAACCACCAGAGTCATCTACACCGCGCCGACTTCCATATTTTTGATTCTGTTGCTTGCCATCAGCCTATTGAATCCGCCTGCGCTCACAAAAGTGGACAAGCAGGCGAATAAGCTATTACATCCGCATCGCGCCATCCTCAACACCCTCTTTGTTCGTCCCCCTCCCGTGCTCGTCTAGCTTTTTCTCCATCACAGATTCTGGAGCATTCGATCAAATAATCGTCGAATGCAGCACTGCATATTCTCTTTTGGAGAAGATGCCCTGTCGTCGTGAACCGAGCAATCTCAACTTCATATAGAGGTGCATTCAACCTATGCGAAAGCGAACCTCCTTGATCGTCGCCGCGGGAATCGCGTTTCCTGTACTGGCCGGCATCGTTGTGTACATTGTCATGAATCAACACCCGAAAGCGCAGGCAGCCGAGGTGCCAACGGCGAAAGTGGCTGTTGCTGCCATGGGAGATATTGCGCACACCCTAAGCCTTGCCGGACAGTTCCAGCCCTACCAAGTTGTTGATGTTCATCCCAAGGTCACCGGCTTCATGGTAAAGATCAATGTGGATATTGGCGACAAGGTGCGCAAGGGCCAGACTCTGGCAGTATTAGAAGTTCCAGAGTTGAATGCCCAGTTGAAGGGCACTGTCTTTGAGGTGGAGCGTGCCAAGGACGACCTGCTGCGCTCTCGACATGAGATCAAGCGGGCAGAAGCAGTTCATTCAGCGCTGCACGCTGATTACCAACGGCTGCTCGAAGCATCCAAGGCACAGCCAGGTCTGATCGCGCAGCAGGAACTGGACGATGCCGAGAGCAAAGACCTGTCATCGGCTTCGCAGGTGGATGCGGCTAAGGCTGCCGCGGCTGCCGCCGAGCAACACACAGAGGTAGCCCACACGGACAACGACCGGGTGCAAGCGCTCAAGAACTACACCAATGTTGAATCTCCGCTGGACGGCGTGATTGTCTGGCGTTATGCCGACACGGGAGCATTGATTCAAAGCGGCACCAATTCAAACGAGCAAGACATCCCAATCGTAAGACTTTCACAGAGCGGCCTGTTGCGCCTGCGAATGCCGATTCCAGAGAACGATGTGCAGTTTGTTCATCTAGGCGACCCGATGCAGGTTCGAGTGGATGCCATTGGCCGCTCCTTCACGGGAAAAATCGTGAGATTCACGCGCGATGTGAACTTTGAAACGCGGACAATGGAGACCGAGATCGATGTCGAGAATCAAGACCTCTCGATCTCGCCTGGTATGTACGCCAATACGCAAATGCAACTAGCACGTGCATCGAACGTGATTACGATTCCTGTTGAAGCGCTGGTGCTCAAGGGTGACCGGGAATCGGTGTATTCGTTGGATGCGAGTAATCGCGTTCGTATCCGCAATGTTGGGGTTGGGCTGCGCGGTTCAAAGCTTGCCGAAATCATAAGCGGCCTTCAACCCGGTGAAAGAGTGATTCTCGGTGGCCAGGAGAACTACACCGAAGGGGAAGAAGTTGCCCCCATCCTCACTCAGACGCCAGCTTCCGATGTCGTGCGTGAGTCAGGCGGAGTAATTGACATGAAAGCAGAAGCGGAAGAGAACAACGGAGGTACGAAGTAATGCCAAAGTTTGCTCTCAGGTATCCGTTCTTCATCATCATGCTTTGTCTGATGGTTTCGCTTGTCGGAGTCGTCAACACAGCTAAAATGCCGGTCGATCTCTTTCCCCGGATCGATATGCCAGTAGTGGTAGTTGCTACTTTCTACAACGGCATGCCGCCAGAGCAGATCGAAGCAGATATCACAAATACCTTTGAACGCTTCTTTACGCTCGGGGCAAATATCGACCATAGCGAATCGCGATCGCTGACGGGCGTAAGTCTGATCAAGATATACTTCAAGCCGGGAACCGATCCTAACGCGGCACTGAGTAACATTGCCAACCTTGCCATGGCTGATCTGCGCCGTTTGCCGCCGGGAACATTGCCTCCCGTAGTGCTAGGCATGGATGCCTCAACGCAGCCGGTATGCTTGGTGACATTGAAGGGGCAAGGGCTGAATGAGACGAACCTGAAAGATCTTGCGCAATTTCAGGTTCGCAATCAGATCGCGAACGTTTCGGGCGCATCCGTCCCGCAACCATACGGCGGGACCTATCGACAAATTCAGGTATATGTCGATCCTGTGAAGATGGAAGCTCGCAATCTCAGCCTGAATGACGTTGTACAGTCGGTCAACAGTTCGAATCTGATTCTTCCAGCAGGAGACGTGCGCATCGGATCAAAAGATTTCAATATCTATGCGAACAGCCAGTTTCCTGACGCGAGCGCCATGAACTCGATGCCGCTGAAATCGGTAGGGAATGCATCCGTGCTGGTCGGAGATATTGGCAAGGCAGTAGACTCGGGAGCGCTCCAATACAACATAGTGCGCATTGATGGACAACGCTCGGTATATGTACCGGTCTTCAAGCAGGGCGGTAATAGCAATACCATCACTATCGTAGATGGCATGAAGGCCGCAATCAAACATTTGGTTGACATACCAGCGTCTTTGAAGACGGCGGTGGTTTTCGACCAGTCTGTTTTTGTCAAGCTTGCAATTGGCAATGTAACACGAGAGGCTAGCATTGGGCTTGTATTGACAGGACTGATGATTCTCATCTTTCTTGGCAGCCCGCGCGCCACGATTGCTGTTTTACTATCTGTACCGCTCTCGATGCTGATCTGCCTGCTGGTATCCAATTACATGGGTGGGTCCATCAATACCATGCTTCTGGGCGGTCTTGCGCTGGTTTTTTCGCGTCTTATCGACAACGGCGTCATTGTGCTTGAGAACATATTCCGGCACATGGAAATGGGCGAATCAGCAGCCGTTGCCGCCGAGAAGGGCGGAACTGAAGTATCGATGGCTGTGCTAGCCGCTACGTTTACCACCGCAATCGTATTTTTTCCAGTAACTTTTTTTAGCGGAGTTAGCAAGTATATCTTCACTCCGCTGGCGCTAGCGGTCGTGGTATCGATCTTCGCATCGTATTTCTTTGCAATGACAGTAGTGCCGCTCTACTGCGCCAAATTCATTCGTCTCAAAGATGAAGGCGAGCACAGTGAAGAACCAAGTCAGGGCATCATGGCTCGGTTCGAGAGAAGCTTTAACAATAAGTACGAGCGTATGCTCAGCTGGTACGAGAATCTTGCGATGCGGGCGATGCAGCGGCCCGGATTTATTGCGGCAGCGATATTGGGCGGAGTGGCTCTGGTGCTCGCTGCAACCACTCCTTTCCTGGGGCGGGCATACTTTCCCCGTACTGACCCAGGTCAATTCGTCATCAATGTGCGGATGCCAAGTGGCACACGACTGGAATCCAGCAACGACTACATCGCCAAAGTTGAGACGACTATTCGCAGCGTGGTTAAACCAACCGATCTGGACATGATCGTTTCCAATATCGGCGTTTATCCCGACCTCTCTGCCATCTATACCACGAACGCTTCCATGGACACGGCTTTCGTGCAGGTGAGCCTGAAAGAAGGGCACAAACTCGGCAGCTATGAGTATATGCAGCGCGTACGCGAAAAACTTTCCCGCGAGATGCCTGAACTTACCGCATACTACCAAGCCGGCGGGTTAGTTGATAGTGTAATTAACCAGGGACTACCCGCTCCAATCGATATCCAGATCAGTTCTATGGATATGCATGGAGCCTACGCACTGGCGAATATACTCTCCCAAAAAATCAAAACCATGCCGAATGTGAGTGGCGTGTACATTCCTCAAGATTTGGACTATCCAGGGATTGCGCTGAACATTGATCGTGAGAAGGCCAGCCTGATCGGCCTCTCTGCAAAGGACGTGGTGCAGAACGTGATTACCGCCATGACCTCCGATGGCATGGTCGCCCCCAGTTACTGGATTGATCCGAAGACTGGCAACAACTACATGGTCACGGTCCAATATGCGAACCGTTTCCTCAACAATATGTCAATGGAAGACTTTGAGAGTATCCCCTTGCGCGGCATTCAACCCGCCGGCTACAGCCCCATGCAACAAGCCCATAGTGCGTCCAGCGACGCGCGCGCATTCTGGAAAGGCGACCACACCTCCGGGTATACGCCGCTTAGTTCTGTTGCCGATATCAAGATGATCAATACGCCCACAGAGGTGGACCATTACCAGATTCGCCGCGTAATCGACATTTATGTCTCCACAAAAACAGAGGCGCTACAAGGAGTTGGAAGTGACATTAACAAGCTTCTGACAAACACCAAGACCGACAAGAATACTGCGCTTAATCTACGCGGCGCAGTAGTCAGCATGAACCGGTCGTTCGAGGAATTCGGGATCGGGCTCATTCTTGCGGTGCTTATGGTCTACCTGATCCTGATGACCCAATTCACCTCATTTGTCGATCCGTTCATCATTCTCATGGCTATTCCGCCGGGGCTAGCAGGAGTCGCCATGATCCTTCTGGTAACAGGGAGCACACTGAACATCATGTCGTTGATGGGCGTGATCATGATGACCGGCATCGTTGTCTCGAACAGCATTCTAATCGTTGAATTTGCCGGCACTTTGCACAAACAGGGACTGCCGCTGTTAGAAGCGGTTGTCCAATCGTGCAAGATACGGCTTCGCCCAATTCTGATGACTTCGCTGGCGACATTGCTCGGCATGATTCCAATGGCACTCGGGACGGAAGCGGGCAGCGAACAATATGCCCCATTGGCGCGGGCGGTTATCGGTGGCCTGGCAGTGTCGGTAGTCGTAACCGTCTTTCTGGTTCCGGCTGTCTACCTGATCGTTCACGGCAGGCAGGACAAGAAGTCTGCGCTTGCTGGGGAGGCATAAGAAAAATGAAACGACTGAAGACTCAAAGGCCCTCTGCTCAAGTTTCTTTTGTGATTGTAATCTTCTGTTCTGGCTTTCTGTTTGGGCAGACGACGAACGCCAAGCCGCCATTGCCTGATGCACCACAAGTAGCGCTCGTCGCTCTTGCACAACAAGGGGCAATACCGATGCAGCACGAAGTCGGCACTGCATCAGCAACACAGGCAGAGGCAGCGGCTTCTGGCCAACACCCGCTTCTGACGCGGTCCGATGCTGAAAAGCTTGCTATCAAGAACAACCCACGGGTCAGTGTAGCTCGACTGCTTGCACTCGCACAGCATCAGGTTGTTCGTGAAACCAGATCCGCAGAGTTACCAACAGCAACAGCCAACATCACCGCGGAGGATGCGGAAAATGCAAGCCGCATCTCTGCGGGCTCGCTCACTGCCTCGCGCCTATTTGAGCACGCGGGAGCAGGTGGGGGATTCACGCAACTGCTTACGGACTTTGGAAGAACCGGCAATCTCGTAGCTTCTTCAAAACTTCAGGAAAAAGCACAGAATGCGAATGCTCTTGCCTCAATCGAAGATATAGTTCTTGCGACCGATCAAGCGTTTTTCAACGCACTTCAGGCTCAGGCGTTGCTTAAAGTAGCTCAACAAAATGTCAGTACGCGCCAGACCACGGAGACACAAGTCAGCGAGTTGACGAAGAACAAGCTCAAATCAACTCTCGACTTGAGTTTTGCGGATGTCAATCTGTCGCAAGCCAAACTATTACTGCTCGACGCTCAAAGCAATGTTGACTCAACAATGGCTGCATTGAATGCGGTCTTGGGTCTTGATCATCAAGTAATGTACGACTTGGTTGATAGTGAGGAAGCCTTACAAACGCCTCCAACAGACGCGGATCAACTTTTGCAACTGGCGTTTCAGCAACGCCCAGACTTGCAGGCTTTGGTCTATAGCCAGCAAGCAGCCGTCAAGTTCAGCCATGCACAGCGCGACCAGATGATGCCAAGCATCAGTGCGGCGGGAACTGTGGGAAGCGTCCCCATACGTCCAGCCACATACTACCTTACGAATTGGTGGGGCGGTATCGGCGTGAACATGAATATTCCGATTTTCAATGGCTTTCTATACTCGGCTCAGGCAAAGGAAGCATCAATTCGCGCTCAGGCCGCTTCTGAACAAAGTCGCGATTTGCGCGACAGGATTGTCCGAGATGTGCGCACCGCGTGGCTTGCCGCCAATACTGCGTTTCAGCGCGTCACGGTCTCAGAAGAACTCTTGAAGGAAGCGAACCTCGCGCTGTCGCTGGCGCAAACACGCTATCAACTGGGGCTCAGCTCGATCGTTGAACTGAGTCAAGCGCAGTTTCAACAAACCGATGCCGCAATTGGAAACACGGACGCGCAGTACCAATACCGGCTGGCACTCGCTACGCTGAACTATCAGACGGGGGCAAACCCATGATTGAAAACTTCAAGCTGAAAGTCTTTCGCGTAGTCGCAGACAATTTGAATTATCGCAGGGCTGCGGACGAACTTCATATCACGCAGCCTGCGGTTACCGCACAGATTAGGTCCTTGGAAGAGAGCCTTGGAATCGCTCTCTTCGACCGCGTCGGACGTGAAACCACGCTCACATTGGCTGGGACGACGCTTCTGCAATATGTCCGTCAGATCGAGGCGATCACCAACGATGCAATTGCGGCACTTGCGCCTTTCGGTGGACTCGAAGGAGTCGAGTTGAGTGTCGGGGCGTCACACACCATAGCCATCTATCTTCTACCTGCTCTGTTGCCACATCTTTTGCGGGAATGGCCAAAGCTTAGAATCCATGTCACAAGTGGAAGCACAAATGAAGTATTACAAGCTCTCGCTTTGCATCAAATTGGAATTGCCTTGATTGAGGCACCCGCCCATCGTCCAGATCTGAAGATCGAAGCGTTCGATGAAGATGAACTGACCCTCATTGTGAGACCTGATCATCGTTGGGCAAAGAAGCAATCTGTAAGAGCTGCCGAACTGGTTCAAGAGCCTATTCTGCTGCGAGAAGTGGGGTCTGGGATGCGTCACTTTGTCGAAGAATATCTTGAACAGAATGGCATTCTACGGCAGCAACTTCATACCTTCCTCGACATAGATTCGACTGAAGGCATCATTTCGGCAGTGGAAGCTGGCCTGGGCATTGGCTTTGTCCCCAGTCTCACGCTGGATAAAGCACTGAGGCTGGGAACGGTCAAGGCAATTCGACTTGACAACGGTCCGATACGGCGCGAACTGAGCATTGCCTTGCTGAATGGGCCAGATCCCAAAGGGCCAATAGGGACGCTGTTGGAGATTGTCCGTGAGCACAGCACGGATAAGAGAAACTCCAGATCGATGATTCATGTGCGTGAAGAGTCATCAAAAGTGGTCGTGATGAACGATGCAAGTTTAGTTGGACATGACAAGGTGGCCTCCTGAATGAGTGTTCTCTGGTTCACTGTGGGAGTATTCTTCACTTCGATCCTGGCAGGCCTCCTCGGTGCTCTGACTGGACTCGGTGGAGGAGTCGTCATCATCCCAGTCCTATGTTTGCTATTCAAGGTTGACCTGCATTATGCAATTGGAGCTTCTCTCATTTCTGTAATTGCAACTTCTTCAGGAGCGGCTGCCGCCTATGTCCGGGAGGGCTACTCGAATATTCGCATTGGTATGTTTTTGGAAGTTGCGACCACGGCTGGTGCCTTGCTCGGTGCGTATCTGACAGCAAAAGTTTCTGGCAATTGGATTGGAGTGACCTTCGGTATAGTGCTTCTTTACTCGGCATGGACAACTTTGCATAAGACTTTATTGAGGCAGATCAGCCGGTCGCCACACACTTGGGCAATACGACTGAAGCTGAAAGGATCTTATCCTGTCACGGGCGGTAAGGAAGATTATGTCGCTGAACACATTTCTGCTGGATTCTGGATCATGTTTGTTGCGGGAACGCTATCGGGGCTACTGGGAATCGGATCGGGAGCAGTGAAAGTTCTGGCAATGGACCAGGTTATGAACTTGCCGTATAAGGTAGCTACGACGACAAGCAATTTCATGATTGGGGTGACGGCCGCAGCCTCCACAGGCTTCTATTTAAGCCGGGGATATATCCTCCCAGGCGTGGCGATGCCAGTAATGCTGGGAGTCCTCGCCGGTTCTCTTGTGGGATCTCGTTTTCTTGTTATTACACACGTGAAGGTTCTTCGGCTGATATTCAGTACAGTCATTGTCGGCCTGGCTGTTCAGATGATTTACAGCGGTGTAACGGGGAGGTTCTAGTTGAATGTTCAAGGCAATCAGAGACTTGAGATCGCGATGGGACAAATGTTGCGAGTTGGCGTAAGCACCTCTGCGCTCGTCGTTCTCGCAGGGGGGATCCTCTATCTGCAACAATCCCGCAATTCGATTGCGAACTACCAAAGAT
Organism: uncultured Occallatibacter sp.; assembly: GCA_964571165.1. Classification (GTDB taxonomy): domain Bacteria; phylum Acidobacteriota; class Terriglobia; order Terriglobales; family Acidobacteriaceae; genus Telmatobacter. The sequence goes on along the minus strand of CAZNAW010000031.1, from coordinate 13,654 downwards.
TCAATGAAGTTCCGGCAGCCTATGAGACCGTTCACGGAATCCTGGTCGGTGTCAGGCATCTCGACGCCCAAAGCCTAATTGGACTAGGGATACTGTTGCTCATTGCGACCCCGATCTGTCGAGTCATCTTTGGCGTGGTTGGCTTCTCCCTCTTGAGGGATCGCTTCTATGCCGTAATCAGCGCCATCGTATTGATCATTTTGTTGTTCAGCTTCTCGGCGGGGAGGTAGCCATGATGTCTGTGATAGTTGACAAGGCGGTTCTAAGCCTGAAATCGGTCGTGTATGCGACCGATTTCTCTCCATGTTCGCAGAATGCTGGGCTCTACGCCTCGCGAATGGCCGCCTTCTTCTCAGCGAAGCTTTTTGTTGCGCATGCATTCACGCTTTCCCAAGCTGCCTTGGAGGTTGAGATCGGCGACCGTAAAGCGAGCCAGCAAAGAGTCGATCTAAATAGTTCTCTGTCGAAGGAGGCACATCTTCTAGGAAACGATTCGTTGAAAGCCATTCCTTCTCTACTGGAGGGCGACCCCAAATACGCCATTACGCAACTTGCTGACAGCAACGCACCTTCCATGATTGTCTTAGGGACACATGGCAGGAGCAGATTAGAACGAGGAATCATTGGCTCTATCGCAGAGAAGATTCTGCGCTCTACTTGTTGGCCGGCGCTTACTGTCGGCCCTCTGGTGCCAGCACTGTCTTCAAATACTCTTCCATTCAAGAAGATTCTTTTTGCTACTGACTTCACAGCAGATGCCGCTATCGCAGCAGCATTCGTCGTGAACTTAGCTGAAGCATTTGGGGCGAGGATCGATGTTCTTAATGTGGTTCAGGACGACGCTATCGATAATCCGACGCTAATAACGGACATTCGGGGTCGCTTCTTTTCCGTTGTCGATGGCTTAGTGCCGCAGCATGCTCAAGCGTTTTGTGACCCGAAAACCTTTGTGGCAACTGGCAACGCACACGATCGCATCATTGAGCATATCAGAAGCAATTCAATTGACTTGTTGGTGCTGAGTATTCGGAACGCTTCGCACCTCAGGATGGAAATGAGGACATCAGGAGTCTTTCGGATCATAGTGGATGCGAAATGCCCTGTCCTGACTATTAGAAGGTGAGATGTAACCACATCGCAGACGGTGTAGATGAGACGACGAAGAAAAGACGCAAACCAGAACCTCGAATATAACGACACAATAACAACGCTGCTAGTTGCATTGTTTTGTGGCGCATGTGCGGTCCTCACTGTGGAGAATTATGCCGGGGACGCTAAGGATGCGGGGTGGCTGCATATGGATAGGATACCTGATTGGCAATTGCATATGGGAACGGCGTGCGTTGGTTTTGTAACTTTCTTTGTGTTTCTGTGCGTTCTGGAATTCCTGGAGACAAAGTCACGAACAACAGCATGGAGATCAAGTGCTCCCTGGTTGCCTCTTGTCGGACTCACAGCGCTGGCGACAGTTATTCACATACCGGTTTATATCGTAATTCCCGTAGGAGGCAGTTATGCCGTATGGGCTTATCGCCGAACGTGCAGTGTGCGTCGCACACCAGCATACCGCAAAGAAAAGGAGACTACATAATGCATCCATCGAAACGCCGCGCGGCTATTTTCATTCGTGATAGATCAACGCAAAATCTCTTATGATCCATCACAATAATTGTCAATCAAGGGCCGGTTCAAGGGCAATAATTGCACAACTAATTTCCACAGAACCAGGTCTATATGGAAAGAGGTATAAGGCGATGACAACCGTGGTGAAGGCAATTGGGCTACTCGGCATAGGGGTTCTATGCGTGTCGGCATTTGCTGCCAACCCAGCCCGTCCAGGTACGGTGAACTATGTGGAGGGCGCGGTATTTCTTGAAGGGAAACAGTTGACTGCCAAGGATGTTGGAAGCGTCGAACTCAATGTGGACGAGGTGCTTTCAACAACATCGGGAAAGGCGGAGATTTTGCTGACGCCGGGGGTTTTCTTTCGGCTCGACAATAACAGTGCTGTGAAGATGATTTCACCTTCCATTACTCCGACCCAGTTGGAGTTGGAGCGTGGCCGAGCAGCAGTCGAAGTGGAGGAACTTTACCCGCAGAACAATCTTGAGATCTTGAACGGGGGGGTAATCACGCAACTTGTGAAAACCGGCTACTACGAGTTCGACGCCAGCAATCCAACAGTAGAGGTGTTCAAAGGCAAGGCGGCGATCCGGGTGGGCAACGGAAAGTACAAGGTGGTGAATGGCCATCACGAAATTGTGCTTGCCGAAGCTGCGCAGGGAAAGCCCGCCAGTTTCAATGTTCGCGATGCCGCGGACGATTTCTATAACTGGAACAGTCTGCGCTCTCAATATCTGGCCGAAGCCAACAACGAGATTGCCGGCGAGTATGCTGGCATTTCTGGCTTTAATCCCGGATGGTACTGGGATCCCGATATGTGGGATTACACCTTTATCGGCATGAACCCGTACTGGAGCCCGTTCGGCTTTGGCTTTTACCCTCCTTGGGGTTGGGGGGGAGGCTATTGGGGCGGCGGGTTCTATGGAGGCGGGTACTACGGGCGCGGATTCCGGGGCGGCTATGGCCGTGGATTTCGAGGCGGCGGCTTCCGGGGTGGTGGCGGCTTTCACGGAGTTGGGGAGGGCGGGGGCTTTCACGGCGGAGGTGGCGGCGGAGGGCGCCGCTAACTCACAATTTTTCTGAATCGCAGCAATCTTTTCAGGATTTGGTAGAGCCTGACTGGCTGCTCAAACGACCGATTCAGCATTCACTCCGTCGAAAGAGAGAATGGAATTAATGGGAGCGCATTTCACCTGTCACTGGAGCCAGGGAGTATTGCAATGATGCGTTACAGGACGGCCCAGTTAATCTTCCGGCGTGCCAGAGTTCCTCCAGCATAGGGCAGGAAAAGCGATCGCATGATGTCAGGTTTTCTAAGGCTCATGCTCACCATATTCACAGGCATGTAGATATACGTGAACAGATCAAACTGCTCGCACAACTCGAAATCAGGAGGTTTTCAATGCCAGCACAAGAAAATGCCTACCCGCGCCTTGCACATCTCGTATTGCAGGTATGCGCCTTGCTTATGGTTGCGCTGACCGCTTCTGGCTTTGCGCAATCCCAGAAAGAGTATAGCTCCTCCCAGGTGGTTGCCCTAACTTCGAATGATGGCACCAGTGGCGCCACGCGTGCTTCCCAAAGCAGCCAACAGAACAACAGCTATGGAGGTGGGTATGTGTCACATGAAAGGTGGGGCATCGACCATCTTACCTTCGAGGGCGGGGGCGGATTCACGATTCCAACAGGGAGCGGCAAGCAGTTCCTGAATAAGGGATGGAATATCAAAGCTGGCAGCGGTTACATATTCAATGACCGCTTCAGCGCCATGTTGGACTACGATTATGTTTCGATGGGCGTACCCACGGCGATTCTTAACCAGGTAAACCCACAAGGGGGCGGAGCCACGCATCTCTGGTCATTGACGATTAACCCGATGTACAACTACAAATCCATCGGCCGTTGGGGCGGCTACGTGGTCGGCGGCGGCGGCTTTTACAGGAAGCTCGTCAATTTCACGCAGCCCTTCAATGACTATTGTGCCTATTACGACCCGTATTACGGCTGCATTCCAGGCACAGTAAATCAGACAGTTGCTCATTTCTCAAATAATGCGGGGGGCGTGAACTTCGGCACGGGATTCACCTACAAGTTTTCCGATTCTGGCCGAGCAAAATTGTTTATTGAAGGCAGATATGTGTGGGTTGACAATCAGCCTAGCACCAACAGTACATCGAGCACAGGCTATGCGCCAACAAACTACCGCACTGAGTACATTCCCATCACAGTCGGCATTCGGTTTTAACGATTCGACATGCACGATGGTATCGCACGAGTTATTAGCATCACGAGTAACGTCTTATAGGTAATCTTGCCGGTGGCTTGTTTGTTCCATTTGCATCGTTTAGCGATGCGGAAACCACGTTGCTCTGTAGCTGGATGACTATTTTCCGCGAGGCTCTATGACGATTTGTTCATTTGGCAGTTCATAGTCTATCCAACATTGGTCAGTGAACGTCTATAGAGCAGTGAAGACTCAAGATGTATGGAGGACTGTTCAGTCATGCCCAGAACGTATTTTCTTTGCTTCGCTGCTCTTTTCTCCTGTTGTGGTCTAAATGGCTTCGCCCAACAGCAGGCGGCTCAACGCTCGGCGTCGCCAGATTTTCCTGACGCTCTCTCTCTGCTCGGTGTCGCCACGCAGACAGTCAGTGCCAGAGACTCCTCTTCATCAAACCAGCCGTTAGGCGTACAGAGCTAAACATTTCCTTCTCATAGTGAAGAACAGGCCCGTCAGACCAAGCGGATTCTTGGGATCATCCCAAACTTTCGCGCGGTTAGTGCAAATCAGGTGCTCCCTCCACAATCTCCGAAGGAAAAGTTCGTCACTGCAACAGAGGATTCGTTCGACTACTCTGCGTTGGTCATTCCCGCTGCTTTGGCAGGCTACTCGATGGCAATCAAAGATACCCCAGAGTTCCACCAGGGTGCTGCAGGCTATGGTCGCTATCTCTGGCATAGCTTTGCTGACCAGTCGATCGAGAACTACACAGTTGAATTCGTTGTACCTACGCTGACGCATGAAGACATTCGCTACTACACTTTGGGCAAAGGTGGGTTTTTCAAGCGTGCCGGATATGCACTTAGCCGCACCGTTATCACACGATCAGATGCTGGAACTTCAACCTTCAACTATGGCGAGGTAGTTGGAGCTGGTGCAGCTGCAGGCATCTCCAATCTGTACTATCCAGCGCCAGAACGTACCTTTGGAAACACCGCGCAGAAATGGAGCATCAATGTTGGAATCGATGCTGCCACTTTTGTGTTCAAAGAGTTCTGGCCGGACATCAACCGTGCGGTCTTCCATACCAAGGACTAGAACCACACTTTGTGCGGATCTAGTGGTCAGAAGCCTCTTGCCTCCAGAGGCTCCCGAATGTGCGCGACTTCCTCGTTACTTCTCATTGATACCAAAGAATCTCTGCTGATTCGATGGGAACAAATGCCTCAGCGTGAAAGGGAATGACCCTGGGTGTGAAGTCGGTCGCCGGACGGTCTGCGCTGACCACCGCCGAGTAGTGCCAGGCGCTTTCGCCAAAAAGCGGTTCTCCCCTAACCATCGCATGGCGAACCGGTTCGTAGCCGTCGAGAGCATCTGCGTAGAGTTCGACCTGGACGGCATCTGGATTCAGTTCGTCCAGATAGACCTGCACCTGGAAGCGATGCTCCTCTCCCTCGGTCTTCACCTGCATTGAGCCGAACCGTATCTTGGACCAGTGATCGGAGATCTGGCGGCGCCAATTCAGCAGACTCTCCGCTATCACGTGGTGATCTAAGCTGCGCCGCCGATAAGCCGCAGCTAGCGGGACGTAGTGCTTGTCGGTGTATTCCCGTACGCATCGTGTGGCGGAGAACGCTGGCGTTAAGCGGGCCATACTCTCGCGCATACGATGGATCCAGGCAAGCGGCACTCCAGTTTCATCGCGGTTATAGAACTCGGGAATCACCTGCTGCTCGAGTAGTGTGTACAGTTGCTCAGCCTCCGCAGCGTCCCAGTTAGGATCTTCGCCGTGCTCGCCACCGTCGCCAAGAGCCCAACCAACATCGGGCGTGTAGGCCTCCGCCCACCAACCATCCAGTTCGGAAAGGTTCAGAGCGCCGTTCACCAGCACTTTCATGCCGCTGGTTCCGCACGCCTCCCAAGGGCGGCGTGGTGTATTCAGCCACACGTCGACACCCTGTACCAGATGTTCCGAAAGACGCATATCATAGTCGCTCAAGAAAACTGCCTGGGACCGGGCGGGAGTGTGGCGAATGAACTCGATCCACTGCCGAAGCATCTCCTGACCTTGGGCGTCCTGCGGGTGAGCCTTGCCTGCAATCACAAGCTGTACTGGCCGGACTCTATTGGTGAGAATTGCCAGCAGACGATCAGGATCATGCAGCAATAAGTTTGGCCTCTTGTACGTTGCGAATCGCCGCGCAAATCCAAGAGTGAGGGTATCCGGATCAAATATATGCTCGACCTCCTCAACCTCCTCGGCCCTTGCGCCATGCCCTGCGATCTGGCGGGCCAGCCGCTTTCGTATGAATTCAGCAAGTGATTTCCGAGAGTCCGTGCGCATCTGCCAGAGGTGTGCATCGGGTACCCGCCGGATGCCTTCTTCGAGTTTGCATAAATCGCTATCCCAGCGCTCTTGGCCACAGGCTTCAGTCCACAAGTTATCGGCCTCCATGGAGTCCCAGATGGGAACGTGAACGCCATTCGTGACATGGCCGATTGGCACTTCCGCCTCGGGCCAGCGTGGAAAGACATTCTGGAATATGCGCCGGCTTACACTACCGTGCAGACGGCTCACGGCATTTACGGCGCCGCTGCCCCGCAGTGCGAGTAGCGCCATGCTAAACGGCTCCGATGCATCTTTCACGTTTTGCCGACCCAGCGCCAGAAGATTCTGCATGGAAATGCGCAACGCATCCTGCGCATAGTGCCGGAAGTTCCGTTCCATCAGATCAGGGGCAAATCGGTCGAAGCCGGCCTCTACTGGCGTGTGCGTTGTGAAGAGGTTGCCGGCCCGGGTCACAGTGAGCGCGGCATCGAACGACACCTTCGCCTCTTCCATGTAGTCCCGCGCTCGCTCTAGGACCGCGAAGGCTGCGTGGCCCTCATTGAGATGGCAGACCTCGGGCTGGATTCCGAGTGCGCGGAGCAGCCGCCATCCGCCGATTCCCAGCACTTGCTCCTGACTGATGCGCAGCTCTGGTCCTCCTCCATAAAGTTCGCTCGTGATACCCCGGTACTCCGGCAGGTTTGCCGGATCGTTAGTGTCGAGCAGGTAGAGCTTTGCCCGTCCTGCCTCAACCTGCCAGGCACGGACCCAAAGACGGAATCCAGGCAGATTGAGCGCGATTCGCAACCATTCGCCGTTTGCTTCGCGTACTGGCCTGATGGGCAGTTGTCCGGGATCGTTAAAGGGATACAGCGACTGCTGCTGACCCTCCGCATCGATGCGCTGGCGAAAATAGCCGACCTGATAGAGCAGTCCTACACCCACCACTGGAACACCGAGGTCACTGGCGGCTTTCAGTTGATCACCGGCTACATTACCGAGACCGCCGGAATAGATCGGCAGGGCATCGCTCAGCATGAACTCCATGCTGAAATACGCCACTCGCGCGAAAGGGGGATCGCTGTAAGCTCGCTGAAACCAACTGGCATTCTCTTCACGCCGCCGTCTTCTTTTAACAATCTCATCCAGCTTTTTTCGAAACGATGCCTCAGCAGTCAGTGCCTTTAGTTTTTCTTGCGATACAGTTTGGAGCATTACCCACGGATTCCGTGTCAGTTCCCACAAATCTGGATCAAGCTGGCTCCACAACTCGTCCGCCGCATGGTTCCATGACCATCGTAGGTTAAGCGCAATCTCCGTCAATGTGTCCATCACGGAGGTATCGAGAATGCGGTCTGATTTCATGTGAATCTCCATTTGGGGCGTGGGTTAAGTGGCGAACATCATCACTGAAATATTCAGATGAAGGCAGAGCAGAAAAGTCGTATCGCTGATAACAAAATGTGATGGATAATCGCGGAACTATTTGCCCAGACAGGCGTCTAAACTGATGAAGTCGGGTTCCATGCAGTTGGAAGGAGCTGTGCGACAAGATGTTATCCCAGAGCCCATTCACGATCATCGCCAGCACGGCGCGCAGCGCTATTGGCATAAAATCGATGATCCTGTATGGGCGTCCTCTGTGGAGGCAAAGATTTAGGCCCTACACGCTTGGAATTCTCGGTCTGGTCATTGCAGTCGTTTTATGGGGGGCAGGTTATAAGCTATCCCTCTATCATCGCCATACGACTCCGTCGTCGGTCCCGATTGCGAAATTATGGATCGAGTCGCGTAACGCCTCCGCGGCGGCGGCCTCAAGATTCAAGACCAAGTCCCATCTCCTCTCCGTATCGCAGGCATTTATAGCACCCATTCAGCGGCTTCCCCGCCTCAACTGCGCCATCGCGAGCACACTCTCCGCGTGCTCGCGCGACGTTGCATATTTAGGTTTCTTGATTCCGTTCCGCTCTCCCCCTCCACACCGCTTCTTCTTTGCATAGTTGGCACTGCGGTTCAGCCTTTGAGTTGGCGCTGCTGCCGCGTGGCTAAACAGTAGCATCACGAAGTGCATTTTTGTGGAGGAACACACGATGAATTTCCTTTGGCTCTTGCCTGCAGTTCTTCTCGCAATTCCGCTAGTTTCCGTTTGGTGGATTAGGCGATCGAAAGCCCGCGAACTATCCAAACGAATACAATCCGTCATTCAACCGGCTGTCCATGAAGAGGTCATTACCGAGTTTGCCAGTGAGCAATCCAGGCTGATGAAGTATATCTCTCTCAACGAGTTCATGACAATTCTTGATGAGTGCCGTGATCTCATTGTGGTGGATTTAAGACCAGACGCTCCGTCGGCCCCATTTCCGATCTTAACTGCGAATGTGCTTCCAGTCGCGCCAAACGAACTGGACACGATATTGGAATTGCTCCCCATGGACAGGAGCGTGGCATTCTGTGGCGCTACCAATCTCAACATCTTCATGATCATCACTAGTCCATGCATGGAAGGTTCAGCGCCTCTTTATGTCCTGGAGGGTGATCTTCGCCGGGCGGAGGCTGCATGAACAGGCTTTGTGATCTCACAACGTTTGCCAACGGCAATGCCACCATAACTATGAACCGAAGGCATTTCCAGATACCTATCGCAATCCACGTACTCTCCGTCGGCCCAGTGGATCGCGGCAGCATGGTCCACGATGCACTGTTGCATGAACCAAACTTCCATCTTTCTATTGCGACAGATTATCGGGAGCTGTGGAGAATACCAACGCAGGAATCCGTGCATATCGCGATTCTCCACAACACACTTTCCGCGTTCGAGGCCGAGGCCGCCTGCCGGTTGATCCGTCGGCGATGGCTTCACGCCAGAATTCTTGTTGTATCGGCCATTGAAAGCAAACTTGAGGATGCGCTTTACGATGATCGAGTGGCGCCCAGTGCGTCCTCGGAGGTTCTATTCACAACAATTGAGCGGCTTGCCGGAGGGGTGCATGTTTGAAAGTCCCGATGTGTTTGTTGGTAGCGCAAAGCTTTCAGAGAAGTTTGACCCGGCTACTGATTCCTCTGGGAATAAACGCGGTGAGACCAAGGCTTCTTTTGTCGACAATCCCGATTTCGATAGCGCAACACTGGAGCCGCACCGCTGGATTTCTAAAGGAGGACGAGAGTGGATTACACCTTCCAAGAGGGGCCAGGTCGAAGATCTTCCGAGTACTTTCGCATCGACGAAAGCAGAATCAAACAAGGACATCACGGAAGAAAAACTTGATCGCTTTTTGCAGATTATTGAACAGCGTCGTGCGCAATTGTTGTGGCAAGCACAGGGCTTTACAAACCGCCGCGATGAAGCAGAGGAGATTGTGCAAGAGACCATCTTCAGAGCATTCAAGAACCTACCGCACTTTCGCGGCGAGGCGAAGATGGATACCTGGCTGCACGTGATTGTAAGGAATGTTGGACGCGAATGGCTGCGAAAGCGAAAGGGCCGAACAGACATACCTCTGGAATATGTGCGAAACAGGGACGACGAACCTATCGTGTTCGATTTTCCTGATCCAGGTAGAAATCCAGAACAATGTTGCGAAAGCAAGGAGATGGAGCATATTCTGCTTTCGGAAATAGACGATCTGAGTTCAGTCTGTATGCGCGCTGTCGTAATGTGCGAGTTGAAAGAACTTTCGCATCTTGAGGCTGCCAGAGCCCTGGGTACAAACGTCTTTACCATCAAGTCGCGGGTCTATAACGGAAAACGAATGCTGAGACGGGCGATATGTCTGCGCACCGGCGAGCCAGATTTCCATGTAACCGGCGTTTGCAACCCACGAATATGAGAAACTGCAAGATATTAACCGAGCCGCAACGAGGATTCTTTTGGAGTCGGCTATTGTTTTATGTGGCCGTATCGGTCGATACGGCCGCCCTGAAAGAAGCGGTGATGCACCATGCTTTGACCAAGTAAATAGAAGCCAACGACCAAAGCAATTAGAAACAGAATTTGTCCAATATGGAACCAGGGTAACTTTTCTCTTCCAGAGCCTGTCGGCTTCAAATCAGTTGCCATCTGAGCAGCCTCTCCGCAGTGATCGCCATCGACTCCGAGCAATTCAACGCCAGGTCTCTTCTAGGCCTTCTTACGCGACCTGCACCAAAGATGACATCGGGATAAAGGCCATGCAGTCCAATTTTGCACAACCGTTAATCTTTAGGCATTTGTTCATCATGAGCAAGACAGAACATATTGTTGTTCTTGATGGCGCTATGCTGATGTGAACCATCATGTTGCTCATGTGGCCAAGCGGGTCAAGGCAACTTCCAGTACGGAAGTGACGATGGAGGCCGCAAGAATAAATGAGTGCGAATAGCCTTATCCCGAAATCAACAAGCCAACCGGCAAAGCCAGATCAAGACATCGCCTTGACAGGGCTCACGAGTGATGAGGCGCATACTCGTCTTGAAAAAGACGGTCCCAATGCAATGCCGGATACGTCTGCTCATCCATTGCGCAATGCTGTGGCCAAGTTCTGGGCGCCCGTTCCATGGTTGCTTGAAGCCTCGATTGTTCTGGAACTTGCGCTGAACAAGTATTTCGAGGCTGCGGTCATTGCGGCCTTGCTGATATTCAATGCAGCGCTTGCCTACTTTCAGGAGAGTCGCGCACAGTCTACCCTGACAGCTCTGAAGTCACGCCTTGCTCTCAATGCTTCAGTTCAGCGCGATGGAGTGTGGAAGACTGTACCGGCTGCCGAGTTGGTATGTGGCGACTATGTGAAGCTTTCGCTTGGTGGAGTAGTCGCTGCCGATGTGCATCTGACCGGTGGCTCGGTCGAACTCGATCAGTCGATGCTCACAGGCGAATCCCTGCCCATTGAAGCCGGTGCGGGTGTAGACACTTATGCCGGGGCTCTCGTCAAGCACGGTGAAGCAATAGCCATGGTGACTGCTACGGGCGTTCGCACGAAATTCGGACGCACTGCGGAACTCGTTCGCACCGCACACGTGGTAAGCACACAGCAGAAGGCTGTACTCAGGATCGTGCGCAACCTGGCGATCTTCAATGGCGTTCTAATTTTGGCCATGGGCGCATATGCCTACACCCATGCCATGCCATGGAGTGAGATGGTTCCTCTCTTGCTCACCTCCGTCCTGGCCGCCATCCCTGTAGCATTGCCAGCGACATTCACCCTTGCCGCCGCAGTTGGAGCGCGCTCTCTGGCGAAGCTGGGTGTGCTGCCGACGCGGCTTTCTGCCGTGGACGAGGCAGCTTCGATTGATGTCTTATGCTCGGATAAAACTGGAACTCTAACCCTTAATGCGCTTTCAGTAACCAGCGTTCGCCCATTGCCAGGTTTCGACGAAGCCCACGTTCTCGGCATGGCGGCTCTGGCCAGTTCTGAGGGCGGTCAGAACTCGGTTGATGCGGCGATTCGCTCTGCCGCCTCGCAAAAGCCGGCGCAGGGTCTGCCAAAGCTGGCGACATTTGTGCCATTCGACCCAGCCAAGAAGACATCGGAGGCAACTGCGACAGATACCAAGGGTATTGCAGAGCGCATCATCAAGGGAGCCTACACAGCAGTCGTTGCCCTCACGGCTCCGTCGCCAGCTGCGGCTGCGATAGTTGACCAACTTGAGAAGCAAGGCTTCAGGGTTCTGGCGGTAGCCGCAGGGCCCGCGGGTTCCGTTCAGCTTATCGGCCTGATCGCCCTAAGCGATCCGCCGCGGTCGGACTCGATTTCACTCATTTCGGAGTTGCATAGCCTCGGTGTGGCCACGGTCATGGTAACGGGAGACGCTCCAGCCACCGCGGCAATTGTTGCTCATGAGGTGGGGTTGACCGGGCCTGTTTGCCCGCCCGGAAAGCTTCCCGATACCGTCAAGCCAGAGGACTTCTCGGTATTCGCAAGCATCCTTCCCGAAGGCAAGTATGACCTCGTCAAGGCATTCCAGAAGAGTGGGCATACGGTTGGGATGTGCGGCGATGGTGCCAATGACGCACCGGCACTCCGTCAGGCGCAAATCGGCATTGCGGTCTCGACCGCAACAGACGTAGCCAAGTCGGCAGCAGGGGTGGTACTCACCGATGCTGGACTGGGCGGAATTGTTGCTGCTGTGAAAGAGGGTAGGATCACCTTTCAGCGCATTCTCACCTACACGCTGAACTCGGTGATGAAAAAGATATTGCAGGTGCTGCTGTTGGCGGTTGGTCTGCTCATGACCGGACAGGCTGTCCTGACTCCCATGCTCATGGTGATTGTGATGATCACCGGAGACTTCCTCGCTATGTCGCTCACCACGGACAGGGTGAGGCCATCGAAGACGGCGAACTCCTGGCAAATCGGCGGGATTACGATCGCGGGAGTTTTTCTTGGGATCTGTTTTCTTGCCTTTTCTACGGCGATTCTGGCAGTCGGAAAATTCGAGTTGCATCTGAATATCGAAGCACTCCGAACTCTGTCCGTGGTCGGCATTGTGTTTGGGAGCCAGGCCACGACGTATGTCGTTCGCGGGCGCCAACATCTGTGGGGCTTGCGGCCCAGCATTTGGCTCGTGCTTTCTTCCGTTGCCGACGTTCTTATCATCTCAACGCTCGCTGTTTACGGGATTGCCATGGCGCCACTGTCCCTCGCGGTTGTCGCCTGTGAGTTTATCGCTGCGATTGCCTTCGGCGTGGTCCTGGACGTGGTGAAGATTCCGCTCTTTGCTCGTCTCCGCATCTCGTAAGTACCCGGCGCAGTTGGTACTGTCCTGCATTCTGGGAGTATCGATTACTGCTCCCGACGAACCCGCTCGTGAGGCCCAAACCGAAAAGGCTTGAAGATCCGAAAGGTTAGTATGATCATCGATTCGAATGACTATCTCTTGCCGCCAGACAAGAAAGTAGACATTGATAAGTGGCCGACGAGTGTCGCCCCATACGCGAAGGCTACGAAGTAGTATAAGGAACTTCTTCTTAGCCACATGAAGAAGCTGTGTTCGCTGCAGCAGCTTCACTACGCATCACATCGCCAAGCGTTGCTCTTGATTTTCCAAGGCATGGATGCTGCAGGAAAAGACGGAGCCATACGTCATGTCATGTCCGGGGTCAATCCAGAAGGCTGCGAGGTCTTCAGCTTCAAGCAGCCAAGCACCGAGGAGCTTGAACATGATTTTCTCTAGCGCACCACTTGCCGCCTTCCCGAACGCGGAAGGATTGGCATCTTCAACCGTTCCTATTACGAGGAGGTGCTCGTCGTTCGAGTCCTGTTCACTGTCGGCTCAGATTGCCCTATTCCGCCCTATTACGCCTTATTCGACCGCCTTATTCCGCCTTATTCGAATTCTGGCGTGGAGTAGGTTCCACAGCTAAAAACCATACCGCTCCTCGCCCGTGCCCGCGAGAATTGATGGGACCAAGCCTCTTCAAATGAAGAAGATCGTCGCGCAAGGTACGGTATGCCACTGCGGGATCAATCTGAGCGCGGATATTGGCAAATTGGTGTACAAGCTTT
>CAZNAW010000030.1:0-46388 GCA_964571165.1 uncultured Occallatibacter sp. | reverse complement strand
TGGTTTCTATTGAAGTGTTGGTTGTGGTGACGGAGTTCACCCTTAACCGCTGTCCACCCAATTGGCCGGACAGATGATGACTCCTGACAGGGAATCCTGTTGCGGAGTCATGTCCCGGCCTGATCCCTGATCAAAGAATTCGGAGTTCGCGCTGACCATGCGCGGGGCGAAGGGGTTCGCCTTAACCGCTGCGCCATCCATGATTTAGGTGGGTGGTGCGGATGATGACCCCTGACGAGGTTTCGTCGGGAGTCTGCTGCCCACACGAAAGCCTCGGCGAAAAATCCGGGTTCATACGCGCCTCGGATGTAGGTGCAAATGGGCCAAAAGCTGGGGGTTTTTGTGAAGATTGTCATCGTTTCCGATATTCATGCCAATCTGGCTGCTTTGGAAGCTCTTCCAGAGCGTGACTTCGATCAACTCTGGTGCGTCGGCGACCTGGTGGACTATGGGCCAAGACCTCATGAAGTCGTCCAGTGGGTGAAAGACAACGCTACCGTTGCAGTTCGCGGCAATCATGACCATGCGGCCGGGTTCTCTGTGGATCCACAATGCTCGCAGCCCTTCAAGAGGCTGGCGGCCGAGACGCTGCGTTATACCCAAGAGGTCTGCACGGGGAAAGACTTCGAGTTCCTGAGAAAACTTCCAGTCTACCGCGAGACTGCGGTGGGCTCGACAAGGTTCCATCTGGTTCACGCTACGCCCCTGGACCCTTTGTTCGGGTATTGCCCTGAGCAGTCGGAGCGTTGGCAAGAAGAAGTGACGTTGATCGACACAGACGTGCTCGTCGTCGGCCATACGCATACTCCATTCATCCGCACAGTCGGTAAGACGACAATCGTGAATCCAGGCAGTCTTGGACAGCCCAAGACGGGGTGCCCTCTCGCGTGCTATGCGATGTGGGAGGATGGCCGTATTTCACTCAAGGAATATGCCTACCCGATAAGCGACACGATTCAGCAGATCCGTTCGATGCCGATTTCTGCCGAAGATCAAGACGCATTGATCGTTGTGCTTCAAACCGGAGAGTTGCCGGCCCCCGATCGGGCACACACGGCAGTCAGCTCTGGAGTTGTATTTCGCATCAAAATGTGACTTCCGAGGGAAGAAATGTCCGAATCTATCCAGTCGCAAAGAGAAACGCTCCTGAGCGCCCTTTTCCACGGTTATGAAGGGCCTACTTTCGCCATCCGTCTGTGGGACGGATGGCGCTGGTCCTCGTCGGACGGCGAGAGGCCTGTCTGCATAATCGTTGTGGAGAGCCCACAAGCCCTCCAGTCGCTTGTCGCCGAGCCGACCGAGATCTCGCTGGGAGAGGCATTCATCCATGGCGACCTTGACGTTGAAGGCGACATCTTTTCCGTCTTCTCGATTGCGGAACACATCTTCAACGGTCCCCGTCCGTTGCGGCAGCAGATTTTGGAGAAAGCCTCTGCTACGCTTTTTGGTTTGGGTCAATGGTTCAAGCACGGCTCGCAGCATTCCCAGCAGAGAGACCGCGCCTCGATCTCTTACCATTACGATCAGCCAGTTGAGTTTTTTGCGCCATGGCTCGGCCAATCCCTTGCATATTCGTGCGCGTACTTTCGGGACGCGGAGGATACGGTTGATATTGCCCAGGAACAGAAGCTTGAACTGATCTGCCAAAAGCTGCGGCTGCAACCGCTGGAGAGCTTCCTGGACATTGGGTGCGGCTGGGGTAGCCTCATGCTCCACGCCGCCAGTAAACATCAGGTGCATGCTCAAGGAATCACTCTGAGCCGTGAACAGGCAGAGGTGGCAAAACAACGGATCGAACTGGCCAGGTTGGATCGGCATTGTGAAGTTGAGTTGCGAGACTTTCGTACGTTAGCTGGTGTCGAACCATCATTCGACAAGATCGCCAGTGTCGGCATGTTTGAGCATGTAGGCCTGAAGAATCTGCCTCAATATTTCGGTACGGTGCGTCGGCTCTTGCGGCCTGGCGGCGTTTTTCTCAATCATGGAATCACGCGCTCCTACTCATCCCCAACCCGGGAGAGTTCCTTCATTGATAGGTATGTATTTCCGGACGGACAGCTCGTCACTCTTTCCCAGGCACTTGAAGCCGCTGAATCCCAGGGACTGGAAGTGCGCGACGTCGAAAACCTTCGGGAGCATTATGAACTCACCTTGCACCGCTGGGTCGAGGGGCTGCGTCGTAATTCTGAGACGCTCCTGCAATATGTATCCGAAGTCACGTACCGCATCTGGCTTTTGTATATGGCTGGTTCGGCCGCAGCGTTCCGCAGGGGGGACATTGCGGTTTACCAGGTTCTGCTCAGCCGTCCCGATCGAGGTCAAAGCAAACTTCCGCTTACGCGTGAAGACTGGTACCCCGTGGCTGCCTCCAACCAGGAGGTAGAGGTATGACCAATCCGCTGACAGCGATGCCTGACCAACAGATAGATCGGCTGATTGCCGCTCTCGATTCATTGAAAGATGGCGATCTCGCAGCGGAAATGCTGATCGCGCGGGGACAGGAGGCTGTGCCCTATCTTGCGGACTTCCTTTTGAAAGGCTCCCCGAGAACCATCTCGCTGCCCCGCTGTCGCGCCGTACGGGCGTTGGGAGAATTGGGGGCGTACTCCGCGTTGATCTCGTATTTCAAGAACTATGTACGCCCCCAGGATTCCACGGTGCTGTTTGCCGAGGACGCGGTCCGAAGCGCAGCGGCTCGCGAACTGATGCGGTGTAATTCCACGGAGGTCTTCAAGGTCCTGCTGGATGCGGCCTGGCAGCGCGCCACCGGTGGACTGGTTCTCGCATTGGGTGAATTTCATCGCCTCGAGAGCGTTCCCTTGCTGTTCGAGATCCTCGAAGACGACCTGTGCAGAGAGGATGCCATGAACAGCCTGCGGAAGCTTCCTGGCACCGTACGCCAATTCGGCATTCTCTCCATTCGTGGATTAACCGGCGTCACCCTCGAAGGCCCGTCTGCCGTATGCCGTCTACGTGCGACTCTTCAACTTCTGGCCGAAGTTGGTGTGATCCGGGGTGATTGGCCAGATCTGCGCCGATTCCTGCGGGTTCGCGACCCTGGAACGGTAATCGCCGCTGCCGAGATCGGCTTTGCGGCCGCGCCCGAAGCCGAGTTGCCCGAGATCATATCCGCCTTGGTCGAGATTGCCAAGGCTCCCCGATTTATCCATGAAGAAGATGTTGACCGATTGCTGGATGCGCATTCTGGCATTGTGCGCGAGGTTGCAGCTCAAATAGCAAAGCGTCGAAAGGACTCGGGGGAGATGCCGAATTGGTCGTCGCCCTCCTGGCGAATCCTGAATCACGTGCTGGGTGGGAGTCTGGAAGGCGGGCACCCAACCGGCGCTTGACACTCCGGATCAATTGCGCATCCTAGAGAGCAGTCAACACTTCAATCAGAGAGAAATGACGTTCATGGACCTCAAAGAGTACGAGCAAGAGAAATTCGGGATAGCCGACATCATCCGTTCCGCCCAGGCTATCGATACAAAGGACGAAGCCTTGCAGTCCGAATGCCGGGATCTTCTCACGCGCCTGGCTGAAGACCGGTTCAACTTGCTGGTTGTCGGGCGATTCAGCCGCGGCAAATCGACACTGATGAACGCCATACTCGGTGGAGATCTCTTGCCAACGGGGATTGTTCCGCTCACATCTGTGATCACGACGGTCCGTTATGGAAGCCGTAAGCAGGTCGTGCTCAACTTCAACGAACGTATTTTGCGCCGCGAAGTGCCGCTGTCGCAGCTGTCTGACTACGTGACCCAGCAATCGAATCCTGGCAACGTCAAAAATGTCTTGTATGCGGAAATTGAGTTGCCAGTAGAGATATTGCGTCGAGGATTGTTCTTTGTGGACAGTCCAGGATTAGGATCTTCGATTGCCGAGAATACGCAGACTACCGAGCGATTTCTGCCCCAGGCGGATGCCTTCGTTCTGGTAACGAGCTACGAGAGCCCGCTTTCGGAAGAAGAAGATCGCATCCTGCACCGGATCCGCCTCACAAACAAGAGGCTTTTCGTTGTTATTAACAAGCAGGATACCGTTAACGCCGAAGAGCGAAGGGAAGCTCTTGCGTTCGTTGTCGAGCGTCTGCAACGGTTTTCCTTCTCCGAAACACCGCGAGTCTTCTCCCTTTCAGCACGACAAGGGCTTCACGCCAAGCAATCAAGAGATGGAGACCAACTGGAAGAAAGTGGACTTGGATCATTTGAGGCGGAACTTCTGCGGTTTCTCACCGAAGAGCGCGCACAGTCTTTTCTCTCCAACATGTATGGACGGGCCACGACCTTTCTTGCAAAGCGGTTGAGTCTGGAGGGCCAGGCGGCACATGCGGAAGCATATAACCAGCTCGTGGAAAGATTGCACGCCTTTCGAGAAAGGAGTCTTGGTGCAGAGGGCGAAGCGCGAAAGGAAGTCTCTGCCGACGAGTCAGGTAGCAGTCCTGGGGCCACGATTCAGATCGAGAGGCGTACCGGGTGCTGGATTTGCGCCGCTATGCTGGATGCAATTTTCGGATTCCTGAGCAAGTATCAATACGAGCTGACCATCAATCCGGAAACGCAGCGGGAACACGCCAGCAGAGGCGGATTCTGCCCTCTCCACACCTGGCAGTATGAGAACCTCTCGTCGCCGTACGGAGTGTGTACGGCCTACCCGAATCTCGCGCATCGCATCGCAGGAGAACTTGAGCGACTTGCTGGGGAAGCATCCGACTTCCGCGGATCACACGTGGAACTGACGAGTTTGCTTGCCACTGCGAAGACCTGCCGTGTCTGTGAGGTTCGCATTGAGGCGGAACAGAAGGCTGTGAACAGTGTGGCCACGACGGTGCGCGAAGCTACCGCATCCGGCGAACTGCGCCTGCCCGCCTGCTGCCTTCCCCATCTAGCTTTGGTTACCGTGTCGTTAGGCGTTGGCAAACCCGCCCGGAATCTACTTCATGCGCATGCACGATTACTGGAACGAACGGCCGAGGATCTGCAGCGATACGCACTTCGGCACGACGCCCTGCGCCGATACCTAACCAGTGAAGAGGAGCGCAGAGCGTCCCAATTGGCGCTGCTGCTGCTCGCGGGCCACCGAAGTGTGAACGCGCCATGGGCGGTGGAGACAATTCTGTAGACGCGGCGTTGGCGTGATATGACTGAACGCTTGATCTGCTACTGACGGTGATATCGGCTTGAACATCTGGCAAGGGAAGAGGAGGGGAATGGCACACTTTCGCGCGCGCACAAAGCCGAGTTGGAAGATTATTTCTGCATGGGTGGTTGTTCTTCTCCGGGTCGTTAGAGGGATCTACTACGCTGTGGCGTCTTCCCGGAAGTTGATTGCTCACTAGCGTCGCCCCATGCGATAGTCGATGTAGAGGATGTGAGATTTGATCTGATCTCCAACTCTGTACTGGGGTAAGTGTGCCATTTTCAGCATTTGAAGGATGGCGCCTGGATTCCCATCACTCCACTCGACGAGAGACGGAAGGATCGAATCCAGGTTGGAAGCCCACAGCTTGATTCTCTCGGCGTCTCGCATGGCAAATTCCAATGCAATCTTTTGCGGAAGGTTTTCCAACTCGATGCGCTCCGATTTGAGCGCGCACAATGGGCGCAGAGCACCGATATCTTCCATATGCGGCGATCGCGATGCAAAGATGACAGGTGTGCGGCCATAATAGTTCAAGTCCTTGATCATGCCGGTGACAACGCGGGACGGAGCGTCGAGATGGTCGAGCACCATCAGAAAAGGCCGGGTATCAAGAGCCCGGTTCACAATGCCCTTTAATGAAGATGATGATAAAGCGCTGATATTTCCTGGAACTCTGATTCTTTCGTCAACTGAATGCAGCGCATCGAGCAACGCGAGAAGGAATTCGCGAGGCGATTTCATCTGCGCCACATAGAGCGTCAGCGGTTGGCTATCGACAAACGTCCGCAATAGGCGCGATTTGCCTACACCTTCCGGCCCATATACCAGCATGGATTTTCGTATCTTCGCCTGGTTCCGAAGCCGGCCCAACTCTTCTTCGCGCTCGACGCAACTCAGATACTCAAGGGTCGGCTCGCTTTGGGCAGACGATAACGGCATCGCGGCTGGACCTCTCACTGGAAGAAGCTAGCTTCCATTGCCTTGCAAGTATCTCTGGTGGCTGGCCCGAATGCTCTCCTGTGCTGTTTCCCTGTCCTTCCAGCCCAGAACCTTGGTTCGCTTACCCTCCATGTCCTTGTAGACCGAGAAGAAATGTTCGACTTCGAGCAAAACATGCGGTGGTACTTCCGTGTAGCTCTCAACGCCCTTGAATCGCGGATTGCCGGTGGCGTACGCCAAAATCTTCTCATCCGGCACACCCTGATCCAGCATTTCAAACAGGCCAATTGGCCGCGCAAAGTACACGCAACCTGGGAACGTAGGAGTATCTCCGAGGATCAAGATGTCGAGAGGATCGCCGTCTTCGGCCAAGGTTTGAGGGATGAAGCCGTAGTCTCCCGGATAGTGGACAGGGGAATGCAGATTCCGATCCAGCCGAAAGACGTGCAAGGTCTTGTCGTATTCATATTTGTTGACGCCATCGAGCGGGATCTCAACGACTGTGGAGACTATGTCGGGAACTTGTTCGCCAATGGGGAGATCGAGATAACTGTCCATCATGCCTCTTCTTGGACAGTGTCGTAGAGGCAAAAGAAAAGACCCCTACGTCACCGTAGGAGTCATCAGCCTTTTCCGTTTCGGAGGGCGCTTGAAGGCGGATTCCTTCGCCAAGTCAACTTGTACCATATGCAACCGCCGTCTCGCAAGCCACCGCTCTCCGCAGCAGCAGTTCTAAATGGCATAGGGAACCCGACTAGCTATTTTCGGCCGTGCTGTTCTGTGCTGTGTTGAGGTATGGAGATATTGGAGTCGCTCTTAGAGGGCTTGCGCTGCGTTTGTGCGGGGTTTTCCGATGCCCGGCGCAGCTCGGATGTGGACTACTCGATGGCGGATATAGGCCTTTCGGCGTTTTCCTTGTTTTTTATGCAAAGTGAGTCCTTTTTGTCCCATCAGCGGCGGCTGGAACAAGGCCACGGTACATCGAATTGCCAAACGCTGTTCGGGATGAAGAAGATACCGACCGACAACTACATTCGCCTGATGCTCGACCCGGTCTGCCCGGAAGCCTTGCAGCCCTGTTTCGACCAGGTCATCGAACAACTGCGCGAGCGCGACGGCCTGAAGGCATTTCAACGGCTGGGCGGACGGACATTGGTGGCCCTGGATGGCACGGAGTATTTCTGTTCGCAAAAACTGAGTTGCCCGCAGTGCCTGACGCGCAACCGATCGAATGGCAAAACGGAGCATTATCACGCCATGCTGGCGGCGATGATCGTAGCTCCGGGCCATAACATGGTGCTGCCACTTATGCCCGAGTTTATAACTCCGCAGGATGGAGCCGAAAAGCAGGACTGCGAGCGCAACGCGGCCAAACGCTGGCTGAGCGCGCATGGCAAGCGGGTTCCGGACTTGCGCCCGGTCTATCTGGGCGATGCGCTGTTCAGTTGCCAGCCGCTGGCCGAGGCGGTGCTGGCAACGGGCGCGGATTTTCTATTCGTGTGCAAGAGAGACGGCCACAAGACGCTGTATGAGTACGTGGATGGAGCACCTCTGCACGAACGTACGGTGACCGAGCGCAAGCCCGGCAAGCGCAGCCTGACCTATCGCTACCGCTGGATCGAAGCAGTTCCGCTGCGCGACGGTAAGGATGCGCTCACGGTTAACTGGTTGGGGGTCACCATCACCGATGACAAGGGAAAGGTTACGTATGACGGTGCTTTCGTGACCAGCTTGCCGATAGTGGCAGACAACGTGGTGGAGCTTGCGGCCTGCGCGAGGGCCCGTTGGAAGATCGAGAACGAGAGCTTCAACGTGCTGAAAAACAACGGCTATAACCTGGCTCACAACTTCGGGCATGGAAAGAAGTACCTGGCTAGAACCTTCGCCGCCATGAACTTGCTGGCCTTCGCCTTCCACACCGCCTGCGACTGCCTGGAAACCCTCTGGCAACAAGCCCGCGAGGCTGTCGGAGCGCGTGCACGCTTCTTTCAGGACCTACACACCATCACTGCCTACGTACTGTTCCCTTCATGGAAGAGCTTCATGAATACGGTTGTCACCGGAAAAGCACCTCCCATTTAGAACTGCTGTCTCCGCAGCAGGGGCCGGATCATACTTCTATTCGCTGTCACAAACTCAAGGCCGAAGGAACACCCATCGCAGTTGATCGAGATTCGGGTCCCATTGCGAATGCGAGCATCCAATTGAAACGAGATCACACGGAAGGTCGCTGCAGTCAGGAGCAAAGAGGCACACACAGAAAATGCAGATAGAATCAGCAAACTCGCAACTCTGGCTAATTCGCCACGGGGAAACCGAATGGAGCGCGTCAGGGGCGCACACGAGCCGAACAGACGTTCCCCTTACCGAGAGAGGCAAGGACTCCGCAAAGGCGATCGGAGACTGGCTGGGAGAAAAGGATTTCTCGCTCGTTCTAACAAGTTCGCGCCAACGGGTGCGGGAGACCTGCCGTATCGCCGGGTATTCGGCGGACGCCCAGGTAGACGAGAATATAGCCGAATGGGACTACGGCGAATATGAAGGGCGCACAACGCCGGAGATCCGCATTGAGCAGCCGGGATGGTCGGTTTGGAAGACAGCCCCGCCAGGAGGTGAAACGCTTGAAGAGATCTCAGGGAGAGCCCAAACAGTGATTGGCCGCGCGCTTTCCGTGGGCGGCCCCGTTGCCTTGTTTTCCCACGCGCATTTCCTTCGGATACTGGCAGCAACTTGGCTTGGGCAGCCTCCCGAAGCGGGTCGTCTATACTTTCTGGACACTGGATCGGTAAGCATCCTCAGTTTCGAACGCGAGACGCGCGTGATTCAGATGTGGAATCGCACTTTTGAACTCCGATAGTCATGCGAAACAATGCTCGGTCAGTTCTAATCGGTCAACACGCGGCCGCGTGAGACAACCGATGTCTCCCGACTCAAACGCCCCTCAGATCGTGGATCAACCTCTGCGGCGACCGGTTTCGGCCGTATTGAAAGGAGTCAATAATGTATGGCAGCCCATTTGGAAGAATTCTAGTAGGAGTCAATGGCACTTCTGAATCAGAACGTGCGACGGCTGTCGCGATCTCCCTCGCAAAGAGCCTGCAGGCCCATCTCATCGTATTCGGTGTGATTGCTCCACTGAATGCTGAAACACAGGCAGAAGGAGTCGGGCTTGATGAGGCGTCCCAAGCGCGTGCAGACCTCGAAGCACAGGTGCGAGCGGCCGGCGTGAAGGCAGTCGGCCTCGCGATCGATGTAGCCACAGAGATTGTCGAAGGCGATCCCGAAAAGGAAATCGAGCACAAAATCGAGGAGGCATCGGTGGACCTGGTTGTCGTCGGGCACAGGGATATTAGCCGTATTCGGCACTGGCTCGAAGGGTCGACTTCCGAGGACTTGATCCGCAACTCTCGAACCTCTATCCTGGTCGTACACGACGATCATCCTCAGTGATTGCGTCTGGATCTGGCGATGGAATCCGCCATTAACCGCCTCCCGTTCATGGGCTAATGACTCCTATCAAATCAAGCAGCAAGGAGGATGTCGATGAAATCGACAGCAGGAGAGGCTTCGCGAGAAATGGAGCCGAGCAACGGCGTCAAGCGCAGAATCGCACTAAAATTCGTCCTCATGATTGGCGTGGTCAGCTTCTTCGCCGACTTTACATACGAGGGATCAAGGTCGATCACGGGGCCGTTCCTACAGACATTGGGAGCGACTGGCGCAGTGGTCGGAATTGTGGCTGGTCTTGGGGAATTGCTCGGATATGGATTGCGTTTAGTCTCAGGACGCGTTAGCGAGCGGACCGGAGAATTCTGGCCGATCACTTTTTTCGGGTACATCATCCAGATGGCCGCAGTGCCACTGCTTGCTTTTGCCGGGAACTGGAAGATTGCCGCCATTCTCATTCTCCTGGAGAGAGTAGGAAAGGCTATACGGAATCCTCCCCGCGATGTGATGTTGTCGCATGCGGCAAAGGAGATGGGCTTCGGATGGGGCTTTGGGGTTCATGAGGCCCTCGACCAATTTGGGGCCTTGGTTGGCCCCTTACTTGTTGCCTTTATCTTGGCCCATCGCGGATATTATCAATTGGCCTTTGGCACACTCCTCGTTCCCGCTTTGATGACCATCCTTTTGCTCTCGGTCGCGCGATTCCTATATCCCCGTCCGGAAGATTTGGAAGTTAAGACTCAAGCATTACAAGGTACGGGCCTGCCGCGGTCGTTCTGGATATACCTCGTTGCGGCTGCATTGGTGGCAGCAGGTTTCGCCGACTTCCAGCTAATCTCCTTCCACTTTCAGCAAGCCGCGGTCGTGAAGACGATTTGGATTCCTATCTTTTACTCAGTCGCAATGGCCGTTAGCGGCATCGGGTCGTTGATCTTTGGAGGGCTGTTTGACCGCTTCGGCATCTCAATCCTCATCCCTCTCACAATTCTTTCGGCGTGCTTCGCACCACTCGTCTTTCTTGGAGGGTTCTGGGTAGCGCTTATAGGCGCAGCGCTATGGGGACTGGGAATGGGAGTGCAAGAATCCATCATTCCAGCCGCAGTCGCGACGATGGTATCGGCGGACCGACGACCATCTGCATACGGATTGTTTACAGGGGCATATGGCCTCTCATGGTTTATGGGAAGCGCGATTATGGGCATCTTGTACGATCATTCGATTGCCGCCCTGATCGCTTTCTGCGTCATCGCTGAACTCGCTGCCATTCCGCTGCTTCTCAAACTACAACGGCAGAGAACTGTCTCTGCATAGACAATCGGGACCAAACCCATCCAACGGCTACCCGATTAGGGAGTCGTTGGATGGCAAATGGGTTGCGCAGACTGACTGTTGACTCTTGTCTGAAGTTTTCATATGATTGGGTCAGGTGATGGAATCCACCTTGAACTGCCTTCCGAAATGGAACGGCTAATGACTCCTGCATCCAGGCAGGAGTTTTTTCTGCTTAGGCAAAACTGAACCCGGACACTCAGGCGTTTGTTCCTCGAACGCAATTGAGATCACAACCGTGTCAATTTCCTATCAGGAGGGTGCATCCATGGCCAGTATTGTCAGCGCGACCAATGTGGTGTCGGTTCCCGCTACTCCCCGATCCTCGACATATATCTTCACCTCCGAGTCAGTTTCCGAAGGGCACCCGGACAAGGTATGCGATTACATCGCGGATTCCATCCTGGACTCGTATATCGCGCAAGACCCTAAGTCCCGGGTTGCGTGTGAGGTCTTGTGCAAGGAAAACACGGTCGTTCTCGGCGGCGAGATCAGCTCGGCGGCGAACGTTGACCATGAAGCGGTTGTTCGTGAAGCGATCCGCCACATCGGCTACAACGATCCAACTGTACCCTTCAATGCGGATGGCGTGCGGGTGCTGCAGATCATTTCCAAGCAGTCTGCGGATATTGCCCAAGGAGTGGACGTCGACAGCAATGAAAATCATGAGCAGGGTGCGGGCGACCAAGGGATTATGTTTGGCTATGCCTGTGACGAAACGTCCGAACTTATGCCGCTGCCAATCTTCCTGGCTCACCAACTGACGAAAGGACTGGCAGAAGACCGAAAATCCGGCAAATTTCCCTGGATTCGTCCCGACGCCAAATCTCAGGTGTCAGTACTTTATGAAGGCAATATTGCCGTGGCGGTGGCGGATGTATTGGTTTCCACACAGCATAGCTCTGAAGTGAAGCGCGGAGACATTGCCAGCTATGTACGGTACGAACTTGCGCCACGCGTTCTGGGCAAGTGGTCTACAGACGACATACAGTTTACTGTCAATCCCACTGGCTGCTTCGTGCTCGGCGGGCCATCGGCAGATTGTGGCGTGACAGGAAGAAAGATCATTGCTGACACCTACGGCGGTGCGGCACGTCACGGAGGCGGCGCGTTCAGCGGCAAGGATCCATCAAAAGTGGATCGGAGTGCTGCGTATTTCTGCCGCTACATTGCCAGGCAAATTGTCAAGCAGGGCCTAGCGGCAGTGGTCGAGATTCAGGTGGCATATGCCATAGGCGTGGCTAAGCCAGTGTCGTTGAAGGTAGAGACCTTTGGCACCGGCGATAGCCGCGAGGCGATGGAATTTGCATGTGCATTTGATTTTCGACCTTCGGCCATTATTGAGCAGTTGGACCTGCTCCGCCCCATTTATAGGCAGACAACAAACTATGGGCACTTTGGCAAGAAGGAGTTGCCCTGGGAAAACTAAGTGAATGGGACGGAAGCGGTGTGCCACCTCGCGGTCTCACTTGTTCTACCTGGTGCATCCCGTCCTTGAATGGTTTGCATTGGGTTTGTAACGCCTTCTCGTAGCGCGCTTGGATAGCAATCATGACTCGCATCAGCAGAGTGCAGTTCAGGGGTGACACTCAACTTCGCTACCGTGCCTATGCACGCGATCACGGCATGACATCGGAGCAAATCCGCGCGCACGACCGGCTATGTTGCCCATCCACGCTCTTACTGCCATATATGTCGTGGCTGAGCCGCAAGTGGTTCGAATGGGGTCAGCTGGATCCAGGCCGGACAGTTTACGGCGCAAAGGAGAACGTGGACTTTGACCGATGGCTCGATCGACTGACTCCTGGGCTGGATGCGGTAACTTGCGAGTGTCATCTCAACTTAGACTATCGGCGCTGCAGCCGGTGAGTTCGCTTCGAATTGATTCCGTTCTTCCGTTCAGTTCGATTGTCCACTGATCCAAATGCTTGCTCGTCGGTCGCGAAATATGCTTCAGCAAGATCGGGGAAACGGGGAAGCCAGTGCGTGATGTTCACCAAGTGGCTCTTTTCGAGCGCGGAGCGCAGTCGTGGATTCTTCAGACCACGGCGCAGGATTGCCCGTATTACCTTGTCCTCGTCGCCCATCTCAAAGCAGCACTTGAAGGCACCTTCATTGACAACGCGATCGCGCAGAATGGTTGCGATGGCATAACGCACTCGATACATGGACGCCGCGGGATCGTAAACCTTCTGAAGGTACATGCAAACCTCGGAATCGCAGGTTGCGGCGATCTTCCGTTGGTCAGAATCCCTCAACACGGTGGATGGCGAGTACCTGTCCGGCCGCGTCGTAGGCGGTGAACTGGTGCCAGTCTTCTCCCGGTTCGCCCAAGCAATAAACCATCCAGACAATCTTGTCGATTTTTTGGCAGATTTCCTCCGGCCACCACGGACGAGGCTGGAGACTCTTGCCTGATAAACTCCCGGATCTAGCAATCTGGCGAGCTCTTGCCGATCTAAAGGCACCTTTTACGTAAGGCATGGGAGGCCACCAGCATCGGATGACGAAAGTTGTGAGCGATTCGGCGCGTTTCGGGCTCCTCCGTGATAAGGTCCGATTCCAAAGCAGGCAGTCTTTGGTGCGGAGTTCCACTCAAAGACGGTCGAAAGTTCACGAGGCAGAGAGCAACCTGAACGAGTGTTAGGAATCGAGAACGGAGGAGGAATGTGAATTCCTGGACTAGACGGAGACGTTGTTAGCATGATGACTCCTCTGCCTCTGGGGCTATGAGGAGTCATCATCCGAACATCGCTTTCGATGCCGGCGGTTGGGGTGGACTTCATCACCCTTCGATTGATCCCAGTTTATACTTTCCGCGTCTTATCGGTCAGGGATAGCGCTCATTTGAGAACTCCGCATACACACTTCAAACGTGGCACGCCATTGCGTATCATCCTCCGGGATGGCCAGCAGATCTACGACCGTTACGAGGGGCACGGCTCCGGTCATATTATTCTGCGTGAGTATGGACAACTTCAACTCAGATCGGTAAAGGCAGTCACGATTTGGAAGGGTGGACAAGCCCCCGAGCCAGGGTTGCACGAGGGCGATGTTTCATAGCTACCTTCAAATATGAAGTGGTCATCGCCACACGAAGTGCATGACCCGCAACTGTTCAGCTTGCGAGACGGGCAAGGGGCCGCGCCAGCATGTGTACCCCGCCAGCGATCCACTCTGGCGAGGCGTACTCGTCGGGCCGGTGGCTTATGCCGCCGCGGCTTCCATCGCCGCCAGAATCTCTGGATCGCATACGGCCGGTGGATCGGCGTTGACCAGTTCCGTTGTCACGGTCACACCGCGCCGGGCGGAGACATCGGCGCACGCCGCGCGTAGTGTGTCGAGCACGCGATCTCGCCGGGCGCCGTTGGTGTCGCGGGCATTCGTCTCCAGGCGCATACGCGAGGGAATGCTGTTGACCGCGCCAGGAAAAACCTCGCAGATGCCCACAGTGCCCACGGTGTCGATCAAGCCGCTGGACTTGGCCGCTGCATCGAGTACCAGAATCAGTTCCGCCGCTGCCGCGAGAGCATCTTTGCGGCCGGGCATAAGCTTGCCGCCGGCGTGGCCGCCTTCACCCTCGATGACGACACGCATGCTGGCCGGCCCGGCGATATGGGTTATCAGGCCGAGATCGATCCCTTCCTGCTCGAGAATTGGTCCCTGCTCGATATGTAACTCGACAAACTGCTGGAAACGTCCGGCGGGCAACGCAACGGATTCGAGTGAGCCCGCGAACCCAGCCTGAGCGCGTAACGCCTCCAGGCCGCGACCTTCTGCTTCGCTGAATACCACACGCGTGACCACCGGAGGTTCGGCTGCGGAGATCTGCGCGTGGGTACCCAACTCCGACAACAATCCGTCGATTGTGAGTTTCGGCTTTGTGCTCATCGGTATTAACGCTCCAAATGGGTGCCAAGGCCAGTCTTGATCCTGGATTGCCTTTCAGTCCCGACTCGCTCGAATTGTACCGCTCTGGCACGGTTTCTTAAGGCAAAACTCCACAGGGATGAAAGGCCGAAGGATTCCGGACGGGACTGCGCTCGGGGTGCAATCCCTTTTACTACATCACAAAGGAAACATCTGCGCAGAGCACCGATTTCGCAGCGTGGGCGCGTCTCGTCGAATTGCCGTGTGATACACTGTTTCTTTAGGCGAGGGAATCCGCCTTCAACTGCCCTCCGAAACGGAACGGCTGATGATTCCTACCGATCCGGTAGGAGTCTGTATACCCTACCAAAACGTGAATTGAACTGAGCGGATCAGGAGTGCTGTCTCCTAACTGTGCATTGCTGTGTAGTTTCGGGAGATGCGCACGATTGAGCTACTCAGATTCCACAGTCATGAGAGTTGGCAGCTAACATGTCGCTCGTCGCTGTTAGCGGAGTCTCAGTTGGTATGGGATTGGCACAGCCCGTGCCCGTCAACCCACAGGTGAAGGAATCAATGCGGGATTTCGGTTCATCGGTTCTATGGTATCTCGTTAGGGTACTTGCGATCCTTGCATACTTTTTCCCGACGATCGCTGCCTCTCGCTTTCGGCATCCCAGGCAACCCACGATCCTGTATTTGAATATCCTTTTGGGATGGACAGTTGTGGGCTGGATAATCATCTTGCGATGGGCATTCGAAGCTTCCAAGCAGCCGGGCTCCATGGAGCACTCTTGAAGATGTCGCCCATCGCATATAGGAACGAGCACTTCGCGCGAGGGGACATAGACCTCCCAGGCACGACTGCAGTCCCGCAGGCCCTTCGACAGCTGCACTAAGGCTGAAACGAGATGGATTTTGGTCGGAGAGGAAAAGTTATGCGCTCAAAAGCGGTGTTTCAAGCGAGCTACGCAATTCATAATCGCTATAAGTTGTGCGGAATATGCGCAAGTGGCACCAGGAAGCTCCATATCCGCTCTGGCCGTATTCAAGATACTATCAACGTCGCGCTTGGCGTCATGAGTGAACAGCGGGAGGGCGAATGTCCTGCAACTCACTACGCATCAATCAGGAACGAAGCGTTGAATTGGATTTCTGAATTCAGAATCAATCCTAACGATTTCCAGACGGCGGTTTCCGGCCCACTTCTAACGCGAGAAGAAGGCTTGAACGGAAAGAACGAAGTGCAACGCACACTGATGCACTTCAATCGAAGGCCTGTGTGATGGGTATTCGGATTCAGAAGACGCTTCCGGTAATTCGGTCGCTACAAGGCCGAAGTGCAGCTTTGGATGCGGATGTCTGGCCAAGCCCTTCGAAGACGGAGCACTAATGGCGACTAAACATCATGAACTTTTGCAGCATTCTGTTTGATGGATATGACGACGGCAGTGCCGGAGTGCGTCTCGATGCACCGAACTTTTTCGTCGATTTGAATCTGGATCAGCTGATCGACAGTATCACGGCAGACTGGAAGGAATACGACCTGGCGCCGTTCTATTACACGCAGCTGAGCGATCTCGATGCGATCAGCTATCGCCAGCTTGTCATGCAGGATCTCGAAGACAAGGCCCTGATGCAAGCGATCAAGCTCTTCTCCGAACAAATGCGTGCGATGCGCAAGCGTCTCGACAAGGTCAAACAGCTCTACTACAAGCACGCTATGCAGCGCTCCTTTGTGGCTGCGGTTGAGATCTATTGCGGAGCCGCCGAGCGCCTCGCCCTGGACATGGGTATGCTCGAAATCGAATCGTCAGGCCTGCTCGCGTTCCGAGACTATCTGGCGGAGTATGTCTCGTCTCCTCCTTTCCGAAGCCTTGTGACAGAAACTAGAAAGTTGAAGGCCGACTTTGCCGCAATCAGATACTGCTTGCTACTTAAGGCCGACAGCGTCACGGTTCGCAACCCTGATGCGGAGAGCGACTACAGTAGCGCAGTCGAAGAAACATTCGAAATATTTAGGCGCAACGCAGGCCGAGACTATTGGGTCAGCCTCCGGGAAATGGATGGTATCAACCATATCCAGGAGCGAGTGCTGGACGGGCTGGCCGTACTGCATCCAGAGACCTTTGGCGCCCTTGAAGCGTTTTATGTTGCCCACATGGAATATGAGGATGAAACGATAAAGCGGTTTGAGCGCGAGATCCAATTCTACGTCGCCTTCCTCACGCATATCGAAAAATTCCGCGGTGCCGGCCTGAGTTTCTGCCGACCGCAGCTTTCACAAGCGACCAAAGCGGTTGCTGGGCGCAATGTCTTCGACATCGTGCTGGCGGCCAAGCTCATCGGCGAAAGCGATGCCGTCGTCTGGAACGATTTCTTTATGGACGATCCGGAGCGCATCTTCGTTGTATCCGGCCCAAACCATGGTGGCAAGACGACCTTCGCCCGGATGTTCGGCCAGTTGCATTATTTGGCAAGTCTCGGCCTCCTGGTCCCAGGCACGGAGGCTCGGCTGTTTCTCTTCGACCAACTCTTCACCCACTTCGAACGGGAAGAGAACATTACCAACCTTCGCGGTAAACTGCAGGACGATCTAGTTCGAGTCCGCCAAATCCTCGACGAGGCGACTCCAAACAGTCTCATCGTGATGAATGAGATATTCTCATCGACAACCCTCAAGGATGCGATCTATCTAAGCAAGAAAATTATGGCCCGACTCTCCGCACTGGATCTGCTGGGAGTCTACGTCACGTTCCTGGATGAATTGGCTTCGTTCAACGAAAAGATAGTCAGCATCGTTAGCACAGTCGATCCTGAGAACCCCGCAGTGCGGACCTACAAATTGGAGCGGAGACCAGCCGACGGGCTGGCATACGCGCTTGCGATCGCACAGAAGCACCGCGTGACCTATGACTGGATCAAGGAGCGTATCAAGCCATGAAGGCGCTGCTGATGCATCGTGATAGCGATTTTGATCTCCAACGAAGATTACCGTGGAACGAGCCTGTTCTGACGCAGGATCTCGAACTCGGCACGCTTCTGTACGCCATGGCGGGCGACGACAAGTTTCTGTACGACGTGGCACGGGTGGCTCTTCTCTCTGGGCTGCAGAACGATGTCGATACAATTCTGCGTCGGCAGGAGATCGTGAAGGATTGCTTGAAAAATCCGGCAGTGGTGAGGGAACTCTTCGACCTCACCGGGGAGGCGATTGAAGCGACGAGACGCCAGTGGTGGGACCTGTCCAGTCACTACCCAGATTCGGTGCTCTACAGTTCGATGGAATTGCTGGGGTCGCTGTCGGTCATTCTCAGAAAGCTGAGGGGTATCGCCGAGGAAACTGGAGACCGATTCGAGTCGGCTGCCTTTACAGCGTTATTCGCCATGCTGAGGATGGAACTGGGCGACGAGTACTTGGCCAGCATCCAGAATTACCTGACGGAGTTGAGGTTCCGCGCGGGTGTCTTGCTGAGTGCAGAACTGGGCGAGAGCAACGAGGGTGTCAATTACGAACTGCGTCAACCCCCTGTGAGAGAGCCGAACTGGCTCAGGCGTATGCTAGCCAAAGAACCCCCTGGCTACACCTTCCAAATCGACCCTCGCGACGAGGCCGGGGCGCAGATCGTAGCAGGCATGCGGCACCGAGGGATCAGTCGTGTCACGGTCACGCTCGCCCGATCCGCCGATCACGTCCTGAACTTTTTCAAGTTGCTGCGGACGGAGTTGGCCTTCTATATAGGTTGTTTGAATCTGCATGCCAAACTAGCAGCCAAGGGAGAGCCGATGTGCTTTCCGACTCCAGACTCCGGAGTAGAGCGCAAGCTCCGCTTTAGGGGGCTCTACGACGTATGCCTATCGCTCCACATGGAACCAACACTGGTAGGAAATGACGCAAACGCTGATGGTAAGAACCTCGCTATTATCACCGGAGCCAATCAAGGCGGAAAGTCGAGCTTCCTGCGCAGCGTGGGCCTTGCGCAGATGATGATGCAATGCGGAATGTTCGTTGGGGCGGCGGCCTTTGAGACAGAACTCTGCCCTGCTCTGTTTACTCACTATAAACGTCGAGAGGACGCGACGATGAAGAGCGGTAAGCTCGACGAAGAACTCGCCAGAATGAGCGAGATCGTAGACCATATCGTGCCGAACTCAATACTGCTTTTTAACGAATCATTTGCCGCGACAAACGAGCGAGAAGGGTCGGAGATTGCGACACAAATCGTCCTTGCATTGCAGGAGAAGCGAATCAAAGTTTTCTTCGTGACGCATCTGCACGAATTCGCGCATTCCTTCTTCGACAGGAAGATTGGGGACGCCATCTTCTTGCGCGCCGAAAGAATGGCCGACGGGACGCGAACCTTCAAGCTGGTCGAAGGCGTGCCACTGGAGACCAGCTATGGTGAAGACTTGTACCGCCAGATATTTAGCGTGAATGAGAAATTCCAGAATAGTCAATAGAACGACGGGAGTTCAGCCCGTGGAGGATAGCGCCTTTGCCCGGTTTCCTCACGAATGAGATTTTCGGGCGCGCGGGTCACCGCCTTATTCAGCACCGCAAGGCGGAATACGCTACCGCCTTACAGATGATTACCCCAAGAGGACCAATCACATGAAGAGTCTTGCAGTTTTGACGAGTGGGGGAGATGCGCCCGGGATGAACGCCGCGATCCGCGCTGTCGTGAGGACAGGGCTGGCCCGTGGGCTCAATGTATGGGGCGTTTATCAAGGATACTCGGGGCTGATTGAAGGAAACTTCAAACGGTTTGGAGCGCGCGATGTGGGCAGTATTATCCAGCGCGGCGGCACGGTCTTGGGCACCGCCAGATGTCCTGAGTTTCAGACAGAAGAGGGCCGGGAACTTGGCATCCGCAGATTGCGCGGAGCGGGGATTGAAGGCTTAGTCGTGATCGGAGGCAATGGGTCGCAGACGGGAGCCAATATGCTCCATCAGATGGGATTCCCTGTGGTCGGCGTGGCATCGACGATTGACAACGATCTCTTTGGGTCGGATGTCACGATCGGGGTAGATACAGCCCTCAACGTCATACTAAGCGCGATCGATAACCTGAAGGTTACGGCGTCGTCGCACCGGCGTGCATTGCTGGTTGAGGTTATGGGGAGGAAATGCGGTTACCTGGCGCTGATGGCGGGCATCGCAGGTGGGGCTGAAGCCGTCGTACTGCCGGAGGTGGAAGTAATCCCGGAGCAACTCGCGGAGCGCATCCAAGACGGGTATGAGCGCGGGAAGCCGCACGCCATTGTTGTGGTAGCGGAGGGGGCCAAGTACAATGCCGAAGGATTGTGCCATTACTTCGTGGAGCACAAGCTGCTGCTGGGCTATGAATTCCGCTCAACGGTGCTTGGCTATGTGCAACGAGGCGCCGTACCAACGTGCGCGGACAGACTGCTGGGCACAAGGCTGGGTTCGGAGGCCGCAGAGCAGCTGGTCGCGGGTAATGCGGGTGTACTGGTGGGTATGATCCGTGGCGAGTTGGCGACCACCCCGCTCGATACGGTTGTTCAAGGGCACAAGCCACTGGACACATGGTTCTTGACGGCTGCGGACATGTTGGCCCGGTGATTGGCTAGGAAGGTAGTTGGGCAGGATTGCCCTTCAAAACGACGAATGATTGGGCGATCTGCCACCCGATTCCCGAAAACCAGATGACCTTGTGGAATCTTGGCTAGCCAAATATGAGAGCTGGCACGCCACCTGAACCGCAGATTAGAAACAGAAGAGGAAAGGGTCGTCGAAGAAGATGAAAGCAATACCGATAGCAGCTAGAAAGGCAAAGAGGGCGGTGCCGCTCGGCTGGGGTCAGCAGCTCGATGTCAATGCTCAGTCTCCAACGATCAGGGGTTTCGCCCCATTTCTTCACTCTCACAGGTTCCAAAATGATCATTCTCTTATGTGTGACAGATCGGGTAGCGTTACGAGATCTTCACAAGTCCATAAACAGCCGGGCGCTGTTGCACGCCGGGCTCCACTTTGTTCCCGTCCGGAAGGAGAACCATGTCCACAGAGTATCGAAATTTTCTTGCGCTCCCGTATGATGAGCTTGAAGATCTCAACTTGGCTGCGAAAGCCGATCGCACCAACCGGGTTCGATCTGACGAAATCCGAGAAAAGCGCCTGAAATATCTGACGGACGAGAAGCGGATCAAGGCCGTAACCGTGCTGTTCAGCGACCTCGAGGGGCGGTTGCACTTGCTTGACTACGACAAGAAGTTTCTGCTGGGAGCCTATGAAAACCTGACCTTTGACGGCTCGTCGATCCGCGGTTTCACCGCGCAGAAAGAGAGCGACTTGCGCCTGGGCATCGACTGGGGCGCCTTCTACTGGGTGCCTGCCGATGTGTTCGGCAACGGCAAGGTGCTCATTTTCGGTGTGGTCATCGACAAGGACGGTACTCTCTATTCCGGCGACATGCGCGGTGTGCTCAAGAGCTACTCTGACAAGCTGTATGCGGATAAGCAGTACACGCTGAACGCGGCCACCGAAATCGAGGGCTTCCTGTTCGCGGGCAGGGATGCGGAGCGCAGGTACCACGAGACGGGTAAGTTCGAGTTCATCAACACAGGTGGCTATTATCATGTGCTGCCGCTCGATCCGCTGCGCCAGTTCATTGACACGGCGGCCGAAGTGCAACGTGCCATGGGCTTCGAGAATGAGAAGGACCACCCCGAGGTTGCGCCCAGCCAGTTCGAGATCAATTATGGATATTCGGAAGTGGTGGCGGCGGCCGACCAGATCCAGCTCTACAAGCTGCTCACCCGTCAGATCGCCAACAACATGGGCTTCACCGCCAGCTTCCTGCCCAAACCCGTCGTAGGCGTCAACGGCAGCGGCATGCACACCAACGTCTCCGTCTCCGAGGGCAAGACCAACCTGTTCTGGGACGAGAAGGGCGAGGAACAGCTCTCCAAGTTCGGCTGGGACTTCCTTGACCGCATCCTGACCCATGCTCTCGACCTCTGCCTGGTCTTCAATTCGAGCGTGAACGCGTACCGGCGTTTGGACCCGCACTTCGAGGCACCCAACCAGATCCGCGCCTCGGCGGTTGATCGCGGCGCCATGGTTCGCGTTCCCATTGGCAATCACCGGTCCATGCGAACCGAGGTGCGCGCCGTAGCTCCAGACGCCAACCCGTACTTGTCCTTGTATTCCATCTTCAAGACCGGTATCGACGGAGATATCTCCAGCGCGGAGAACCTGCGCGCTGGTGGGCGCCACTTGCCGGACAACATCCAGAAAGCGATCGAGGACTTCAAGTCTTCGGCCTGGATATCGACCATTCTCGGCGGGGATGTGCAAAGCCGCTATGTGGAGTTGAAGCAGAGGGCCGCCGACCGCTCGCCGCGGGAACTGGGCACGTTCGTTAAGGGCTCCGAGGTGCAGCACCACCACGAGGTCTACAACCAGTCACTCTGGAATTTGTTCTAGAGCGCATCCGGATACCCGATCTAGTACTACAGTTGTAGATAGTGATAATCTGAACTTGCTCTGGGCTTTGGTTCTCCGTTCTTTGCTATGGAGAAGGGATTATCGGGATGGAAGCGTGAGTTGTTACGGGCGCATGGCCTGATTGCAGATTTGTTTGTGCGCTCAGAGCCTCGTGCGCGAAGTTTGGCTTATTTACAGGGCTTGCTGAGCGGTTGCGAGCGCAAGAACGGCTGGCAGTTGGCTGAGTGGATGGATGAAACAGCTCCTTATCGCGTACAGCATCTATTGGACCGTGCGCGTTGGAATGCAGACGCTGCGCGGGATCAGCTTCGCGACTACGTGCTGGAAGAGTTGAGTAGTTCGAATGCTGTTCTGATCGTCGATGAGACAGGTTTTCTGAAGAAGGGTCTTCACTCGGCCGGTGTCAAGCGCCAGTACACCGGCACGGCCGGGCGCATTGAAAACAGCCAGGTGGGCGTGTTTCTCTGCTATGGCAGTGACAAAGGCGCGGCACTGGTGGACCGTGAACTCTACATTCCGCAGGAGTGGGCTGCAGATCAACAGCGTCGCCGCGCGGCTGGAATTCCGGACACCGTTGAGTTTGCCACCAAACCAGAGTTAGCACGGCGCATGATCGGGCATGCACTGGATTCGGGTGCGATGGCGGCCTGGGTTGCAGCCGACGAGGTATACGGCCATGACAGCAAGCTGCGCCGGTTTCTGGAAGGGCGGCAGATGGCCTATGTGCTGGCCGTGGCCTCTGATCAGCGCTTGTGGCAGTCGGATTTTATGCAACATCGAGTCAACGCGATTGCGCTCGGTCTGCCTGTATCGCGATGGAAGCGTCTCTCCGCCGGCCAAGGCAGCAAGGGCGAACGGCTCTATGATTGGGCGTTGATGGAGTTATCCAAACAGGATGGTTGGACGCGGACGCTTCTGGTGCGGCGCAGCATCGAAGAGAAGCCGGAGTGTGCTTACTGTCTGTGTTACGCTCCCAACGGGAAAGACACGATTGAAGCATTGGTCCGCGTGGCTGGCCAACGCTGGAAGATCGAACAATGCTTTGAGACGGCGAAAGGCGAATGCGGACTGGATCACTACGAGGTGCGCCACTGGCAGGGCTGGTATCGGCATATCACGCTGTCTATGTTGGCCCATGCAGTGTTATCCGTATTGCGCGCACGTGGAGAAAAAAACTCCCGACGCGCAGGTGCGACTCAGCGTACCCGAACTACGCCACCTGCTCACCGGAGTGCTCTGGCGCGGATGGCACGGCCTTGAACATCTGCTGCACTGGTCGAAATGGCGAAGACAACATCAATTCAGAGCCATGTGCTGCCACTATCGAAAGCGCGGTTCGCCGCTGCCTGCGCTCTATCTACAACTGTAGTACTAGAGCAGTATCCAGATAGCTATACCCATCAGGGCGATAATTCGTTAGGCTGTGCTTGCCTGGTGAATCGGCCGCGATATTGGCGGATGGGACGAGCATTTTCTGACGATCTTCGGACACGGATCGGCGCGGCTGATGAGCGCGGCGAGGGATCGTGCCGTGTTCTCGCCAATCGCTTTGGTGTGAGTTGGGAGTATGTACGCAAGTTGCGCCAGCAGCGAAGAGAAAACAACAGCCCTTTGCGCCGCCCGCAGTCGCGCTATGGCGTTCCGAGCCATTTGAGCGAATCGGTCAAGGTTTACATGCTTGCTTTGGTTGAGGCGCAGACCGACATTACGATTGCTGAGTTGCGAGAGAAGATCGAGATTGAGCAAGGCGTTTCGGTGAGTTGGACTTCCGTGCAGCGCTGGGTAAAAAAGCTGGAGCTGCGATTGAAAAAAAGTCGCTTCACGCCAGCGAACGCGACACGGAAGCCAACCGCTTCAAGCGTCAACAGTTCATCGAGCGTATCCGTGCGACGCCCCCGGAACGCCTGATTTTTCTGGATGAAAGTGGCGTGCCGACTTCTATGACCCGTCTTCGCGGACGTTGCCTGGGAGGCCGGCGCATCCATGAAGCCACGCCTGGTGGCCACTGGAAGATCATGACGATTCTTGGCGCAATGGGACTGAGTGGCATGGTCGCAACCATGACGATCAAAGAGGCCACAGATGCCGACATTTTCCTCGCGTATGTCGAGCAAGTCCTATCGCCGGTGTTGAAATCTGGGGACGTGGTGGTGATGATGGACAACCTCAGTTCGCACAAGGTCGACGGGGTGCGTGAGGCTATCGAAAAGGCAGAAGCGGAACTGCTCTACCTGCCGCCCTATTCGCCCGATCTGAATCCCATTGAAAAAGCCTGGGCCAAGCTGAAACAACTGCTCCGCTCGGCTAAGGCACGATCTAAAGACGCTCTCGATCAGGCGATTACCGAAGCTCTCAAACGCATCTCCCCGGACGATGCCAAGGCTTGGTTTAGGCTGCCCATGAATCCGGTACAGCTATAGGGATAATGCTCTAGAAGTTGAAGCAAGGCGGCGCGACCTCGTCAAACCCGCCGCCCTTGCTGCACCGGCCTATCTGCCGACGCTGCCTTTCCACTGTTGATCGCGGAGCACCGACGTCTCCAACTGGGCATGAATACCTGTGGCGGTCCGGTTACTTCTGGATCTGCGTCACGTCCCGCACGGCCCCGCGAGCCGCGCTGGTGGCCAACGCGGCATAAGCCTGCAGTGCTTTTGAGACCTTCCGATTTCGTGCTACAGGCTTCCATGCCGCAGCACCCTTGGCCGCTATGGTCTTGCGCCGCTTGGCCAGTTCCGCATCGGAAAGATTCACGCGCAGTACGCGCCTGGGGATGTCAATCTCAATGCTGTCCCCCTCATCCACCAGCGCCAGCGCTCCGCCCTCGGCTGCCTCTGGCGAGATATGCCCGATGCAAAGCCCCGCGCTTCCGCCGGAGAATCGTCCATCTGTAATCAGAGCGCAGACTTTTCCTAATCCTTTGGACTTGAGATAGCTGGTTGGATAAAGCATCTCCTGCATACCGGGACCGCCCTTTGGTCCTTCGTAGCGAATCAGCACCACATCGCCGGGAACGACCTTGTCGCTCAGAATGGCCTCGACTGCAGAGTCCTGGCTCTCGAAGATGCGCGCCGGGCCGGTAAAGGTCAGGTGCGCGGGATCGACGCCCGCCGTTTTGACAATGCAACCGTCTTCGGCGATATTTCCGTAGAGAACCGCCAGACCTCCGTCCACACTGAAGGCATGCGCGATGTCACGGATGACCCCGCTCTCGCGGTTCAGGTCCAGTTCCGCATAGCGCATACTCTGGCTGAACGCTTCTGTCGTGCGTACCCCGCCGGGTGCGGCACGATAAAACTCCTCGACCGCCGGCGCCGCCGCGAGCTTCACATCCCACCGGTCAATGGCCTGGCCCAGAGTTGGAGAATGCACGGTATGCGTCTGGCGATGGATCAGCCCGCCACGGTCAAGTTCGGCAAGAATCGCGAAGATTCCACCGGCGCGATGCACATCCTCGAGGTGAACTGCGGGCGCCGATGGAGCCACTTTGCACAGGTTCGGAACGCGGCGCGACAGACGATCAATATCAGTCATGGTGAACGGAACCTCGCCTTCCTGCGCCGCGGCCAGCAGATGCAGAACGGTGTTGGTTGATCCGCCCATGGCAATGTCCACGGTCATCGCATTTTCGAAGGCCTCGAAGGTCGCGATGCTGCGGGGGAGCGTCGTGGCATCGTCCTGCTCGTAATAACGCTTGGCCAAATCGACGATGGTTCTGCCCGCCTGAAGGAATAATTCTTTCCGATCGGTATGCGTCGCCAACACGGTTCCATTGCCAGGCAAAGCCAAGCCCAACGCCTCGACCAGGCAGTTCATCGAATTGGCGGTAAACATACCAGAGCACGATCCGCAGGTGGGACAGGCGGAGCGCTCGTATTCATCGACTTCCGCATTGCTGGCCGCGGGGTCGGCGGCCAGAACCATGGCGTCGATCAGGTCCAGAGCCTTCACGGTATCGCCCCGCCTGATCTTGCCCGCTTCCATCGGCCCGCCGGAGACAAAGACCACCGGAATGTTCAGCCGCAAGGACGCCATCAACATGCCGGGAGTAATCTTGTCGCAGTTTGAGATGCAAACCAGCGCATCCGCGCAATGGGCATTCACCATGTACTCAACCGAATCTGCGATCATCTCGCGGGAGGGCAAGCTGTAAAGCATGCCGTCATGTCCCATGGCAATTCCGTCATCGATGGCAATGGTATTGAATTCCTTCGCAACCCCGCCCGCTCGGGCGATTTCTCCGGCGACAAGTTGTCCCAGGTCCTTCAGGTGAACATGGCCTGGAACAAACTGAGTAAATGAGTTGGCAACGGCGATGATGGGCTTGCCGAAATCACCGTCCTGCATTCCAGTAGCACGCCAAAGACTGCGCGCTCCAGCCATATTGCGTCCGTGTGTTGAGGTACGAGACCGATAAGGTGGCATACCTATATTTTATGCCCGACGGTGGCGATCAAGCATGGAAGAATTCTCGCATTTCCATCGAACTTTCTCGGGCATGACTCATGTCCTAAACATGGTCAACAGGGCCTGGATTGAACTGTGCAACGCGAATGCTACTACCCAAGCATATAGCCCTGCGGCCACATCATCTAAGACGATGCCCCAGCCTCCGGGAAGCTGTTCCAACTGCCGGGTCGGGAAGGGCTTGATGACTTCGAAGAAGCGGAACAGGAGCAGGACAATCAAGGCGAGACGCCAGTTGGGCCGGCAGCCGAGCAGTGCGACCCACTGGCCGGCCACCTCGTCGATGACCACGAAGCTGGGATATTTGCGGTTGCTTTCGCGGGCGGCGATGGTAGCGGCGGGAATGCCCAGTACAAGCGAGAAGGCAATATATGCCACCAAGAACAGCAGCAGTGTTGGCGCTGTGCGGTGCAGGCCCCATGCCGCCGCGGCCCAGATGAGCACCGCCGCAACCGACCCCCATGTGCCAGGTCCGGGCTTGCCGAGGCCCGCACCGAAGAAGGAGGCGATAGTCCAGGCCCAGAGGGTCTTATTTCGGGGTGGAACTGCCGTTGAGGCGGAGCTGGTCATCTTCGTGGGAGTCCCCGATGTTTATGTGTGGTGAAGTGAATAATTAAACTTGGATGGATTTATTGGCCGCGCACGTGCGGCAATCCTATGCTTTGCAGACTCTTCTTGGCAGCAGTGGCAAGAAATCGATTTGTACTCGCGCTAATTGCGCGCAGCAAAAATACCGGACGCAAATCCTTCAGGGTGCCCAATGCTTCAACCGCAGCCCTCTGCACGAAAAGATCTGGGTCATGCTCCGCCATGTGCATCAAGCAGGGAACAGCCGCGAGAATAGTGTTCTCGCCAATAAGCCAGCAAACCCGAGCCCTCGCTTCCGGCAAAGGGTGTGCCAGTGCGGCAACAAGTTTTTCTTCGTAGGAGCGAGGGTCCGCGCCCTGGCCGGTTCCACAGTGCGGACATCGATCGATGCTTGCATCAATCTCAGTCCAACAATGTGTACAGAAGGCAATCACGGAATCACTCCGGGCCGGGAATGGCTGCGGATTTGAGAGGGCAGTCGGTGCTTGCCCTCAATAGTCTGTCGCACGTTGAATTCTCGTGGACCACACTCCAGGCACTGAACTGGATTAGACGAGTGCCGAAACATCCCGTTCTAATCGGTCGAGCCGTTCAACTGCCGCCTGTACGGCGGGAGTTCCTTCTTCTTTGACTTTCCTCGCCCGGCCCAGCGCCTGTTCTGCAATGCGGCTGATTTCATGCAGCAGCTTGCGGATTTCGGCCTCCAGGCGTCCTCGGCTGTCCTCAATGCGATTGAGAACATCGTTTTGCACGCGTGCGCTGTTCACTTCCAAAAGATGCCGCAGAAATTCACGAGCCTCGTTCGTGATGAGTTTGCGTCCACCCATAAACGGCAAAAAGATGTCAGCGAGCCAGCGCAACGGCGATGGGGGTTGAGCAGTTCCGATGAAGTCCTCGAAAATGAACCTGGAACGTACGCGAAAGCCTTTCTCAGGATCGAGCGCATGGGGCATCCGTGTCAGTTCGCTGAGGCCAGCATCCGCCAGCTTTTTAAGAAAGTTATTTCCCATCTCCACAAATCGAAGGGCCACAGCGCGATATTGGCGCTCGCCCTCTTCCTGCTCAGGTTTGAGCCAAGGCATTACCCTGCGGCGCGAGATGTCCTGCGCGAGGTGCATAACTCGGCGGCGATAGTGCGGGCCAAAGCCGAGGGCCACGGATGGTAGCTCCTCACCAAACTCTGTTTCCGATTCCGTCCACGCGGAGGTAAAGAACTGCTTGTGCCTGTCACCGAAAAGGTCCGAAATCCGGTGCAGCTCCGCCATAAAGAGGTAATCCAGTTCGCGCATGGAGCGCTCAGCCTCGTTGATGGTTTCCTTCATTAGCTCGATGCGCCGTTCGGATTCTTCGATGGGCCGCTGAAGCGCGTCACGGTCCTCGCTGATCATCGCCTGTAGTTGTTCGCTCAAGCGCTGAAGGCCTCGGTCGCAAGCGGCGCGAACGAGATTCCTGCCCGAGTCTTCAACGAGGTGATGCAAACTCGCCAGTAGTCTTTCCCAATCCCGCAACGGACCGCGATCGTCCATCCGTTCGGCGGCACTCACCTCAAAAACCTCTCCCATCGGACGATGCAGCCGCTTTTCCAGAACCTCGCGCGTGAACTTAACTGCTGCGGCACGCTCTGGATCGCTGGTGCGGTCGGCTTTGTTGATCACCAGGATTAAATCTTGAACTTGCGTGCCGATTGATTCCACCAGCGCCAACTCCTCGCCCGCA
Organism: uncultured Occallatibacter sp.; assembly: GCA_964571165.1. Lineage (GTDB taxonomy): Bacteria > Acidobacteriota > Terriglobia > Terriglobales > Acidobacteriaceae > Telmatobacter. The sequence goes on along the minus strand of CAZNAW010000030.1, from coordinate 17,425 downwards.
ATGGGCGGATCGGCTCCGACCACCACCAATGCTGCATCGATGTGAGGTATGAACGCCTGCGTGGTTGCCGTATTTCCAGTGAAGACCGAGCCCAAGCCCGGCGTATCCACAAAACACATGCCAGAGGACAACAAGGGGCTGGGCACGAATACTTCCGCGCCGTCCACGGCCTTTTTGTTTTCGGGGTTCAGTTCTTCGGTTACGTATTCCTTCAAGTCGGCTAGGCCTACGTCCAGCCAGGCCCCGTCTCGCATACGAACGCGCGCGTGAGGTTCGTCGCCAAACCGGATTACGGTAGGCACCGCCGTGACCGGAACAAACCCGGTCGGAACAACCGCGTGGCCGACCAGGGCGTTGAGCAGGGTGGATTTGCCTCGCTTGAACTGACCGACACAAGCTACATAGAAACGTCCTTCGGAAACCCGCGCTGCAAGCTCACTTGCTTCTTCGGCGACAGGCTCAGACCCAAGTTCCTGAGCCAGATCGGCAAGGCGCAACAGACGGGAAGCTCCATCCATAGTCACGGATGTCTCAGTTGGAAGGTTGCCGTAATCTTGTACTGTCGAACTGCTGTTATATTCCTGCATCTGTTATCACCCTTGCGACCGAACACCTTCTTGATGAACGTATCGGATAACCTCGACACGGGACATCGCGATGAGACCTTCTTCAACCATGACCTCAAGGTGAGGAATCAGCTTCTCGATCTGTTCCTCCGTGTCGATAACGGTGAGCATGATCGGCGCATCCTTGGAGAACGTCCAATGACTGGCATGGTGGATCCTGGTGCTGGCCCCGTACCCTTCAATTCCTCGATACACGGTAGCGCCGGCCATTCCCAATTCCATGCATTTGGCGACGATCGCTTCATGGAGAGGCTTACCATGCCATTTGTCACCCTCACCGAAATGGATGCGTAACATGCGAGCTTGAAAATGTTCTTTCATGGCAAAGCCTCCACTTATACCACTGTGTTCCCAGACGTTGACGGCGTTTCCGGCGAATCCACTTCCAGCGCGCGGTAGGAATATTTGATGATATCTACATCAGACAAGACGACCAATCCCTCTTCCACCATCTGGTCCACAAGCGGAAGAAAGAACCGCAACTTCTCCTCTGTATCAACAGCCGAGAGCATGATCGAGCAATCATGCGATAGGTGGAGAGCCTTGTCCTTGTGAATCCTCCGGTGTGCGCCATAGCCGAGGATGCCGCGATAGACAGTGACGCCGGCAATGTCGTTGGCACGCATGGCTTCAACGAGTGCATTGTAAAGAGGCTTGTCTTTCCAGCGATCCGCCTCGCCGATATAGATTCGCATCATCTTTGCTTTGCCTTCGATCTTCAGGTGGGCGGGAGGAACCGGCTTCTTTTGTTTTGAGACCTGTGCGGGTTTTGCAACAGTGGTCTCCTGAATCTCGATCATTCCGGTTCCGGCCAGTTCCTCTAGTTTTCCAAGAAGTTCGTTGACTTTCTCGCGGGATTCAACGAACTCAATCTTGAGAGGCAGGTGATCTGAAATCTCAACAATGCTGGCGGAATGCATATGATGATCCGCGCCAAACCCCGCTACTCCTTTCAGCACAGTTGCTCCGGAGACGCCCTTGTAGAAAAGGAAGTCAAGAATGCTCGAGTACGTTGGGATCCCATGATGCTTTGATCCCTCACTCAAATAGATTGAAACCTTTACAGCTTTTCCGGCACTCAACATACGTCCTCCATTAGGAATGTAGTCCCCGTTGCGAGACAAGGAACTCGGCGGCGCGTCCGAGTGAACCCCATCCTAGTCGGTCTGCCTCTGGTGTATCGCGCAGAGTTTCCAGCTCTTGCGTCAACCGCCGGCGACAGTTTTCGATAATCGTGTCGATATGGGCAGCAACCACAGGTTGGACTTGACGCCGCAGTTTTATCCCATGCGGAATGCACAATACTGGCGCCACTCTCAGCCAATCGGATACGTCTGTCCGATTGATACAGCTGACGAATTCGCGAATCCGCCGTTCCTCCTCAGCGGTAACTTCCTTGCAAATGTCACAGGCGGCAGCATCGCTGGCGATTAAAGCCGGATCGTCTACGAGATGGATGAATACCTCAGCCGCTGTCAAGGCGTTCTGTACTGCTGCCAGTCCCCAAGTGTGAAAATTGCACAAATGGTGGATGTCATGTTCCGAATGATGTTGAAGGCGCGCCGCTTGATACTCCTTCAAAAAACGGCAGAAGGGGCATCCGGGGTCCTGAAGCACGTCCAGGATCGATTGATAGAAAACGAGCTGTTTTTGTGTTCTCATCAGAGGATCTCCGCAATTACTGAGCCGCCCCACACGGCAGCAAGACCAAGAATGAGACTGCTGACGGCATAAAAGGCGGCAAGCAAGAAAGCGCCGGTTCGGACCGTTGAAAGCGTCTCCCACTCATAGGTCGAAAATGTGCTGTAGGCCCCAATAAAGCCGACGGGCACAAGGAACCTCCAGGCGGGATTTAGGTCCGCTCGTTTGGCCAGGAAAGTGAGCGAGAAGCCGATAATCATACAGGCCGTGATATTGATGACAAATGTGCCGTATGGGAACTTTGTTCCCATACGACTGGCAATTGTCGTGCCCACCCAGTATCTGGCCATGGAACCGAGTGCACCGCCGAACGCGATAAGAAAGTATTTCTGCAAGCCTATGCCTCCCTTTCGATGGTTTCGCTTGCGTCGCGACTCTCGTTTGTTGTCCAGTTTCTCAACAGAGTCAGGTCTTGTTCGAGCAGAGTTGCGTCGATGGTGCTATCAGAATTTCCTGAGATCCGCTGAATTTGAACTCGATAGGCGTCGGCATACGAACTCACCAGGAGCACGATCTTGCTGACAAAGTGGTGGCTCCACTCAGAAAGTGCTTGACCGTATTGGTGAAGCTCCTGTTTCACCAAAGCACCAATACTGTTCTGCAGCGCCGCTCTGATTCTGGAGCGCACAAAACGGCTCCCGAGAAACATCCAGTGGCTCATATTGATTGCTTCAGGGAGTGACATCAACTCAAACCGCGGCATATCGCGTAAGAGGCTTTCCACATCCTCCGGCGCCGGCATATCGGTGCGCCCCATCTCTTGCGCCACTGTTTGCAGCGTGAGGATTGCCCGCTGGCTTACGTTGCGAACTTCTTCGATATGACTTTCCACGGACTTCCAAACAGCGTCATGGAGCCACTCCGAGAGTTGCAGCGACGTGACCCGAGCCTTGGAATTCGCTCGCATCCATGCAAGTGCGCTGTCTGCCGCTTCACTCAGAATCGTCTCTGGCGTCTCACCCAGCCTATAGAAGGCATGATCGAGAACGGTGCGTTGCTCCCCAACCTCCCCAGTTACATGGCGCAACTGCTCCTCCAAATCGTGCACATCGGTCGGGAAATCACGCCCTCTGTGCTTCGTCTGGTCGAGAGTCGTTTCAATAGCCGCGGTGACCGAGTCCCGCAATGCGCCGATCTTCCGAGCGATGGAGCTGTTGCGGAGTGCTCGTGCCTGGTCGAATCTGGGAAGCAACTCCCGTTCGAAGAAATGATCGAGCAGGACGCTGTAGTCCGGCAGCGAGCTTACCGGGTGCACGTTCATGCCCAGGCCCAATTCGGCTTGCAGTTGTTCCTTGATATAGCTGGTCACCCGATGGAGATCCCCTTTCGCCAATAGATCAGCCTTGCTGAGCAGGACGATGGCAGGGATTCCGCCTTCGTAGAGCAGACGTAAAGTCCCAATGTCTTCTTCATTCAAGGCAGTCCCTGCGTCAATCAGAAGCAGCGCGAGATCGCAGGACGGCAGATAGGCAAGGGTTTCCGCGGCGCCTCGTCTGGCAAGGGAACCGAGTCCCGGCGTATCCACCAGTACGATGCCCTGCTTGAGGCGGGGTGAGGGAACTTCAACAACCGCACGCACGACATTCCGCAGATTGCCGGGATTCCCTTGTTCCGTTACCAGCTTTGCAAGCTCTTCTATCGTGACGGTCTCTTCTCGCCCGTGTCCGTATGCCACGTCAGCGCGCAGGGTTGCTCCATAAAGCAGTTTCGTGGGTACAGCAGTAATGGGGTTAATGCCTACCGGAAGAACATCTGTGCTCAGGAGCGCATTCAAGAGTGAGGATTTTCCACTGCTGACTCGTCCGAAGAGAGCCACTTCCAGGTTGTTGTCCTCCAGACGGGACGCAAGCGAATCGATGCGCACCCGGAATTCCACGAACCCATGACGAGTGACGAGTTGCTCGATCAACCGCAAAAGAGCCACATCGTATCCGGTCTCCTCCAGCCTCCGGAGACGCGATTCCAGATTTATGCCCAACTCCTGGCGGAGATAACGCTGCATGCTTCCAGCCAGGGAACGAAGCTCATGGACCACTCCATTGAGCTCGTCAACAGCATCCTCAGGCACGGCCCCACATCCGCGCATATAGCTGGGTTTGAGTTCCTCGATCGCGATGTCGATAAAAGTAAGGTCTACGGTGATTGATCGTGTGATTGGAATCTGCGGTGGTTCGGGTTTCATGTGCTGCCAGTCCAAGGCTCGTAACAGTTGAGACCGGAGACGGCGAATGTGGTCTTCTATCACCCGTGCCTGTGCCGGAGTGACGTCCGCAACGTGACGGGGAAACGGAGACGGCGATGTTGCGGAGTGGAGGACCTGTTCTATGTCGCTGAGCAACTTGTCGATGTATTGACAGGTGATGATCAGGCGTCGTTGCTGGTTCTCGTTCAACTCCCCAGGGTATCGTGTTCTTGAGATCTCTGGTACGGGTTCGGGCATGACTCCTCCAAGTGTTGTTCAGCTTCGAGGAGTCATCTGCCCAGTTGAGCGATTCTATGGTGGACTCCAACACCCACAACTGCTTGCTAAGCCTTCACAGGTTTATGCCAACGCTCGTACACGCTGGCGCCGGCGTAGCGGGCCTTTGTTCCGAGTTCGTGTTCGATCTCCAGAAAGCGGTTATATTTTGCGATGCGCTCGCCGCGGCTGGTCGAACCCGTCTTGATCTGGCCCATGCCGGATGCCACGGCCAGGTCGGCGATGCTCGTGTCATCGGTCTCGCCCGAGCGATGAGAAATGACCGCGCCGTATCCGTTTTCACGCGCGATCTGAATGCATTCGAGCGTTTCAGTCAGCGTGCCGATCTGGTTCAACTTGATCAGAATGGCGTTGGCGATACCGTCTTTGATGCCCTGGCGAAAGATTGCGGGATTGGTGACAAAATTGTCGTCGCCGATCAACTGTATTCGACCGCCGAGGGTCTTGGTCAATTGTTGCCAGCCGGCATGATCGTCTTCCGCGACCCCATCTTCAATGGCCCAGATCTCTGGATACCTGTCGAGCAAGCTCTTCCAGAAGTCGACCATCTGCGCTGGCGATATCCGACTCTTGTCCGACTTCTCGAAGACATAGGCACCGTCTTCAAAAAACTCGCTGGTGGCAGGGTCCAGCACGAGGACCAAGTCCTTTCCCGGCTTGTAGCCGGCTTTGTGAATCGCTTCGAGAATCAGTTCGATCGGTTCTTCGTTGGACTTCAATTGTGGTGCGAATCCGCCTTCGTCGCCGACTCCCGTGTTGTAGCCCTTCTTGTGCAGAACGGACTTCAGCGCGTGAAAGGTCTCAGCCGCCGCTCGCAATCCTTCACTGTAGCGGGGCGCGCCCACCGGGGAAATCATGAACTCCTGAAAGTCCACGTTGCTGTCCGCGTGACTTCCACCATTGAGCACGTTGAACCAGGGTGCCGGAATCAGATTTGCCGACTCACCTCCCAGGCTTGCGTAGAGCGGTAGATCGTGGTCCGCGGCGGCGGCCCGTGCAACCGCCAGCGAAACGCCCAGAATCGCGTTGGCTCCAAGGCGTGCCTTGTTCGGTGTACCGTCGAGGTCGCACAGCTTCTTGTCCAATGCCTTCTGGTTGTTAGCATCGAATCCATGAACGGCCTTTTGAATCTCACCGTTTACATGGTCTCTTGCATTCAGTACGCCCTTTCCTCCGTAGCGAGCTTTGTCGCCATCGCGGAGTTCGACGGCTTCCCGTTTGCCAGTAGATGCTCCGGATGGGACCTTTGCCGTTGCTTTCACGCCATTCGATAGTGTTGCCGTGACTGCCAGTGTTGGATTCCCACGGGAATCGAGGATTTCGAGGGCTTCAAGTTTCGCAATTTCGGACATGATGATTACGCTTTCCCGGCCATAAGGCCGCTAGTTGTATGGACTTCAAAGAGTTGCTGGTGAACGGCATCGGAGGCAAGCGTCGACGGAATGACCGACCTGGTGCGTTGCCGTTCACCTAGATTCGCGATCCTCATAGCTCGACCTCCCAATCAATGGACAATCATTACCGGACAATGCGCATACCTCAGTACGCGTTCCGAGTTCGAGCCCAGCATCCAGCGATGAAAGATCGTGTGGCTGCGCTTGCCCATGACAATGAGACTGGCCTGGATGGTTTCCGCCCGATGAATGATCTGTTCCGCCGGATGACCCACGACAATATCCGTTTCGAGTTCAATTTTTTTCTGCTTGGCACGCTCGCGGATGGGCGCGAAACTGCGTTCATAGCCCTCACGCCCCTCATCGAGGACCGCGTTGAACTCCGGATTCTCCGCGGGTTCCGGCGGTCGGATGACAGCGACGACAAGCAGCTTGGCCTTCAAATCCGCTGCCATTGAAAGGGCAACATCCAAGGCGTGTTCCGCATGAGGAGACGCATCGAACGCCACCAGTATCCTTTGGAATCCGACAAAAACAGGGCTTCCCATAGCGATCACCTATGCCCTTCCGGCAGAGTTGGGCCGCAGAACTTCCTGTGCTGATTTCGTGCTCGCAGGCGGAATGGGAAGAAGACGGCGCTCACAATTTCCTTGCACCGCAATTTTGGCAAACGCGGTAGAGCCCTTGAACCAGATCGCCCGCAGCGTCGCAGCCAATACCAGACCCACCCAGAGTGCAGGCAGAGCACAAGTGTTCGTCATCACAGCGAACTCCTAGATTTTTGATCAGGGGCCTTGCCGGGACATGACTCCGCAACAGGATTCCCTGTCAGGAGTCATCATCTGTCCGGCTATTAGGTGGACAGCGGTTAAGGGTGAACTCCCTCACCACAACAGCTTAGTCTATGCCAAGTCTAGGCTCTCCGTCAAGCGATTTTAGGAGAGCTATTGGCATTTGCAGAGAGACGTTGCGGAATCAGTCTTTGCCCATAGACAAGAGCCTTATTGCCAATTCTGGAGACCCTGTTCGACCGATCCAACTGATGAACAGAGCCACTTATTAAGTGGCTCTGTACAGGAAGAGCACGAGTAAGAGAAAAGCGAGGACATAGGTCACATAAGCGTTAAGTCGGCCGTGATGCATCCCCGCCAGGAATCCGGCGATCCAACGCGTGGCCGCGCCCACCGGCAGCAGGAACAGGCGGTCCACGACGTGCGTTTCCTCTCGTTGCCGGTGAATTGCGGTGCGGAAATGCACCGCGACCGTCTGACGGGTGTCCTCCGTGATGTTGGGCTGGAAGATCGCCTGGAAGACCACGCGCACCGGATTGGAAAATCCCGTCGCGGTGTAGGTCATCTGCGGCAGAAGCCGCGGAATCCCGCCTGCCCAGAGCGCGCGCCGCGCCACCGCGCGCCGACGCGTCAACCGGGTGACGACAAACCACGCCAGCAGCAACAGGGCCGCAAGAGCGATGACGCTGTAAGAGGGCGACATGGCGAAAACCACCGGGTTCGCTTCCAGACCGCGCAGCAGCACAACCAGACCCCGGCCAGGCAGCAGGCCTCTGCCCGACTGTGCGCCGAGATTGTGGAAGTCCTGGAGAAATGCCGCTGGAAGCTGGCCGTTTTCTGCATTTGCTGTAAAGAACGGCTGTACCAGTGTATCGGCAGAGCCTGGACTGATGAGCGGCTGCAACTCGTGATTCAGAGCCGGAATGACATAGGTTGGCAGAACTCCCAGCGTGAGGCAAAGAACGGCCAGCAGGCCCAGCGGGGCGATCGCAGAGCCGCGAGCTTCGACAGCCTTTGCAGCACCTTCAGAACGCGGTAGTCCGAGAAAGCCCATGGCAAACGCTCTTACAAAGCATGTAACCGCGAGCGCTGCCGTTAGGGCAAGAACTGCGCCGCAAAGAGCAAATACCAGACGAAGTACGGTCGAGGAGATTTCGACACCACGCAACAGCGTCTGCAGCATGAGCCATTCGCTGACAAAACCATTGAACGGAGGCACTGCCGAAATGGCCAGCGCCCCCACCAGAAACGCACCGGCCGTCCACGGCATGACCCGCATCAATCCACCCAACTGGTCTAGATCGCGAGTACCGGCATGCTCGTCTACCGATCCGGCACCCAGGAACAGGAGCGCCTTATAGAAGGAGTGGTTGAGCATGTGGTAAAAGGCAGCGATCAGGGCCATGCCTGACAGTAGAGGTCGGCCCAAAGCCGCAAAGATGACGCCTGCCCCGAGGCCAAGAGTCACGATACCAATGTTTTCGATGGAGCTATGAGCAAGAACTCCTTTCAGATCCGTCTCGGTGGTGGCGTAGAGGATGCCCACCAAAGCCGAAATTGTTCCTGTAAGCAGCATCACCAGTCCCATGCTGACGGTGCCGACGGGCACGAGTTGAAAATTGACCCGGATAATCCCATAGAGTCCCAGATTCAGGATTACACCGGACAGAATGGCGGAAACATTGGCTGGCGCGGCGGGATGCGCCCGTGGCAGCCAGGCATTAACCGGAACAAGGCCAGCCTTGACGCCAAAGCCGAAGAAGCTCAGCAGGAAAACCGTCCAGCGCGCGACTGGGTCGAATCCGATCGCAGCTGCCTTGAGTTCCGGGAATTGCCATGATCCTGCTCTGACGGCGAGAAGCAACAAGACGATCGCGACCGCAATGAAGCCGGCTTCGCCCATGGCCAGCATAAGGTAGCCTGCCTCGCTGGTTCCCTCGCGCTCATGCTCAAAATTGACCAGCATATAGCTCGAAATAGACATCGCTTCCCAGGCGAGCAAGAAACCGAAAACGTCCCCTTCGATCAGAATCCAAACGATGGACGCGCACAAGACCAGATACCATCCATTGAAAGCAGCCACGCTGTAATGTCCGACATACCGCTTCATATACGCGGTCGAAAAGACAGAGCTCGCGAGAACCACAACTGCCGCTATAAACAGGAAAAATGCAGACACACGATCAAGCAAGACCGTAAGGGTGCCAATGGAAGGAATGGTCCAAAGGGAGTGGCGAAATTCGTCTCCTGAAGCGAGAACGGCCCCTGAAGCCCAGAGCGCCAGCACCGCAGCTAGTGATCCAGCCCAAGCCAACACCACCGGAACGCGCCTCTCGGGAACTACCGTTCCCAGCACGATGCCTGCGCCGCATACCGCAAAGAACAGAGCCAATGCCGGTCCGGCAGTATTCATGGAACCCCCTTTACATCAGGAGCCTCCGCCTGTGTTCATCGCATTGTCTCGCGGGCAAGTTACCTTCCGCGGAATACCATGAACAGCGGTGTGGGGGCGCACTCTTTTGTCTACGTTCCCCGGTACAGGAAAAGGATGAGCAGGAAGAAAGCCAGGACATAGGTCACATAGGCGTTGAGCCGGCCGTGATGCATGCCCGCCAAAAATCCGGCGATCCATTCCATGGCCGCACCGACCGGTTGCAGGAACAAGCGATCCACCACGTGCGTTTCTTCGCGCTGCCGGTGAATTGCAGTGCGGAAATGCACCGCCACCGTCTGACGAGTGTCCTCCGTGATGTTGGGCTGAAAGATCGCCTGGAAGACCACGCGCACCGGATTGGAAAATCCCGTCGCCGTGTATGTCATCTGCGGCAGAAGCCGTGGAATCCCGCCTGCCCAGAGCGCGCGCCGCGCTACCGCGCGCCGACGCGTCAACCGGGTGACGACAAACCACGCCAGCAGCAACAGGGCCGCAAGAGCGATGACGCTGTAAGAGGGCGACATGGCGAAAACCACCGGGTTCGCTTCCAGACCGCGCAGCAGTACCACGAGGCCCCGGCCAGGAAGAAGGCCTCTGCCCGACTGTGCGCCCAGATTATGGAAGTCCTGGAGGAATGCCGCTGGAAGCTGGCCGTTGTCTGCATTTGCTGTAAAGAACGGCTGCACCAGGGAAGTGGTGACGCCGGCGCCGGCCAGTGGCTCCACGGTCCGGTTGAGCACGGGAAGGATATAGGTTGGGAGGGTCCCCAGAAGCAAACAGACAGCGGCCAGAAACCCCAGAGAAAATCTCGCTCCCGCGCGCGCGCGCAGCTTCGGCTCCCACGTCCCCCTGCGAATGCCGAGAAAGCTCATGGCATACACCTTCACAAAACAGGTCACCGCCAGTGCGGCGGTGAGTGCGAGAGAGGCGCCACAGAGAGCGAAGATAATCCTGATCGAGGTGGACGATAAGACTGCGCTGCGCAACAAAGCCTGCAACGTCATCCATTCGCTGACGAACCCGTTGAACGGAGGCGCGGCGGAAATCGCCAGGCAGCCGACAAGGAAGATGATCGACAGTCCGGGTAGCAGACGAGACAGGCCGCCGAGCTGGTCCATGTCGCGTGTGCCGGTTTCAGCCTCCACATAAGCCGTACCTTGAAAAAGGAGCGTCTTGTATATGGAGTGATTCAGCATGTGATAGAGCGCCGCCGACAGGGCAATGGCAGCCGCAACGGGATGCCCCGTGGCGCGATAAATCAGGAAGGCTCCCAGACCGGCAACGATGATTCCTGCATTCTCGATGGAACTATGGGCGAGCATCGTCTTCATGTCGTTGTCTGTTGTGGCGTAGAGGATTCCCACCAGCGCCGTGATGCTCCCCACTACCAGTGCGAGGACGCCCGTTCCGTATCCGGTGTGAACCAGGTCGGCATTGAGCCGCAGAATTCCGTAGAAGCCAAGATTGAGCGTGACGCCGGCGAAAACTGGTATGAAGATAGATGGGGCAGCCGTATAGGACCGTGGAAGCCAGAAATTGACCGGAACAAGACCAGCTTTTACTCCAAACCCGAAGAATCCGAGAAGAAACACGCTCCACAGCGCTTGGGGCGAAAGCCCGGTAGCCGCCGCACTCAGAGCGGAAAACGAGAGATCCGCCGCGGTCCTGCCCAGAACAAGGAAGGCGACGACCACGGCCAGAAAGCCAGCCTCGCTCATAGCCAGCATGATGTACCCCGCCGTCTTGTCCGATTGCCGCCGCAGGTCGTAGTTGAGCAGCAGAAAACACAGGATCGACATGCACTCCCAGCTAATCAGGAAGAGCGGAGCATCGCTGGCCACGAGAATCAGCACAACCGAGGCCATCAGGGCAAAGTACAGGACGCCGTAGCGATGCGTGGGATATGCTTCATCGAGTTGGTCTTTGATGAAGTTTCTTACAAAAATAGAGACCGAGAAATAAACAATTCCCGCGGCTAGCAGAAATATTGCGGACAGCGCATCGAGTCGAAGGGTCAGCCGGCCGAAACCATCGAGCGTCCAGAGCGAAGCTTCGTAATTCTGGCCAGTCACAAGTACAGTCGCGGCGGCAAGAACCATGAGTAACGACGAGAGCGTCCCCACGATGGCAACAACCAGCGCGGCACGCCTCCGGCCGGATAACGCCGAAAGGAGGATTCCTCCTGCACAGGCCAGGAAGAACAAGACCAGCGAAGCGCCGGTTACCGAGGCCATAAATTAAGATCTCCCTTCGGAAACAAGTTCGCTTTTAGTTACAGACTTGCGTCCGGTGGCAACAAGCAGGCCATGCAAAATGGCCAGGGGTGGCGGCGGATTTCCCGGAACTTCAAAATCTACCGGCAACACCGAACCTGCGCCTCCTGCGCTCATAAAGCTGCGGCCAAACACTCCACCTGTAATGGCGCAACTGCCAACAGCCATCACCCGTCTGGTAGTGGGCATGGCTTCCCAGGTCTTGAGCAATGGCCCGCGCATGTTTTCGCTCACCGGTCCTACGATGAGCAGAAGATCGGCCGTTCGCGGGGTGGCCGTAAAGAAGAATCCCAGCCGGTGCATGTTGTAGAGAGGATTGTTTAGCTGCTTGACTTCATGAAGGCAGGCGCCGCAATCCCCGGCATCCACCACCATGATGTGCATTGACTTGGAGAAGGCCGAAGGAAGAGTGGCGCACTCACTTTGTTCAGCAGGCAGCCTTGTCCATTCGTACGCCGGATCCCAATTCATCGGCGACGGGATCGACAAGTGGCAACGCTGGCAATGCACACACTTTCCCTGATCCACGAAAGCCGCGCTTCCGTGAGCAATGATGGCGTCCACCGGACAGATGGCCGCAGCGCTCTGAGCCTCGTCAGAAGTATCGAATTCCGTGTTGACCGGACGCCCCGGAGAAACACCCGGAGCCGCTTCTGCCCTCCGCGGGTAACGGGTTGATTGAATGCCTCTACGCAAACCGTGCCAGAACCAAAAGCTCATTCCAGTTCACCTCTACCGGTCACATTCGGTCGCGGACAGGCCAAAAGTCGCGAGAATGATGGGAAAATCCTGAAACGCGAAATTCTCTGCCGCCTCATGAAATCCGTGCCAATTGCTGAAGGATGGCGTGATCGCGTGGTACCGTTCGACCAGACCTTTGTCATCAAGACTCACCCAGTGCAGAGCCGCGCCTCTTGGCGCCTCAGACCATCCGAGCGCTGCGCCGGGGTAACTGCCTTCACAGGGAACACAGATAGCGCCAGGCTCCAGGGCGTCGATCGCCTGGTGGATCAACTTCACAGACTGGGTCGCTTCCGCGAACAATACGCGGAGCCGAGCATATCCGTCTCCTTCAGTTTCATAAGGGATATCGAACACGTATCGCTCATAACCCGAATACGGGCAGGCTCCACGGAGGTCGCAATGCTGCGCCGAGGCGCGGCCAATTGGACCCACGAGATTCAGATACCGTGCGCTCTTAACATCAACGACCCCGACATCTTCGAGACGATCCAGGAAGCTGCTGCTGTAGCGAAGCCGATTCTCAAGGATGCGAAGCTCCTTCTCCGCCTTGTCGATCGATGGAAGGAGGGTTTCGCACTGCTCCGCCTCAAAGTCGCGGCTCAACCCGCCTGGAACGTTTAATCCGAAGAGATAGCGATGTCCGGTGAAGACACAGGAGGCGCGCAACAACTCCTCCTCGATGATGGCGGCATGTGCCGTGGGAACTGCCAGTGCGGTGGACTCACAAATGGCGGCAATTGCGCCCGCGTGATGTCTCAATCTCTCCAGTTCGCTAATCAGGACGCGGAAAATTGCTGCGCGAGGCGGCGCCTCGAGCGAATGGATTTTCTCCACGGCCTGACAGAATGCGAGCGAGTGTGCAAACGCGGATGTTGCAGAGAAGCGCTCCGCGAGCAACAATGCATCCGAGACACTTCGGCCTTCGGCAATCTTTTCGACGGCCCGGTAATTGTAGAAAAGACGCGGCGAGGCGCGAATCACGTCTTCTCCAACCGTCTCCAGCAGAAAATGCAGCGACTCGCCAAGGCCGCCATCGTATACCGGGCCCACAGGCATGGCGAACGAACCAGGATCTCCAACAATCAGCAAAGGCTGCCATTCAAGGTCGAGCTTCTGCTTCAGCTGCCGGTTGGGAGCGAAATTCTTGCGCATCGGGTCAATGCCTTCGCGCCAGATCTGATCGTGAAGAATGAAGTCGCCCAACCGAGGATGTCCATCGAAATGAATCCCGAACATATCCTCGACCTCGCGCTCGTGCCAGTCGGCTGCATTCACTTCGGCGACGATACTTGGAACGGTTGTTGTCTCAATGGGCAACGAGAGCAGCACGTCGATCCATCCTGATACTGGGAGAAGAAACGCATAGTGCAGTTGCCAATGGCTGGAGTGCTCTTCGGCAATCATGCCGCCAAACTGACATCCGAGGTCCGAAAACAGAAATCCGCACAATGAGGGCAGCGAGCCGGGCTGGGCCAGGGAGAGTGTGAGCACATAGCCATGGCCAGCCGCCATCGGAGAGAGCACGCTCCCAAAGCGTTCTCCGACCGCGGCGGTTAGATCGCTCAGACCGGTTCTTCCGTCTCCCTCAACGGGTGAGGTGTAGGTTGCCATTTCAATGTCCTCCCAGTTGTTGTGCCGCAAGCTCCAAAAGGGAATGCACCGGGCCGGGAATGTAGACGCCCAGGACAACGACCGGTATCGCGGCCAGCAGAACAGCAGTGCGACAGCTTAGCGGCACCCTCTCGACCGGCGCAGTTGACTCGGGCTTGCCAAACAACATGCCGTTCACCTGTCGCATAATCGCTACAAATGCGACGACGATAAGAGTTGCGAGAATCGCGACGGCAACATTGTGGCCCGAACGGAGACCCGCGGAGAGAATCGAGAATTCGCTCAGGAATATCGGGAACGGAGGAGCGCCGGCTATAGCCAGCGAGCACAGCAGCAGCGCTCCGCCCACGAATGGGGAAGTTCGGAAGAGCCCACGCACCTCGCTGATCTGACGGGTTCCGAGAGTCAGTAACACCAATCCTGCCGTGTAGAAGCAAAGAGACTTGGTGATGGAATGATTGAGCATCTGGGCAACGGCCCCATAAGCCGCTTCGTGTGTTGCAAAGCCTGCCGCGACCAGGATGATGCCCATATGTTCCACCGTAGAATAGGCGAACATCCGCTTGTAGTCTCGGACCTGCAGCAGCAGGAATGCGGCGATTCCGACAGAGAAGAGGCCAATCACCACCATCCAATTCCCAATTCGCGCTTCCGGGGATGCCAAGACGATGGCCAGAAGCCGCAGAATCGCGTAAAGCGGTACGGTGGTTTTGATACCCGATAACACAGCGCATATTGGCGTGGGCGCTTGGCTGTGAGCATCCGGCAGCCAGGTATGCATGGGTGCAAGGCCGACTTTTGCACCGAATCCTACAAACACCAGCAGGAAAGAGAACTTCAGTAGATTGGGCGGCATGGTCGACGACATCGCGCTTAGAGCAGCCCAAGTTTCTGCTGTCCCGCCACCGCTGCTTCGATACGCCCAGTACAGTACCAGGAATCCAAGCAGAGAGATCGGCGCTCCCATAAGTGTCAGAATCGCATATTTCCAGGCAGCTTCCAGTGCTCCAGCATTGCTCTCGTAAGCCACCAGCAGGATGGCGAAAAGAGTGATCAGTTCCACTCCAACCCAAACCATATTAGGACTAGAGAACGCGGGAACAACGATCAGAGCAAAGACAAAGAGATTGTAATTGCAATAGAACCACCACAACCGCTCTTGTCCCTGGCCACTATGACGCATATAGCCGCGGGCGTACACTGCCGCCAAGGTACATACGAAGCTGACCAGCAGGATCACCAACGCGCTCAATCCGTCCGCCTCAATCCAGTTCGGAATTGCAACGGCGCGTCCATCTCGAAGAACCTGCCCTGCCGTCATGACCGACGTGGCGAAGCTGATCGACAGGCAAAATACGGTTATGCCCCAGGCAATGGATCGCAGAGGCTTTACCCAGCAGAGCAATGCAGCAAGGAGTGGAAGCGAGACCGCAACGGTCAGCGCCATGGCTGATGCTCCTCTCTCAATTCGCTCATGGATGCCGCTTCGGTCGTTCCCATCGTTTGAGTGATGTTCCGCGTGAGTACGCCAATGACGACAGCGATCAGAATCACATCGATGGCAATGACCAACTCAGCAATCAAAGGCAGATCGGGAGCGATTGCGATGCCGGCAAAAAAGGCGCCGTTTTCCATGGCAAGGATTCCGACTAATTGGGGGAGGGCCTCTCGGCGAGCAATCAGGGAATACGCGCCGATAAGGATCCCGGCCAGCCCGATTGGTAAATTCGCATGGATTACAGGGTCAGGCGTGGTCGCGAGCAGAGGGCTGACCAGGAACTCCGCTGCGATGGCCAGCATCAGCGCGAGCAATAGAGACGAGGGAATGTTGATGGCCTGGTTGATCTCCCGGCGCTCGTAGACGTCGCCTGGAAGAGTGCGCTTGAGAACCCAAGGGATGGCAATGACCTTTGCGGCGATCGTGACAACGCCGAGAACCAAGAGATGAATCGAACCGCGGTTGAACCCAATCAGGAATGCGGACGCAGCCAAGAAAGCAGACTGCACGACAAAGAACCGCAACACGCCCTGCACCTGACGAGTCGCCACCATCCCAAATGCGGTAAGCAGAATCAGCCCCGCGGTTAAGGCGTTGAGACCCTCGATCAGCTGTGTCTGAGAGCCGGCCACTGCTACCCCCCTTTCTAGACAGCCGAAGTTGAAAAAATGCTGGCAATCATTGCCGCGACGGAAATGATGAACGCGGCTCCGAGAAACTCACTGATGCGGAAGAGGCGCAATTTGGCCAATGAAGACTCGATGATGACCAGGATTACGGTGAAGAGAAGTATTTTGAAAAGAATCAACGGGATTGCGAGCAAAACGTGCCCAGGTTGCAGGTCATCGGCCAGGCCCCAGGGTGCAAGCAATACATTCAGAAAGATGCAGGTGAGCACCAGGAACTTCATTTGCCCGCCCCACTTCATCAGGGCCGCTCCACGACCGGAGTATTCCAACCCTTTGGATTCATCGATCATCGCCAATTCGAAATGCCCCGTTGGATTATCTACGGGGATCTTTCCTCCCTCTGCCAGAATCAGCATGAAGAACGCAATCAGCAGCAGGATATGCGCCGGAGAGAAAAAGGCGGCGGGGCTGGCGACCCATCTTTTCTGAACGATGTACGGTATGGTAGATTGCGCCACAAACGATACCGTGAAGAACACGATCATAAACACCGGCTCCGCCAGGAATCCGACCATGCGCGTCCGGCTTGCGCCCATCGGCCCATACGGGTTGCCTGTATCGACTGCCGCGAGCGCGGCGAAGAACCCGGCGAGCGCGAGGAAGAAACCTCCGGCGAGCATGTCCCCCATGAAAGCAAATGCCAGCGGGTAATCGGTCAGTACCGGAATCAGGCTCGCAACGAACAAGGGGATGATAAACACCAAGTAGGGAGTGAAGCGAAAAATCCAGGTAGTCTCCGAAGAGACGACCTCGTCTTTGTGGAAGAGCTTCCAGAGATCCCGGTATGGTTGAAAGATGCTTGGTCCGCGTTTGCTCTGGACATTCTCTTTGAACCGGCTGAGCACACCAGCGTACAAAGGGCCGAAGCCGATCACGAATAGGAGTTGAATGAGGTTGTACAAAATGGTCCGTGTCATAAGAGAGCCTCACCTGATGAGCCCGATTGAATTTTCACGGTTTGACTATGGGGAGCGCGCACGCGGGGAAGCCTCGCACATGAACAACATGCCAGAAGACCGGTGATCCGGAATCGAGAACAGATCGATTGACCCCTCGTCTGAATAGGCGAAGGCAGAGCCCAAGTGTTCATCATGGACGCAAACTCCTAAATTTTTCTGATCAGGGATGTCGCCGGGACATGACTCCGCAACAGGATTCCCTGTCAGGAGTCATCATCTGTCCGGC
>CAZNAW010000029.1:0-47419 GCA_964571165.1 uncultured Occallatibacter sp. | reverse complement strand
GAGAGGTCTGCAAAACCTTTATGCGCCGGTTCGATCCCGGCCCGCGCCTCCAATTCTTTCAACAACTTACAAGCAAACTCATTCAAAGCCCAACCTGCCGCGGTGGGGACTTTTGTGGGGACCCTTTACACTTTGCCCCCTATTGCACCCTCATTGCGGGTTGCCCATGTGTGGCGAAGGTCATAGGGCCGCAAGGGAGCAATCCCGCTGTCTTTCACCGCGCGGTCATGGGCATTGTTGACCTTGGATATGGGCCACGGTGAACAGGGTGAGAAATCAATACGTCTTCTCGCACCAATTCGCCCCGGTGACGGGCAAACCCAGGACCGGTGGGGATAGAACGGGAATCGATAGCGGGGCTTCCCTCTGTCAAGGAATCACTTCAACTGCGGTCGGCAGCCAATGCGGACGTCAATTCAAGACCCGTGCTCCAGGGCCTAAATCCTTTGCAAATTGGCGAACTTTTCCATCAGTTTCTTCATGCCGTGCTGATTGAAGAGGACAGTTAGCTTGGCGTCATCGCCGTCGCCCTCGCGCATGAGGATGGTGCCTTCACCGTATTTGCTGTGGCGGACGCGCTGGCCTTTCTTCAGGTGGGAAGCGCCGGTGGGTTCGGGGATGCCCATGGATGGACGGGCCAGAGAGCCGGGCTTGACGGCTCCGGGTTTGCCGCCGAAGAAGCGGGCGATGTTATCGATCGAATCTGGCTGACTTTCCGCCGGAGTTTTCACTTTCACACTCCTTCCAGCGGCGGGGCGCTGGACTTCCTGATTCTCATCTTCATAGTTGTAATGCCGGTCGGCAAAGTCGCTGGATTGGCTCGGCCTGCGGCGATAGGTGTTGGGATAGCCGGGAGTGGACCACGCGGGACTGCGGCCGCCGAGGTTTTCAACTAACTCGTTGGGGACTTCTTCAAGGAAACGGGAAGGGACGCTCATCTCAGGGGCGTCGTTGCCGTAGCGCCGGCGGTAGTTGGCGCGGGTAAGGATGAGCGTGTTCATGGCGCGAGTCATGCCGACATAGCACAGGCGGCGCTCTTCTTCGAGCTCGTCGGGATTGTTGAGGGTGCGGGAGTGGGGAAACAGCCCCTCCTCAAGACCGGCGAGAAAGACTAGGGGGAATTCGAGCCCCTTGGCGGCGTGGAGGGTCATGAGGGTAACGCGGGCTTCAGGGTCGAACTGGTCGGTGTCGGAAGCCAGTGCGGCGTTGTCGAGGAATTCGGCCAGGGTCTCGCCGCGCGCTTCGGCATCGTGGGCGGCGTTGGCCAGCTCCTTGAGGTTTTCAATGCGGCTGAAGGCTTCAGGAGAGCCCTCGGTCTCCAGAGCTTTGATATAGCCAGTACGATCAATGAGAAAGCGGATCAGCTCAGGGAGGGTGCCCGCGTCTCCGGGAGCTCGGAACGCGGGCTTTTCTTCCGGCTCTTCTTCTGGTTTTGCTGGAGCTTTAGAGCTTGGCGCTGTCTTGGGCATGGTGAGGAAAGGACGCTTGGGCTCGGCGGCAAAAGGAGAAAAGCTGGCGGCGTCGAGGAGCGGGAGCTGGTCTTCACTGCCGAAGTTGAAGCTCGTGGCGGATTCGGCGCTGGCGGAATCGGCCGTGGAGGAGCCGAACTCGAAGTCGGTGTCGGCGTCGCCGGGTTCTGCGCTGGCGGCCACGTCGGCTGAGAGCTTGCCGGCGAAGTCGGGGTCCATCATGGCCTGGGCGTCGAGAATGATCTGGCGAAAAGATTCCAGAGCCATGAGGGCGCGGTTGGCAACAAGGCGGTTGGCAAGGACGTCGTTGAGCGCGTCCCAGGTGGACTTGCCGGTTTCAAGAGCCAGGCGCTCGATGGTTTCGAGGGTGGTTTTGCCGATGCCGCGGACCGGGGTGTTGATCACCCGCTGCAGGGCCATGGAGTCGTGGGGGTTGCGGACCAGGCGCAGGTAGCTGAGCAAATCCTTGATCTCAGCGCGCTCGTAGAAACTGAAGCCGCCGACCATGGTGTAACGGATGTTGTAGCGGCGAAGGGCTTCCTCAACCAGGCGGGACTGGGAGTTGGTGCGGTAGAGTACGGCGCAGTGATCCCCTCCCGGGTTTTCACTTTCCGGCGAGTTTGCCTGGCGGAGGAAGGTCTGGATACGGTCGGCGATAAAGAGGGCTTCGTTTTCGCCGTCGGGGGCTTCGTAATAGCCGACAAGGGAGCCGCCCTGGCGGTCGGTCCAGAGTTTCTTGCCCTTGCGTTGCAGGTTGTTGGCCACAACGGCTCCGGCGGCCTCAAGGATGATCTGCGTGGAGCGGTAGTTCTGCTCCAGCCGCACGATGCGGGCGTTGGGGAAATCCTTTTCGAACTCGAGAATGTTGCGGATGTCTGCGCCGCGCCACGAGTAGATGCTTTGGTCCTCGTCGCCGACCGCGCAGACGTTCTTGGCTTCGCCGGCCAGCAGCTTCATCAGCTCGTACTGGGGGCGGTTGGTGTCCTGGTACTCGTCCACGAGCAGATAGCGGTAGCGGCGCTGGTAGCGCTCGCGGACTTCGCTCGAGACCTTGAGCAGGCGTAGAGCTTCCAGCAGCAGATCGTCGAAATCGAGGGCGTTATTCTTGCGCAGCTCGGCGCGGTAGCTCTGGTAGATATGGGCGATGCGCTCGCTGTTGGGATCTTTTGACGCGAGGTAATACTCCTGCGGATCGACCATGTGGTTCTTGGCCCAGGAGATGCGGCCCAGTACGGTTCGCGGTGTCAGTTGCTTGGTGTCCAGGCCCATCCGTCGCATGACCTGCTTGACGATGGCCTGCTGGTCGTTCTCGTCATAGATGGCGAAGGAGCGGGTGAGGCCTTCGCCGGCAACCTTCAGGGCCTCGATGTCGCGCCTCAGCATGCGGACACAGAGCGAGTGGAAAGTGCAGATGAGCGGCTTGGCCAGGGTGGAGTGGTCCAGCAGGCGGTCCACGCGCTCGGCCATCTCGCTGGCGGCCTTGTTGGTGAAGGTGACGGCGAGAATGGAGTCGGGGGCAATGCCTTTTTCGCGAATCAGCCAGGCGATGCGGCTGGTAATCACGCGCGTTTTGCCGGAGCCGGCACCGGCAAGGATGAGCAGGGGGCCTTCGGTGGCCTCGACTGCGGCGCGCTGTTCAGGGTTCAGGTTGTCGACGAGCGGCTGCACGGGGCAAGTCCAGGTGGGAAGGGTCCTGTGTCTAGTGTAACGGTCCTGGGGGGCGGGCTTCTTGGACAGCGCGCTATGCTGAAGACACAATGACATCTTCCAATCAATCGCAGCGCCGCGTAGCCGTTTATTGCGGATCGGCAAACGGGAACGATCCTGCCTTTCTTGCTGAGGCCGTGGCGCTGGGCAAGGCGATTGCCGCTGCCGGGTTGGGGCTAGTGTATGGCGGGGCCAGCGTGGGACTGATGGGCGCGGTGGCCGATGCGGCGCTCAAGGGCGGGGCGAAGGTAGTCGGCGTGCTGCCCACGGTGCTGGCGGGAAAGGAAATTGCGCACAACGGGCTCAGTTCGCTCGAACTGGTTCCGACCATGCACGAGCGCAAGGCGCGCATGGTGGAGCTGTCCGATGCGTTTCTGGTGCTGCCGGGCGGCTATGGCACGTTGGAGGAAGTGCTGGAGGCGGTGACCTGGGCGCAGCTGCGCCTGCACGCCAAGCCCTGCATCCTGATCAATACGCTTGGGTACTGGGACGGGTTGCTCAAATTTCTCGATACGGCAGTCGCGGCCGGTTTCTTGAAGGCCAAGAACCGGGCGCTGCTGCGTGTGGCTGGGAGTGCGGGTGAGGCGGTGGGGATGGTGGTTGGTTGACCAGGGTTCCTGCTTTCCCAGATCCCGAAATCAAGACTTGGGCACCCGCACCCGGAGTACCGGCATAAATATACTTAGCTAAACTGCGCTGCAACGAGGCGGCCATCAGAGTCGGCACCTTGGTGTTTGGAGCATTCTCTGCCAGTAAATATCCCCTGGCAGAGCCGGGGGCTTTACGTTGTGAGCCGCTCAAAGCGGCTTGAGCGGGGTCGCTAACGCGGCCCCGACGTTATTGGGGCCGCCTTACGGCGGATATTTCCTCATCCGCAGTTAGTCCAGGCGCTTATCCTCAACTTCTTGATTCCGGATGTACTCCCGAATCGCCGTTTCGTCACGTCCCACGGTCGACACAAAATAGCCTCGCGCCCAGAAATGCTGTCCAGCATAATTCTGCTTGTGTTCGCCGTAGGTCCGTGCCAAGTGGATCGCACTCTTGCCCTTGATGTATCCCACCACTTCCGACACCGCATACTTGGGCGGAATGGAAACCAGCATGTGCACGTGGTCCGGCATCAGGTGACCTTCCAGGACCCGGCTCTCTTTCCACTCGGCCAGACAGCGGAACACCTCTCCCAAATGCTGCCGCAGCCCTTCATAAAGCACTCGGCGGCGTCATTTGGGAATGAAGGCTACGTGGTATTTGCACTCCCATACAGAGTGACTTAGACTCTCCAATTGGTCCATCCAGATTCTCCTTGACGTGTGCTTTGGTCGGCTCACGTCTGGAGTTTCTTGGATGGACTCCCGGAAATGTCAAACTGCTACTGCCTCCCCGGCAGAGCCGGGGATCTCCTCACCCTTTAGGCTGGCACGGAAAATAGCGCTTGACATTTGTTGTTGGGTTCGGGTAATTCGTTAGCATCAGAATCGCAGGAACCTGACCGTTCACTTCCCCCGTTTTCATGCGCTTGACGACCTTCCAGTTGTCATCGGCCAGGCAATCAATCATTTGAATGGATTTGGCTTCTTTTGGGATCCGTCCAATAGCGATGCGGCTGGATATACTTATCTTCTTTTGCGCAATACTTCCTGGGGTTGTGGCGCGGCAGGAAAGCTCTGCTAAAGCTGCGCAATGCCTCGATATTATCTGATGAAAACGATTTCGTTTTTACCATGCGCCGTCTTCTTCGGAAGTTATTGTGCCTGAGACTGGCTCTGGGAACAATGGGAGGAGTTATGAAGCCTAGCTGGTTTACGTTCTTCATGTTGGTCGCGGCGAGTTTGCTCAATGCACAAACCGATCCCATATCAGGCCAGAGCCCTTCCGATGGGGCCTCGGCGAAGCTGGAAGAGACAAAGGCCCTGCTGGCCTGCGGCCAGATGGTAGCCGACCAACTCGTTGCCCTCAAGATCCCGGATACGCGCGGGCTCCGTTTTCAAGGCAAAGTTTCTGAAGCTACCGCGCTGTGCCAGGGCGGCGCGCAGGCGCTTCAGTTCCGCGGAACGCCTTGGGTCGATTGGGGCAATTATTGGGGCACCGGGGACATGAGCTCCTTGCCCACGGGCTTCATCTCAAAGAAGCTGCCCGCCCAACGCGGTGTTGCTGGAGCTCTGGAAGATCTGGAACTGCAGAGAATCGAGTTGATCAAATTCAATCTCTTCGATAACACAGGCACTTTCTCTGAGTACGTTCAGGGCCACAACGGCGTGGGCGGACCCTCAATCAAGGTCTGGCCGGAGATGAGGCTTCAGCCCAGCAACCCGAATTACAACGCGGTCGGTGGCGATGGAGATCAGGTTTGCAAGGGCGACCTGATCCGTTGGCGCACGGTCACGGGAACATGCAATGACATTCTGAATCCAGCCATGGGTTCATCGGGCATGTTATTTGCGCGGAACGTGGAGTTCGAGACGGCATTTCCCGATCTGGGCCTCGACCAGCTCACTCGAAATCGCCACGGAAATCGTCTTTCGCTGTTGGAGCCCGATCCCCAGGTCATCAGCCGCCGTTTGTTAACTCGAATCCAATCGAGTCCGGACAAATGCCAGGCTGGGTACGGCCTTCCCAACGATTCGAAGGATGCGAACTGCGATTACCAGAAGGCGCCCTTCTTCAATGTGCTGGCGGCCTATTGGATCCAGTTCATGACACACGACTGGTTCTCGCATCTCGACGAAGGACACAACGCACCCGAGTATATGAAGGTTGGGTGCGCGACCAAGCTGGTAAACAATGTCGAGGTGCCGCTCACGCCCGAAGACATTGCAAAGCTTGGCTGCCGCCCCGACGATCGGATGGACAAGAGTTATGTTGCGCAGGATACACCTCCCGGCACCTTTGAATCGGGCGGGCATACCTATCTTGCGCGGGCACCCAAGACCATGGCCAACACCAACACAGCATGGTGGGATGCCTCACAGCTTTATGGTTTCGATGACACCTCACGCCAGCGCGTGAAGCGCGATCCGGCAGATATGGCGAAGCTACTCCTGGTCCCCGTCGCCGGTGAGCAGGTTCCAGGATACCTGCCGGTCTTCGGTCCGAACGATCCTATCAACCCCGAATGGACCGGCCAGGAAGCGGCAGGCTTTCCAGACAACTGGACGGTTGGACTGAGTTTTCTGCACAACCTTTTCGCTCGCGAGCACAATTCCTTTGTTGCCGAGTTCCGCCGGGTCGCGGCGCAGACCCCCAACGCGGATTGCGGATTACGCGATCCGGCCCATCCAAAGAAGGTCATTCGTTATAAGGACGTAACTCCTGATGAGCTTTTTGAGATTGCCCGTTTGGTGGTGGCCGCGGAGATCGCCAAGATACACACGACGGAATGGACGCCGCAACTCTTGTATAACGAGCCGCTGTACCTGGGAATGAATGGCAACTGGAACGGACTCCTGGGCGAGAACGGCGGTTTGCTCTCGAAGGCCTTGAGCGATATCGTGGTTCGCAATTTTGGCAGATCCAAAGACGTTGCAAAAACCACAACGTGGTATTCGGTATTTGCATCGGGGCCAGGTATCTTCGGCCTCGGCAGCAAGGTCCCCGGATACGACATCACGAATCCGAAATACACCAATGGAGGCGTGAATCACTTCGGCTCGCCGTTCAATTTTCCTGAAGAATTCGTCTCGGTATACCGCTTGCATCCCCTCGTGCCCGACCTGCTCGAGTATCGCGATTTGAAGGCCGACCCGAACAAGATCGTCAAACGCATTCCCGTGGTCGAGACGTTTCAGGGCAAAGCAACTCCTTTCATGCAGACAATGGGGATCGGAAACTGGGGACTGACGCTGGGGCGCCAGAGGCTGGGATTGCTTACGCTGCACAACTCCCCAATGTTTCTCCAGAACCTGAAGCTGAGCCGACTGGACTCCCCGACGCAGCAGATTGATGTGGTGGCACTCGATATTATTCGCGACCGCGAACATGGAGTTCCGCGCTTCAATGAGTTCAGACGGCAATACGGGCTGCGCCAGATGACAAGCTTCGACGATTTCATGGATCCGGGAGCTACGCCCGGCTCACCCGCGCAGCTTGAGGAGCAGGAAGCCGTACGGACTTTGCGAGAGCTTTATGGGCAACACGTCTGCGATGCCTCGAAGGTCATTACCGATGCGCAGGTGAATGAGGATGGATCGCCAATCAACGATTGCCTGGGTCATCCCGACGGGACTCTCATCGACAACATCGAAGACGTGGATACGGCGGTGGGATACCTGGCAGAGTACCGGCGCCCGCACGGGTTTGCCATTTCAGAGACTCAGTTTGTGGTTTTCATTCTGAATGCTTCGCGGCGCCTGTTCAGCGATCGCTTTTTCACTTCCTGTTTCCGTCCCGAGTTCTACACCACGCTTGGCATCAACTGGGTAAACCATAACGGCCCCGGTCCGGTGGTGATGGAGAAGGGGGCTCCAAACGGGCATGTGCAGCCGGTATCTCCGCTGAAGCGGATTCTGCTCAGAAACATTCCGGAATTGGCCAGCGAGCTGGAGCCGGTGATCAACGCATTCGATCCGTGGGCACGGGATCGAGGCCAATACTACAGCTTGGCATGGAAGCCGCGTCCCGGAGCCGAGTCCGATGATTCCTTCGCGAACCAATAGTGCGGGAGGGCAACCGCTCTCTGGAATGCGAACCCACGGCCACGGCCCTCAGTTCTCTACGTGACTCAGTTAGTTTTGTTGATTCGGTAATTCCTACCCATCCCTTCAGGGATGCAGTGCATTGAAAGAGAGGGCGAAACTTATGGGCAGAAGAATTGCATTTTGCGCGGACGGCACGTGGGACACCGTCACGAACGATACCAACGTTTACAGACTGTCAAAAGCGATTGTTTCGATCCCCGGCGAACAATACTCGTTCTACGACGACGGCGTCGGCGCCGACGGGACGCCGATTCAGAAACTGCTTGGCGGGGCGTTCGGAACGGGACTCTTCCAGAAGATCAAGGACGGATATTCGACGATTTCGAGCGTTTACGAGACTGGAGACGAAGTCTTCATCTTCGGCTTCAGCCGCGGCGCGTACACGGCCCGCAGCCTGGCGGGAATGATTGCCGCTTGTGGCCTTCCGACCGAGAATCCAGACACAAATCTCGTTGACACGGCGTTCCAGGCGTATCGCAACAAGGACCAGAGGACCGCGATACTGGCCACACTTGGCGCCTACGGTCTGGTTCCGGCAACAATGACCATGGTGGGAGTGTGGGACACGGTTGGGTCACTCGGAATTCCGGCCATATTTGGCGGGGTCAGTCCGCTGCTCTACGGATTTCTCGACACAAACCTGACACCGCTGATTTTGAATGCCTATCACGCAGTGGCCATCGACGAACGCCGCCAGGAGTTTCCCGCGACGCTTTGGACCTCGGCGCCCGCTCCAGGACAGGTCATGGAGCAGGTCTACTTCTGCGGCGTCCACTGCGACGTTGGCGGCGGATACGCCGATGACGCAGGCACGGGAACCGCGCTCTCCGACATCACGTTTAGCTGGATGATGTCTAAAGCGCAAGCGCTGGGTCTGGTTTTTGACCAGGGTGTCTTGACCACGTACCCCTGCCCCATCAGCAGTAAGGACGCTCTGGACACGAAGCATGAGTCCTGGAGTCCGCTTTGGCTGTTTCCGAAATTGAGAGACATTGCCCAAAACGCGACTCTCGCCAACAGCGTCACCGTCCGCTGTCAGAACGACAGCACCTATCGGCCCGGCAATCTTTCGCTTCCGAATGGTTCGCCAGGCCCGACCTACGCGACCGAGGTTGTGGTCGCATAGGATTCGAGCGGCAGGGGCGATTTTAAATGAAGATTCCGGAAGAGACGCCTTGAGGAGGTTAAATATGGCCAACCAGGTGGTGAATTACGACGGCAGCATCACGGCCTGTCCACAGCAACTCGTATACCCGCAATCAGTGGACGAGATTCAGGCCATTTTGCGCGACCCCGTTACTTATCCGAGCCCCGTTCGTGCCATGGGCAACTACCACTCTCTCACTCCCTGCGCTTCGTCGAATGGCACCATCATCAACATGACGAAGATGGCCAGCGTGGTGGCGATCGACGCCACAAACCTGACGTTTACGGCCCAGGCCGGCATGCAGATCATCGACGCGGCAAATGCACTGCGCGCCCAAAAGCTGCAGATGATGCTCAATATCGAGATCGGAAACATGACGCTCGGTTCGGCAGCCTGTTGCCACAGCAAAGATGCTCTCGACGGCATTCAGTTTGGACAGGTAAGCTCCTACGTCACGCAGATGAAGTGGGTCACGCCAACGGGCGACCTTGCCGAAGCCTCCGAAGCGGATAACCCCGACCTGTTGCGCGTGATGCGGTCGAGCTATGGCCTTTGCGGCATTGTTTACGAAGTAACTCTGCAGGTAAAACCGATTGAGGCGCTTCACTTCACCTATCTTCCGCTCCCGGCAGACCAGCTGACGCAGGCGCAAGTCGACAATCTTCTCGATACATCGGAAGGTCTGATTTGCTGGACGGTGAACAGAACGGCGATCTTCCAGCAGCGTTTTCGTGTTGCCGAGCCTGGCGTTCTTTCGTCGCTGCTGGCGGACATTCGCCGCCTGCTCTGGAGCTATGCTGAAGCCCATGCGGGCCAGCTGATCGATCGATTCGTTACCGATCCAACGCTGCGCAATGCTCTTCAGCAAGGAGACTTCGACGCTGGAAAGCTGCTCTATTCCGCGCTGCACCTTACCGGGGGCATTACGATTCTGGCTCCGGACAAGATCATCGACTACCACGCAACGCCGGACGACGCCAAGTATGCATTCACATTCTGGGCGTTTCCTCGTTCGCAGTGGCTGACTACGTACCTCGCTTACCTTGACTTCGCCGACCAGTACTTCCAGAGCACCGGCTTCCGCTGCAACATGCCGCTAGGCTCTTATCACATTCGCCAGGATGCGGGCTCGCTGCTCTCCTATACACAGGATGAGGAAATCGTCTCCATCGACCCCATTCACGCGCCCACCGACCTTGGTGCCTGGCAAGCCTTTCTCCAGGCGTTCAACAATTTCGCAGCTCAGCGGAACGGGATCCCTTTGCTCAACCAGAGTCCCTTCGTGACGCAGGCGCA
Organism: uncultured Occallatibacter sp.; assembly: GCA_964571165.1. Classification (GTDB taxonomy): domain Bacteria; phylum Acidobacteriota; class Terriglobia; order Terriglobales; family Acidobacteriaceae; genus Telmatobacter. Next base: position 37,106 of record CAZNAW010000029.1, on the reverse strand, counting down.
GGTCACCGCCGCCTACGGGGCGCGCTGGCAGCAGTTCTCCACTGCGGTGCGGAACGCGGACCCCGGTGGCCGCATGTTGAATCCCTACTTCGCGGCACTCCTGGCCCCGGCTGTCCCCGCAAGCTCTTAGACGGTCCGAATCGCACGCGTGCGTTGTTATCTTGCCCGGTAAGAGCCTCCTCGAAGCTCTGTTCTCCGATTGCTCATCGCCGTTGTAACCACAATTGCAATTCGAAATGCGTCGCCTATCGATCCGTCCTTAGGAAATTGCGGCCTTCTTGAATTGCGTATATTGTCATTTCGCCGCATTGAGGCTGGGTTCAATCCACGAGGTGACAAAGTCTGTGATGGCGGGGAACTGTGCAACCAGCAGTCCAAGAATCGGCACTCCGAGGAAACTCCCATAGCGAATCCAGAAGCCCAGGCCGAGTTTGCCCGGCTCCGTATTGGTGATTCGGCTGAGAGTCGAGTCGCGCTCCAGCCCGGCGTAAACCAGGGCAACGACCGATCCCAGGACCAGCACAAGTAACAGGACGCAGATGGCAATCGTTGGCCTCGGAACGAAGGGATAGAAGGCAAGCGAAAACGCAAACCCAGCAAGGACTCCAACAATTGAAAGCACCATGGTCCGCATGCGTGCGAGGAGATTCTGCAAATACCCCACATAGATCAGGCATACAAATTCCTCGGCAAGACGGGTCGGCTCGTCTTCAGACAAAGGCAACACAATATTGGAATCTGATTTCTCGCCTTCTTCCATCAGATCCATGCTGTGTGTCTCGTTCATCCATTCCGGAAGAATCAGATCATTGAGTATGTGCTCGGTGCATTGGCAGAACACCTCACGCATGTGCCGGCCGTCCCGGTTGTTGATCATTGCCAGGTCTGCCACCCTGCTGCGCTTCTCAACAAACTTTCTTGCCGATGTGCAAGCGGACTCAACGGAGGCGCGGATCAGCTCATCTCCATAGTCACGGAAAGCGAAGGAGCGGAGGACGTTTCGAAGGTGAATGAGCGATTCCAGCTGGTGCGAAAATATGGTGTACCGGGCGCGTGAAGATGCCCCGCTCAAGCTCCAAAGCGAGTTCATGGAGAGCCCCTGCAGTGCTGCGAAGGTGCGGCGCAAGGGTGAGCGGTTCAGGGCCAGCAACAGGCGCTTCAGAGAAAGCCATGTGCCCAGCAACTGCGTGCTCTCCAATATCAGCAGGTACAGCGCCAAAGCAAGCAAGGCATGCAGCGTCTCGTTGAAAGCATGATTCTCGAAACTATGAAAGATCGGATCGAACCCGGCCGGTCCTTCATGCCAAAGAGCATAGAGAGGGAATGCCAGGATCGCGATAGGAAAAAGATACACCCAGCCCCGGCGGATGTCTGGAAGCGGCATGGCGCGTGACTCAATGTCGCCGGCCATTTCACTGCTGATGCGGGCCAGGGTCGCGGCAAGATTCTTTTCACGGGGGAGAATCGGGCGGCCTTCGCCAAGCAGCGCCAGCCCTGAAAGTGTATGCCAGAACCACCAATAGAAACCACAAAGTAACAGCAGTATTGAGACCATCGGTGAAACGCCGTTCGTCAGATGAACGGCGCGATATGCGGTTGGTACTCCGTTTGGGCGGTCGTATTCGAAGATTCTGGTGCCAACCCAGTAGGCGCCTTCGAGGAGAACAAATGGAAGGGCGACAAAGAAAATGGCGCGCAGCCAGCGCTTATACCCTGACGCACCGTCGCCCCGGCCGGCGCGAATCAGGCGCATCCATGCTCGCAGCGGACGGGCGCGTGCCGAGCGAGGTTCGCCAAAGGATCGCGCAAGAAAATCGAACACGATCCCAAAACATGCCAGCCACGCCACGATGGACAGAACCGAAATCCATAAGGAGTTGCTCTTCTCAAGAAAGGAACTGATTCGGTCTGAGCATCGCAGCATCAGAATCACGATGGAACCAACGGTTGCCCATCCCAGTCCGATTAGAACGCGCTGTCGCATCGTCGCCAGTGGCGCAAACTGAATGAACATGCTCTGGTCTTCGCGCCGCCATCCGAAAAGGCAAGCATAGAAATGAAGGCAGACCGCTAACGCCGCAAGCCCGCAACAGAACTTCCATGCCGGCGATAGCGTGAACCTCCAGAGTGCTGGATTCGGAGTAGCGCCGGAATCTGCCCCGCCAGGCAGAGTCACAACGGAGACAGTCGAATCGGGCGAGGCGAGATTCGAAAAGGGCTCGGTCAACACCGCAACCGGCCAATAGCCATCCCGTCCAATCACGGACAGCCAAGTGGACGGCGCCGCTGCGTCGGTGGATTTCTGTTCCCAGAAGGGCGCCCTGTAATCAGCTATGTCCGCCTTCATTGGGTCAATGTAGCTCTGCGGCTTGCTGGAGTCCGAGTCGGTAATCAGGAATCGCGTGGCCAGGTATGTGCCCTCCATCGTGTCGCTGCCGAAGACACGGTGAGCGTGTCGAGTCACATTATTTGTGTGTCTGGTCCAATCCTGACCGCGCGGCAGAAGCGGAAACGTGGTCAGAGCCTCGACGCCGCGGAATTCGGTGGAGTCTATCTCGCGTCCGAACAGCAGGTCCGCGCCCATCGTCACAATGAACGCATCCGGGTAGGCCCGATGAAGGAAGCGCGCAAGAAAAAGGTAATCCAGGGAACTGGTGCTGCGCAGTACGACAAACCGAATGCCATGCGTCTTGAGCGTGTCGATGATCCCGTACATCTGCGCTTCCTGAGCCAGCGCCAGGTTCGGGCCGCTGAATGACGCGACCGTGTCGGTATCGTGGTGTGTAGACGTCGTAGTCTGCGGCTGAAGCACAACGTGAGCCGTGTTGGATTTGTCCGCTGTCGGAGAGGCGAAGATGGATTGTTCCTGGTAAGCCGATCGAAGCGAAGAGATATCCCGTGGATAATACAAATGCAGGGGAGCTTTATCGAGTGGATAGGATGGCTCGCACCCCGTAACACGGTTCGCTTCATCCGTGGCAGGCTTCGCGGTAATCGCGGAAGTCGGCACATCCGGCAGGCCACCATAGGCGGTTTCGTCTTCAGAGAGAATTGCGACCTCCGAGACTGAATGCCCCCGGTCACTGAGATACCGGAAGTATCGGTCGATCTGGATCGCGTCATTTTGGCTGAAGGCGCGTACATCCACGTGGATGCGGTCCCACGTTTGCAACTCATCCTTGAGCCATCGCAAGGAAGAGCAGCCGTGAATCGTGCCTGTATAGAGCAGAACACTGGAGAAGTCGCTCGCCTGCCCTCCAGGATCGATGAGCGCACGGACCACGGAGGGGACCGATCCGGAAAAGGTAGGCCCCAGAACGCGCAGTGCGCGGTCAGCTTCCTTTTTGTCCACGTGCTCCTGAATCCATTTCATGGTGTTGTCCCATTGCACCCGGTTGATCCCCGTGGTGGGCATCTCTCCAACCAGGAATACGAAAAGCCCATGGGTGTAAGTGTCGTCATAGCGCTGAGCCGTATGTCGATGCAAACTCTGTCGAAACAGGATCAGGCCAGGACACAGTTCTCGCTGGGAAGTGCCCTCGTTCTCCGCATTCTGATCGCTCCGACCGGAGTATTCCGCGGCCTGCGCTTTCCACGGAAGCCAGGAGGAATCGTACGTGTAACCCTGATCCTGAGCTGCCTGTTGGATTGCATCGATTGTTCGATCGAATTGCAGATTCAGACGGGTGTGCAACGGGTCCGGCACCGTAGCGACAAGAATGCGTATGTCTTTGGGGAGCAAACCTGACACCGGCTTCGATTGTTGCATGGCCCCGCGGAGAAACTGGCGTACCAGCACAGCAAGTTCTCCCTGCGAAGCCGCTCCCTTGTCGATCTGCTGCTCGGCGAATGCAGAACAGACTGTGGCTCCGAACTGACGCGCTTCGGGTGGTGCGACCTGTGTGCTGCTGGAACTTTCAGTCGTCGCAGGCGCTGCGGGAGTAACCGCCAATCGAGATCCGGCCACCAGCGCTGCCATTAAAACGAAGATGCCTACACCACGTTTCATGAACTCCCTCTTGCAACAATCCATCAGATTTCTTCAATTCACGCCGTCGCACTGCCTGCACCGATCAGAGTCAACCGCCGGGGTTGGCGCGCAGTTCCAATGAACATCCAGGAAAGATTGGCTACCTATCCTGCATGCGCACGGTTGAGCGAACGCGCACCGCTGGAGCCCTTTCAGGAGGATCGAAAGTCCTTCTTTGAGAAAGTGACGGTCTAACCGCCGGTAGATTTCGGTCCTGTTTTTCTTAGTTCCGGATCGTCGATCCGTTCCTGGGCGGCGAATCGTGCTTGCCGGCGGCATTTCCGCAAGGAATGCTGGCCCGGAAGTTACTGCAAGCGTCGTGCGAAGAATGCGCACCAATCGGACAAATCGAACCAGTCGAATCGCCGAAATCGTCTCCACTGGAAATCGCCGACACTGGAAAAGGAGTGTGCGCCCATCTGTCGGATGTTCATTACTCTACAGCGAAAACAGGCCCTACTCCAATAAATTCGCCGCCAACCATTGATAGTGCAGCTCGAGCATACCCGTATCAAAAGTATCTATGTCGCTGGAAAGGCGGCGACTCCACGCAGAATCGCCAACGCGCGAATTGAGCGGCCGCCAAGCAAATTTTGGGGGTTCGGGCGAGTTACCGTCTATCGGGCAGTTACTACTTGTGGCGACAACATACTTGGCTCATCATGGCATAGAGACAAGAAGAGTCAAGTATGTTGTTGCCTCCTTTGGTAAACACTCCTGGGCGGCCGAGTCCATTGTATCGGCCGTCCAGCTACTTGAAAGACCAAAATGGCACTGGTGGCAGCAAAGCAGTTGGCCGAGCGGCCAGCGGCTGGCGTACAGCCGTAGTTGTGCATGGGATAGAGCGGTTCCCAATCGGGGCTCACCATGAAGTAGTAGCCGTCTTTGATGGTTTGTTCCCGTCCGGTGTCAGGACAGCATGGGGCTTGATGCGGTTGTTTGCATAGAACGCCGCCTTGCAATAGCGCCACCCGGAGGGTAGTTTGATGTATTTGTATAGTTGGGCTGTACTGTTTGCCAAGGTTTCTTCTCCTGAAACCAAATACTTGGCTTTGGAGAAACCTCGGGCTGTCTTTTTGCAAAATGATAGGAAGACTGTTAGGAAGCCTTCTCAATCTCTTGCAAGCCCAATTGAATCAATATTTTGCTGGACTTTTGGTGCCGAAGAAGGGACTCGAACCCCCACACCCTTGCGAGTACGTGGACCTGAACCACGCGCGTCTGCCAATTCCGCCACTTCGGCACAATACACACGTTCAGCGATTTCCGCTGAACAGGCAGCAATTTCGAGTCTCGCAAATGCGGGAACCTGTGTCAAATTTCCGGTGAAGAAACTGCGCAAGGAAGGCCGGAGCTTTGGGCTCCGGCCACGGCGCCTGCGCATTGCCTTATACCAGCTTGGCGTCGAGCAGAATTTCAGTGTTGTTGGCGAACAGCTTGGAGATCGGGCAGCCGGCCTTTGCATCGGCCGCGGCCTTGTCAAAGACTTCCTTTGAAGCTCCGGGAACGCTGGCCGTGGTGGTGAGCGCAATTTTGGTGATGGCAAAGCCGCCCTCCACCTTGCCCAGCGTGACCGCCGCGTGGGTTTCAATCTTTTCCGGCGTGAGGCCCGCGCCGCCCAACTGCGCGCCAAGAGCCATGGAGAAGCAACTGGCGTGAGCCGCAGCGATCAGTTCCTCGGGGGTGGTGCCGCTTTGAGCGCCTTCAAACCGCGTGGCGAAGGAGTAGTTTGCGTTGCTGAGCACGCCTGTTGCCGTCGAGATGGTGCCCTTGCCAGCCGTTAGTGAACCTGTCCAAACCGCACTTGCCTTGCTTGCCATTGTCACTCCTTTGGGGATTTGAATTTCGGTTGTCCTGCCCGGTGCGCCGTGAGGGGAAGCCGAGCGCCGCTATGGAGTTGATGCATCAGGCACCTGCGGGGATGCCGCGGCGCAGGACGCCTTTTCTCCTATGCTAATCTTTGCTGCATGTTGCCCCAGCGCCCCAGTGCGTTCGATCTCGATTTCGCTACGAATGTCTCACATGGTGAGGCCGTTGGCGAGGCCGCGCGGCCAATCGAGCATCCCTGCCAGGTGTGCCCCAACTGCGGGCAGCGACTTACAGGCCACCATTGCAAACTGGTTTGCACGCAGTGCGGGTATTACCTGAGCTGCGCGGACTATTTTTGAGGCTGGGCTGTGTCCCTTTGACGTCTGAGTGCGCCTAGAATGCACACAGGAAGCCGGTGAACATGACGATTGCGTGTTGGGGAATGAGAGGGATTCATGTGTCGCGCGCGGGCCTGAGGAAAAGTTGTATCTGCTGGCTGGCGTTTGCGATGGTCACGGTTGCGTTCGCAGCCGCAGAGACAGGGAATAGCGCGCTCAAACGGGAGACATCGTCAATACGGGTCGCCTTTGACAGCCGCCAGCCGGGACTGAGCGCGCTCAGCGTCGACTCACTGAAGCACGGCAGCTTTCGCGCCAGTCCGCTTGTTGACCCGGGCGCCTCGCCGGTTGCGTACACGGTGACGGAGCGCGACGGCTGGGTCCGGTATGCTCTCTCTTCCGATCCCGATTACGCGGTCTGGGAGATGCGGTGCGACGGCGATACCCTGCGGATGCGCAGCCGGTTCCGGCCCAATGGGGCAGCCATGGATCTTACACTGAGATTCAATCCGGACGTGGCGCATGCAACGCTGCTGGGACACGTAACTCCAGCGGGAGATATCGCTCTGCCCGCTGTGCTGCACCTGCCGGGCATGGGGTCGCTGCGCATCCATGCCACGGGAAGCAGCGCCCCGGCGCTGCACTACGACGCCCGGCGAGCGCCCACCGGCTTTGTGACGGTCACCTTTCCGGCTGCCACTTCTGAACACAAATCGCTCGAATATACCCTGCAAACGGCCGCAATCTTTCCGGCCATCCCGGGCATGGAGCCCGGCGATTCTCGATTCGATGGCTTTCGGCGCGATTTCCTGGATGTGTTCCAACAGCATGCGGAGCTGCATGTTCTGGCCAACCATGCGGCCAGCGATCCCTGCGCCTTTACTGTTTACATCTACGCGGATATGGCGCGCCAAACGCCGGAGCTGGTAAAGGGGCTGACAGCGCTGGACCTGGTTCGTGAAACGCTGGACCGCTATCTGGGCGGCTTTCTGGGCTATGGAATGCCAGGCTATCGACTGTTCGATGTGCCGGGGGAGGGTGGCGAAGCGGCCTATCCCTATGCCACTCTGGATGCCTATCCCTCGCTGCTGATTGCGGCCTATGACTATGCCGATGGGAGCGGCGACGAGGGCTGGCTGCGGCGGAACTATCCGGGGCTGCGCAAGTGGGCCGAGATTATGACGGCGGCCAATGCGGATGGGAGCCCGCTGCTCGAATACCCGGCGAGCGGCAATTCAGGCTCGTGGACAGAGAAGATTACCGTGCGTCCAGCCAACTGGTGGGACACGATTGGTTTCGGCCACCAGGACGCTTACTCGAACGCGCTGGGCTACAGGGCGCTGCGCAGCATGGCCGCGCTGGCTGATCGCATTGGAGAAACGGCCGACGCGGCAAAATATCGCCGTCGCGCCCAGGAGATCCATGACGCGTACGCTGGCGCATTCCTCGATCCGTCAGCCGGAGTGCTGGCCGGCTGGAGAAGCAGCGACGGACAACTGCACAACTACTACTTTCCCTTCGTGAACGGCATTGCGGTGCGCTATGGACTGATCGAGGGAGAACAGGCACGGCAGGCGATGGACCGGATTCTGGCCAAGATGGACAGCGTAGGCTACCGAAACTTCGCGCTGGGCCTTCCCGGCAACCTCGTGCCCATCCGGCGCGCCGATTACGTAGACCTGAATCTGCGCTTTGGAGGTCCCGCGCGCGAGGATGGCAGTGACGGCTTCGAAGTGTATGAGAACGGCGGCGCCACAGCCTGTCACTCCTATTTCACCCTCGCCGCTCTCTACCGATTGGGCGAAAAACAACAGGGAGACAAGATCCTGATGCCCATGCTCGATGCGTTTGAGCGGCAGGGATTCTCAGGCCGCGCGGCGAATGGACTGACGTTGGACTGGAAAGACTGGCAGGGCGGCGCCCATGGATACGAGGGATTTCTCGTGGACAACTACTACGCACTGCTGGCAGTGCTTGATCGCGCGAACCTGGTGGAGAAGATGCCCTGAGGAACGAAGCAAAGCCACGCTTCTGAATTGCTTGATCCGGAAATCGGAAATCCATCGACGCTATCTGGATTGGCTGGCTCTCCGGGCGGCTTCAAACTCGTCGCCGGGGAGCCACTGGACGGGATTGGACTGGGCGCTGGCCAGCCAGCCAAGGACAAAGCCGAAGCGCGCCAGCTTGGCATTGCCGCGGAAGTCCCAGTCTGCGCGGTACTCGTCAGAAGGCTGATGGTAGTGGTGCGCGACGTAGTCTTCGGATTGCCGGCGGCCCCACTCCGGGGTGTGCCCCTCAAAGAGTTCTCCCTGGTTGATTGAGAAGGCGGGAATGCCGACACGGGCCAGCGAGAAATGGTCCGAGCGGTAGTAGTGGCCCGCAGCGGGGGTGGGATCGGGCAGTAGAGCCAGATCGAAGGCCTTGGCGACGGTCCGCACCGTGGGCCAGAAGTCGAGGCGCTCGGCTCCGCTCAGGCTCACCGAGCGTGGAATGCCGATGGGCAGCAGCATGTCGTAGTTCAAGTCCAGCACAATTTGCCCGGCGGGAACCGGCGGGTGCATCCCAAGAAATTGTGAACCCAAAAGGCCCTGTTCCTCGGCAGTAACGGCGGCAAAGTAGACAGCGTGGGGCGGGCGCACCGGCGACTGTGCAAAGGCCCGGGCCAATTCCAGCAGAATGCCGCAGCCGGTGCCGTTGTCAGCGGCGCCGTTGTAGATGTTGTCGCCTTTGGCGTTGGGATCAATGCCGAGATGGTCGTAGTGAGCCGTGTAGAGGACGGCCTGGTTGGCAGGGCTCACTCCGGGCACGCGGCCTACCACGTTCGAACTGACGTACCGGCGGACGCGACTCTCAATGTGGGCACGAAGCCGGACGGGAAGCTCAACGGCATGGAACGCCCCTGGTTTGCCGGCTGTGTCAATGGCCTGGTCGAGGTTACCGAGGCCGGCCAGCGTAAACAGCCGCTGGGCTACGTCATGCTGAATCCAGGCAGCCGCCTGCAATGTGGCGCCGGGATCGCCCTGGAGGTAGCTCTTCTCAATAGCCTGCGAGTTGCGCACCACCTGCCAGCCGTAGCTGGCCAGATCCGTGCGGTGGATGATCAGCACACCTACAGCGCCGCGCCGCGCGGCTTCTTCGTATTTGTAGGTCCAGCGGCCGTAGTAGGTGAGGGCCTTGCCTTTGAAAAACCTTTCGTCGTCGGAGGGCGGCTCACTGACGATTACCAGGGCGATTTTGCCCTTGAGATCAACGCCAGCGTAGTCGTCCCAACGGTACTCCGGTGCGTGGATGCCGTAGCCGACAAAAACGATGGGCGCGTCGAGATCCGCCGTCGTTTGTCCGGTCTGATCCTTGGAGACAATTTCCGTCCCATAGGCGAGATCGACCGGCTGGCCGTTTGCGGGCACAAGAGAGAATCTGGTCTTGTCCTCGATGGTATGAACGGCCAGCAGCGGCACGCGCTGGAACCAGGTGCCGTTGTCGCCTGCCGGTTCAAGGCCTGCCAAGGCAAACTGGGTAGCGATATACTCGGCTGCCAGTTCGCCGCCACGCGTGCCGGGACCGCGGCCTTCGAGAAGATCAAGAGAGAGAAAGCGTACGTGGGCACGAATCTTTTCCGAATCGATAGAAGCGGCGGCAGAGCGGGCAGCCGGGGGCAGGCCGGGGATTTCGGGAGCGGGAAGGGCGGCAGGCTGCTGGGCGTGGACTGCGGCTGCCAGGAGAATGGCAGCGGGCAGGATTGCGAAGATTCGTTTGCGGTCCATTCATTCACCTTAAACAGACGGGGTTCCCATCAGATACAACGATTCAACAGCACTGGCCATGAGATTTCAGATTACGTTCAACTCGGCCGGCGGAGCGTCGGCCTGAAGCAGAGCGGCGGGGAGCAGGCGGGCGCGGGTGAGGACTTTGCGGGTGAGGCCGGTGAGCGCCATTCCGGCGGCTTCGCCCAGCGGAATCCAGCGCCGCTCGCCGCCGGGGATGGTCAGCGCCTCGACATCGTCCTCAAGGACGGTGCGAATGCGGACGTAATAGTTGACCTGCATGATGGAGTGACGGACGATCATGCGCAAGTCGTCATCGGGGACGGCCGGGTCAAGCAAAGTGGGCAGCTCCCACAGGCCGGGCATCACGGTAAGCGTGGCAGGCCGCTGCTCCAGCAGCACTTCGCGGCTGGCGCGGACCGAGAGCGCGTGGGCCACTTCGCGGCTGAGCATGCGCGGCCGCGGCTGCGTCTTGTGCTCGCCGCGGGTTTCGCAGTGGGAGGTTAGCGGACAAACCAGGCACTGGGGATTGCGTGGCACGCAGACCGTCGCTCCCAATTCCATAAGAGCCTGGTTGAAGTCGCCGGGGCGCACGGGGTCAACAAGCTCAGCGGCCAGACTCCCGATTTTGCGCTTGAGCGCGGCACCACCGCTGCGGCTCCCGGCATCCCAGCCTTGCATCCGGCACAGCACACGCTCGACGTTCCCATCCACGACGGGCACCGCCTCGCCATGAGCGATGCTTGCAATGGCCGCAGCCGTATAGACGCCGATGCCCGGCAACCTGCGCAGTTCTTCGGCGGTGACCGGCATCTTGCCCCGGCGCTGGTTGACCACAAACTGCGCGGCCTTGTGCAGCATATGGGCACGGCGATAGTAGCCCAGGCCGCTCCACAGCGCCAGCACTTCCTCCTCCGGCGCCAGGGCCAGCAAGGCGAGCGTTGGAAATCGCGCCAGAAAGGCCTGGTAACGCTCAATGACCGCTGCTACCCGCGTCTGCTGCAGCATGATCTCAGAAACCCAAATCGCATAGGGATCGGAGCTGCGCCGCCAGGGCAGGTCGCGCCGGTGGCGCCCGTACCAATCCAGCAATTGGCGACGCAGCCTGACCGTCCTGGAGTGATCGGCGTTCGGACTGGCCATTTTGACCATGGGCACAGCTTACGGCATTTTGCCCCGGCCGTGTGTCTCTTCGGCCCTATCTCCTTCGCCGGTTCCAAGATGGGTCAGATTCCCATTCATGGTACGAAACTCCCCGAATGGAACGAAAAGCACCAGAAATTCATCGCCTGTCCAGTGCGCACCATGGTAACTTTGCTGGAACATCCTGCTCATGGCGGCATGGCCGGGGTTGGCACCGTGCACGCGTTTTGGGCCCGGATTGCTGCGACTTTGAGCGGGAATTCATCGAGCGACCGGGACCAACTTCAAACCCTCTGGAGGCCATTTGGTAATGCGAATCTCACTGTTGCTCTCTCTTGCCCTGCTGGCTGCGCCCTGTGCGCTGATGGCACAGCTATCCAACTCTTCCTTGAGCATGGTTGCCGGGGAACCGGCTCCCGGCGACGGGACCGGCGGGACGGCTTCGCCGATCAAGAACGCGACCGTTCCAGCCAAGCCGTTTTCGCGGGTTGCCCTGGGCGCAGGCATCTCTCCGCTGGGAGTCGGATTGCAACTGGCGACCAACATCAACCAACACTTCAATCTGCGCGGCACGGGTAGCTTTTTCAACTACTCCACCAACTTCACCACCCAGGGATTTACGGCCAATGCCAAGCTGAACCTGGCTTCTGCCGGTGCTGCGCTGGATATTTATCCCTTTCGTGCTGGATTCCGCATCAGCCCCGGCGTTTTGTTCTACAACGGCAACCAGCTATCGGCTTCCAGCACGGTGGCCGCCGGAACCAGCTTTACGCTGAACAACCAGACGTTCTATTCGGCCAATGCCAATAGCTCCACCGGCGCCACTCCCGTGAACGGGAACGCGGTTTTGGGCCTGAACACCACAAAGCCTGCCTTCACCATCACCACCGGTTGGGGAAATATGATCCCGCGCAAAGGCGGACACTGGTCGATCCCGTTCGAGCTTGGCGTGGCCCTGGCCGGAGCGCCTGCGCTGAACGTGAACCTGACGGGTTGGGCCTGCTATGACCAGGCGCAGACAGAGTGCACCAACATTGCCAGCACCACCAATCCCATAGCGATCCAGATCCAAAGCGACCTTCAGGCGCAGGTGGCTAAATGGAACAATGATCTGAATCCGCTGAAGACTTATCCAATCATCTCCGTCGGTTTGGCCTACAGCTTCCACGTCCGGTAAGCTCGATTCGTTCAATACAAAGGGCCATCTCCCACGGGAGATGGCCCTTTGTATTGAACAAGAACAAGTGCAGGCGGTCCATCCTTTTCCCGCTCTTTGCGGAAAGGGGGAAAGCCAAGGCAATCGCATTTGAAAGAGCTTACGTTTGGATTCTGGTTACGAGGCACGGAGAAGGTCGAAAAAGAGACCACAGGCGGCTCGAAATGCGGCAGGGGCTAAAGCCCGCCCTCTTTTTGGGAGCGTTTTGCGGCACGACTGAAGTCATGCCCTGTTACGAAGCTCGCTTCGATGGAGTCTTTGCGGCAGCATGAGGCGTTCGCTTGCCATGAAAGTTCAAATGCGATTGCCCTGGGGGGGAACGCGACAAGCCTCAATCGCCGGCTTATCCGAGCAGATCCCCAGCAATTCCCGGCGCAGCCTGGAGCGCCGCGTCGATCCGCGTCTGGTCCTTGCCGCCCGCTTCGGCGATTTCGGGCTTGCCGCCGCCGGAACCGCCAACCAGTTTGGCGACGGCGCCGACCAGCTTGCCGGCCTGAATACGCTTCGTCAGCCCCGGCGTGACCCCGGCGATCAGCGCGACTTTGCCTTCAGCCTGCGCGGAGGCGAGCACCACCACACCCTCGCCGAGCTTTTGCTTCAGGTTGTCCACCAGGGTGCGCAACTGGCCGCGCTCCAGCGAGTCGGCTCGCAGGGTGACGAGACGCACGCCCTTCACGTCCACGGCGCGGCTGAGCGCCTCGTCCAGCGCACCCGCCGCCGTCTTCATCCGCGCCTCTTCCAACTCACGGCGCAGACGCTTGAGTTCGTCTTCCTGACTGGCCAGCTTGGCGCGGAAAGAGTCAGGGAGGCTGCCCCCGGCCGGGGGCGGAGCAAGTTGCGCCGCGATTTGCGAAACGGCAAAATCCTGGCGGAAGGCATCGAGCGCGCCCAGGCCGGTAATGGCCTCAAGGCGGCGGACACCGGAGGAAACCGACCCCTCGCTGACGATCTTGATCAGACCGATTTCGCCGGTAGCCGCGGTATGCGTGCCGCCGCAAAGCTCGGTCGAGAAGCCGTCTGACAACTTCACTACGCGCACCTTGTCGCCGTATTTTTCACCGAACAGCGCCATGGCGTGGTACTCGTTCACGGCCACGTCGATGGGCACGTCCTCGATGGTCTCGACACGCGCGTCGGCCAGTACTTCGCGGTTGACGATGGACTCGATCTCCTCAAGCTCCTCATCGGCTACCTGGGCAAAGTGGGAGAAGTCAAAGCGCAGGCGGGTAGGCTCGACCGAGGAGCCGGCCTGCTTGACGTGCGTGCCGAGCACCTGGCGCAATGCGGCGTGGAGCAGGTGAGTTCCGGTGTGGTTGCGGCGGATGGAGTTGCGGCGTTCGCCGTCCACCACGGTGCGGACGTGATCGCCGACGGCCAGAGGCTGCTTGAGCAGCGCTTTGTGGGCGCGGACGCCCTGGACGGGAAGCACGCAGCCAGTGATTTCAGCGACGGTCGTGTTGCCGTCGGCGGAGGTAAACCAGCCGGTATCGCCGGTCTGCCCGCCGGAGTCGCCGTAGAAGCTGGTCTGATCGAGGACGATTTCGACCTGGTCGCCTGCTGCGGCGGCGGGAACGCCTACGCTGTCTTTCACGATGGCCAGGACTTCTGCGCCTTGGGCGGTGAGTTGCTTGTAGCCGAGGAAATCGGTCTTGGGCAGTTCGCGATAGGCGGGGCTGGCGGTCTTCTGGCTGCCGCCTTTCCAACTGGCGCGGGCGCGGGCCTGCTCTTCGGCACGGGCGGCTTCAAAGCCGGGAATATCGAGCATTATGCCCGCATCATGGCAGGCATCCTGTATGAAATCGAGCGGTAGGCCATAGGTTTCATAAAGGTGAAAAGCCGTGGCTCCGGGGAGTACGGCTCCGACCAGATGCCCTCGCCCGGCCTCGCTCTTCCGAGCAGCCTCGATGTTCTTTTCTTGAACTTCAATTGCGTTCCGAATCTCGTCTTCTACCTTGGCGGCTCCTATGCTCAACACGCGGTCGAACTGCTTTTCTTCCGCCTGGACCACCTTGGCGACACGCGCGGCAGAGTCGATAAGCTCTGGGTACGCGCCCTGCATCAAATCGCGGACGGCGTAAACCATCTGGTAAAGGAACGCCTGCTGCTGGCCGAGCAGGCGGCCGTGACGAATGCCGCGGCGCAGAATCTTGCGCAGGACATAACCGCGGCCTTCGTTCGAGGGCAGTACGCCGTCGTTGATGAGGAAAGTGGCCGCGCGGGCGTGGTCGGCGATGATGCGCAGGCTGGCGTTGGCAATGAATCCCTGCATTGCCTCAGGGGCTAAAGCCCCCTCCTGTTTTTCGGCGCTTTCGGCACGACTCGAGTCGTGCCCTGTTACAAGGCCGCTCTCCGTCGTCCGTGATTTGGCAAGGCCGGTCAGTTCAGCGGCGCGGGCGATCAGCGGCGTGAAGAGATCCGTTTCAAAGTTGGAGACTTTGCCTTGCAGCACGGCGGCAACGCGCTCCAAGCCCATGCCGGTGTCGATGGAGGGCTTGGGCAGGGGGCTGAGCTTGTAGCCGGTGGTCTTGCCTGCGGCGTCGACGATGGCGGAGCGGTCGAACTGCATGAAGACCAGGTTCCAGATTTCGACGTAGCGGGCTTCGTCCTGGCCGAAGGGTTTATCGACGCCTGGGGTCTCGGCGGCTTCAAGGCCCATGTCGTAGAAAATCTCGGAGCAGGGGCCGCAGGGGCCGGTTTCGCCCATTTGCCAGAAGTTGTCTTTGAGGCCGTACTCGTGGACGCGCTCTTTGGGCACGCCAGCCTCGATCCAATAGCCTTCGGCCTCGCTGTCGCGGGGAACGCCGTCGGCGCCCTCAAAGATGGTGACGTAGAGGCGATCTTGGGGAATGCCAAGCCACTCCGGGCTGGTAACCAGCTCCCAGGCAAAGGCGATGGCCTCGCGCTTGAAGTAGTCGCCGAAGCTGAAGTTGCCCAGCATTTCAAAGAACGTATGGTGGCGGCGGGTAAAGCCAACGTTTTCAAGGTCGTTGTGCTTTCCGCCGGCGCGGACGCACTTCTGCGACGTGGTGGCGCGCGTGTACTCTCGCCGCTCCGCGCCCAGAAACAGGTCCTTGAACTGGTTCATCCCCGCGTTGGTAAACAGTAGCGTGGGGTCGTTGGCAGGCACCAGTGAGGAAGAGTGCACGCGGCGGTGCCCCTTCGACTCAAAAAAGCGCAGAAATGCTTCTCGTATCTCGTTCCCAGAGCGGAATTGCATAGCTTAATTAGTGTAATTGGCGACGGGGTCAGGATGCAGCCGGTTCGCGCTTTCACCCCTGGCGCGAAAATAAAGTCGTGCCAAGGATGGGACACGCAGCGATCATTCCTCGCGCAGGTCCTCGTCGAGATTGTCGAGTGCGGCCAGGGCTTCGTCCGGCACGTCCCACTGGCGGAGGATTTTGTAGATCACGCTGGTGGAGAAGCCTGCCGTGACCAGACGGCGCATGACGCGGGCTGTCTCCCTGGGGTTCTCCGGCTTGCGGATGCGCTTGCGCTCGAGGTGCTCGCGGGCGAGGGCTTCTTCGTTGGTCTGGCCGTAGCGGGCTTCGATGGTTTCGGCGATCAGATCGGAATGCACGCCCTTCTGCTGCAAGTCCTGGCGGACGCGGCGCTGGCCCAGCTTTTCGTTTTCCTGGCGCAGCCGGGCGTAGGTTTCGGCAAAGGCGGCGTCGTCCAGATAGCCGTACTCCCTCAGGCGCACGAGGACCTGCGCCATGGCAGCTTCGCCCCGTTCGCCCGGTTCTACGCGCTTCGCCATCAGGCGGCGCAGCTCAGCCTCAGAACGCATGTGGCGGCCGAGGGCCTTGACGGCGTATTCGTAGAGGCCGGTTGCGTCGAGGAAGGGGCGGGGCTTGGCGGATTTGCGTTGAAAGGGCATACATGCGCGGGAACAGGGATCAGTATAGTTCGTGCGGAAATTGGCATCTTTGCTTTTCCGGCGCACGGTCGCTTTCTGTTCCCTGTTCCCTACTCTCTGCTATTTCGTCCACTGGTCTACCCAGTCGTTCACCGTTTTATACCAGAGCTGAGAGTTCTGCGGCTTTAGGACCCAGTGGCCTTCGTCGGGAAAGTAGAGCATTTTGCTCGGTACTTTGAGGCGCTGCAAGGTGTCAAAGAGCTGGTAACCCTCGGAGACGTCGAGGCGGTAGTCGAGCTGGCCGTGAATCACCAGCGTGGGCGTTTTGAAGTTCTTGGCCGACATCATGGGCGACCACTTGCGGTAAGGGTTCTCGGAGTCGGGCTTGCCGTAGTAGTCCCAGGGCTTGCCTTTGAACTCCCACTCGTTGAACCACATCTCTTCCGTTGTGCCGTAGGCTGATTCGGGATTGAACATGCCGTCGTGCGAGACGATGCACTTGAAGCGGTCGGTGTGGCCGAGGACCCAGTTGGCCATGAAGCCGCCGTAACTGGCGCCCAGGGCGCACTCGCGGTTCTTGTCGATGAAGGGGTAGTGCTGCTCGGCGTAGTCGAGGCCGGTCATCAGGTCAGTGAATGGCTTGCCGCCCCAGTCGCCGTTGACGCCATCGACGATGGCCTGCCCATAGCCGGTTGAGCCGCGGAAATTGATCATGACCACCACATAGCCGTTGGCGGCAAAGAGTTCGGGGTTCCAGCGATAGCTCCAGGAATCGCCCCAGGCACCCTGCGGGCCGCCGTGGATGAGGAATTTGACCGGGTACTTCCTGGCCGGGTCAAAGGCGGGAGGACGGATGAGAAAGCCTTGCAGCTTGGTCTTGTCGGCTGCGGTGAACCAGAAGGATTCCATCTTGGGGAGGTCGAGCTTATCAATCAAATCATCGTTTATATGAGTGATCCAAGTTTCTGCTTTCGTTGTTACGCTCTCTGTGATCGATACGCCAGGTGCGTTAAACTTTTCACCATTGTCTGGGGTAAAGCTATACTCCACCAAGAAGACCTCGGCTGGAGCTTGCACTAAGGCTTTGGTGGCAACTAACTTGCTGGACTGGATTGGATGGAGGTCGCTGTATTCACCCGCCCGTTCAGTAATCTTCTCAACTTTTCCGTTTAGCGCTGCCTGAAAAATCGGGGCTTCTCCCTCATTGCCACTTACAAAATAGATCGCTCGCGAATCATGCGCCCACGCAAACTCGTCTACCCAACGGTCCAAGTTGGGCATCAAATCTTTGATCGTTTTTGCGGCGCGGTCATAGAGCATAAGCCTGAACTTGTCGGCCTCGTAGCCTGCGCGGGCTTCGGAGCGCCAGGCTAAATACTTGCCGTCAGGCGAGTAGGCGGGGTTGAAGTTGCCGCCTTTCGAGGTGGAAACCTTCACCGGCCTGGCGGCCGGGTTGGTCAGGTCGAGGGTGAAGATGCTGGCGCTGGTGCTGATGGCCGGCTCGGGATCGAGATTTTCAGTGAAGGCCAGTTCCCTGGAGTCCGGCGCAATGGCGAAACCACCGCCGCCTTCGAGCGAGAAGGGCGGAATGTCATGCGGATCGTTGGGCGTGAGGTCGCGTATTCCACCGCTCTCGACCGAAACGAGGAAAATGTGCGAACGTTTGTCGCCGGTGAAGCGGTTCCAGTGGCGATAGAGCAGGTGGGTAAAGATCTGCGCTTTCACCTTGCTGGCCGCCGCAGCCGCATCGCGGTCCGAATTGCACTTGTCGCCCGCGGCGTCGGTTGCCGTGATGGCCGGGCAGTCAGGATAGACGGCGGAAGTAAAGACCACGGAGCGGCCGTCGGGGGACCATTGGGCGTTGTCGGCCTCGGTGGAGATGGCGGTCAGCTTCCTGGGATTGCTGGTGGCGCCGGTGGCCGGGTCGAAGTCCGCGAGCCAGACCTGCCGGCCGCCCTCGCGGCTGCTGAGAAGGAGAATGCGCTTGCCGTCAGGGGCGAACTGCGGGCCGCTGTCGCCGGGCTTACTGACGGCTAGCGGAATGGGATCGCCACCGGCAATTGGTTGGAGGAAAAGCTCCGCTGTCTTTGTGTTCTGGTCGAGGTCAACGGTTGAAACAGAGTAGGCCAGCCACTTGCCGTCGGGCGAAACGGCGGTTTCGCCCAGGCGCTTCATCTTCATCATGTCTTCGAAGGTCATGGGGCGTTTGGCGGGGACATTCTGAGCCGGGCCGTTTTGGGCAAAACAGGGGACTACGGGCGCAATGGCCGCAAGGAGAGCAACAGAAAAACAGAAAATCTGCATGATATGGGTTTCCTATTCGCGCTGAGACAGTAAACGCTTATCCGCGAAGAAAAAGTTTACACCGACGGCATTCGGAAGGACTGGGAGCCCGGCATCCGTTTCACAGCTTCACAGTTTCACAGCTTTACCGGGGGGGGGGAGGGGGGGTCTGTTTGAGGGTACGGACCGGTCACCGGCGCGCCTCATCCCGCAGGAGATGAAGTCCCAACTTGAAGGGTAGCAGGATCAAGGGAATGATCTGCAAAAGCGGAGATGCGCTCGGGGAAGGAGAATGCAGGGGCAAGAAGTGTCAAGGCGCCTTCAAAGGAGGGCCTGGCTCCGTTCTAATGGTGTGCCAACATTCCCTCAGGGGGCCTTGCCTAAATAATCGGATTTATTGGGCAAGACGTAATCTTTTGGGCAGGAATTCGATTTATTGGGCAAGAGCCGGAATTCACCGGATATATCTGATTTTTGCCGCGAGGGCTTGGTTGACTAGAAAGTGACTGACGGATTGGCGACGACACAACCAGGACGCGCTGCTATCCAAAAGGCGTTGCCAATATGTTTCTATTCTTCGCGTAGCGCTTCCACTGGATCTACACGCAGCGCGCGCCTTGCCGGAGCAAGCAGCGCCGCAACCGAAGTCGCAAGAACCACGGCGACCACCCCCAGCAGGGTCACCGGATCAAGCGGTTTGACACCGTAGAGCAAACTGCTCATTGCCCGCCCCAACAGCAAGGCCAGTCCTGTTCCCAGCACCATGCCCGCCAGTGCCAGCTTCAGGCCATCCTTGAGGACCGACGCGAAGACAGTCTCGCGCAACGCCCCCAGCGCCATGCGTATGCCGATCTCATGCGTTCGCCGCGACACCGTGTAAGCGGTTACGCCGAAGAGCCCGACGGCCGTCAGCAGCAGCGCCAAAGCGCCCAGCGATGCCGACAGCCAGGCTTCCATACGGTTCATGTAGGTGGCAAACTGCATGTGGTCGGTGAGGGTCTGGGTGGACAGGATCAAGACATTTGGCCCCACTTCGCGCAATGCCTTCCGCATCGCCGGCAATAACCTGCCAGGGTCGACGGCCGTCGTCACGATCAGGGTCACCTCCTCCTGCCCATCCTGCGTAAGTGGGAGAAAAAGATAGGGCTGCGGGGCCTCGGTTACGTCGGCATACTTGCCGTCCTGGGCCACGCCCACAATCTCCACGTCATCTGCTTGCTGACGCCCCACGCGCAGGTGCCGCCCCACCACGTCCTCCGTGCCGAACATCTTCTTCGCCAGTGTCTGATTCAGGATTACGACCCGCTGGCTGGTCGCCGTGTCCTGTGCTACGAAGGTGCGGCCGCGCAGCAGGGGAACGCCCATGGCACGGAAATAGGCCTCACCCACCGAGTTGAACCAGACCGGAATCCCCGCAGTATCCGAGGGAACCTCGCTGGGCGCCAGCACGATTTTGGTAGCACCGCCCAGGCTTTCCGGGAAGGGAATTACGCGCGCCACGCTCGCCTCTTTTGCGCCGGGCAGCGCTCTCATGCGGGCGACCAAGGCGTCAATCTCATCCTGTCGCTGCGAACCCCGCTGGTCCAGATGGATTCCGACGAGAGCTGCATTCTGGCTGTTGTTGAATCCCATGTTCATGGTCTCAATGTGAATCAAGGTCCGGAGCAGCAGCCCCGTCGCCATCAGCAGCGCCATCGAGACAGCGATTTCCGCCACCACGAAAACCTTGCGCGTGGTCATCTTCAGTCTGCCGCCTTGCGCTGCCTGCACCCGCATCGCCTCCAGCGGTGAGGTCCGCGTTGTTGCAAGCGCCGGCATCAGCCCGCACACCAGCACGGACACCACGCCCGCGGCTACCGCAAATGCCAGCACGCGATGGTCGATGCGGAAGTCGAATCCCAGCGGGTATCCGATGTTGGGCATCAGCGCCGGGACCAGCGAAATTACCCACTTGGCAAGCCCCAGCGCGCCCGCGACTCCTAGCGCCGCGAGTACCGCATACTCTGTGATCAATTGCCGAAGCAACTGTGGCCGGGAAGCGCCCAGAGCCGTCCGCATGGCGATTTCCTTGCGCCGCGAATCGTTTACGGCCAGCAGCAGGTTGGCCACGTTGGCGCACGCAATCAGCAGGACACATCCGGCGATGCCCAGCACCATGATGCTGATCGTCTTCATCCCGTCGCCTTGCATCTTTGCCTGCCAGCCGGCGGTGAAGGTGCGACCGCTATTGGCCTGCGGATACTTAGCCTGCAAATCCGCGCCAAGGCCCTGCAATTGCGCCCTGGCCTGATCCAGATTCGCGCCTTGCCGCAGCCGCGCATAAAGCTCGAATTCGCGATATTTGCGCTCGGTCTTTCGCTCGTCCGGGGCACATATCGTCCAACTCGTCCGGGGCACATAGACCTGAGGATCGATGATGCGCTCGGTTCCGCGAAATCCCGCGGGCATCACCGCCAGCACCGTCGCCGAGCCTGCCCTGACCTTGACCGTCTGCCCAATCACACCGGGATTCCCGCCGAACACGCGCTTCCACGTTCCATGGCTCAGCACGATGACCGGCGCCTGGAGGCGGCTCAATTCGTTCTCATCCGGCAGACGCCCCAGTTCCGGCTGCACCCCCATAAAGGTGAAGTAGTTGTCGCTGACGACCTCGGCCAGAAGCAGTTGGAGGCCATCGGCCGTCTCCAACGCCAAGACCCGGCGGTCCACAGCTGCCACATCGGCAAAAGCCGGCACCCCCTCCCGGACATCCTCGAACTCCGCATACGACGAAGTCACATCTTTTTCGGAATCCGCAGCGGCGTGGTTCTTCACGCTTTCTATCCCCACCAGGTGGGAGGGATCGGCGATGGGAAGCGGCCGCAAGGAGATCCCGTCCACGAGGCTGAAGATGGCCGTATTAGCGCCGATGCCGAGTGTCAGCGTGAGGATGGCCGCCAGGAACGGACCGGGAACACGCCGGAACCTGCGAAAAGCGAAGCGAATGTCTTGGACGAGGCGGATCATCTTTCTCCTCCCTTGTACCTTGGCGGGCGAGTAGCATATGCTGCCGTGACACAAGGCACATGCTCACTGGTTCGGAGTCGCGGCGAAGCAGAATCCCGTCACCTCTGCGGAGATAGAGAGAAGGGCGCCGACCGAATCAGCGGGCATTTGTTCTGTTCACAGCATTTCTCGATCCAAATCCATGCATTGAAAGTAAACAAGTTAGGCAGGAGTAAGCCCTCCGCCACTGTCCATAGGTGGCATTTGCTGTCCGGAAACGAACGACCAGACTATCCTTGAACCCGATCTTCTCGATTTTTGCAGATCGCGGACGCATCCATCGATGCTTCTTTGATGGAAAAGTTCTCGGGTTTCTGAGTTCCGGTCGGACAACCGCCCACCCGGAAGTTACTACTTCGTTATCTTTTCGACAGGACGAGCGCCAATGGGGTCATGAAACCAAAACAGGATCTGTCGCAAAGGTTCGGCGAGTTGGTGATTTTTGAGGCAGGAATAGGTTTCTTAAGGCAAGATCGCACTTTTTGGCAAGAAGGTGGTTTTTGCCATTCTTCAGGCAAAGCTCCCTCAGGGGCTAAAGCCTGCGCTCATTTCAACGCATTGACGGCACGACTGAAGCCGTGCCCTTTCAGAGCATCGAGTTGTCGAAGCATCGGCTTATTCAGCAGGTTCCCAAAGCCTGCCCGGAACGCGATCGGAGGGAACGCGCTTATTTGTTCTCGTTGCCGGTGAGGCGAAAGGTGATGGTTCCCCAGAAAAGGCGGGCACGCATCTGCACCGGGAGGTGACGCTCGTCATCGGTGTACCAGATCCAGATGTTGCCGCGATTTTTGACCACGCCGGCAGAGGCGGTGGGCTGCACACGCAGGGTTTTGAAGGCGCCGAGCGGCGTCTTGATCTCTTCGCGGCCTTCCACCTTCATGGTCACCGGCACGGTGTGCAGGGCGTCCACGACCGGAACCACGAAGGATTGGCCCAGTGCCATGGGCTGCGACGAGGCATAAAAAATCCCCGTCAGCAGGTCCGTCAGGCAGCCGGGGATTGGCAATTCCACATGCTTGGTCTGCCCGGTAACCAGGTTCTTGTCGTCCAGGATGGATTTGGATTGGGCGTAGTCCAGCTTGAGCGTGGAGTTGATCTGGCGGCGACCTTCGACGGTTTGCTTGTCGAACTCGTAGGTGCAGCCTTTTTCCCGGTCGAAGGTGGACTGGAAGCGGTCACTCACGTGGAAGACCAGGTTGAGGGCGCCGATGGTGTCAGCGTTGGCGGTGATCCGTTCCCGATCGCCCGCTGCCTCAAAGTGCAGAACGGCCGTCCCGGCGGGAAAGACACGCCAGTCCACCGAATACGTGAGGGTCTGTTTTTGCGGAAAGCTGAAGCCCGGGCGCGGCTGCGCCAGCGGGGCCACCTGCTGGCCATGAGCCATGGCTGCCAGGAACAGGACGCAAAGAATTGTTGCTGCGTGCGTGCGCGTCTTCACCGTCAGGCAGGGCTCCTTGATTAATTGACTGATTTTAGCGCAGGAAGCGCTCACCGCAGCCCGTGCACGAATGCACCGAGCGCCGGCCGCAAGAAGAGCAGACTGATGTACAACAATGCGGCCCCTATAAGAGCATTGTACTCGCGGTGCTTGCGATAGAGCGAAAGGGAAAAGGCTGCGCCGTTGGCTCTTTCACCTTTTGGACTGGGTTCCGGGATAAGCCGGGGAATCAGGCGGGGTACCCGGCGGCAATACTGTTCAAACTCTGGGAATGTGGCGCGCAGAAAACGCTCCTCCGAAGCGATGACCGGGACATAAATGGCAAAAAAACCAGCGGCCAGCACCAGCGCCACCAGCCAACTGAGCAGCGCCACCGCAAAACCGGCGGCAATGAGCATCGATCCCAGGTAGAGCGGGTTGCGGGTGTGCGCGTAGGGGCCGGTCACGGTCAGTTCGCTGTTCTTCTTCACATAGCCGGCGGCGTAGGCGCGCAGCCAGAGGCCGGGCAGCACCAGCGCAAGGCTCCACGCCACGGCGGCAGGCTGGGGTGCGCGCCGCCACAATTCAAATAGATAGAGGGCGGCGGTGAGAAAGCCCAGCGGCACGCGGATGCGGCGCGCGACCTGCTGCCAGCGGGCGATCCAATCCTGTTGGGGCTCAGATTGCGACGATTGAATTGGATCAGTCAACGAACCATCTCCTGGTGAACCGGGGCGATTGGGGTTCGGGGTATCCCAGGTTTCAAAATCGAGATCTGGGGCACCCAGCACGGTTGGATCATAAGTCGATCTCTGGATGAAGCAGTTCGTCGGCGGCGCGCAGCACGTCTTCCGGCAAGATGGTCAGCAGACCAGCCTCCGGCGCCGCGTAGCGGGTGTGGTCGCGGCGGCTCAGAGGGCTGCGCAGCACTTTAAATCTAGTCCCAAAGGGGCCGTTGCGGCTGGGATCGGTGGGTCCATAGATGCCCACCACCGGCCGGCCAAGGGCGCAGGCAAGGTGCAGCGGGCCGGTATCGCCGGCAATCGCCAGGGCAACCCGGCGGGTGAGGGCAACCAACTGATCGAGCGAGCCACGGAGCGCAGTGGCCGCGCCCCCGGTTCCATGGACGATGGCCTCAGCGAGCGGCTCCTCAGCAGGACCGGCGTTGACCAGCACACGCAGCCCGCGCGCGATGAGTTGCTGGGCGACGGTGGCGTACCGCTCCACCGGCCAGCGCTTGGCACCCCAACCGGCTCCGGGGTTGATGAGCACGGCTGGTTGGTTCGCGGAGGAGGCTAGGAATTCCTCGGCCCAGGCTTCGGCGGAGGGATTCACGGGCAGCCAGGGCTTGACGGGACTGAGTTCATCGCCAGCCACGGCCGAGGCCAGCTCCACGTCCTGTTCGATGACATGCGCGCCGCGGGTTTCAACGCGCTCAGTAAACAGCAAGCGCGCGGCGCGCTCCCGTGGCTCGTCTTCGCCGATGAGCCGCCGGCAGCCCGCGAGACAACCCACAACCGCCGACCGCAGCGCCCCTTGCAAATCGAGCACCGCATCATAGCCGCCAGCCCGAAGCGCGCTCCGCAAATGCCTGATTTCACGAATTGTTTTCAGGCTCAGCGGCGCTTTTCGCCACTCCTTGGTGGACGCGAAGTGGAGCTGGTCCACCAACGGCTGCCATGCGCCGCGGCCCGCGCCATCCTCAGCCGCCAGCAGCGCCCGCCAGCGCGGTTCCACCACCCAGTCGATTACCCAGCCGGGGTGGGTCTGCCGCAGCGCCGTTACCGCCGGCAATGCGTGCAGAATGTCGCCCATGGCGCCCAGCCGGACCACAAGCAAGCGATACTTGGACTGCGTTTGCAAGCGTCAATTTTCTCACAGGGCGGGGTCAGCCGGAGAAATGCGCTTCTTATTGGGCGAGTTCCCCCGCCGCCTGCGTGGTCCACCGGCTCCGAGTTGGGCCTGATATACCACGAAGCTCCCAATCACCACCGAAAGAGAGGTGAAAACCATCAACCAGAGACTGACCAGGCTCACCCGCATGACGGTAATCGATTTTGGGGTCCACAACCGATCCGCTTCATACGCAGCCGAAGCAAGGTCGTCCATGTCCAAGGATGGGCACTTTTCCTTGAAAACCAACTCAGCGTTAGCCGTGCAGACGTAACCCCTCACAAATCGCTCTTTCGTGGTGGGAACCCGAAATGTATAACCCGCATTCAGGGCGAGATAAGATATGCCAAACGCGATCAGTGCCAAGGTAGCAATCAGGATCGTACGATTCACCATGATCCGGCGGTTCGCCTTTATAAACTGGTAAACGACGATGAGGGCAACCAGTTCGGCGATCGAGGTGATCACGACAATCCCCTCAGGCCACGGCGGGGAAAGAGACGCAAGTTGAGCCGCAAAGGGGACGGCCGCTCCGCCGCCTGCCCAAAGCGCCAGGGTGCGAGACTCCTTCATGAGCCGCTTGAACCCATCCAGGCCTGTGTTCTTGTCCATTCTTGGAACCTCAGGGCTTTGTGAAAACCACAGACTGATCCTGCTTAAGCCGCCGAAAACTTAGTTCTCCCTGGCGAAGCTTTCCGTCGGGCCATCGCGCGATATAGAAGTAATCGCCGGCCACATAATCGAGTTTGCCATCGATTGCCTCATACCACCGGTCGCAATGCTCGACGTCGTTGGGATCCAGGTGTTGCGCCTCACATAGCTTGTGAAAGAAGGCCGACTGGAAAAAGACTCGACCATCCTTTGGCTCGACATGGACCTGGATACTGACTTCACCGGCCCCGCAGCCACCCTCGACGACCATGCGCGTCAAGCCCGGATTCGTCTTTCGCCTGTAATCATTCAGCAGTACGGCAAGTTTCTTTGCCGTCGCCTCGAAGTCCTTTTCGCTCGGCGGTTCCTCTGCGTCCCACTTTGCATTCTCGTCGGGTACAGCCTTGTCCTTGTCTGGAGCACTTGCCTCTTGTTTTGCATTCTCCTTCATGATCAGGTCAAATTGCCTGTTCTCGAAGTCATTCAAGGTGGGGAGCCAAACTGCCTCCGGATACCCAAGCTTCTCCAGGTCATGGTGCCAGATCATAACGCGCAGCGCCAACTGCCCTAGATCGGGCACAGGGTCGGGAGCCTTCCAGGGGTTGTCTCCCAAAAGCGTACCAACCTCCTGGCAGAGAAATAAGTCATAAGTCCCGCGGTCCTCCGGGGACGGGTTAGTTTCTATATTGGTATACAAATAATAGTCATGCGTGCCGATCATTCCTTGCCTGAGATCGAGCAGCGCGCGCTTAACCATGTAGTATTGCGATTTCGGGTTCTCTGTCAGGAGAGCGGATGAGGTTGTCGTTTGGGCCGCAGCAAACGGCGAGATAAGTGACAAGGCGCCAAAAAGCAGCACCCTGTAAATTACTAACTTGGTTTGGCCTCTCGCCTTATTCTCCATCGATCCTCCTTCGAAGCGGAACGATCTTGAATGAACCCGCACCCATTTCGGCCCAGCATAAGATTGATTTCCCGACAGATTGCGCAATTGTATTGGATTGTTGTAACTGGGTCAATTGCGGAAGCGTTACCAAATCCGAGGGTTGCGACCGGCTCCCACTATGAATCCTGTTTCAGGCGGTTTATCAGCCAATCGAGGGCCTCGTCCTGGTGCTCAATCTCGATGTGCAGGCCTGTGGTTTTGAGCGGGAGGGACTCGGGGAGTGCGACGGAAAGCTTGCCCAGCCGGACCCGGTCCTTCTCAGTGGTGAGGAATGCGGTGGTTCCGGTCTTGCGGGCAGCGGTAACCAGGCGCTCCAGGTCAGCGAGACTATAGCGGTGGTGGTCAGGAAAGGCGAGCCGGGCGCCGATGTGCAGACCGGCTGCTTCGAGTCCGGCAAAAAACTGCGCCGGGCGAGCGATTCCGCAGAAGGCGGCTACGGGACCATCGAGGACAGGAACAACCATTTTGCGATGCAACCGCCAGACCGGGCCCCCGAATCCCCAGACGCGCAGTTTTGACTCCAACTCCGCATCGTCGGCTGGAATTGCGATTACGCCGGCTCGACGGGCGGCTTGAAGCGGTTCGCGCAGGTTGCCCGCAGGAAGCAGACCATCCTGCCAGTCGTTGCGATCGAGCAGAAGAATGTCCACATCGCGATGGAGCTGGCGATGCTGAAAGCCATCGTCGAGAAGGTGAACGGCGCGATTCGCCGAGTCAGGCTGTGAGGCCTCGGCCATCAGCCCAGCCTGGTAGCGCCGTGCGGCTACATACACTTGAACCCCGGCTTCGCGTGCAATCAGAAGGGGCTCGTCGCCAAACTCTTCGGCGGTTCCGTCCGGGTTGACGCGGGCGGGAAGACGGCCTTGGCGTCCATAACCACGGGAGAGCACATCCACCGGAAGACGCCGCTGAGTGAGCGCTTTGGCCAGAGCAATGGTGAGCGGCGTCTTGCCCGAGCCTCCGGTGGAAAGGTTGCCGACGCTGACGACGGGTAAGCGCAGCCGCAGAACGGGTTCCCAGCCATTCCTGATGCGCAGGTTGCGCAGGGCAAGGCCGGCGGCGTAGAGCGGAGTGAGCGGAGCTAACCACGGGCGTCTCATGTATGTGTGCCCTCTTCGCCCAGTAGCTCTCGCAGCGCGTCCACACATCGGACGGTGGCTCCTGCCTGCTGATCGAAAACCTGTTTGGCCCGCGCCCCCATCGCCTGGGCTGCGGTGCGATCGCGCAGCAACCCGACAAGAGCCACGGCGAGATCTTGTTTGGCGGCGATGCGGACGGCGTCGTGCGTCCGCAGGTCGTCAGTGATGGAACGGAAGTTGGCGTAATGAGGGCCTATCGCGATGGGAACGCCGAACTGCGCCGGTTCCAGCGGGTTGTGGCCTCCGGCCGGAATCAGGCTGCCACCCACAAAGGCAACGGATGCAAGGGAATACACCGAAGCCAACTCGCCAATGGTGTCAAGCAGCACAATCTCGCCGGAGTCCAGCGGCTTGAGCGCGACGGCTGGCCCCGAACGCGGCTCTGCCCGCCAATCGGACCGCTTGACCCAAGAAAAGCCGGACCGCGCTAGAAGCGCCGCTACAGCCCCAAACCGCTCGGGATGGCGGGGCGCCAGAACAAGAACCAGCCGCGGATCGGCCTCGAGCAGGCGCGGCCAGGCTTCCAGCAGAGCCGCCTCTTCGCCTTCCAGCGTGCTGCCGGCCACAATCAGGCGCATATCCGGAGCCAGAGCTTTCAATTGACGGGTGGCGTCGGCCTCCTCGGCTGCGCGGACGTCGAATTTCAGATTGCCGGAGACCGAGACGCGCTGCGGCCGGCAGCCGATGGCCTTGAGCCGCACGGCATCGGTCTCGCTCTGCGCCAGAACCCGGCTGAGCCGCCCCAAAAACGGCTTCCACAGCCAACGCAGCCGCCGGTAGCGCGGCCAGGAGCGGTCGGAGATGCGGGCGTTCACCACGGCCACGGGAATTTGGCGGCGGAAGCAGCCACTGAGCAGGTTGGGCCAGAATTCGGTCTCGGCCAGAACGAGCAGCCTGGGCCTGAGGGCATGCAAATAGGCTCGCACGGCCCAGGGCAGGTCCAGCGGGCAATAAAAGACCCGGCTCCGCCCGAACCGCTCGCGCGCCAGTTCCTGGCCGGTGCGGGTGGTGGTGGAGATGGCAATGAAATATTCAGGCAGCGCGGCATCCAGCGTCTTGACCAGCCGGCTCACGGCGAGCACCTCGCCCACGGAGACGGCGTGGACCCAGATCAGAGGCCGGTCGTCCTTTGCGCCGCCGGGGCGCTGCCCCTGGAACAGCCCGCCGCGGCCTGCCCGCACCCAACCGAGGCGCTCCAGAAGCCCCTCGCGGTACTTTTGCGTCGTAGCCATGCGCCACAGCCACCACGGCGTTCCAGCCACCAGAGCCACCAGCAGCGCCAGATTATAGAAAAACAGTATCATGCGTGACGGAATTTGCCTTCCCCCGGTCTAACCCTCAAATGATACAGTCGAGCACGATGAGAACCCCGCGGGCAGTTCCGCTGTTCTTGCTTTGGCTGGCGCTGCCGGCCCTGGCCAGTGATCACACACCGCCTCCCGTGCAGCCGGCTACCTCCTTTGCCGCGGTCGAGGTGCACGAAGACGAAAAGGTAGCCATCGCCGCTGAACCCTATGACACGCGCGAGAAGGAAGCCATCTTTCGCGTCGACTATCTCGGCCACGGTATCATGCCCGTGCGGCTGATCGTGACCAACAACAGCGAACGGCCCATCAGCCTGCGCGACGCGCGAATCCTCTTCCAAACCGCCGGGGGCGACAGAATTCAGGCTGCCGAACCCGAGGACGTGGAACGGCTGATGACCAAAAAGGAGCGGCAGGGCTCCAAAATCCCGATGCCCGGCCCCATCCCTTCCATCAAGCTCAAGCCCAAGGCCAGCGACAAAGAGATTGAGCAGGACTTTGACACCTTCGAGTACCAGGCCCTGGTGGTTGAACCTCACACCACACGCGCCGGATTCCTGTTTTACGACGTCTCCCAACTCGATAACGCGCTCCGCGGCGCCAAGCTTCATCTTCACGCACTGCGCGACGCCGACGGCAACCAGCTTTTCTATTTCGAAATTCCCTTCGACAAGTACCTTAAATCCAAGTCAAGCCAGATGAATTAGGAGTAGTAGGTCCGTCTGAAAGAGCTAATCCGCAGGGAGCTTTGCCTGTAAGGTTCTTCTTGCCTAAGAAATCGAGTTTCTGCCGAGGAAGTTACCAATCCACCAAGGCCCTGCTCCGGAGTCTGCTGCGATTTCAAGAGCTCATCCGCTCCAGTGCCGCTGAAATGATGAATGGATGGTCACTGCCGAATGGGCGGTGATCCACCGGGAACCCTGGATCGCGTCTTGGCAATTCTCGATGAGCGCGTTGGCGATTTGGCGCTCGTCCTGATACGTGATGAATAGTTCCCAACCGGGGTAGGCACAAGTCACCATCGGCGACTATGCGGCCAGGTGGCTGGCATCCCATTTGTCCGTGAGCGATTTGGCATCAATTCAGGGGCATCACTACGGAGAAACGCGTTCCTAGGTGTTGGTCGATACGCAGCGCTAGAACGGCCACGCCCGTTTTAGCCGGGTCCACGTCTCCGTGGCTCGGTTCAACGGTTCTTGAAGAAATTCTCTGGCCACAGGAACTCAGGCAAATGCTGACGGACCAAGCGCGCTTGTTCATGATACCCCCTCAGCTCAAGCTCCCTCAAAAAGACCGGCCATGGGGGAATATTGCTTCTGTATACGTTTGACGAAGAAGTGGACATTCCACCGCCGGAAGACGATGACAAGCCCCCATATTGGGACGTTGATAGGCCGCCATATTGCGACGTCGAGAGGCCCCCGTATTGGGAGGTTGATAGGCCGCCGTACTGCGATGTTGACAGCCCCCCATATTGCGACGTGGACATTCCGCCATACTGTGAGGTGGACATTCCGCCGTACTGCGATGTTGATGCACCACCATACTGCGAAGTGGACATTCCGCCACCCTGAGAGGTGGACAGTCCGCCGCCCGAGGATGTGCTCAGATTGCGCGGCCAAGTCCTAAGGTTTGGAATGATCGTTCTGCCCATAGAGCACTTTCCTCCCGTTGTGACGAGTTCGTTGTCGTCTTTATCGTGATCTCCCGCCCGGTTCCCCGGCTAGCGGAACTGACTGAAGGTCTTCAATAGCTTCATAGTCGATTCGTATTCGAGTTTGTCACCCTCGAATTCGCACCGATATAGCCCTTGAAGATTCGACGGCAATGCCACGCCTTTTTCGACCAGTAGGATTATCTTCTTGCCGTACAAAGCCATTGCAGCGCCAATCTCTATCAGAACGTTGTCATTCAGCTTTGTGTGCTCGTTTCCGTCCGGATCGAGATATTTGCCTTCTCCGCCCACATGGATGATGCCGGCGGCGCACGACCGCATATCCTCGAAAACTTTTTCGGGGACTGAAATCGCTGTCGCCTCGCGCTCGACCGAAACCACGGGGGTGAACTTGCCGAACTCCAGCAGTTCCTTGATTTGCGTCACGATTGCCCGCTGCTTGCCGTGGGAAATGAAAACGTGGTCGGCCTTAGGATCGAATGCTGCCGACGGCGGCGCTAGTCTAGTGGGCGGCAGCGCGGCCGGAGCGGCCTGACCTGCACCGACTGGCAACTCGTCGTGTTGGTCATCTTCCGGCAGGGCCGGCGTCGCCGCCGGGGCGGGAACACCTGGCGAGTCCAGATTGACGAAGAGACCTGTCGGGGTATCGCGGATCACGCCAGCGTACTTTCCGTTTTCCTTGATGATCTGTAGAGCGCTTCCGACGCGGTCACTGGGAATTCCCTGACCTTTAAGAACGTTAGCGCCGATGATTTCGTTCGGGAATTTGGCTCGCCGGTATTTCTCGAAGAATTCCTTCATCAGGCGTGGCTTCATGATCGCTTCTCGCCGAGCGATTATGTCCGCCCCATCTTCCTCGGGTGCTACGAGCTTCTTGCCGAGATCGGTGATCGTTATGGCGTTGGCCTTCCAGCCGCCCGCTGTCAAACCATAGGCGATCGACGCGCCGGCCAAGGACGGCCAGGCGCTGCTGGTGGGGCTTATACCAATCGCGAGGGCTACGTCTGGCGGAGATCCACCTTCACCCGCAAAATTATCGACAATGGCAGCAGCAATCTTCTGTGCCTGCTGAAGGCTGACCAGTGGAAACTCAGACTGCTTGAAGTAATTGCGGCCTGCCCCTGTTGGTGTGGGAACAGCGCTCTTTGCTACGACAGCTTTCTTAGTCGACGCTTTCTTCGCAGGTTTGGTCGAAGCCACTAGGGTCTCCTTAGCGTGACATCTCTACTGAGGATAACGCATTGATAGTAGCGCAATTGATCGGCAGATGGCGACGAATCAATCTCGCGCTACCCCTCAGAGTCCCTATAAGTCGGCGAGT
Organism: uncultured Occallatibacter sp.; assembly: GCA_964571165.1. GTDB lineage: Bacteria > Acidobacteriota > Terriglobia > Terriglobales > Acidobacteriaceae > Telmatobacter. The sequence continues at coordinate 5,276 of CAZNAW010000029.1, read as the reverse complement.
GTTTACAAATCCAGTCCACCTGTCCGTAGAACGGGCTAGCCTGACAAATGCGTCTGGTTGTCCGTTGTCGATAACAGGGCAACGCACTCACTGAGGCGCATTATTGATCTCTACTTTTCGAGTTCCGGGCATATCGTCGGCCATCCGGCAGTTACTGTTCTGTTGGCAGGGTCTTTGGTTGTCCCAAAGGCCCTGCTCAACAAGTCTCCATCTTACTTAGAAGCTGTTTCATAAGCGGCACGACTGAAGACGGGCGGCGTGGCGGTGATCTTCGACTACAAACACATGCGGGAATATGCAGGGGAGTTCGCGAAAGCTGGCCTGGCGGTGGAGATGTGTCCGCTGGACTGGACCGGCACGTTTCCGCCGCTGCGGATTCTGCTGGCGCGAAAATCGGCGTGAAGCGGGCGGCGGCTGCGGGCGCTACTCGTAGTAAGTGGCCGTGGTTGTGTCCGTCTCCCAGATGGTGCAGTCCTTCACGCGCACGCGGCCCTGGGTCATTTCAGCGAGCTGCTGGTTGGTCTGGTCGTAGAAGTATTTGGCTATGTTTTCAGCCGAGGGGTTGAGCACCGTGAACGGCTCAAGATCATTGAGCATCTGGTGGTCAATGCGCTCGATGGCCGGGCGCAGCACATGCTTGAGCAGCTTGAAGTCGAGCAGCAGGCCAGCCTCATCGAGCGCGGGCCCGGCCAGGGTCACGCGTACCTTGTAGTTGTGCCCGTGCGGGTTTTCGCACTTGCCTTTGTAGTGACGAAGATAGTGACCGGAGGAGAAACCGGCCTCCACGGTGACTTCATACATTGGCGTCTGGTCAGTCCAATCAGGGGAAGAGTCCCAAATTTGATTCTAGTGCCTTTGGCCCCGGTGTTTGCCACCCCGCCGACGAAGACCTATCGGCGGGGGCCCCGGCATTTCCACCCCGCCGACGAAGACCTATCGGCGGGGGCCCCGGCATTTCCACCCCGCCGACGAAGACCTATCGGCGGGGGCCCCGGCGTTTGTGCCGCGCGGCCAGACGGGCAGCTTCGCTGCGCCGGTCCACCTGCTCAAAGAGGTGGCTCATGACGCCGATAAGCGCCGAAACCAGGCCGAAAAGCACCAGAAACAGGGCCAGGGTGCGCCACAGCGATGCGTTGGCCGGCAGCCCCGGCTGAAAGCTCGAAGGCACCAGCGCCATACCTCCCGAGATCAGCGCGAACAGCGCCAGCGCGGCGGCCAGGATGTAGAAGCTGCGGGACATACATGGGGAAGCGGAGAAAAAACCGCTGAACCTGTTGCGATTCTAGAGCATCTTTCGTAAGCCGGGATTGGACATAGCGCAAAATGGGCACAAGCTATACTGTTTGCTTGGCCATGCATCGAACGATCGCACTTGCGCTGACGATGATCTTCAGTTGGATGCTGATCGCGCCCATCTTTGGCCCCGACGTCGACGCAAAGCTTCCCCCATGCTGCCGCAGGAACGGCAAGCATCACTGCATGATGCATGTGATGGGACGGCTCGGCAGTAACCGGGCGGGCTTGGCATCCGTCTCGGAAAAGTGCCCGTGCTTCCCGGCAAGTACCTGCGCGGTTCATCCGCAGCGGTTCAAGCCAGAAGCCGGGGAACGGTTCTACGCCGAGATTGTCCGTCATCCAGCCTGCGCCCAGCAGACTGAGGCGCTGTATCGCATCTCCATCCTCCGCAGCCATCAAAAGCGCGGTCCTCCATCTCCTCTCGCCTGACAACTTGCCGCGCTTTGCGAATGGGATTGCCGTTGCTCATTCGGTCCTGTTGTCTTGTGCGTTCTGAGCAGGAGAAGATTCAATGAAAGGCAAGCTATTGCTGGCGTTGTTGCCAGCCGTCTGCCTATGCTGGCAGACGATCCCGATCCATGCCATGCTTAGCCCAGGAGCCAGCACTGCCCGCGTTGCCGAGAGGACGCTGGCGCAGAGCCAATCCTCTATTGGCGCATCCGGCAGCCCCCATGCAACCAGCCGCATCGCCGGAGCACTGACGGACCCCTCCGGCGCAGTTGTCCCAGGAGTGAAGATAGAGCTCAGGAACTTGGCTTCGGGAATCAGGAAATCAGTCTTCACCGATATGCAAGGCCGCTTCGTCTTTGATGGCGTTGCCGCAGGCCGCTACCAGCTGACCGCCCAGGCAAGAGGTTTCGAAATCGCAGTCATTTCTGATCTTGCTGTCACCGCGGGTAGCGAGGCAAGCGTAAATATAACCCTGAAAATTGCACGAGCAAAAACCGACGTCGAAGTAAAGATTCCGACCATCGGCGCGGGCACTGCAACACCGCGCACGATAGGCGAAAGCGACAAGGCGCGAAGCCGCAACTCAGCCGAGCTGCTGGGAGATACGCCTGGGGCCAGCCTGCGGGAAAACGGCCAGCTTGCCAGCATCCCGTTTCTTCATGGTTTGGGAGACGAACGTATGAAGACGGTGGTCGATGGCATGACGGTCTCCTCAGCCTGCCCCAACCATATGAACTCCCCGCTTTCTTACATCGCCTTATCCCAAGTAGCCCAGGTAACCGTGATGGCCGGCATTCCGCCGGTCAGTCTGGGCGGCGACAGCCTTGGGGGAACGGTGTCAGTGGAATCCCGCCAGCCCGTCTTCGCCAGTTCCGGTGAACGGCTGTACGAGGAAAATGCATCCTCGGGTTTTTATGGCAGCAACGGCCGGAACTATGGCGGTTCGCTGTCAGAGTGGGTCGCAGGGCGCAACCTGGGGCTCGGCTACGCCGGATCGTGGGCCACGAACGACGATTACACCGACGGCAGCGGCCACAAAGTAACTTCCACTTACGCCCAGAGCACAGACCACACGATAACCCTGGCGGCACAGGACGCGGGCAACCTTGTGGTCCTTCAGGCCGGACTGCACCACACGCCTTATGAGGGCTTCGTGAACGCACAGATGGACATGGTGCGCAATTATGCGGAGTCGCTCAACCTCCATTACCGGAGAAGATTCGAGCGCGGCGTACTCGACACGCATGTGTACTGGCAGGGCGCCTGGCACTCGATGAATATCGGCAGGGATAAGTCGACCTTTCCGATGCCCATGACGATGCCGATGAACACGCATGGAAGGGACCTGGGGTATTCAGTGAAGCTGGAACTTCCACTCTCTGACCGGCACACTTTGCAGATGGGAAACGAGCTACATCGCTTTGTCCTCGACGATCGATGGCCCGCCGTTCCCGGCACGGCGCCCATGATGGGACCCAATACCTTCGTCAGCATCAATGACGGCCGGCGTATCCGGGTGGGAAGCTTCGCTGAGTTGGCCAGCAAGTGGAACCCACAATGGACCACGCTCCTTGGCTTGCGCAACGATACAGTCTGGTCGAATGCCGGGCCGGTGCAGGGTTATTCGGAAATGATGTATGGCGCTGACGCCGACGCCTTTAACGCACTGAACCGCGCACACACCGACGTCGATCTCGATGTCACGGGGATGGCACGCTACGAACCGAACGCATCCAGCGCCTACGAGTTTGGCTACGCGCGCAAGAACCGCGCGCCCAACCTTTACGAGCGCTACGCCTGGTCGACCAGTTGGATGGCCAGCAGTATGGTCGGGTGGTTTGGCGACGGCAACTCTTATGTAGGCAACGTGAGCCTCAAACCAGAAACGGCCAACACCGCGAGCGGCACGGCAAGCTGGCGTGGCTTGGCGCGTAGACAATGGGAGGTCAAGCTCACTCCCTATCTGACCTACATCCATAACTATGTGGACGTGGATACGCTGGCCACCACAACCTACGGCATGAGCACCTTTGCTCAACTGCGGTTTGCCAACCACAACGCCCGCATCTACGGAGCTGATTTCTCCGGCATCGGCTCGCTCTGGAGCAGCGGCAGGTTTGGCGAGGCCAAGATCAACGCCGTGGCTGGTTGGCTGCACGGGGAGAGGCTCGACACATCGACCGGACTTTACCAGATGATGCCGTTCAACGTCCGTGTGGCTTTCGACGAGAAGCTCAAGGGATGGACAGCCGGCCTCGGAGTCCAGGCAGTGGATCGGAAATCCAGCGTCGATATCCATCGCTATGAACAGGTCACACCGGGATACGCGCTCTTCAACCTGCACTCCAGCTACCAATGCGGACACCTGCAGGCAAACGTGGCAGGCGACAATCTGCTGAACAAGGACTACGAGCTGCCGATGGGAGGAGTGAACCTCGACGACTTCATGGCCAGCGGCTGGATGAGCCAGATCAAACCGCTGACGGGCCGGGGACGGTCGTTCTATGGGAGCCTGAGGGCCCAGTTCTGACACTCCGCTGTGGTTTCAGGCGGAAAGCGCCACACTGTCGACCAGCACGACTCCTGCGTCGGAAAACTGCCTCTCGATCCTGGCCACCGAGCCGTTCCGGTCGATGGCGCGGCAGGCATCGCGCAAAATGACAGCCGACAGGCCCAAACGCCGCGCATCGAGGGCCGAGTAGCCCACGCAGAAATCGTAGGCAAGCCCGGCCAGGAACACGCGCATCAGGTTCCGCTCGTCCAGATAGCCGCCAAGCCCGGTCGGCGTGGCGCGGTCGTTCTCAAAGAACGCCGAATAGGAATCGATCTGCGGGCGGAAGCCTTTGCGCAGAATCAGCTCTGATTGCGGCAGACAGAGCGCCGGATGGAACTCCGCGCCCTTGCTGCCCTGAATGCAATGGTCGGGCCATAGGGTCTGCATTCCGTAGTTCAGCTCAATTGTCTCGAACGGCTGCTTGCCGGGGTGGGCAGAGGCGAAGGAAGAGTGGCCGGTGGGGTGCCAATCCTGGGTGAGAAGGATGTGCTCAAACTTCAGCGCGGCTTGATGGATTGCGTCGATGATGAGGTCGCCGCCCGGCACGGCCAGTGCCCCGCCGGGACAGAAATCGTTCTGCACGTCGATGACTACGAGGACGTCCTGGGGGGTGATGTTCATAGAGGCTACGATAGCTGCTTTCCATGAGTTTTAGTAGCCGATGGCGGTTAGTATCGCTGCGCTGAGGTAGAGTTCTGTCCGGATGGGCTCTGGACTTCTCGACTGGCGAGAACAGCCCAACGCGCTCACTGATCTTTTATTGCCATGTTTTTGGCGTTCCGGGTGTGTGGTCGGCAAGCCGGACAAACTTTGGAGTTAGATCATCTACTTCTTCAACGGGTCACTTAGACCTGGGTTCGAAGAAGGCTTCCACATCCGTGATGGTTGCGGTCATGCGGTAGGGCGGGAGGCTCTGGAGAAAGGTTTGGCCGTAGCGCTGGCGGCGGATGCGGGGGTCGAGCAGGACCAGGACGCC
>CAZNAW010000028.1:0-48604 GCA_964571165.1 uncultured Occallatibacter sp. | reverse complement strand
TGCTGCTGGGCAAGCTGAACTGCGACGAGTTCGCCATGGGCGGCTCGAACGAGAATTCGGCCTATGGGCCGGTGCGCAACCCTGTCGACACCGAGCGGGTTCCGGGCGGCTCCAGCGGGGGCTCCGCTGCGGCGGTGGCGGCCAATATGGCCGTGGCCACGCTCGGCTCGGACACGGGCGGTTCGATCCGCCAGCCGGCCAGCTTTTGCGGCGTGGTGGGCGTGCTGCCGACTTATGGGCGCGTCTCGCGCTATGGGCTGATCGCCTACGCCTCCTCGCTGGACCGCGTGGGACCGTTTGCCACCAATGTGCGCGATGCAGCCACGCTGCTCAGCGTGATTGCCGGGCACGACCCCAAGGACGCCACCTGCTCCACGGCTCCGGTGCCCGACTTTGCCGCCGAGAGCGACAAGGGCGCGGAGGGCCTGCGCATCGGCGTTCCGGCCGAGTACTTTGCCGAGGGGCTACACCCGGAGGTCCGCGCCTGCATCGAGAAGGGCATCGACGCGCTGAAGGCGGCCGGCTGCACGGTCAAGCCGGTCTCGCTGCCGCATACCAGGTACGCTGTTCCGGCCTATTACCTGATCGCCACGGCCGAGGCCAGCGCCAACCTGGCCCGCTTCGACGGCGTGCGCTATGGATATCGTTCGCCTGCGTCGGAGACGCTTTCGGCCATGTACTCGCACTCGCGCGACGAGGGCTTTGGCGCGGAGGTCAAGCGCCGCATTTTGCTCGGGACCTACGCGCTGAGCGCCGGCTACTACGATGCCTATTACTTGAAGGCGCAGCAAGTGCGGCGCATTCTGGCCGAGGAGTTTCTGCGCGCCTTTGCCGAGGTTGATGCGATTGTCACCCCTACCTCGCCCACGCCCGCCTTTAAGCTGGGCGAAAAGTGCGACGACCCCATCGCCATGTATCTGGCGGACATTTATACGGTGACGGCCAGCCTGGCAGGCATCTGCGGCGTCAATGTGCCCTGCGGCGCGACCCCGGCGGGGCTGCCGGTGGGCATGCAAGTCTTGGCCGCGCATTTGAACGAAGGCACGGCCTTCCGCGTAGCGCGGGCGGTGGAAAGAGCAGGGAATAGGGAATAGGGAACAGGGAACAGCCGGGCGCGAGGCTGCCCGACGTGGTTCGTGGTTTCCCTCCTTTGCGACAAAAACAAAAAACGTCGCAAGGATGGGTGCCCGGCGTAACTGCCGAGATTCCGGTGACTCAGGCGAGGCTTTGAAGTTCGCGGCTCTCTGCGCTGAGGCAGGGGCGCTGAACGATGAGCCGAGGAAGTGACACAAAGTGGCACTTTTTTGACCGAAATGCGCCCAATACCGCGCGAAAAGCGCTCCAAATCGGCACGAAAGTGCAGGTTCTGTTAGCCAGTCAGTTAACCGGCTGTTTCTGCAAGTTGTTCATTCAGTGTGCCTTGCTATCACGCACGGGCTGAAAAAGCCGCACCGGAGCTGGGGGAGGGGGGTGGGGTACGTGCTGTTTGGACCGGGCAGATGCCTGTCAAAACGAACTGGCCCCATCTCTCCTTATCAACAAGCTTGCGCCAGGCGGAGTATATCTTCTGCAAATCAGATTCAGAAAAATGAGTGCTCTGCGGCTGTCGGTCTTTGGTCGCCGGATCGTTTTCATTTTGTGCCAGGGCTGGCGCGCTTTGAGGGCTATCTTGGGTTTGCCGGTAACAGATCGCTTGGCACAAATTTAGCTGTCATCCAGAGCGCAGCGGAAGGGTCCGTGGTTGCTTCTCGATATTTCCGAGTAGGCGGTGATAGGAGCGTAACGCAAAAAATCACCATCGCCAAGTGCTACTTCCTACTTCGAGGGAATCCGCAATTGAAGCATTCAGCGCCGCGACCGAATGATTGCGAGCATTGGGGACATCGGAAGCCGAGGAAACGCGTATTCAGGATCAAGCCGTATAGAGCCACGCACATAGCCCAACCAAGAGTGACGACGATGAAGAGGACCGAGTTCTCAATTTTTGCTCTCGCCAAAGCCAACCCAAGAACGAAAGGCCCCATGGCCAGCAGGTACCAATACCTGCGGAAAGTCTTATTTCTCTCAACCAAGTAGCGATATGCGCCGTAGTCCTCCAATGCTTCGACGCGCTCGGCGGACTCAGGATGTCGCGTCCATTGAGGAGGTGGGGGCAATACTACGTGTCTTCTTTGAACCTCCTGATCCAGCACTCCCATGGCTTCAGGTACGAGGTCCTGCTTGTCGGCAAGAACTCGGGCAAGCTCATCGTCTGTCAATTGCTCGTAGTGCTGACGAAAAGCCTCTTCGCTCATAGACGTTTCCTTCTGCTTCGTTTCGATTGTTTGCTTGATGAGAATTCTATCGCGACTGTGACGCGACGGCATGTTGAATTGGTTCGGGGCGGATGGTCGCCTATTCGGAAGTAACGCCAGTTTTGAAACTCTCAAAGGCAGCCGCAGATCCTTCACTGCGTTCAGGATGACGCTGCTGTGGGTAGAGGATGACGGGCGGGACCGGCATTTTCCCCGCATCGTCGCCACCTCGGTAGGTACCATAAAGTCGTCCCATCGCAGAGACGGTCGAGATCGAGGGCGCAAAGAAATCCGTGACGTGCCCGAAACGTAGAAGTTTTCGAACAACCTTCCCAAGGGAATGCCGGGCCGGCGGCAGTTATTGCTCAGAGCAGCCTGCGTTTGCAACCTGGATGCAGGGATTCGGGCGTACACTCTTTCCATCGCCGGATTCCGCGGAGGCACGGGGTCGAGTGAAGCCCGGCCTCAAAAAATGACGCTCCGGCCCCGCTTTTGGTTCCGTTGATCCCATTTCCCGACAGATTTGCGCCCGTTTCCTTGGAGCAGACACCATGGGCAATGGCGGGCGAATTGCAATTTTGGCAACTCTGGCGGCGCTGCTTGGCGCTGCATCGACGCAGGCGGCGCCGCGCAAGCCGCACATCGTGGTTCTGGGTGCGGCCAAGCGGGTGACTTACTCGAAGGCCGGCGACCCGGCCGGGGCGGCTGTGGGCGAGGATGCCCTCAAGATTCGCGCCCTGCTGGTGGATGGCGCGCTGAAGGAGTGGACCACCGGCGAGGCCCACGACGTGACCGACCGCAGTTTCGTGGTACGGCGGGTTATCAAGCTCAACGACGCCTTGCCTGGCGACAGTTCTGGAAAAGTTGGCCCCACCGCCGGGGTCCGTTGGGTGTGGCAGCGCGGGCCGTGGCTGCTGGTGGATCGCGTGACCGGCCGGGTGACCGCCCTCAAACTGCCGGACTACGATCCCGGCGTGAGTCAGGTGAGCTGGTTCCGCGACTACGGAGCCTATTGCGGGGTGACGGCCAGCGGCAAGAGCCTGTATGCCGTGGTGGCCCAGTTGGCGGCGCGTAAGCCGGTGCTGGCGAAAAAGCTGGCGGCCTTCGACCCGGAGAACCATCCGGAGCCGGTCTGCGGGCTGCCGGAGTGGCAGCGGGAACCGCTGCGAATCACGTTCCACCCTGGCGGCAGGGACGCGGCGAGCTTCGACCTCGCGCCCGGCTCGGCGGTGCTGGTGGAAGATTCCGGAGACGAGGCGGAGGAGCCGGCAGACGGGAAGCCGAAGTAGCGAGGCAGCATGGGTGATGAGTTGTCTGCCCTCCCACCCATTTCGCAAAGGACGCGAAATGGATGGGGCACCGAACTTTTCCGGCGGGTCAGCGAAAGCACCCACGATTGCGAATGTTGGTCTGCCCTTGCGCTGGGGAACCCGCAAGGATGGGGCGCCCAGGCGGTCCACAGGCGAGCGCAAGGCCGGGCCTATCGTCTGCGGGAGAATTTGTGAAAATTCCAAAGCACCCAGAGCATGAAAGTGACGGCCAGCCCTCCGGGGATGAGCAATGCCGCTGCGCGGTAGATGGAGTGCATCATGAATTGGTCCCATTCCTGCTTTCCAGGCTTCAAAGCGAGTCTCTTCGAGAGCGCCAGAGTGGGAAAGCGGTACACTCCCATGGGAATCCGCCAGCGGTAAAGAGGGAGTACGGGTTCCATAAGAGCTTTATAAGGACTGGAGAGATCCCGGCCTAGGTGCGGATGGGCCGGGAATTCGGGCAACTCCAGGCGGTTGCCGCCTTGACACGCAACCGGGGGCGCGTATCTTATCTCACTAGGCTTTCTTTTTCTGAAAACCGTCTGGAACGGGCAAGGGGAGAACCGCGCCGCATCCGGATTGGTCTTTCGGTGGAAATCCATGTCGAACAGGAAGCAGACGGGCGGTTGGGTCACAGGTAAGGATGCGGGCGCTGGATTGACTGAGTTCCCGGCGTACGGCAACCGGGCCCTCCATCTCAGAGACTGGCCGAGGGAACCTTGCGGCCAGGGACTTTCCCGGAGACAAATTTTCAAGAACCCCGGTCCAAGGCCGGGCAGTTCTGTGCCCTGAGCGAAGCGAGACTTTGCCGCCGGGCGAATAAAGGATGATTGTGGCGACAAATGTTGCAATGTTGGCGATGATTCAGGCTGCTGGTGGCCAAAGCAGTCTTCCCATGCTTCTTCCCCTGCTTTTGATCCCCGTGCTGTACCTGGTGATGATCCGCCCGCAGCAGAAGCGGCAAAAGGAATGGCAGTCGATGCTCGGCAGCATCAAGGCGGGCGACAAGGTGACCACCGCGGGCGGGATTCGCGGCATCATCCTCTCCATCAAGGACGATGTGATCGTCATCCGCGTGGCGCCGGACGGCATCAAGCTGGAAGTGGCCAAGACCGCAATCGCCTCGGTGACCACCCAGGACAGCAGCACGGCCTCCTGAGTTTGCCCGCGGGCATTTTGGTAACGGACTCCTTTTTTGTTTTTTTGAACTAGAGAAACGGAACAATGAAGAAGAATCTCAACGGTAAAATTCTCGGAATTATTGCGGTCCTGGTGTTTTTCGTCTATGGCATCTTCGGGGTGCCCTCGGGCGTCACCGGCAAAGCCCTGACGGAAGCCCTGACCAAGCGGATTCACCTCGGATTGGATCTTCGCGGTGGCGCTCACCTGATTTTGCAAGTGGTGGTGGCGGAAGCGGTGAATGCCGAAACCGACAACACCGTGGGGCGCATCCAGCAGGATCTGAAGGCGGCGAACCTCAGCTTTACCCAGGTGTACAAGCCCGATCCGACCAAGCCCACGGTCATCAAGATTGAGGGGACGGCGCAGGGCAAGGCAAACACCGTGCGCTCCACGCTGGATACCAAGTACTCCAACGAGTACGATCTGAGCGGCGGCGGCGCGGACAACTCCTGGACTCTGACCATGAAGCCTCCGGTGGTGACGGCTCTGGAAAAGAAGACCGACCAGCAGGCCATCGAGACCATTCGCGACCGTGTGGATACCCTGGGCGTCAGCGAGCCGGTAATTCAGGAGTACGGCCTGGGCGCCAACCAGATTCTGGTGGAGCTGCCGGGCATCGACGATCTGGACCGGGTGAAGAGCATTATCCAATCCACGGCGCGCCTTGAGATTCATGCCGTGGTTGGCGGACCGTATCCCGACGAGACCGCAGCCTTGGCCAGCACCGGCGGAGCGCTTCCTCCCGACGAGATGATGGTTCATGGCTCCGGGGCGCTGGCAACGGGCTCTGAAGCGGACAGCGTCTATGTTTTGCAGCGCGTCTCGGTGGTGGCGGGCAGCGACTTCCGCTCCGCCGATCCCAGCACCGATCAGAACGGCCTGCGCAACGTGCGCTTTACGCTGACCAACGAGGCTGGCGACCGGTTCTTCGAGTACACCAGCGCCAACGTGGGCCGCAGCATGGCGGTGGTCATGGGTGGCCGGGTCAGGGAAGTGGCCACCATCAAGGACAAGATTCGCGACACGGGCGAGATCAACGGCAGCTTTACGGTGGACGAAGTCACCATCCTCTCGAAGATGCTCAGAACCGGCGCTCTGCCGGCTTCTCTGAATTATTTAGAGGACCGCACCGTGGGCGCGTCGCTGGGCCAGGACTCGATCAAGCAAGGCGTGACGGCGGCCATTGTGGGTGTGCTGGTGGTGATGGCCTTCATGCTCATCTACTACCGCGGCTCGGGCATCAATGCCAACCTGGCGCTGTTCCTGAACCTGGTGATTCTGCTTGGCTTCATGGGCTTTACCAGCTCGACGCTGACGCTGCCGGGCATAGCCGGAGTCATCCTGACCATAGGCATGGGCGTGGATTCGAACGTGCTGATTTTCGAGCGCATCCGGGAAGAGGTGCGCGCCGGCAAGGCCGCGGCCGCGGCCGTGGATCAAGGATTTGCGCACGCCTGGGTGACCATCGTCGATACCCACGTCACGACGATCGTTTCAGCGGCTATTCTGTTCCTGTTCGGAACCGGGCCGGTGAAGGGATTCGCGGTGACACTGACCTTTGGATTGGCGGCCAACCTGTTCACGGCGGTCTATGTCTCGCGGGTCATCTTCGATGCTCACTTGAACAAGATGGAGCCCGGCGAACTGGTGTCGATCTAAGGCTCTGGGAGCCTGAAAATAGGATCTCCCAGGTCACGGAAACGGGACCTGGGACACCAAAAAAACATTGAACACTGGGGCCTCAACGGGTTCCAGCCCTCCAGGAAGGCAGAGAATCAGTGGAATTCTTTCGCGGTGTAAATGTCGATTGGCTGAGGTTGAAGTGGTACTTCCTCGCCTTTTCTTTGATCTTCAGCGTGGCTGGCGTTGCCATGATGGTCTTTAACTGGGCGCATATCGGCAGCCCGGTGATCTTGGGCGTGGACTTCAAGGGCGGCACGCAGGTGCAGTTGAAGTTTGCCAATACCCCCGACACGAACAAGATTCGCAGCGCCACGGTGGCGGCCGGCATCAAGGATGCGAACATCGTGGGCTACGATGTGGCCAGCAACAACGAAGTGCTGATCAGCCTGCCGGAACAGAGCGACGAGACCTCGCTCGACCAGGGGCGCCAGCAGATCGTCAACGCCCTCCAGGCGCATTACGATAACCCCTTTACCGTTCGCAATGTACAGGTGGTGGGGCCGACTGTAGGCAAGCAGCTCGAGAAGCAGGCCGGACTGGCCACGCTGTACTCGATGGTCGGCATGCTGATCTACCTTTGGTTCCGTTTCCAACTGATCTACGGCGTGGCGGCGGTGGTGGCCTGCTTCCACGACACGCTGATCACGGTGGGCTTCTTCGCTTTGACCGGCCAGGAGATCAGCTTGACCGTGATTGCGGCTATTCTGACGCTGGTAGGTTACTCGATGAACGATACTATCGTGGTATTCGATCGAATTCGCGAGAACCTGCGTCTGAGCCGGCGTGAGTCGCTTCCCGACGTGGTCAACCGCAGCATCAATCAGACCCTGAGCAGGACCGTGTTGACCTCGGGTTTGACGTTCCTGACCGTGCTTTCTCTGTTCATCTTCGGCGGGCGGGTGTTGCACGGCTTTTCGTTCGCCCTGGTGGTGGGCATTTTGATCGGCACCTATTCCTCGATCGCCATCGCCGCACCGATGCTGGTAGCCTGGCAGGAGTGGCGCGCGAGCCGCGGCAAGGCCGTGGTCTTGCCGGCCGCAAAACGCCCCAGAGTGTAGTGTTTTAACCCGGTAGCCGCACCGGTTCTGCGGCCCGCTTTGCAACAGAGGCGTGGTTCTGATAATGTGGACACGCTTCTATGAGATCGTTTTCAGGGCCGGGAACATTTCCAGTTCCCGCGGTGTCTAAATAGAAGTAACCAACACCCGATTCGAGGCTGGCCATGTTTGAAGATTCCACATTTGAATCCGCGGGCAGGATCAAGAGCAAGAGCAAGTACTGGATGATGGTGACTTTCATCACCAACGGTTCGATTCTTGTTCTGCTTGTCCTGATTCCGCTTATCTATCCCGAGGCGCTGCCCAAGGCGGCCATGCTGACCACCTTGGTTGCCCCGCCGCCGCCGCCGCCGCCTCCACCGCCGCCGCCGCCGCCGGAGGCCGTACACGTGGTTCATGTCCAGTCAGAGATGATGAACAACCAGCTGACGGCTCCCACCCGGATTCCGCACGACATTAAGATCGTCGCCGAGAAAGAAGCTCCGCCGACTTCGTTTGGCGTGGCCGGCGCCGATATGGGCGGCAGCGCCAGCGGCATGATGGGCAGCATCTTTGGCGATACCAGCAAGCCCAAGGTGCAGGCCGCGGTTCCGAAGAAGGTGAACATCTCGGCCGGCGTCGCGGTGGGCATGCTCCTTCAGAAGACCACCCCCATTTACCCGCCAATTGCCAAGGCCGCTCGCGTCTCCGGAACCGTAGTGCTGCAAGCTACGATTTCCAAGACGGGATCGATCACCAATCTCCGCGTCGTCAGCGGGCCGGCGATGTTGCAGCAGGCAGCTCTGGACGCCGTGAAGTCCTGGCGCTACAGGCCCTACCTGCTCAACAACGAGCCGGTGGAAGTGGAGACCACGGTGAACGTGATCTTCACCCTCGGCGGATGATGAATTCTCTGGCTCCTTCCCGTAATTTGGGGAGGAGCTTCACTTTTTACTCGAATGCGAATCCGTAAGGAGTCGCATTCCCAGCAACCGCAAGGCAGTCGCAGTTCACAAGAAACTCCTTAGGAGGAACGATTCAGTGATTCTCGCTCAGCTCGCACATTTCGCTTCGCACACGGTCAGCACCCTGGCAATGTTCCAGGAGGAGCAGACAGTCAGCTTTACGCCCCTTGGGCTATGGAGCCACATGGGATGGCTGGCACGCTCCGTGGCCATTCTCCTTTTCATCGAGTCGATCTGGTCTCTGGCCGTGATGATCGACCGCTACCTATACTTCTCCGCCGCCCGCAAGCAGTCGCGTGAGTTTGCGCCCAAGGTTGCCGGTGCGCTGAAGGATAGCAAGCTGGAAGAAGCGATCAAGATCGCCGATCGCAACAAGAAGTCGCACTTGGCCGAAGTAGTGACGGCTGGCCTGCAGGAGTTCCGCGCCTCTGCCGGTGCGCCTACCGAAGAGACCATCGCGAGTTCAGAGCGCGCGCTGGATAGGGCCGAGGCTATCGTTCACGCCAAGTTGAAGAGGGGCCTTGCAGTGTTGGCCACCATCGGCGCCACGGCACCTTTCGTCGGCCTGTTTGGCACCGTCGTGGGCATTTTGAACGCCTTCCAGCAGATCGCCACGCAGAAGACCTCGGGCATCGGCGCGGTCGCCGGCGGCATCTCGGAAGCGCTGGTAACCACGGCATTCGGCCTTCTTGTGGCCATCCCGGCCGTTATGGCCTTCAACTACTTCACCGGACGTGTCGAAGCTTTCGACGTGGAAATGGACAACTCCTCGAGCGAACTCATCGACTACTTCATCAAGCAGAGCCACAAACGCTAAGCGAGGCGGCTGTCGGCCTGAGCGGGAAGCTGCGGCGGGCGGGAGACCAAAAAATCTCCCGCCGCCGGTTTCAACTCACGGCGGGCAGGTGGTTCCTTAGCGATGCCGGAAACCATCCGGAATAAAATTCTTTAGGCACGGAGCCCAAACAATGGGAATCTCGGTTCGCAACGAAGGCACTAAGGTCAGTTCCAACATCAACGTCACACCGATGGTGGATGTGATGCTGGTTCTTCTGATCATCTTCATGGTCATCACCCCCATGCTCCAGAACAAGGTAGCTGTGGATATGGCCAAGGTGGATAACCCCACCGCCATGCCGGACGCTGACAAGGAAGACGCCATTGTGGTGGCGATCACCCGGGACGGCGGCGTGTTCCTCGGACAGGACAAGATCGGTGTGAGCGAGCTTGGCTACAGGGTTCGCGACAAGCTGGCCAATAATTCCGGCAAGACGATCTACATTCGCGCGGACGCGCGCGCGCAGTACCGCGCAGTTGAAGACGCGATCGACGCGGTGCGCACGTCGGGCGTGGAAGACGTAGGCCTGTTGACGCAGAAGCGCGAGAACAATCTCGCCGGCGGCGAGTAAGTAAGAACGCTTGCGTAGTTTGTTTATAACGATTTTTGGAAACGAGGAGTTTTAAGCCATGTCAATGTCAGTGGGAGGCGGGGGAGCTTACTCGTCCGACATCAATGTTACGCCCATGATTGACGTTCTTCTGGTGCTGTTGATCATCTTCATGGTCATTGTGCCGGTAACGCCCAAGGGCCTGGATGCGCTTGTACCCCAGCCGCCCAAGAACCCGACGCAAAATCAGCAGCCCAACGATCGCACCATCGTGGTCCAGGTACTGCATGTGGCCGGCGGGGCGCCGCAGTACAAGATCAACGAGACCCCCGTGAACAAGGTTGAGTTGCTGCCCAAGTTGACCGAGATCTACGCCAACCGCGCCGAGCGCATCATGTTCGTCAAGGGCGACGATGACCTGGACTTCCGCTATGTGGCAGAAGTTATCGATATCGGACGCGCGGCCAATGTAGATCACATCGGGCTGATGACGCCGAAGATTCTAGCCGGCCAGTAGCCGACTGTTTTGCAGCGATTTTCCTTGATGGGAAGGTTGCAGTGGCGATCGGCATCGGCAGTGCTGTGGGTGTAAATAGCATCGGTACGATGGCGACAAACGTTCAAGTTGGCCACGAGGGGCTGGGGCAATTGGGATGCCCAGTTTACCGAGGGTTGCTGGCCCCGTCCGGGTGTGGTTGAGGAGTTTGCCCGGGTGGCAACAGGAGTACAATTTTTTCATCCTGGTTTCGGAAGCTCCCGCCCGCGGCCAGCTGCCAAGAAATTCCAGGCGCGCGACGATAGGCACGACCTGTAAGGAGAAGGATACGAAGATGAATGGACCCGCACGAATTACGGCGCTCGCGGTTGCCTTGGCCGGCATGGTGCTTTCCATGAGCGGGTGCAACCGCCTTGCAGCCCGTGACCAGTTGAACAAGGGAGTGGATGCTTACAAGGGCCAGAAGTATGAAGAGGCGATTAACCACTTCCAGAAGGCCGTGCAACTTGATCCGAGCCTGCCGATGGCGAAGAGTTATCTGGCCACCGCGCTGGCACAGAACGTGGTTCCTGGGCTAGATTCGCCTGAAAACCTGAAGACCGCGCAGCAATCCATCGACATGTTCGAAGAGGTTCTTGCCAAGGACCCGCACGATGTGAACAGCATGAAGCAGATAGCGGGCATCTATTTCAGCATCAAGAAACTGGATGATGCCAAGGTCTGGCAGAAGAAGGTTCTGGGCGAGGATTCGAAGGATCCCGAGGCTGCCTACACGATCGGCGTAATCGACTGGACAGAGGCGCACGAAAATACGCTGAAGGCGCTGGTGCCGGCCGGGTTCAACGATGACGGCGAAGGCAACGTCAAGGTGCCCAAGAAGGTGATGGAACCCCTCAAGGCCGAGAATGGTCCGCTGATCGAAGAGGGCTTGCAATACCTCAACCAGGCCGTGGCAAATCGGGCCAACTACGATGACGCAATGGTCTACGTGAACCTGATCTACCGGCGCAAGGCGGATGTGGACTACGGCAACGCTGCCGCGGTCAAGGCAGATATCGCAGCGGCAGATGACTGGCGCACCAAGGCGATGGGCACACGCAAGGCTAACGAAGAGAAGAAGGAAAAAGGCCCGGGTGGCATCACCATGGATTCGAGCGGCAACCTGAAGTAAGCGGTTGGCGTTCGTCGGTAATCACTAACGGCCTCCGCGTATGCGCGGAGGCCGTTGTTTTAGGGCCGCCTTTCCGGTATACGGCGTTTCTACATTTTTTTGAGGCGTTCCCGGCATCGTACACAGTGGCGTTTCCGTAAGGAAACGCCACTGGACGGAATGAGCGTAGGCCTACAACAACTGAGAAAACGTTATATTGAACGAGGTGTGCTGTGTCCAAAGCAAGCAATACTGTCTTCATTCCCGCTATCGCTCTTGCAGGCCTTTTTCTACTCACCGTATCCGCGCCGTGTGGGAAGGGGCAGACTGTCCCTGGAGAAGCGCCGCATCCCTCTGCCATGCAGGCTGTCCAGTCGGCTACCGGCTTGACTGCGCACAACGACTACGAAGTGTTGGAAGTGACGGTCTGTGGAGAGTCACTGGTACACGTAGTGGCCAGGCCGGCCGCGGCCTCAGCCTCGACGGATGCTCGGCCATGGATGCTAGATGGGGCGCAGTCCTGCCCCGGATCGAGCTTCCAGTTCAGCCAGGCCGGCGACCTGACCACACTGACTACCTCTCGTCTGACTGTCTCACTGTCCACGAAAGATGGCAGTTTGAGTTTCAAGACTCTTACGGGGGAAACGATTCTCAGGGAGAACGACAGGCTGCCGCGGACTTACATCCCTGTGCCATCGACGGCTCTTTACCAGGTCAAGGAGCGGTTCTCGCCAGATGCAACTGAGGCGATTTACGGGTTGGGCCAGCATCAGAGCGGGCTCTTCAACTATCGAGGCAGCACCCTGGAACTGGGACAAAACAACACTGATTCCGCTATCCCGCTGCTGGTTTCCAGCAAAGGCTACGGAATCCTTTGGAATACAGCCTCTTTCACCTATGTAGATAACCGGTTTCCGCTGGATTTGAACTTCGAGGCGATGGCCGGGGATCAGGTGGACTACTACGTACTCTATGGGCCGGGTGCGGACCAGATCATTCATGAATACCGTTCGATGACCGGGCACACGCCGCTGTTTCCGCAATGGGCGTATGGGCTTTTCCAGTCGAAGGACCGGTATGCATCACAGGATGAGATTCTGTCGATCGCCAACCAATACCGCGCCCGCCATATTCCGCTCGACGCGATTGTGCAGGACTGGTTTTGGTGGAAGCCCGGCGGTGAAGGCGATCCGGAGTTCAACGCTGGCTATACCGATGTGCCCGCCGAATTGAAGACGCTGCACGAGGAACACGTTCACGCCATGATCTCGGTTTGGGGGATGATGGACGCGACTTCAAAGAACTATCAGGAGATAAAGCGTCAGGGTTTTGAGATTCCGGGCGCACATGTGTACGACCCGACCAATCCCGCGGCGCGGGACTTCTTCTGGAATCAGCTTGCTGGCAAGCTTTTTGCTCAGGGATGGGATGCCTTCTGGCTGGACAGCGCGGAGCCGGAGGAGTATTGGCCGCACTGGGGCGACGCGGTTCTGCGCTACAAACAACTGCACATCGGCAACGGCATGGAATACACGAACATTTTCCCGTTGGAGCACACCAGTGGCGTTCAAGAGCACTGGAAGCAGGCAACCCAGGAAAAGCGCGTCTTTCTGCTGACGCGTTCGGCCTTTCTGGGGCAGCAACGCATAGGGGCGACGGTGTGGTCCGGCGACGTATACAGCACGTGGTGGGCGTTGCGGCACCAGGTAGCGGCTGGGCTGAACTTTGCGCTCTCCGGATACCCTTACTGGACCACCGACATTGGCGGCTACCACCAGCCATTCGACGGCGCTGCCAAGGAACCGGCATATCAGGAGCTGTATGCGCGGTGGTTCGAGTACGGGGCTTTCTGTCCGGTGTTTCGTACGCATGGGCACCGGGATCACAACGAGTTGTGGACCTATGAGAGGGTTTATCCCGCGCTGCTGGCAACGGATCGGTTGCGCTATCGGCTCTTGCCGTATGTCTACTCGCTGGCGTGGAAAGTAACGAGCGAGGATTACACAATTCAACGGCCGCTGGTGATGGACTTCCGCGAGGATCGCGCCACATGGGAGATCGGCGATGAATTCCTGTTTGGGCCTGCGATTCTGGTGAGTCCAGTGACGAAGGAACACGCCACCGAGCGCACCGTGTATCTGCCCGCCGGGACCGACTGGTATGACTTCTGGACGGGATCGCGGACAGAGGGCGGGGCCGAGGTGAACCGAGCCGCTCCGATCGATAGGATTCCGTTGGAGGTGCGCGCCGGTTCGATTCTGCCGCTGGGACCGGCCATCGAATACGCAGGGCAGGCCGCCGATCCGATCGAACTGCGCATCTATCCTGGCGCAGATGGGGATTTCAATCTCTACGAGGATGAGGGCGACAGCTACCGGTACGAAGAGGGCGCGCACGCGATCATCCCGATCCACTGGGATAACGCCAGCCGCACCGTGACCATCGGGGCGCGGGAAGGAAGCTATTCAGGAATGGCCGCGGGCCACACGTTCAACGTGGTGATTGTGGCGAGCGGACACGGTGTCGGGGGAGAAGCTACCGATGCGCCAGACAAGGTGATTCAGTATTCTGGGGCCAAGATCGTGGAGAGATTCTAGAGCGGTTCTCAAACCGGGTGCGTCAGGGCATCTTTCGCATGTCGTCCCCGTTGCATATGCCGGGTGGCAATTCCCTCAGGAAATTGCCACCCGGTTTTTGCCGGTTCCGCTATGCGGCGGAAGGAAAACTGCGTTACCGCGCGCCTTCTTTCAGAATCTGGTCGGCCAGGTAGTTGTGTACCTTGGCATCGTCGTGGAGCATTTCGAAGTATGCGTTCTGAAGCAGTTGTTTGTGGCCTTCGTGTAACAACTGGTGGATAGCCTGCTGCACGCGGGGGTCGCTCAACTCTCGCTGTCCGGCCGGTTCCCTTGAGATCAGTTTGTAGATGGAGTAACCAATGGTCCGGTGCGAGGCAGGGTCAACCATGGGAAGAACCTCTGTGAACTGACCTGGCTTGAGCTTGCCGATGGCATTGTAGACTTCCGGGGCGGAGCGCAACTGCGACTCGAGTACAAAGCCCATGTCACCGCCATTCGATGCGCTGTCTTTATCCTCTGAATAATTCATGGCCAAAGAGCCGAAGTCCTCACCGCTTTCAAGCTTGTTGCGCAAGGCTTGGATCTTCTTCTTTGCATCGGCATCGCTGGAGGCCTTGTTGTTTTGCAGGTTTGTGGTTTGCGACGAGGGAATGCTGCTGACGACGATCCGGGCAATGTTGAAGCGTGGTTCAATGAAGTTGAACTCGGCCTTGTGACCGTTGTAGTAGCTGGCAATCTCCGCGTCGGTGATGTTGATCTTTGACTCGATTTCTTTGTTCTGCAGTTTGTTCTTCGTCAGCTCGCGGCGGATGTCGCGCTTGAAGTCGTCCAGCGTCTGGTTGCGCAGCTTGAGTTGGCGGTCGAACTCATCCTGCGTGACGAGCGCCTTCATCTCGGTAAGCCTGGCATTGACATCTTCGTCTGATGCGGCGAGGTTGAATTTGGCCGCGCGCTGCTGCAGGATTTCGTCATCGATCATCTGGCGCAGAATGGCGAGCCGGAAGATGTCGGCCTGTTCAGGTGAGGGATCCTGTGGGCTGTCGCCCTGGCTTGCCTTGTAGGCGGAGTATTTCTTCTCCAGGTCCGCGCGCAGAATTTCCTTGCCGTTGACGGTGGCCACGACGTCGGGAGTGGGTGAGCGATGGCAGCCAGCTACTGGCGCCAACACGGCGGCACTTAGAAGAAAGAGAGCGGCAAAACGGGCCCGCGCCGGTGAAAACAATTCGACTTGCAACCTGATATCTCCTAAGGGGCCGCGCAGGCCCCAGCATTCAAGGATAAATCCACAAGCCGGTGCGGCGATAGCGCTACTTGCCAGATTCAGCCGTCTGTGCAGGTTTGGCCTGGGGCGGGGGCTCGATACCGGCGGCGCGCAGAGCACGGTCGATGACCATCCACAAGTGGTCATCCGGGACGAGACCGTCGATGCGCTCGCCATTCACAAAGAGCGCAGGTGTTCCGTCGATTCTGAGCGATTCAGCTTCCTGAGCCGACGCGCGAACCTGGGATTCGTCCTGCTTGGCGAGGCAGGCGTCAAGTTTGGCAAGTTTATCTGGATCGAGTTTGGCCAGCGTGGCTTCCTGGCGGGCGATGCGATCGAGGGCGTCAAAGCTCTTGGCCGGGTTCCGATCCTCGCCGCTGATCTCCTGGCCGTGGGAGTGCAGGTAATCCACGTAGGTCCAGTAAACTTCGCCGCTCAGCGCTGCCAGGCAGTTGGCGTCAACGGATGCGTGCATGGCCCAGGGGTGGAGTTCGGTGAGCGGGTCGTCCTTGTAGATGAAGCGGACCTTGTCCTTGTAGCGCTCCAGAGTGGCCGGAAAGAGAGACTGGTGCATGCGGCCGCAATAGGGGCACTCTAGATCGTCGAAGTTGATGACCGTGACCTTGGCTGCAGGATTCCCGCGGATGGGGCGGCCGGTGACGTCGATCGAGAAGACAGGGTCCTTGGC
The DNA here is from genome assembly GCA_964571165.1 of uncultured Occallatibacter sp. Taxonomy (GTDB): domain Bacteria; phylum Acidobacteriota; class Terriglobia; order Terriglobales; family Acidobacteriaceae; genus Telmatobacter. The sequence continues at coordinate 32,574 of CAZNAW010000028.1, read as the reverse complement.
CAAGTCAAAGGTCTCCAGGCGGGCCAGGGTCTGGCCGTCGGTGGAGATCAGAAAGTCGACCACCGTGCTCTTTTCGCCGCGGGAGAGGGTGATAGGCATCGCGTCATAGCCGGGTATCTGGCTTGGTTTCCGTGCACCGAGAGTGACGGTGTAATCCTGCGGGACATTGAATTGGGAGCGGACCATGACCTCAATGCGGCGGTTGACCGCGGCGGGGTCCAGCGATCCCAGCGAAGCGTTTTGGGGCGAGACAGATTGAGCCTTGCAGCCCGCGATCATGCCTAGAGCGAGCAGGCCAGCCAGTAAGCGAGTACGCGACAAGTTGAGTTCCTCTCAGAAAAGGATACCCCAGCGGGGCTTTTGTTGGCATGACGGACGCTTTAAGCGACTGGATGACCAGCTCTCAAGAATCGTGACCTTGATGGGCACCCGGCCCTTTGACGGTCAAAGAACCTCCCAACGTAGTGGTTTGCCCGGTTGGCTTTCCCCCTGAAATTGGATCGAACCTGCGCCGTCCGGCAATGGTTGAGGGATGCCGTTGATCTTGAGTTTCCTGAGCCGCGATCTCTCCGCGTCCGGCAGCCGGAGTTCGATCTCCCATTTCCCCGCCGCCGAGGGTTCGTACCAGCCGCTGTACCCAGTCTTCGATTTCCGCATTCCCAGCAACGCCGAGCTGAATTCGTATTCGGCCAGGGGCAGCCCGGGTTGAAGACGGAATCCGCGTTCGTGGAACTCGAGCCCCAAGAGCTTTGCGGCGCTGTAGAGAGGCCACGCATGCTGGTGCAGATTCATTACGGGAAAGTCCGTCCAGTTCACGCCCCAGTCCGAGCGCTCCTTGGGATCGGTTGAGTTCGGATCGGCGAACCGCGTCTGGCCTGGATACCGTGACAACACCGAGCTGAAATTGTCGGGCCCGCTCCAAATGCCATACCAAACGTTGGGATATGCCTCGGCATGGCGCGCCAGAGAGTTCTTCTTCCACTCATCCCAGGCCAGGTCTCCGTTGTTCAGCGCCAGCGCCCAGATCAGCGTTCCATTGATGGACGGCCAAATCCCGCCATTTTCCATCGTCCCCAGCGGACTTCCCATTGCCTGCGTCCCCTTGCTTTGAATCATCGCGCCGATAGGCGAAGGAGCGCGCACCAGTTCATCCAAGGCCTTGACCAGGGTCGCGGACTGTTCGGGTGACGCGGCGCCGCCAATGATGGCCCACGGCTGTGGTTCGAGCAGGATTTGCTCATCGCCCAGCCAGCCCAGGTGCGGGCCGAGCCACGCGCGACGAAACCAGCGTCCTGTCCATTGCGTGCGCAGCGCCTGGCGTTGTGCTTCCGCCTTGGCGCGAGCCTCCGCGGCAGACTCGCTCTCTCCCATGTAGCTCAGTAGCCGCGCATAATGGCCCAACACATAACAGGCCATCGCGGAATTCAGGGCGCTCTCTCCTTTTTGTTTTACCTCCGCTGACAGCGTTGAAGGGACTTGGGTTACCACTACTGCGTCGTTCCAGTCTCCGTTCAGCAGCCGCATCAGGCCGTGTTCGCCCACGCCGATCGTATCCACCAGGTGATGAAACGACCGCATGGTCAGCTCGGCCACTGTCGGATCTCCCGCCTTCGCCTCCTGCCGCGGATAGAGGGGAATCCTCTCTTCGAGGAAGGCCTTGTCGCGCGTGGCGAGGACGTATTCGCTCACCAGCCAGAGCAACCACATTTCCTGATCGCTGGGCAGGAAGCCGCCAGGCATCGGCACGCCGCTGCCCACGATTCCATAAGGGATTGAACCATCCGGTTGAATTTCCTTCAGCGTGTAACGAATGATTCCCCGCACGATCCCCGGATCGCTGAAGATGAACGGCAGTGTATGCTGCATGGGATCGCGCGCCGCTCCCTGGAATCCCATGATGTACTGGTACACGCACCCCTGCGAGAGAATGGGCTCGCGGAAGAAGCTGTCCCAGGTGAGGGCGCCACGGAGATAGTAGTTGTGCCATGAAATCTCTCTCTCTACCCATGGCTCGTCCGGCGTCCGCAGGCGCAGCCCATTTGTCTTCCATCGCGCGCTGGAACGCGACAACGCTTCCTCTGGATCGGTTGAGTATTTGGCGACCAAGGCGTCCAATTCATAACCCTGCGGCAGATATCCATAGAGAAACGCAATCGTGCGCGTCTGGTTGGGCTGCAAGGTCAATGAGCGTTCGATCAGGTGTGCGCTTGCGGGTCCTGTGCAGCCCGCATCGCCGTTCAGCTTCTCTCTTAATCCGGAGGGATTCTCTACGCCACCGCTGCCAAAGAACGCCGCTGCGTCCGTCGCAAACCCGTCCATCGGGGCATCCAGTGAAATGAGAAATGTTTCGGGCGGATTGAGGTCCTCCATCGAGGTTCCGGGTGCGAGTTCCGGCGTTGGGCTTGCGGCTTGCACTTTTGCCCAGGCCTGCTCGTCGTCCGCCGTACGCCCCAGGAATCGTTGCGTTTCGATCAGGCCATTGCGAGTTGCCGTAACGCGGAAGCGGTGTTCGAAGCGCTCGGCGAATCTGCGCCTCAGTTCCGCGGCGAGTTTCCCATCGCCCATGCCGCTGGCCTCCATCGCCGCGCGGAACGAAAACTGATAATTTTGGCAGTTCCAATACTCCACCCATCGCGCGTCCACGGCGTCGCTGCCGTGATTTGTAATCTTGACCAGGGAGATCAACACCGGATCGTCGCCAAAGGGCGCAAAGATCGTCTGATCGATTGCGTACCGGCCTCCCTTGACGATCTTGCGCAGATATCCTTCGCCCAGGACCCTTTCAAACGAATCGCCTTGGCCGGAGTAGTAAGTGCCGAGCACAGTTTTACCGTCAGTCAGGTAGCCAATGCCTCCCCCAAAACGGTTATGCTCAGGCGCATAGTCGTTAAGAAACTTTGGCGAACCTTCATCCTGCCGCACCTGTACATATCCGTAGTTGGATACCACGGCCACCAGCCGGTCGTTGCCCACCTGGTGCGAGTGGTCAGACGAATTGCGCCACTGTTTGTGAACCGGGTACTGAGCGCGCGGATCGACCAACTGGTTACACGTGTACCGGTAAGCCGGCAACCCGAACTGGTCGGTAACCCATTCGCCAAAATGTCCCGATCCATATGCCTTTGCCCGCTGTGGCGCGGGCAAGCCTTTCTCAAATGGCTGAGCAAATGCGGGCAGATGCAGCCCGCAGGAGACACCCATTCCCGCCATGGCCATAAACTCGCGACGATTCATCATTGAGTCCTTTTAGCTGCGTGGCCGATTCTTTGCTTGCGCAGCGCTGCTCTTTTTGAAATCCAGAGTGATTCTATACTCCGGCTCGAGCGGCATCCGCATTTGTTTGCGGCACAGGATCCAGGCAGTGTTTGACGAATCGATTGAGAGATCGAATGGGTAGGCCGGAGCTTCAGCTGCGGCATCGAACTGCCTTAATACGCGGGTGGGAGGGAGGGGTCGCGGAAGACGGAGTTGGAGCGGCGGATATCGCCGACGGATCCGAAGTTGGCCAGCGTGAAGCTGTAAAGGTATTGAGTCTCGTCGCGGACCGAACCGAGTTCGAAGCGCCGGTAACCGAAGGTGAGGCCGCAACAGTTCCAGTTGTAGACGGCCTGCACCCCGGCGTATTGCAGCGAGTGCTGAACAAAGTCGTAGCCGCCATTGGCGGCCAGGTTGAAGCCGGTGCCGCTCTGCTTTCCGATTGATAGGAAGGGCTGCAACTGCTGGCTCTGGATCGTGGAGGCGGAGCCCGAATTTTCGTCGACAGCGTTGAGCATGGCGTGGCCCAGACCGAGGGTGGTGCGACCCCAACTGTAGCCGGCAAAGAGGTTGTCCGAATTCAGACGCCCGGTCTTGATGTCATAGTCCAGGTCCCACTGGATGCGCAGATGATCGATGGCTTCGAAGCGCAGGCGCGAGATGATGGGCGCCAGGTTGCGCGGTCCAGTGAGGAAGGCTACGCCGGTCAGGTCGAGAGTGGAGTCGAAGACATTGCGCCGATTGGGGATGATCGCGCCGCCGAAGTTGGGGTCGAAGAAAAACTCCTGGGCAATTTGCCAACTGGCCCACTCGCGCGGCTTGGCGGGGCAGTTGCCTGAGGCCTGCAGGTTTTCGGGGGCGCAGGGTTGCTGGCTTGTGGGGCGCAGATAGAAGCGTTGGGTGATCGAAACGCCGGCTTCGTTGGTGTCGGTGGCAATGTCTGTGGTGTCGACGAGGAGAACGTTGCGGGCTTGTTCGCCGATGCCGCCGACAAAGTAGTAGGTGAGCTCAGGCTCGATGACGTGGCGCAGCTCCCGGCTCCAGCCGGTGAGCATGTAGTCGCGCTCGAGGGCCGGCGGCCGGACGTCTACTGACGCTTCGAGGTCGCTGCGATTGAGCGCTTCGTGGTTAACGGTGGGGACACCCTCCCTTGCACCGGTGAGATCTGGATTCTGGCTGATGGTATACACGGTGTCACGCAGCGCGGCTTCGGGAGCGATGCTCCATCCGCCGGCCGAGAAAGGCAGGGAAAGATGCGGATAGAAGTCGAACCGGCCTACGTTACGGGCGTGGAAGCGGGGCTCCGAGCGGGCCAGGTAGCCGAGTGAGGATGACAGTCCCCAGTAGAGCGGCGAAGAACTGAGCGGATGGTCAAGAACGTCGTAGCGCAAGCTGGGCAGATGCAGAATCCTCGCCTCATCGCCGTTGATGGAACTGGCAAAGGTCTGGAAGCGCTCCAGCGCGACGGAAGGGATGAACTCGTGGTAGGCATGGGTGACCGAGAGGTCGCTGGACACCTCAGAGCTGACGGCCTGCGAGTAGTTGTCATTGAAGACCAGCCGGTAGACATAGCTGGACAGATAATCGACCATGGCGGCGACGTGGGTCTCGGGAGAAAGGTCTTTGCGGCCTAGAGCCACAATGTCCACGCCGCCCTGATTGACGAGTTGTGTGCCGACCGGGCCCGACAAATGGTCTGCCGGCTGAAGGGTCGCGGTGGTGGTCGTGGGGCCTACCTGCTGTTCCACGCCGCGGTCGAGCAGGGCGTTCCAGCGCACTATGAGGTGGTCGAGTCCGGGACCTTTGTAGCGGAAATCGCCGTTGGGCGCCCAACCTCGTTTGCTGTAGTACTCAGAGCCAACGATCATGTCCATACTACGGTTGATGACCCAGTAAATTTGCTCGCCGACGATGAAACCCTTGATGGAAGAATTGCTCAGAACGGGAATCAGCAATCCGCTCTCGCGGCCCGTTTCGTCGACCGGGTGGCGAAGATACGGCAGGTAAAACAGGGGTACGCCGAGAAACTCGAAGATGGAGTTGGATGTGGAGGCCTTGCCGTTCGTCAGAGTAATGGCGCGGGAGATCAACCGCCAATCCGGCTTGGGCAGTCGGCAGTTGGTCATGGAACCGTCAATGATTTTGTAGTTGCCCTCTCCGTTCTGAATCAGAACCCTGCCGGAGAAGAGGAAAGAGTTCGGTGTACTGTAGACCACCGTGCGGCTGGCGGTGCGGATTCCCTGGGAGCCGCTTACGTTGTAAAAGCGCGCCGTGTGCATGTTGAGGCGCATGTCGCCGTGATCGGCGTTGATAAGCACATCGTTGGGACCGCCGGCAACCTGCAGGTGGCCTTCGGCTTCCAGCTCGGTGGTAGAGCGGTTGTAAATCACTTTGTCAGCACGCAAAACGTAGTCGCGGTAGTGGAACTCTTCCACACCAAACAGGGTCACGGTGTCGCCCACCCAGGTCTGGCGATCAGCCTGCCATTGGACGGGGGTGCCGGCTGAGGGTGCTGGCTCGGGCTGAGCCTCAGGCAGGATTTCCTGGCCGGGATCGTCCGGCAATTGCGCGGCGGGAGAGTTGGTGCTGGCGGGTTGCTGGGGGGACGGCGGTAACGCATTGGTCAACGTCTGCCCGCCAAGTTGCAGGTGACAGAGAGCCAGCAGCGTGATCAACACCAGATTACGAGGACGCATCCCAGGACCAAGGCTCAGCATAGCAAATGCGGGCCGCTCTGGATGGGATGCGCGCCACGCCGCTCTGGCAGCAGGCAAAAATCAGAACGATATTTGCCCCGGATGGTGCATAGGATACGGGCACGCACCTGTGTATTCCTGCGATACCTCTATCTTGTTTTTGAGCGTAACGGTCGCGCTAGCCCGGTTACGATGAGGTCATGCGGGCCGCAACGCAACAGCGGCATCCGTGTCTGTAAAGCGACCTCAATAGCCGCGTCAGAAGGGACTTTGGAGCTTTGAGCACATCCCCAATTCAGGTCAACCTCACACCCTCGTGGAAACAGGAAGTGAACCGCCGCCTTGCGGCGCACCGGAGCCATCAGGAAGCTTCGGCGTCAGAGCCGGTGGCCCGCTTGACGGAACAGGGCGGAGCAAGCAGCCGGGCGGCGCTGGCGGCTGCGCGCGTGGCTGCGCGTTATGCCAAGGCCCCCAGCTACAGTGAGATGCTGGCTGAGGAAGCCCGTACGGCGGTGCGCGCCGCCGAGGCTGCCTCAAAGGCCGCCCTCGAAGCGCAGGCTGCGGCTGAGTCAGTCCTTGCCGGCCTGGAGGCTGGATTGGATTCGGACCTGGAAGCGGCATTGAAGCATCCTTGGGAGCACGAGACTTTTCGTGGCGGGGCTTCAGAGCATGCGCAGGAGTTGGCATGGAAGTCAAATCAAAAGCCCGCGCAGGCTGCGGCACTCGGTGCAAACCGGACTTTGAATGAGCAAACCTATGAAATCCGTTGGGATGAGGATCTGCCTGTGCGCCCAGCGGAGCCTGCGGCTGGACAAGCGCCGCATCGGGCAGGAGTCCTTGAGATTTCTGTTGAGGACGGATGGGAACCGGGTTCGCCGGCGGAGGATGCCCTGGGTGGCGACGGCATTGAGGTTGTCGAACCGGTTCAATCCATTCACGCGAATCTGATTGAATTTCCGCGCGAGCTGGTTGCGACGCGCAAGGTGAGGCCGCGTCTGACTGAAGGGCCGCTTGCGGCTGAAACGCTGACGGGGCAGTTGAGCATCTTCGAGGTGGACCCTGGGAGCATTTCAACCGACCCGGAAACCACAGACGCGGTGAGCCAAGTGGCACCCGCGTGGCAGGGACCCGAGTGGTCAGGCATCGAGCTGGATGCCGAACCTGTGGAGGAACCGGGGGTCGAAGCCCCGATGATCCCGGCAGTCCCAACTTTGCAGCAGGCGCCCCTGGGTCTTCGGCTGATGGCGGCATTGGTGGATGGGGCGCTGATTATGGGAGCCTTTCTGGTGGCTGCCGTAGTGGCGGCGGAGCATATGAAGGTTCTGCCCTCGATCAAGGAGATTGAGCTGGGCTCGGCTCTGGCGCTGGCGGCGCTCGGCGTGGTTTACCACGCGCTGTTCTTCACGCTGGCCGAGGGGACGCCGGGAATGAAATACGCGCGCATCTCGTTGTGCACCTTCGACGACGAGATGCCGACGCGGGCGCAGATGCGCAGCCGGCTGTGGGCGCTGCTGCTGTCGCTGTTACCAGTGGGGCTGGGTGTGGCGTGGGCGCTCTTCGACGAAGATCGCCTGAGCTGGCATGACCGGCTTTCGCGGACTTATCTGCGGCGGTGTTAAGCAACAGGGAACCGCGCTTCACGCTACCAACAGTCTTTTCGTGTTGCCAGTACTGAGGCGAATGGGCAATCTCCGGATTTTTCGTCATCCGCAACAATACGAGTTCATAGAGCCGGAAAAGACAATCTATAGCGGTTCTCCAGTTCACGTGGAGTTTCTGGCATCGTGCAGGGTGGCTTTTTCTTAAGGAAAAAGCCACTCGGCAGCGGCGATTTCCCTCTACAGCAACTGGAGAACCGCTCTAGAATGCGCTCTCATCGACCACCGTCACCAACGTGTATCCGCTTCCCAGTACGCCATTGTTCAGAGTCAGGTTTCCGGGCGTGTAAGTTAGTGCGTACTGCACGCGCACGGCCACACTGTTCGCGACCTCGGCATTCGGAGCAATTGGGCGCAGATGCTGCGGCCCATCCGCCGGAGTCCACGACTCCCGAATTGCATCCAGAGCGAACGTCGCCGGCAGAGTTCCATACTGCGCAGCCATTGCAGGATCCATCGTCAGTCCAAGACCCTGTGCTTTGGCTACCATCCATCCCAGAGTAATGTCGCAGAGCCGGGTTCCTGCATCCACTCCTCCGGCCTGTGCTGTCCCACCGCCCACGTCGCCGTGGCAACCGGAAAACCATACCTGCTCGATCGTCTGGCCAGCTGCTGGGGCCGAGGTCCACAGCGTCGCCGGAAATTGCGCTCGTTTTTCGTCCACCGCCAGGCACTGGTAAGCGTTCTTGATACTCGGATGCAACTGCGTGTCGAGAAACCCATAGGCCTTCTCGTTCACTCCACCGAAGATCGCCGGGATTCCCAGGGAGCCCACCGTGTCCCACACCCCCACCATTTGGATCGTCGCGACTCCAAGGCCGCACGCCGTCAACCCGGCAAGGATCGAAGCCCGGTTCACCGGATCGCGATAGGCCGCAAATGCCTGCGTCACGCAGTCGTCGCTGAATGCCCCCGTCGGCAGGCCGCAAATTGCGATCATCCCCGCCAGACTCCGGACCGTATAGGCTCCCCGGCTAAATCCAAACAGGAATATCTGGTCGCCCGGCTCGTACACATGCGCTATCTTCGTGTAACCGTCTTGAATCTTCTGGAGTATTCCTTGACCGAAAGCCCCATCGAGGAGACGGTCCAGCCCTGTGGCATCCGCGCCTACTCCATCGTCGTAAAACGTCACCTGATCCGCGGTCACGGTCAACGCTTTATAGAGCCGGTAAACATTGGTGTTGTTCACCGGGGCCTGCCACGTCCCATCCGCACAAAACACAATCCGCTTTGACATTGAGACTCTCCGCTCGTAACTGTCCGCCGCGAGAATACTATTACGGATCGTTTGCGCGGATGTCCAACAAAAATTCATGCCGGGCAAGGGGTTTTATGTTGACAGCAGGTGCCGCTCGGTATTTTATGTCTTCATGCAACGCAAGCTATCCCCACTTCTTGCCAGCACATCTAGCTCTGTAGGGTGGAACGCCCGGCTGACTGCGGGCGCCTACGCAGTGGCAGCCACTCTCGTTCTCGGCATTCTCGCCACCGGATGCTCGCTTACTCCCCTCGCTAAACACGCAGCGGCCTTTTCAACGGCCGCTACTCAGGTCATCAATAGTTCCGAGGACGCCTACCGAGCCGCCAACCAGCTCCGTCAGGACGAGCAGGTGGCCGCCGCCGTCTACGATTACGACAAGAACCCGAAGTGGAGTCCCTACACGGACACCAAGCCTTTGCTCACTACAGAGCAGCTCAATGCCCGCATTGCGGTTCTCGACGGTCTCAAGGCCTACGCCGCGTCTCTCGTCCAGATCACCGGCAGCCAGTCCTCCAAGGATCTGAATACCGCAGCTTCAGGTGTCGGCTCTAACCTCAAATCACTCAGTTCGACGGTTGCCACCGATCTCAAAAGCTCCGTCCCCAACGCTCCCGTCATGAACGCCCAAGAAGCCAACGTCCTCAGCACAGCGATCCGCACCCTTGGCGACTACCTAATCGGCCGCAAGGTCAAAGGGTCTCTTCCCAAAGTTACGCAAGACATGAATCCGATTATCAAGACGTTGTGCGAACTGCTCGATAGCGACATCGTTCTCCTTCGCCGTCAGGCGGATGTCGACTACCAAACTCTCATCGAACAGCAGGACCAGTTCATCCGCCACCCGGCTACACCTCTCGACCCAGTCGAACATCGTGACGAGATCGGGAAGCTCATTACATTAGCCTCCCAACAGAAGGCCAACGATGACCTTCTTACTAAGCTCCAGGAATCTCTCCACACCCTCGAATTAACTCATCAGGCTCTTGCCGCCGCTGCCCAGGGCAACGACCCTGAGTCGATCAAGCAAAGGATAGCTGACCTTGAGGCCGCCGGCCAAAGCCTTGCATCTTTCTACAGTTCCTTACCTGCCAAGTAGAGACTCAACCAAACTCTTTGTATGGAGACAAACCATGAGTGGCCAAGCATCGCCCGTCCTTCAGAATCCTGACCCCGGCGCCATCTATAAGGCCGCCTACGACGCCCTCGGCAGGGCCTACTGGGATGCATCGGATGTTCAGAGCAAGGATCTTGTCTTCGGTGCGCAGCAGGCCATCGGCGACATGATTACTGCGATTGACGAGCAGCAACTCGCAACCAACACCGCACTCTTTGTCCAACTCACGCCAAAGATCAAAGCCATCAATGCAGCCCTCTTGGAGATACAAAAACAAATCGCCACCATCACAAGGAACATAGATACTGCGGCATCCGTCATTGCAGCCGCCAACAAGGTTCTGTCGCTCTATCCTGGGCTGTGATGACAGAGTGGCACAGATCTCGACTTTGAGACGTGGAATCCTTGTGAATGATCCGGGCGTTTGTTCCAGAATCGCCGGTGATTCGGATGTGATCCGGATTTTGCCTCTCCCATCGGTCCCAGGATTGTCGCCTCTGCCTATTGTGCGAGGGCGCGAACTGCTGATACTCCTGCGCCGAGGAGGGCGGTTGCGTCGTCGGGCTCCATGATTTCCAGCGAGAAGCTTTGCAACGAGCTCATCTTGACCATGGATTCAATGTGGCTGCGCAGCAAGGGCAGCTCGAGGAAGCCTACGTTGTGGCCGGTGAAGTAAAAGCGGCCGGGGCCGGCTAAGTGGATGAAGGAGGCTGTGGCGGCGGCAAGGGCGCGGTGCCAGAGATCGACAAACTCGCGGCAGCGTTGGTCGCCGTGGCGGGCGTTAGCGAAGACTTCCTCCGGCTCGAGGTCGAGGAAACGCATGCGCATGGCGCGATAGCCCATGATGCCCTCAAGATGGCCGAGCCCGCCGCAGCCGCAGAAGCGCTCCTTCGGATCGAGGGTGACCGTGACGTGGCCGCCCTCCCAGACGCCTTCCACGTAAGGCCAGCGTCCATAGCCGATGCCGTTGCCGATGGTCCAGACCCGGGTGAGCTTGTTGAGCTGGCCGCGGGTGGCGGCAACGCCGGCGGCGATGGCGTCAGCATCGTTGGCAATGTGAACGGGGGCGACGATGCTGTGGGCGGAGAGAGCTTTGGTGAGCTCATCGGCGAGGCGCATGCCCTTGATCTGGGCCAGGTTGGGCGAGTCCTCGACGACGCCGAAGCGGACGATGCCGGGAACGGCGACACCGACGGCGTCCACGGGGCCCTGGCCGTTGCCGGCGAGGGTGGCGATCTGGTCGGCCAGAATCTCGACGAGTTCACCGCTGGGGATGGCAACCAGCGCGTCCAATTCGTCTGTGTCGGCGGGATAGCGCAAGAGGCTGCCTGTCAGCCGCTGATCCTGAAGCCTTCCGGCCACGATGTGTTCGGTCATTACAACGCCGATAGCGGTGGTCATTCAAGCCCTCCTTGGGGAAGCTTCGCCTACCCGGCCTGATAACGGTTTAGACGGCCGATGCCATTGAAGGCAGCCACTTTGTAGCATTCGGCGAGGGTGGGGTAATTGAAGACGGTGTCAATGAAGTAGTCGACCGTGCCGCCCAGGACCATGACCGCCTGGCCGATGTGGACCAATTCGCTGGCGCCTTCGCCGATGATGTGGACGCCGAGCACTTTGCGAGTGTCGCGATGGAATACGAGCTTCAATCTGCCCGTGGTGTCGCCGCGGATCTGCCCTCTCGCGGTCTCACGATAGTAGGCCATGCCCACTTCATAGGGCACGTCCTCGTCGGTCAATTGTTCCTCGGTTTTGCCGATGAAGCTGATTTCAGGGATGGTATAGATGCCGTAGGGATAAAAGCTGGGGTTGGAAGTGGTGTCGTGGTCGTTGAAGGCGCGGGCGGCGGCGATGCGGCCCTGCTCCATTGAGACTGAGGCCAGTGAAGGAAAGCCGACCACATCGCCGACAGCGAAAATGTGCTCGACCTTGGTCTGGTAGTGCTCGTCGACGGGGATGCGGCCGCGATTGTCGGCTTCAAGGCCTGCGGCGGCGAGATTGAGGTCTTCGACGGCGCCCTGCCGGCCGATGGCATAGAGCAGGGCATCGCCGGAGACCTTCTTCTTGCTCATCAGGTTGGCGACGACGGTCGAGTCAGGGAGTTCTTCGACGCTTTCGACCTCTTCGCCCAGGCGGAGGGTGACGCGGCTGTCGCGCAGGTGGTAGCTGAGGGCCTCGATGATCTCGCGGTCGGCGAATTCGAGCAGGCGGTCGCGTTTTTCTATGAGCGTGACTCGGACGCCGAGGACGGCGAACATGCAGGCGTATTCGACGCCGATGACGCCGCCGCCAACCACGATCAGTGTGCGGGGCAGAACGGGAAGGTCGAGAATCTGGTCGCTGTTGACGATGGTGCGGCCATTGATGGGGACCTTGGGCGAGGTGGCAGGGCGGGTGCCCACGGCAATGATGACGCGGTCGGCCTCGAGGGTGGTGTCAGCCTGCGGGCCCTCGACGCGGACCTGATGGGGATCGACGAAGCGGGCGATGCCGTGGACCACGTCGATGCCATTGCGCGAGAGTTGGGCCTCGGTCACGTCCACCTCAGTCTTGATCACTCCCTGCACGCGGAAGGCAAGATCGGCCATGGTGATCTTTTCCTTGACCCGGTAATTCATGCCGTAGACCGTGCGGTAGTTGTAGCCGGAGAGGTGCAGGACGGCTTCGCGCATGGTTTTCGAGGGGATGGTACCGGTGTTGATGCAGACGCCGCCGACGACGGAGCGGGCCTCGACGACGGCCACGCGTTTCTTCATTTTGGATGCGGCAACGGCGGCCCGCTGCCCGGAGGGGCCGGAACCGATCACGGTCAGGTCATACTTGACGGCGCTCATGCGAGTGACTCTCCAGGGTTCGATGCAGGTTTGGCCGCGGAGGGGTTCCAGCGGGAAGCGGCGATGACCCTCACCCGGAGGCTACCATAGCGCGGGGCGGCTGGAGACAGGCAACTTGTGTGAATTCTGAAGCTGGAGAAGCGATAGCACGCTCTGAACCAGCAGGGCGAGGAAGAGTGACGGCATTCTCATCTGTCAAACCAGACCGCGGTTACCAGTCCGATAGGTTTTTCGTGCGCATTTCCTGCCAGCAACGCTGAATGCGTATTCCGTCGGAACCTTGAATGGGTAGTAGGTTGACTACTCCGCAAACCAGGTTGGCCAGGCCGAAGGTCGGTAACCAATGCCAGCACAGAACCAACGCCAGGTTCATCAGGGGACCTGCCAGGGAGATAAGCAGATTCTTGTTTGGAGGACCCACATCCCGTACCGTGAACATCCCTTTCCACGCCAACCCAACCTTCTTGACCCTGATTCCCAGAGCCAGAGCGGCAACGATATGAGAGGTCTCATGAAATGCCATAGCCACCAAACCGAGACCCATGCCCTCAAGAATCGGGAGATACCAGCGCAGGCTTAGAAATGGCATGATGCCACCTTTCCTGTTCCAGGATGGAGGGATTCTCTTCCCGGGAACAAATGGAACCCCGCACTGGAAGCCGTTGCCGCGGGAGAAGGCAGGGGATCCCTCGCTGAAAGTGTATTTGACAGAGGCTACTTGTAGTTAGCTGAAACTGGCCAGGCAGGTACGTCTCCTGCCTGGCCAGTCGTCCAAATCTCAAGGAGAGCCGCTCAGCACAACCTGAGAGCGCCTTCGGTCTCGATTCTAAGACCAAGGGAAGCACCAGACTCTGCCGTCAAGCTTTGTAGCTATTCCGATCCAGGTTCATGCCAAATCGTCTTTGCACTCGGCTTAGAAGTGCGCGGCCCGCAAGGCAGGCTGGAGAGATGGCTGGCTTTTGCCGGCGAAAGTTCCGCCGGGCTGGTTGGTCCCATCCAGGCGGAACTGACGAATCATGCCGTCCAGGTCGCTGGCCAGCGAGGCGAGATTCTTGAGGGCTTCGACGGCCTCCTCGGCGCCCTGCGCAGTCTCGACCGACAATTGCGAGATTTGACCAGCGGATTCGGAGATTTCGCCCGACGCGGAGGTCTGCTCCGTGGCGGCGGTGGCGATCATTTGAATCTGGTGTTCAACCCGCTTGGACGACTCGATGATGGCTTCCAGGCTCTGGCGGGCGTGAGCCGTTTCTCCCATGCCGGCTTCGACGGCTGTGCGACTGTCCTGCATGACCTGGAGGGTTGCGCGCGTCTCATCCTGGATAGTGCGGATGGTGGCGGCAATCTCTTCGGTGGCGCCCTTGGTGCGCTCGGCCAGGCGGCGAACTTCTCCAGCGACGACGGCAAATCCGCGCCCATGCTCGCCTGCGCGGGCTGCTTCAATGGCTGCGTTGAGAGCCAGCAGGTTGGTTTGCTCGCTGATTTCCTGAATAACGTTGACCACCTTACCGATCTCCTCGGAGCGGTGAGCCAGCGAAGTCATCTTCTCAGACACCGAGTGGGTGACAGCGGCAATCTTTTCCATAGTGGTGGCGGCGGCCTGCATCACGGCGCCGCCCTGATCGGCGGTCTCGGCCGATTCGCGGCTGGCACAGGCGGCGCTTTCGGCGTTGTGGCTGATTTCGCCGATGGTGGCGGTCATCTCCTGGGCGGCGGCGGCAATCTGGTTGGTTTTGCTGGACTGGGTGTGCGCGTTGCCGGCGCTCTGTACTGACCGTGTGCTGATCTCGGTGGTGGCGGCGGAGAGCGTATCCGCGCCCTCAGCCACCGACTGTAGAACGGCGCGCATGGAGGCCACACTGGTATTCAGCGCGGTCGAGAGGCGACCGATCTCATCGCTGCCCGTTTCGTCCACGCGCACCGTTAGGTCCTTCTCGGCGACGCGCTCAAGCGCGGCTGTGGCAGCCTGCAATGGCGGCGCGATCAGCCGGGTGAGCAGGAAGCCGGTCAGCGCGCAGAGCAGTGCGATCAGGAGGGTAATCGCTGCGTTGATCCAGGTGGAGCGGTTGCTGCTTTCCGTTGCGGTGTTGGTGCTCTCCATCCCCGCCTTGACATTGAGCTCGAGGTCTTCGTTGGCTGCTGCGAGAGCCGACTCCAGAGACGCTCTCACGGCGTCGGAAAATAGCACATTCAAAGCATCGCCGGTCTTGCCGGACGCCATCAGCATACTGGCGCGATCGCTGGACGCCTTGTAGGCTGCGAAGGCCGTTGAGAACTTCTGGAAGAGTTCGCGTTCTCCCGGACTGGCGATGAGGGGTTCGTACACATTGACAGATGTCTGATAACCGGCGAAGGCCTTTTCGCGATTTGCGGTTTCGTCAGCCACGCATCCCGGCGTGGAGCACAGCAAGAGATGAAGGTCTTCACGGCGCACTGTGTTGATTGCTTCTCGAATCTCACCCAACTGCACGGTGGCAGGGAAGCTTTTCTCGCTAACGTCGCGGTTCTTTGACGCGATTCCCCGGAACGAGACGAATGTATAGGCCCCCAACACGATGCAGAGGCCGCAAACAATGCCGAAGGCGAAGGTGAACTTGCGGGAGATAGGGAGATTGCGTAGCCAAGCCATGCCAGGAGACCTTTCTCAAGTGATTCATGGAGTTCATCGGCGGAACTTGGCTGGGCTTGAGGGCTCTTGATTCGAGGATGGAAGCGGGATGAAGAAGGCAGTGCGCCCACGAACCCTGCGCTCTGTCACGCATGTCTTTTGAGGAATCACTGCGGAACGACGCCTATAGCTGCTTCGACATGACGATGCAGTGGCATTCTTCGCCGGATTTCAGGGGCCGTGTGGGATGAAATTCCTCAGTACCTGTCTCGACGTAGCCGTAGCGGCGGTATATGCGGGGGAGTTCAACGCGGAGGCTGAGAACGGTAATGTCTACGGCCTCGCAGCCCCGGCGGCGGAGATGGTCCTCGGCGGCATCGACGATACGGCGGGCCAGGCCGGAGCCCTGGTGGGCGGGGTCCACGGCGAGCTGACCGAGATAGCCGCGTGCGCCGCGGACCTCTATATACACGCAGCCGAGAGGCTGGCCGGAGCGATTCTCAGCTACCAGAATGTTGCCCTTGCTCATCATGGCCGCAAGGCGGACTTCGTCGGTGCGCGTGCCCTCCAGGAAGGTCTCGATGGAGAAGGCGGAATTGATGAGGGTGATCAGGCTCGGGCGATCGGCCTCCACTGCAAAGCGGAAATGGATTGGAGAGCAGGAATTAGGGTTTATATTCTGGGCCATTTTCGCCTGGAGCAAAAAAACGTACCGAGGTTGCCTTTCGTTCTCTTCATTCTAGGGGAAGTCGCCGGGGGGCTATTGTGGTTCCGACGGAAGCGAGCGCATTGACGGGCGGGTGGCTGCGTCTTAGGCTCATAGGATGGACTTCAAGGTAAGCGAACTGGAGCGGGAGCCGATCGATTTCGAACTGGAGCTTGGTCCGGGAACGGTCGAGCTAGGCCAAGAGGCTGAACAAGTTGGGAATTTGGCCACGGCCGGACGTGCTGAGGTACTGCACGAGCATCGTGGGCCCAAGGATATTGTGGCCGATATCCGTCTGAGGGGGCAGTTTGCGGGGAAGTTCCAGGTTCCGTGCGCGCGGTGCGTGGAGCCGGTGGAGATTCCGCTGGCTTCAGAATTTGATCTGATCTTCCGGCCCGCGGGAGCGGATTCAGACGCGCCGGAGCGGTCGATTACTGCGCCGGAGACGGAAATCGGGTATTATCAAAAGGACAGTCTGTTGCTTGAAGATGTGCTGAGGGAGCAGGTGCTTTTGTCTCTGCCGGTCAGGACGCTGTGCAAGCCCGACTGCAAGGGACTTTGCCCGCGCTGCGGTGAGAACCGGAACAGCCATCCGTGCCACTGCGAGGAGGGTCCAAGCGACCCCCGCTGGGAAGGGTTGGCTGGGCTCCGTGGCCGAATCAAGTCCTGAGAAATCAGCCCGCCCCCGAGATTTTGAGGGTATTGAAGCCTGCGCAGGACGGCAGCAGAGGTTACGTGGGGCTTAAGACACCACGCGACCGTGCCGGACCCGTTGCGGGCGCAGAAATGAAAGGAATTGCATCATGCCCAATCCGAAAAGGCGCCACTCGACGCGCCGTACCGCAAATCGCCGCGCCCATGACTTTTTGACGGCTGATGGCCTGTCAGAGTGCCCCAACTGTCATGAAAAGAAGCTGCCCCATCGCGCATGCCCCAAGTGCGGCGTTTACAACAAGCGTCTGGTACTCGACATCAAGGAAACAGCGAAGTAGTCTGAGCCCCCATGCTCATCGACATTGCGCTTGACGCCGTAGGTTCCGACAAGGCTCCAGAGCCAGAGATCCGGGGAGCAATCCTCGCCTGCCGGGCTTTGCCGGTGCGGGTCCATCTGATTGGACCTGAGGCGGAGCTGCGCGACCTTCTGGACGAACATCTCGAAAACGAGGACCTGCCCATCATGATCCACCATGCCTCGGAACGGATCGGCATGGATGAGAAGGCGGCGCACGCGGTTCGCACCAAGAAAGACAGCTCTCTGCGCGTAGGGCTCAAACTGGTGCGCGAGGGCAAGGCGGCGGGGTTTGTGACGGCGGGCAACACGGGCGCTGCGATGGCCACGGCGAAGATGGTGCTGGGCGCGCTGCCCGGTGTGGACCGTCCGGCCCTGGCGACCCCCATGCCCAGTTCCACAGGGAATCCGTGTGTGCTGTTGGATGTAGGCGCCAACGTGGACTGCAAGCCGCACAATCTGGAGCAGTTTGCGGTGATGGGAGAGATGTATGCCCGCAGCGTGCTCAAGATCCCCGAGCCGCGCGTGGGTCTGCTCTCGATCGGCGAGGAAGAGACCAAAGGAAACGATCTGACCCGCGAGGCCTTTCCACTGCTCAAGGCGCTGCCCATCAATTTCATTGGCAACGTGGAGGGTCGCGACATCTTCAGCGGCCAGGCGGATGTGATTGTCTGCGACGGCTTTGTGGGCAACGTGGCACTGAAGACCAGCGAGGGAGTGGGGCGGTTTGTGCGTGACGTACTGCGCGAGTCGCTGACCCGCACGGTTACGGCCCAGGTGGGTGCGCTGCTGTCGCGTCGCGCCTTTAATGAATTCCGCCACCGGCTGGACTACAGAGAGTACGGTGGAGCGCCGCTGCTCGGAGTGCGGGGAATCTGCATCATTGGCCACGGCTCCTCGAACGACCGGGCCATCTTCAACGGCATTCGCGTGGCCTATGAGTTTGCCGTAGCCGGCACGAATGCGCGCATCGAGCAGGAGTTTGCCCGGCGCGCGAAGCTTGCCGGGACAGTGCGGCCGGCGAGTGCAGACGATCCCGCCGATCCGGCCACCAACCCCAATACGACCGTTCAGTAGCCATGCCTGCCGATAGCAGCCATCCTTTCCGCTTTGATTTGACGGTACTTGACCAGTTGGCTTGCCCGGCCTGTCTGGGCGGTCTTCGTCTTGAAGAGGACCGGCTGGTCTGCGCCGGGTGCGGTCGCGGATACCCGATTGTGAACGGAATTCCGGTGCTGATCGCGGAGCCTGCCGAGAGGGCACCCAAGCCGAACACCAGCCAGGAATGACCTGCTTCGTTAGCTCGACCGGCCAGTGCGATGCAAGGTTTCCGCTCTATGCCCCGTCGGCAACTCGGAGGATCGAGTGAACGTACAGTTCCGCCAGTACTCCGCGCCACTCACCCGCCTCGTAATTACCCGCAAAGGATGTGCCATCGGGCTCAAGGGTTACCTTGGAGGGCGGCGCAGGCAGCCGGATTTTGAAGTGGATCGGCCCGATGGGGGGAACAATGCCGGAGTGGCGAAATTCACCCGTCACAGGAGCCCCGCCGGTGTTGATGAAATGAATCAAAATCTGGCCGTCCTTTTTCCTCATCACAATTTCCAGCGAGGGATAGTCGCCGTCGATGGTGACCATGGGGGCGTGCAACGGCTCGAGCATCCGGCGCACGACGGAGCGCAGGATGGGGGCGCTGCCTTTTCCATAAGCTGAGGCAAGCGGTGCCGGGCACACCACCACCGTTCCCTTGCCATGTTGCAAGCGGACGGCAAGCGGCAAGTCATCCTTCCGGGTGTCATGCGTGCGATATGCATTGGCGACAATCTGCGACTTCGGGGCTTCGATTTCAGCCCAACTGCCATTGATCTGCGCAAAGCCGCTGTCATCGGCAACGAACCAGGCGCGCTCCTGCGGTGTACCCGCGAGGTGCAGGCCGAAGACGCTGGAGAGCAGGTGGGCATTCTCCGCGCCGCACACCAGCAGATTTCCTCCGCCGGCTACGTACGTGGTGAGAGCGCTGGCCGCCGCCTCACCGATCTCCTTCCAGTCAGGAAGGACAATGAGCGGGTACTGCGCGGCACACTCGGCAGCCTGCCAGTCGGGAATGAGATCGACAGAATATCCGCATGAGAGCAGAAGATCGACGGCTCCTGCCGCGGGTGCTTCGGATTCGCCCCACTCACCAAAGACGCGGCCCGCCGTGTGGTAAAGGGTGTGGCCAGAGAACAACACGCCCACTTCAGGAAGGCTTTCAGAACGATGGGACCAGCGCTGGCGCTGCCGGCAGAATGCTCCGACCTCGGCGGCCGTTTTAATTTCACGGTCATCGATCCAGCCCGCGCGGGTGGGAACGTAGTAAATCTGGTAAGCTCCTCCCTGGGCCAGCACGATGGCAGCTTCCTGCTCAAGCTCCACCACGGGCTTATCGGAGGCATTGCCGAACTTGTCGTCTCGTTCAAAGCCCCATGACATCAGATCCCAGGGTTTCCCACAGCGAGAGAGATAACGGGACTGAATGCGCGCCATCCTCACGGCCGCCAGGTCGGCAATGTCGCCGGAGAGATAGTCAATCGGCACGGCGGGTCGTTCCGGCACAAAGGTCGAATACATCCAGTTGCTGGTGATCTGGTAGCCCGGTTTAGCGCGATGCAGGGCATCGACATACCGAGCCACGTATTGGCGGAACTGTTCGCGCTGGAACTCGAGAAACTGGTTCCAGCCCTTGTCTTCAGGCTTCTTCGGAAGTGTGTCGATTCCGGTTTTCGCAAGAAACTGTTGCCGTGCCGCGTCGCAGTAGTCGGGTTGCACCGCCCAGCAGTCGCCGTCAACCCATGTACCGTCCAAATCGTAGTGGAGCGCGGCTTCGATGAGTTCCGGAATCATCAACTCCCGCTCATAAGGGCCGAAAAGACTGGTCTCCTGTGCATCCCGCTTGCCATCGGGAACGACGCGCGCCCAATCGGGGTGTTTGGTGACGGCAAACCCGTCGAGCACTCCTGAAAAGTGGTTGTAGAGAGCGACGCCGTGAGCCGCGGTGACGCGGCGCCAGACGGCCAGGGAGTCCTGCACGATGCCGGGGGCGGACATGCCGGTTTTGGAAGGAAAGCCGAGATAGCCGGGGTGGCCTTTGGAGTCGTACTGAATGAAATCCGGATGACAGGTATCGAGCAGATGGCTGATCATTGCCTCTGTCAGGTCTCGGCCAAGCTCGGTATCCTGCGCAGTTGGATGCAAGTCGAAATGGAGGCCGAAATAGCAGTCCTTGCGTGCGAGCCGCGCCGGTGCGGCGGCGACGGGGAGTTGAACTCCGGCAGCGGAGCGGTCGAGCAGCAGGGCAGACGTAGCGGCGAGGAATTCTCTTCGGGTGACTTTCAGTGTCCCATCTCCTGGCTGTCCAGGTGGGATTGCGCCTATAAAAAGCGCACAGCGCCCGGGCGGTTCCCAGTATAATCCTGGGCCGCGAAGATGCACTATCGCCGGTGATAGAACGGGAGCACGATCATCATGGCGAAGCCAATGGCGGCGGCGAGGGCGAGGGCGATCAGGCTATAGATCAGGGTGAGGCTCGGGCCCTGGCAGGGCTTGTCCTCCGATGGGGTCTGGGGCGGATCGGCCTCGGATCTGGCAGGCTGGCTTTCAGGGTCACTCATATTTGAGCGCATCGACGGGGTCCATCTGGGCAGCGCGGGTGGCGGGGACGGTGCCGAAGATCACACCGACAAGCGTGGCCGAGGTGAGGGCAATCACCACGGACCAGGGCGAAATGGGTATGGCAAAGTCAGTGAAGAAGTGGATAGACAGCGGCAAGGCCAGCCCCACAAGGGTTCCGACGATTCCGCCGGTCAGTGAGATGATCACCGCCTCGGAAAGAAACTGGAGTTTGATCTCGCGCCGGGTTGCGCCGAGGGCCTTACGAATGCCGATCTCGCGGACGCGGGCGCGGACATTGGCCAGCATGATGTTCATGATTCCCACGCCGCCTACCGCCAGCGTGACTGCGGCCACCAGAAACAGGACCACAGTCAGCGCCGTGGTCACGTTGTCGGCCATGGCCAACACCTCGGTGAGGGTTTGCGTCTGGTAGACCGAGTCGGGCCGATGGCGGGCATGGACGATGCGTTTGATCTCTCTTGCGGCGTCGGAGACCTCGTCCATGCTGCGCAAAGAAAAGTAAATCTGGTTCACATTTTCCGTTCCCGTGAAGTAGCGAGCCACGGAAAAGGGAATCAGGATGGTCTGGTCCTGAATCTCGGATTCGCCAAAGTCGTTAACGCTTTCCTTGAAGACTCCAATGATGGTGAAGGGGATGCCGCTGATCTCGAAGGTCGAGCCCACGGCCGCGTCGGAACTGCCGAACCTTGCCTTGGCGAAGGGTTCGGTGACCACGGCACACTTGATGTGGGCCGTGTCGTCCTGGTCATCAAGGAAGCGGCCCACGGGAACGAGCAGGTTGCGGATGTGCTGGTATTGCGGGCTGACGCCCAGGACCAGGGTATCCTTCACCACGCCGCCGCCAAAGCTGATGCGGTCGTGCATGGTGAGGACGGGCGAAGAGTAGAGAACGCCCGGCAACTGGGCCATCACGGCCTTCTCGTCGTCGCTGGTGAGGGAGTCGTTGTAGAGCACGCGCTCGGCGGCCGTGGCGCTGCCACCGGCATATTCCAACTCGACCGAATTGGTCTCGATCTTCTGGATTTCCTGGAGGATGTAGCGCTTGCCTGTCATTCCGATGGTGATAACCAGGATGACCGATGCGGTGCCGATGACCATGCCCAGGGCGGTAAGCGCAAAGCGCATTTTGGCGGCGCGGAAGCTGTCCACGGCGAGTTTGAGTATCTCGCTCAGCAGCATGGTGCGGCGGGCGCTCAAAAGCGTCTCTTGAAAGTTCTTTGCCCGTGCCTCGTCGATCGAATTCATCGCGTCCTCATGACAAGATGCGCCAGAGCATCTTGCCGCTTCCATAATCCTCTCAGATTGCGCCGCTTTCCTTTGCCCAAAAGCGGGAGTTGGGGGTCCAGGAGTACCACGATGTCAATCGTCAATGCTCTTGGGAGCCCGCTTGAAGTCCTCGCAGAACATCCGCTCTGTTGCGGATCTCCCTCCATCAGTGTAATCAGTAGAAGGATATTGATGCAGACGCTGCTCGGGCTTGAGCTGAAGCGGCGATCGAGACAGCCTTCTACCACAGGGCCAGGGCAGGTCTCGTGATCCGGCCCACGAGCGGTACAATCTGGTTAGTTCAAAGCCGAAAAAGAGGATTCTAGCGAATGCACAAGTTGACGATCGTGTGTCTGAACCGTTTGTTACCGCTGCTGGCAGTGTTACTCGCAGTTATTGCCGCAACAAACACCGCTCGCGCTCAGATGGTTACAGGCGCCGAGATGCCGGGCTATGCAGAGGCCTTTGGGCTCACAACCGGTGAGCACGCCACTGACTACGCGGTGCAAGAGATAGGCGTGAAGGCCGGTACTGGCACCATGGCAAATGTGATGCTGCCCGGTGAGCATCTGGAGCTTACCCTCCGGCTGATCAACAAGACGGATCATCGCATTCAAGCGAAGGGCGCCTTGAAACTGATCCACTATCGCACCAGCGTAGCCGCCGGAGACGTGTGGGTGCCCCACGTCTACAAGGTGTCGGATGAAGGCGCGACGCCGGTGGAAGTGGATTTGCCGCCATCAGGCTTCCAGGATATAACCGTCAGCCCCGAGATCCCCGAGCGCTTTGGCGGCTATGTGTTGGTAGCAGATATATCCGGACACGGGCGGGCTTTTGCCGCGGCGCTGGTGAGGTCAATCAAGCCGGACGCGGGCCGCGTTCAATATCCAACCTACGCGCTGGATGCCACGTGGCCGGAGTTTATGAATGAAGGGGTACTGACGCTGTTTGAAAAGCTGGGCATAAAAGGGATGCGCCTTGGAGCTTCTTACAGCCCGGAAAATGCTCCTGAGCATGCCAGGCTCATGGAAGAGCTTGATCGTTATATGCAGTGGACGCAGAAGCATGATGTCACAGTCATGATGACGCTCGACAGCGGCACCATGGCGACACAGCCGCTGGGTAGGCCGAGGCCCTGGCTGAGCGCAGACGGCAAGATGCTTGACACCAAGGACGATCGGGCATGGTTGCCGTCCTATGACAACGATTTTCAGAATTGGGTGCAGGGCGTTGCGGTGAAGTACGGCTGGCCCAAGGGCAACCTGAATGCCGTTGAGTTGTGGAACGAGCCGTGGGAGGGCCTTTCAATCTCCGGATGGGGCGCCGATATTCCGCGCTATCGGGATATCTTCAAGCATATGGCGTTGGGTGTTGAGGCAGCACGCGCGAACGCCGGCGTCAAAGTCCTGATTGGTGGCACCTGTTCCTCATCCAATGCGCGAGACAAGCTTTTTGCCGATGGATCGACCGACTACTTGAAGTGGCTGGACTTTGTCAGCATTCACTACCAGGCGCTTGCCGCCGATCCGTCGGAACAACCGGAGTGGGTGAACCGTAAGAGCGAATACGGGCCGGTGCGCGTTTGGGACACCGAGAGTTGGATTGCGAACTCAGAAGACCGGGTTGCCGGAGTCATCGCCTCCATGCGCGCTCAGGGGCAGTCACGCACGGCCGGAATCTACGGCGGTAATGTCTATGACAGCCGCAATGTAAAGTTTGGCAATCAGACTTACCCTGTGGTGCAGGCGTGGGCTCCGGCCGCTGCCGTGGCTGCGACCCAGAAGTTCATTGGACAGCGCGGGTTTCACAGTCTGCTCTTTCAGAACGGGCTGCCCTGGGTGTTTGTGTTTGACGGATTGGCCGCTGAGAAGAGCGGGCAGGCCAACCCTGAAGACGGAACGGTTGTGATTCTGGGCGATCTGAAGGCGCTGTACGACCCGGACCGCACGGTCTTTCGCTCGATCGAGCTTGCGCCCGATGCGCAGTTGACAGTAGCCAATCGTGGTCACTTCATCCGCGCCTACGACTTTTACGGCAACCAGATACAGAACGACAGCGATACGATTCATATTCCGCTCAACGGCCTGGGATATTTTTTGCGCGGCGACGGGCGGCCTGGCTCATTCGCCAAATTGCTGGCAAGCTTGAGGAGCGCCAACAGCAAGGGCTATACCCCGGTAGAAATCGTGGCGCATGACATGACAGCGCCAATCGATCAAAGCTCGATTCTGCGTCTCACTCTCACCAACGTCTTGAATCATCCGGTTTCCGGCCGTGCCAGCGTTTCGCTGGGAAACTTGAAACTAGAACCTGCGAGCAAGACGGTAACTCTTGCGGCCAACGAGACCAGGGAAGTGACTTTTGCGATTACTGGAGGCAAGCCGGTCCCGAGTAACGTCTACAGTCTTTCTGCGGAATTCGATGCCGGAGTCGATGGCAAGGCGACCCACAAAGAAGATTTACATGTGAACCAGATTGCGCATCGCACGATTCATGTCGATGGGGATCTGGCGGACTGGAAGGGAGTGTTACCTCAAATCCTTCCCGGCGCCGGTATCGGTGCGAATATGACAGAAGAAGCATGGCTGCCCTTCAAAGATTTTGCCCAAAGCGCAGAAAGTGGATTGGCAACCGTATATCTCGCGTACGATGACGACAATTTCTACTTTGCCGCAAAAATTGCCGACGCTACGCCCGATCCTGGAATGCTTCGATTCGCGACGCGCGATGACGACTCGTACTTCTATCCAGATCAGGTGACCGATCCCGATGGGAAGACGCTCACGTGGCCAGCCAATGTGCGGCATTATTCTTATCGCAAGAACTTTGATTTGCCCTCGGGCAGCGGCGAGCACGACAACGTTCAGATCGCCTTCAACGTTCTCAAGGATAAGCCCATGCTGCCGCACGCTCCGGGCGTGATGCCCCACTTCATTACCTATTGGGACACCGATTATGAGTACGCATTGAACCCGGTCGCGGATCAATTCGGCGGGGGCACGGAGATCTGGCGGTTACAGTCTCCCGGGATGCCGCGCAAGCATTTCTTTCCACGCCAGCCGAAGTCGCCCATTGACGGTGGCCCGGTTGCGGGCAAGCTGGTGATCCGCCGAGATGCGAATACGCGCGTTGTTGAAGCTTCCATTCCATGGAGCGAGATGCCGGAAGTTCATAAGCGGATTCTCGCGGGAAAGACGGTGAAGTTCACATGCCGCGTGAGTGACAACAAGGGGCCGGCGCACGAGCTTGCCAATGGCCGCAGTGCTTCCATCACGAACTCCTTTACCTTCCATGACGATTGGAAGACACATTGGGCAAACGAGATCGAATTCAGCGCAGAAAAGTAGCGAGCCGAAGAGGAGAATGCCTGGACCACAGGCATTTTCAAAGGACCTCCGCGTAGTAACCTGCGCGGAGGTTCCCTAAGCATGAAGAATCTCTGGTTGGATATACATATAGACTTACGCACGGAGGCCATCGAACAGCTTCAGCCCCTTCTCGAAGCAAGGATTCCTGTTCTGGCTTATCGCAATTTCAGAGATAGCCGAATGCGGGGCTATTGCAAAGAAGATTGCGCCCCATCCTTCGCAACACAAGCAAGAGATGGAGTGCCCGCGTTTTTGTAGCCAGTCGAAAGACGACCCGCCAAACCGTTCACGGCGGCCCGATTCTCCATTCGCGCACTGTCTCAGTGAATCTTCACACGTGCTGGACGGCCTGGGCGAGGTGGCTCAGGCTGGATTTGGCGTCGCCGTAGAGCATGGTGGTGCAGGGCTTGAAGAAGAGCGGATTTTCAAGGCCGGAGAAGCCGCGGCCCTGTCCGCGCTTGAGCACAATGACGCTTTTGGCGCGGTCGACTTCAAGGATGGGCATGCCGGCAATGAGAGAGTTGGGATTGTCGCGGGCGTCGGGGTTGACCACGTCGTTGGCGCCGATCACCACAGCCACGTCAGTGGAAGGGAACTCGGGATTGATCTGATCCATCTCATAGAGGGAAGAGTAGGGAACGTTGGCTTCGGCGAGCAGGACGTTCATGTGTCCGGGCATGCGGCCGGCGACGGGATGAATGGCGTATTTGACGGTGACGCCGCGGGCCTCAAGCAATTCGGCCAGCTCACGCACGGCGTGCTGAGCCTGGGCGGTGGCAAGGCCATAGCCGGGGACGAAGACGACGCGGTTGGCGAAGGCCAGTTGCATCGCGGCGTCGTCCAGGGAGATCTCGCGCATGACGCCGCCGGCGTTCGCAGTGCCGACCTCCGCGATGACTGCGCCGAAGCCGCCAAAGAGAACGTTGGTGATGGAGCGGTTCATGGCCTTGCACATGAGGACAGAGAGAATGAAACCGGAAAAGCCGTCCAAGGTGCCGGCGATGATAAGGACGTTGTTTTGGAGCACGAATCCGGTAGCGGCGGCGGCCAGGCCCGCGTAGGAATTGAGCAGAGACATGACGACCGGCATGTCTGCCGACCCGATGGGGATGACCAGCATGACGCCGAAGACGAACGCCAAGCCGAGCATGGTGTAGAAGAAGGCGACGGCCTCGGGGTGAATCCAGAAGAAGACAAAGCACGAGACCATTGACAGCGCGACGAGCAGGTTGACGATGTTCTGGCCGCGGAACTGGATGGGCTTGCCGTGGATGATGCCTTGCAGCTTGCCGCAGGCGATGAGCGAGCCGGTGGTGGTGAGCGCGCCGAGCATGACCTCAAAGCCCAGTGCGCCGCGGGTGACGGCGGTCATCTCATTGGCGTGGACGAGGAACTCGCCGACGCCGACGAGAGCTGCTGCGAGCGCGCCAAAGGCGTGGGAGAGCGCGGTCCGCTGGGGCATGGCGGTCATGGGAACCCAGATCGCCATCCAGGCGCCGATGATGGAGCCCAGGGCCAGGCCGGCGATAATCCACACCCAGGTCACGATGTGCGAGCCGATCAGGGTGCCGACGATGGCGGCGAACATGCCCCCTTCTGCCAGAAACATGCCGCGGCGGGCGGTTTCAGGGTGGGACATGCCCTTGAGAGCGAGGATGAAGAGGATGGAGGCAACGAGGTAAGTGGCTTCCATGAAATAGGAGGTCAGGGTCACTTCGCCACCTCATGGGTATCGGGTTTGGCTTCCGGTTTGCGTTGGCGGAACATCTTCAACATGCGGTCGGTGATGCCGAAGCCGCCGACCACGTTAATGGTGGAGGTGGTGACGGCGACAAAACCGAGAATATGCGCACCGAGGGGATAGTGCGCCGCGCCCGCCAGCACCAATGATCCGATGAGCGAGATGCCGGAAATGGCATTGGTGGCCGACATCAACGGGGTGTGCAAAAGGGGCGGGACCCTGCTGATGACCTGGTAGCCGAGGAAGGCAGCCAGCGCGAAGACGTAAACCGAAGCGATGAGGACAGCGGGATTCATGGTTTTCCCAAAAAATCAAGTTAGCGAGTTAGCTTGGGGTCAATTCCCAAGTCTCTCCGCCGCGGCGGACGAAACCGGGGCTGCCCGGAAAGTTAGCAAGTCAGGAGTTAGCCTGTTGGCGCGGTGAGGGCTTCAAGCAGTTTTGCGACGCGTGGGTTTACCGGCTTTCCTTCATGGGCTACACAGGCGCCGGCAAGAACTTCATCGGCCAGGTCGAGAGTGAGTGTGCCCTTTTTGACAATGAGCGAGAGAAAGTTAAGGATGTTGCGCGCGTAGAGTTTGCTGGCGTCCACGGGGACCTCGGCGGGCAAGTTGAGGGGCGCAAGCAGAGTGACGCCGCCGATGGTCTGGGTGACGCCAGGTAGGGTAAGCTCGCAGTTGCCGCCAGCGGGGGCGGCGAGATCGACCAGGACCGAGCCGGGGCGCATCGCCTCAATAGCGGCGGGGCGAATTAGACGCGGGGCTGGCCGGCCGGGAACCTGCGCCGTGGTCACGATGACATCGGAGTGGGCGGCAGTTCGGGTAATGAGGTCGCGGCCGCGGTCGAGGGCTTCCTCACTGAGTTCGGCGGCATAACCGCCCCCTCCTTCGGTACGGATGCCGCCGAGGTCCACGTCGAGAAACTTTGCGCCGAGTGACCGAACCTGCTCGCCAGCGGCGGCGCGGACGTCATATGCCTCGACCACTGCGCCCAGCCGGCGAGCGGTGGCGATGGCCTGCAAACCGGCCACGCCGGCGCCGATGACGAAGACGCGAGCGGGCGGAACGGTTCCGGCAGCGGTCATGAGCATGGGGAAGAGGCGCGGGAGGCGGTCAGCGGCGGCAATGACTGCCTTGTAGCCGGCCACGGTGGCCATGGAGGAAAGAGCGTCCATGGACTGGGCGCGGCTGATGCGGGGGACCAGTTCCATGCTGAAGAGAGTCGCCGGGCGGGCAATGGCGGCAGTGAGCGCGCCAGGGGCATCGAGGGGTTTGAGAAAGCCGATAACCACCGCGCCGTGTTTGAGCTGAGCTTGATCGGCTGCTTCGGGGGCATTAACCAGCGGCAACAGGTCGGCGTTGGCCAGGATGGAGGCGCGATCGGTCGTGACGCTTGCGCCGGCTTCGGTGTAGGTGGCATCGGATGCGCCAGCCGATGCACCCGCGCCGGACTCGACGGTGATGGAGATTCCCTGTGCCAACAGCAGTTTCAGGCTCTCCGGCAAAAGGGCGACACGGGTTTCGCCGGGGGCGGTTTCTTTCAGAATGCCTAGAAGCAAGTTGCCTCCGCGATCGGTTGGAATGGCTGGGATGCGGGGCAAAGCTTACCCCGTTCAGGAGCATCCAATGTGACTATGGCGATCATCCATGATTATTAAGGAGTTGGGTAGAGGGATTGTGTGATGTTGGTCACCGGGGGGAGCGATAAGAGGAGAGTAACGCTGCCAATGAGTGAGCAAGACAAGCAGGTTGGATGGTTTCGGCTGGCTCTGACGGTTGACCGGTATTATTTGTCGCAGAAAGGCGTGTGTATGGGGGATGCTCAGTTTTGTGGCTCCGTGTTGTGCGCGGCGGCGGCTTCCATGCCAGTGAGGATGCTGCGCATTTCTTCGAAGTCCGGGTGGCCGTGGAGGGGTTTCAGGCGCGGATCGGCAAGCATCTGGAAGAACCATGGGCAGCGCGAGTCGGCAGAGATTTGTAGCTCAGAGAGCGCTGCCTCCAGATCGCCGAGGACGACATAGACGGCCGGCGTGAAGGTGCGGAGCACGAAGCGTTCGCGACTCAGCCATTCCAGGCGTTCGAGAATGGCGCGGGCCTCATCCGTGTGGCCTTCGCAGGCCAGCGTATAGGCGTGGACGGCAGTAGCCATGTCGAGGTAGGGCAGACGCTGCGCAAGGCTCTGCGCAAGCCGCGTTCCCTGCGCCGTCTCCCCGTTGAAGGCGAAAATCATGGAGCCGTAGAGATTGGCGCCCTCATGGTCTGGGAAGAGTGCGAGGGCGTGACGAATACACTCGACGCTTTCGGCGGCTTGGCCGGCCAGGTGGAGCGCCCAGGCCAAGCGGGCGTGCAACCATGGCGAAAAGGGGTCCAGTTGGATGATGCTGCGCAACGTCGTGATGACTTCAGCGAAACGGTGTTGGCTGAGAGCGAACATCACGCGCACACGTGTGGTCCAGGGATCGTGTGGCAGGTGTGCGGACAGGGAAAAAGCTTGTAGGGCGGCGTGCAGATCGCGATCCACATGAAAGCTGATCCAGCCGAGGGCAGGGAGAATGGCTTCGGCGCGATGGGGAAGGCCACAAATCGCCGAAGGTCCTGATATCCCACCCCCGCGACCAGGACCCGCCGCTGGGAACCCCAACATGGCCGCGCGACGCACATGGTCAGCGGCAACGGCCGGAGGCATGTAGCCGAAGAACGCCTGGGCCACGCAGAGATTCACTAAATCGACGCGGGCGGCCACCAGGGAGGGATCCAACTCAGTTGCGCGGATAATCTGTTGTAAGCTGTCCTGCATGCGGTGGCGCTGCATGGTTTGCCACTCATAGTGGGCGCGCTGGAAGATTTCGTAGGCTTGCCGGTGTTCCGCCGCGGCCACCAGGTCCTTTCCCTCCGCCCTAACGACCGGAGACCATCCGTTAGAGATTGCCTGTCGCTGGGGACCAAGGGACTGCACGGTGCTTTGGCGCTCAGAACTGGAAGCTGCGCCGGCGGCAATGGACAGGCCCCCGGTGCTCAAGTCCGGCAACGAGGAGGGAGCCCTCTGGGCATTGCCTGGGGGCGCGGTGCTCAGGCGAAAGTCCAAACGCCGTATCAACTCCGATTCCAACCCGGCGACCTGGGCATGCGGCACGAGCATGTCTTCAACCCAGATCTGGGTGCCATCCTCGACCCGGATCATCTCGGCGCGGAGACGGTAATGTGCGGGTAGCGCACGCAGTGTTCCCGTGAGGACAAGGTCGGCTTTGAGCATTTCGCCGATCTGGTGCGCGGTGAGTCCACGGCTGGCGAGGGTAAACACGGAATCGCGCGCCAGCATGGAAACGGCGGGATGGCGCGCGCCGGTGAGCCGAGCGACGGTCTCCTCGGCGATGGCGGGACCAAGGTGTTCCGGTACGCTGTAACCGCTGACGAAGGGCAGTACGGCCAGCCGCGGAGGTGCATTGCCCAGGGCGACGCCGTGCCGCCTGACCTCGGCGGAGAAGCGATATCCCCGCTTGTAGACGGTTTGGATGCACTCTTCCGGTTCAAGGCGCGCACGCAACGAGGATAGGCACTTGGGAACACTGTCGGCGGTGACGTGCACATCACCCCACAGCGCCTGACGCAACTGGTGGGGCGTAACAATCTGACCGGCGTGGGCTATGAGGAGGCGGAGCGCCGCCAGTTCCTTGGGAGGCAGATGAACGACGGCTTCTCCGCGCACGAGGGTGCCATCGGCTTCCAGCCGGAAACCTGAGAAGGAGAATGCCGGTTCACCACCCCTGCTACCAGGATCAGTCGCCTCTCCAAGGAGCAGATGCCGCTCCCGGCGAACCCCGGTTGCCAGGGAACCCGGTTTCAGGGCACCCGTCAACGGCGATGAGATCTCTTTCATCCCATTCAACGCATTTCCTCAGTCTCCGTTCTATCCGCGCGCGGGGGTTTTGCCATTCGCGCAAAGCAAAGCCCGCCCGGCGACAGAATCAGAGGAACCCACACCAAGAACATCCAGGGAAAAAGGCCAACAGCCAAGCACAACTCCGGGCCTCTCTGGGCCCAGTCGCCTAGTTACACCCCCGATTATGCACATTCAAAGGACCAAAGGAAGGAATTCTCAGGACATTCTTATGCTTGAGGTAATCCAAGACCGGTTACCTGTTAACTGCAAGGTTAACAGCACTTCTTGATCGTATCCCTATCAATCTTACGAAGTTGGCGCGGCCGTGGATTGAAAGGAACCCTGAGCAATTTCAATTCTCAAGCGGAAGAATAGAGATCAACCGGGTGTAATTGGGGCTCCAATCCGCATCGAGATCAGGCACGGGCTGCGGATTCCTGGCCCGCGGGCGTGAGGCTGATTGTGGGATTCGAGCAAAAACTTCAGAAATTTGTCAGGAAAAGGAAGATTCCCAGCTGGCATGCTACTCGCGAGGCTCATTTACCGCATGTCGAGAAATGCTAAGCCCTTATTGGATTTCGCTCAGGGGCGGATCGGGTTCGGCGAGCACCGTTCGTGGAAGCGCCATAGAGTCCAAAGGGGGTTTGCGATGTCGAAGACTATTTCGTATGCCCAGTGGTCACTGGAACCTTACTGCATCGGAGTGAAACTACGTTCGCTGCGGACCAGGAAACGGCTCACGCTTTCTCGTCTGTCGGCCGAGACCGGGCTTTCCACGGCGCTGCTTTCCAAGCTGGAGACGGACCGGATGATTCCCACGCTGCCGACACTGGCCACCATCAGCCGGGTGTACGGAGTGGGCATGAGTTACTTTTTCGCAGAGCCGGCGCGGCATACGCTTTCGATCACCCGCAAGGCTCACTTGGACGGCAACAGTCACAAGCTGGAGTCGGTGAAGGTAACTCCGTTGAATGCGATAGGGGAAGGGGCCGGTCTGTTCCCCGCGGCAAGCAAGGATCGCTCGCCGGGGACCCCGTATGGTCGGGGACCCCGGCTGATTGCGCAGATGGTAGAGTTTCCGCCGGGCGGAGCCGCCAGCGCCATAGAAGGCCTTCACGCCACGAGCGGGCTGCTGTATGTGTTGGAGGGACGCCTGCAGTTGGATGCGGGCGGCATGCATGAGCTGCTTGAGGCGGGAGATTGCGCCTATATGGAGAGTGAGATGATGCTGGCCTGGAGCGCGGCGGGAAAGCACCGCTGCCGGGTACTGGCGGTGTTGCCGGTCGCGGCGCCCACTGAAGCCTGACCGGTCGCGGCCGCCGCATGTGCAGGCTTCCGGCGCGGTTGGATTTTCAGCCGGTGCTCGAAGGAGCGTTGAGGGGCGATCCATGGGTCTATCTCCTGATTTCTCAGCAGATAACCCCTGAAGTGGTAGGCGAGTCGAGGCTTGAACTCGAAACCCCCGGCTTAGAAGGCCGGTGCTCTATCCAATTGAGCTACTCGCCCGTGC
>CAZNAW010000027.1:0-49756 GCA_964571165.1 uncultured Occallatibacter sp. | reverse complement strand
CGATCATATCCGAGGCGTTGTTGGTTGCCGAATCCATCGCCGTCATGCGGGCCGCATGTTCCGCGGCAATTGATTCCGTCATGGCGTGATACAGCATGGAAGAAACATATTGCGGGAGCAGTCCATTGAACAGATCGTCCGCCGGCTCCTCATAGATGTAATCCACCTGCGCGGTGCCGAATTTGCGCGATTCCTCGTCAGCCTCGGTGGTATCGACCGGCTCAAGGGAAATACCCGCGCTGAGAGCGGCCTCCGCGGCGCGCTCGCGTTCCTCTTCTGTCGGTTCGGTGACGCCCGCGATTTGCGGAATGCCGATCTTCATGATCGGCAGCAACTTCTCGACCACCAGCCGCTGCTGGATCACCGACTTGAACTCGTTGTAGACAATGTAGGCAGCGTCGATCTCCTCGTGAACGTAACGGGAGATGATGCTCTGTGCCAGTTCGAAGACGCGGCTGGTTTCCAGCTTTAGAAGCAGCCCTGGATGATCGCCTGTAACCTCGACAGGGGCTTGGCGCTCGCGTACCTGGCGGGTATGACCGTTCTCGTCCGTCTGCTCCGTATAGATCGCGGCGGGATAGTGGCGGCGCAACTGATCGCGGCTTTTGCGGCCGACGGCCTCGATGTCGATCTGCTTGTCAGGATTGCCGCTGATGAACTGGAAGGCGGTTTTGAGAATGTTCGCGTTAAAGGCGCCGGCAAAACCCTTGTCGCCGCTGACGACGATCAGCAGCACCCGCTTCTCAGGGCGCGTGGCAAACAACGGGTGGCGCAGGTTGCCGGTCTCCGGATCGAAGATGTCGATGCGGCGAGTGAGCGATTCCAGTACGCTGGTGATCATTCTGGCGTAGGGCCGGGCCGCCAGCGCCCGCTCCTGCGCGCGACGCAGTTTGGCCGCCGAGACCATCTTCATGGCCTTGGTGATCTGCCGCGTGTTTTTCACGCTGCGGATGCGCCGCCGTAGATCGAGTACGTTTGCCATAGTAAGTTCTCAGTTATACCTTGCTTCTGCTACGAGGGAGTGGGGAACAGGAAAACCGCTCATTCCATAATTTGCGCGATCTGTCTTCTGTCCTTATTCCCTGTTTTTATGCCGTTACCGCTGCCGCCAACTCGGCAGTGAAGTTTGCCTTGTACTCCTTGAGCGCCGCGTGAAGCCGGTTGCGCAGATCGTCGTCGAGAGACTTTTTCTTGGTCAGGTCGCTGATCAGCACCGTCTGCGCGCTTTCAAGGTACTTGTAGAGGCCATCCTCGAAGGCGCGAATGTCGGAAACCTGCAGATCGTCAAGGTAGCCCTGCGTACCGGCGAAGAGGACCACCGCCTGCTGCTGCCATGTGAGGGGGTGGAACTGGGGCTGCTTGAGCAGTTCCGTGAGGCGCTGGCCACGGTTCAACTGCTTCTGGGTCAGCGGATCGAGGTCGGAGCCAAACTGTGCGAATGCGGCCAGCTCGCGGTACTGGGCCAGATCAAGCTTGAGCGTGGAACCCACCTGCTTGACCGCCTTGATGGCCGCTGAGAAGCCTACGCGCGAAACCGAAAGACCCACGTTGACGGCGGGCCGGACGCCGGAGTTGAACAGGTCGGTTTCGAGGAAGATCTGTCCGTCGGTAATGGAAATGACGTTGGTCGGAATGTAAGCCGAGACGTCGCCGGCCTGGGTCTCGATGACCGGCAGTGCGGTCAGCGATCCGCCGCCCCGCTTGTCGCTCATTTTGGACGAGCGCTCCAAGAGGCGCGAGTGGAGATAGAACACGTCGCCAGGGTAGGCTTCGCGGCCCGGCGGACGGCGAAGCAGCAGGGAAATTTCGCGGTAGGCCATGGCGTGCTTCGACAAATCGTCGTACATCACCAGGGCGTGGCGGCCCGAGTCGCGGAAATACTCACCCATGGAGGTGGCCGCGTAAGGGGCAATGTAAAGCAAAGGGGCGGGCTCTGAGGCCGAGGCGGCCACGATGATGGTGTGGCCCATGGCGCCGGCTTCGGTCAGGGTCTGGACGACTTGAGCAATCGACGAGCGCTTCTGGCCAATGGCGCAGTAGATGCAGATCAGATCGTTCTTGGCGTTGTTGATGATGGTGTCAAGCAGCACGGCGGTCTTGCCGGTCTGGCGATCGCCAATGATCAGCTCGCGCTGGCCGCGGCCGATGGGAATCATGGAGTCGATGGCCTTGAGTCCAGTGGCCATGGGTTCGCGCACCGGTTGACGGTCGATAATGCCGGGCGCAAGCCGCTCGACGGGCAGCGACTGAGTGGAAGCGATGGGGCCCTTGTCGTCGATGGGCTGGCCCAGCGCGTTCACCACGCGGCCGATCATGCCTTCGCCTACAGGAACGCTGAGGATTTTGCCGGTGCGCTTCACCTCTTCGCCTTCGCGGAGTTCGGTGTAGTCGCCCAGAATCACCGCGCCCACCTGGTCTTCTTCCAGGCTCAGCGCCAGTCCGGCGATGCCGTGCGGAAAGCTGAGCAGTTCGCCAGCCATCACTTTGTCCAGCCCATGCAGGCGGGCAATGCCGTCGCCGAGCGTCGTGATGGTCCCGACCTCGTCGACCTGAACCTTCGAGTCGTAGTTCGCGATCTGCTCGCGAAGAAGTTGCGTAATCTCGTCTGCCTTGATCTGAGCCATCTGTTGCTCTTCCTGTCTCTTCAGGGATCAGAGATCAGAAATCAAAGATCAGTTCTCCGTAGTCCATGAGCGGGCCACCGATTACCGATCGCCGATCTCCTTTCTCCTCTCCGGTTCCAATTTCAAACTTCTGACAAATGCCTGCTTAAAACTTTTCACTGCCTGCTGACCGTCGATCTCTGTCAACTAACCGGCAATCAACGCTTCCTTCAACCTGTCGAGCCGTCCACGCACTGAACCGTCGTAGACCGTAGAGCCGATGCGCACCACTGCGCCACCGAGTATGGATGCGTCCAACTTGAAACGGGCCTCGATGCGGGAGCCTGCCAGTTTGCCAACCTCGGCCACCAGCGTGTCGTGTTCAGCCGATGTGAGTTCACGGGCCGTCACAATTTCAGCCTGGCGAATCCCCAGTTGTTCCTGCAACAGGCGGCGATAGGTCTGGGCCACCTCACTCACCTGGCCGATGCGATTATTGCGAATGAGCACGGCCAGCAGGTTGCGCAACTCTTTCCGGAGGCCTAGCTGGGCATTCAACTTATCCAAGAACGCGATCTTCTGCACGGCGGGCATGGCCGGATTCACGAAGAATTCGCGCAGTTCAGGACTGCTGTCCCAAGTAGCAAGAAAATCGGTGAACTCACGGTCGATGGCTGCCGTGTCCAATTTGGCGGCTGTGACCACTTCGAGGAAAGCGGTGGCGTAACGGGCAACGAAGACGGCCATTTAGTTCTGCCCTCCCTTGGCCGAACCGTTCCTGGCCACGTCGCCTACAAACTCTGCGATCAGGGCGCGATCAGTCTCCGGCGTCAGAACCAACTGTTTGGCGGCCTGTTGGATGGCCAGATCGGTGGCAAAGTGGCGCAGGGTGCGGCGAGCCTGCGCGGCAGCCACGTCAATCTCCTGCTCGGCAGCGGCCACAATGCGGGTGCTCTCTTCTTCGAGCGAGAGCTTGATGCGCGTCTCGTCGTGAAGGCTTTCCTGCTCGACCTCGGCGCGGAACTTCGCGATCTCGTCGCCAAGGCTGGAGAGCTTCGCTTCCACCGCGCTCAGGCGTGCGTTGGCATCTTCAGTGACCTTGCGGGCCGACTCGATGCTATGGCGCAACGTCTCGGAGCGCTTGCGGAAAACCTTGGGGAGGAACCGGACCAGTGGAATGAGGATGGCCAGAGCGATGATGGCGAAGTTGATGAACTCAAAGATTCGGGCCATCGTCTCGTCTGAAAGATGGACTATCCTGGCTGCCGCATGCACCGTCGGGGTAAGGCGGAACTTGTTCTCGCCGACAGCCTCCTGCTTGGCAGCCTCAGGCTTGGCCTGGTCATTCGCCCCAGCTTGAGGTTGACTGGCGGGCTGGGACGCTGCCGCCCGGGGCGCTTGCTGAGAGGCAAGCCGGGAAGGCGCGGTCACAACCCCGGTTGCCAGCACCGCAAAGAACGCAAGCCACAAAATCTGGTTGGAACGCCGCACAGGGCGTGTGGAATATGCCGGAATCGAATATCTCAACGGGAACCCCCGGCGGCCAGCGGAAGCACCGCGCGGACCACCTGATTGGCCAAGTCCGCGGCGGAAGCCTGAATCGTCTGCCGGGCTAGGGCGGCTTCAGCCTCGAGCTCGGTCTTGGCCCGGTTCACCTTGAGCCCGGCTGCCTTGCGGGCGGCGTCAAGAGCCGCATCGCGCTCGGCGTTCCATTGCTTCACGCGCTGTTCGCGAACCTTGTAGACCTCGGCGCGCGCCTGGCGCAACCTTGCGGCGTACTCCGCAGCCCGGGTTTCGGCCTGGGCAATGGCCTTTTGCGCGTCTTCAATGGCGCCTTCAGTGCGGGCGCGGCGCTGTTTCAGCGTGGCGGTCAATGGTCCCTGCACCAGAAATTGGTAAGCCAACACCAGCACGATGAACAGCAGAGCCGTGGGTATGGCGCCAAGCAGAAGAGTGCCGACTTGTTGAATGATTTCTTGCATGCATGTACCGGTTCGCTCGGGCGCTTAGACGAGTCTTTTTCGCGGGTGGAACACTCTTTTTTTTATCAGGGGCAGACCCCCCAGGTCAACGAAGTTGGGGCCGAATAGGCGGGGTGCTGTGACTGCGATCACGAATCGAGAATCTTATACAAAAAAGGGCTTGCTTTCGCTGAAAACAAGCCTAAACTAACCATACCACCCAGACCCGGTTCAGGGTCCAGCGGGCCACAGGTTTCGGGAAGTCCTTCCACTCCCGGAGCAGGTGGCCCGCCTCTATTTTCCAGGCTATTTTTTCATTGTTTTTCTATGAGCCATTGCTGTCTCAAGGTGGCTGCGGCCCTCGGCCTCAACGCTACGGCTTGCTCACGGCGGCGGCTTTGTCCGGGGTCAGCAGGCCCTGGGCGCGCAGCCAGCTCTCCAACAGGTTGGGCCATTGGTCGAGAGCGGCATCGCCCCTGCCCAGGCCGGTGCCGTGGGGTCCATTGGCGAAGATGTGCATCTCGGCAGGGACGCCGGCTTTGACCAGGGCCGCATAGAAGCGTAGCCCTTGTTCAACCGGGACCGTCTGGTCGTTGAAGGTGTGATAGAGGAAGGTGGGCGGCGTGTCTTTGGTGACAAAGAGGTCCGGCGAGTACGCCGCACGCATCGCCTCGCAGCGATCCATCACATTGAAGAGCTTGCAGTAGGTCAGGTGCGAGGTGTCCGGAGAGAAGGCGCCGATCCACGGGTAGCCGAGCACGAGGTAGTCCGGACGGCTGGAAACGCGCTCGATGGGGTCGTCCGCCTCAGGATTGCCGGGCACGAACTGAGTTCCCGAGAGCGCGGCCAGATGGCCGCCCGCGGAGAAGCCGATGATCACGATGCGGTTGGGCGCGATCTGGTAGTCACGCGCCCTGGCCCGCACCAGTTGCACGGCGCGCCGGGCATCGATCAGCGGCACCGGCAGCAGGTATCCGTGCGAGGAGAGCCGGTAACTGAGGACGAAGGCGCGAAAGCCATGCACCGTGAACCAGTCAGCTACCGCGCGGCCCTCGAGATTGCCCGAGAGTCCCGCGTAGCCTCCTCCGGGCAGCACCACCACTGCGGAGCCGTTCTCGCTGCCGCGAGGCGGCTCGAAGAGGGTCAAAGTGGGGATATCTTCGCAGGCTTTGCCCTTGGCCTCAGGAGCGTCGCCGGGCCACAGGCGAATGGTTTGAATGCCCAGAAAATCATTGTTGTTGCCCGGCGTCGCGCAGGGCGCCTGTTGCGCCACGGCCGCCGTCGCCGCCAGTAACCCGGCAGCCAACATCGCAAAAAACTGTCTCATTGGAAATCTCCCCACCGCTGGCGAGGATTATAGCCAAAGTGCCGTGTGTCCGGGGCAAGGGTTGGCAGCCTGGGCCGTGATTTCTTCAGCCAGTTCAAGGCCGTAGCGGGCGAAGTAATAGGCCGCGCCGTGCAGCCGCTCCTGGAGCGCGCCGCCGGGATAGAGCGCTTGACTGATGGCCTCAGCGTGGCGGCCGAGCGATGTCTCGCGCCGCAACTGGAAGTTGGCGGCCAGGGTGCGCAGGCGATTCATCTGGTAACGCATTTTGCTGGCCGCGGTCTCCGCCGATCGGCCCAGTCCGTCGTCCAGAGAACGCATCCAGTCAAGCAGCGTGGTCAGTTCGGCGTCCAGCGCCGTGCCTGCGGCAGACAGTTTCTGCTTGCCTTCGATAGGCATGGACCTGGCGGCCAGAAGCCGCGCCAGCGATGCCGGAGTCTCTGAAAATGCCCGTTCCAGCGGCAGTTCGTGTTTCCGCAGGAGTTCGGCGATGGCCGGCTCGATCAGCGTTGCGGAAAAGCGTGGTTGAACCGGCGTCTTCCGGCCCAGAATGTGCTCGAAGAGCACGGCGGACTGGGCAAAGTAAGCGATCTCCGCCGGGCCGCCGATGGTGAGCGAAGTGGAAAGCAGGAAATCCTGAAAGACGGGGCGCAGCAGCGCCGAGGGCGAGATGCGTTCCGGCTCGGCGTCCAGAATGCCCAACAGTTCGGCGGTGGAAAAGCTCTGCCGGCCAGCCTGCCAAAGTCCATCCGGCTCAGCCGCTCCGGGCACAATCCGCTTGAGCGCGAGGCGAGCGCCGGTTCGTTCTTCGATGAGGAAGAGCAGGCTGGATTGTGAGGCGACGGCGACCTGGGCGTGATAGCCGGCGGTTTCCAGTTCGCGATTGCGCAAGGCGAGCGCGGCATGGAGTTCGTCCGCACGCTCGAGGGCAGCTCGCAGCACCGGCGCGCCCATGCCGTGGGCCTGGCGACCGCCTGCGTCCAGCACCAACAGACCCTGCTCGGCAAAGACCTTGGCATAAAACTGCCTGAAAGCCTGGGCAAAGGTATGGCCCGGTTTATAGGCCGCGGCCAGCACCTCCATGGCATCGGAGGTACCCAGCAGCTCCCACGCCTGATCGACCAGCGCGGTGATTGAGTCGTCCAGCACAAGGCCGCCCACGGGCACCGGCACCGTGGGAGCTTTTGTGTAGACCAGTTTGTGCAGTTCTTTGCGAGCGGGAAAGGTGACGTGGCTGATCTCGGCAAAGTCGTGGTCTTCAGTGGCCAGCCAGAAGATGGCGGCGTGAGGATGGCCTGCCGTGGTGGCCTGGCGCGCGCGAGCCAAAGCAGTGGCTGCCTTGAAAGGAGTAAACAGCGGCCCGCCGAACAGGCCAACCTGTTGCCCGGTAACCACCGCCCCCGCGCCCTGACTGAGGGCCTGAAGCGCCGCGGCGGCAGAGGGCGACGGATTCTGTTCCGCCAGCAACCGAACCAACCCAGGCCAGTGCGCGGGGACGGACGGGCGCGCCTGCCAGCCGGAATCGGGTGGCAGCGAGGCGTAGAACGGCCGCGCGGCGGCATCTCCGGCACAGTAATCCAGAAACAGCCGGCTCAGCCCCGGCGCCACGGTGATGGGATAGCAGTCTGCGGTCAACAACTCATTCACTCGGGTCATCCGGTGCGCCTTTGAACTTCCATGTGTCCGGTCTCAAGGTTCAAGCGACTCACTTAAGGATGCCACGCCGGGCGAAATCGATGCACCGGCAGCGCTGTGCGTATACTTTCTCTTACTGCGTTTTGAGGAGAACGATCGAGATGCCCAAGAAGGATAAAGCGGCTAAGGCCGGCGAGGGAGAGAAAGCAAGTGCTGCCAAGCCCCGGAAAGCAAGAGCCGCAAAGACGAAGGCAAAGGCGCCGAAAGCCCTGAAGCAGAAGTCGCTCAAGGCCCCCAAGGCCGCGGCTGCAACGGAAACGGCGCAACTGCTCAGCTCCGAGGTGGTCTACCAGGGCCCGCTTTTCCGCGTGCTCCACGACAAGCTGATTGAGCCTGGCGGACGGGAGAATGAGCGCGACGTCATTCGCCACAACGGCAGCGTGGTCATTCTGGCCATTGACAGCTCGAAAAATAAGAAGGATCCCTGGATTGTGGTGGAACGCCAGTACCGTCATGCCGCCAATCAATTCCTCTGGGAACTGCCGGCCGGAAAGCTGGAGGCGGGCGAAGATGCGCTCGTCGGCGCGCAGCGGGAACTTGAGGAGGAAACCGGCTACCGGGCGAAGGAATGGAAGCCGATGGTTGAGTACTACGCCAGCCCCGGTTTCCTGGGCGAATCCATGAAGGTCTTTCTCGCCGAAGGCCTGGTGGCGGGCGACGCCCACCCAGAGGCCGACGAACACATCGAACTCCGCCTCGTCAAGCTCTCTGAGATGCTCAAAATGATTGATAAGGGAGCCATTCTGGACGGCAAGACGCTTACCAGCGTGCTCCTCTATGCACGGAAGCTGGCCGGCAAGCGCAAAAAGTAGTTTCCGCGGCCAACTTCGCTCTGCCGATTCATTGCTTTCCCAGCCCGGGCCGGTGGTCTACACCGGCCCGTCTCATTTTGCGGGACCCTTGTTAAAGATTCGAATC
Organism: uncultured Occallatibacter sp.; assembly: GCA_964571165.1. GTDB lineage: Bacteria > Acidobacteriota > Terriglobia > Terriglobales > Acidobacteriaceae > Telmatobacter. The sequence goes on along the minus strand of CAZNAW010000027.1, from coordinate 41,255 downwards.
AACCTTTCTTCGATAATTCACGTCTTAAACTGTATCGGCGGACGTTTCCCAGTCACCCCGTTCGCCGGCACCTCGATGAAGATGCAAGGAAGGCAGGAGCCTGTGGCTCAGTACAAAGGGAAGGTCAAGTGGTTTAACAACGCCAAGGGCTACGGATTCATTGGCCGTGAAGACGGGCCGGATGTATTCGTCCACTACTCGGCAATTCAGCTGGATGGATACAAAACGCTGAAAGAGGGCGATGAGGTCGAGTTCGACATCGTCCAAGGCACCAAAGGTCCCCAGGCGGACTCAGTGATCCGCAACCGGGACAACGCCCACAGCGCAGCCTGAAGGCGCAGAAGGCCGGGCGTAACCGCAAGACTGCCGCCAGGCGGTGTACCTGAACTGCGCCCATTTTCCACTCAAAAGTCACAGGATGCCCGCCCAGCCCGAGAGACCCGGCTCCGCCCGTATGGATTCCGGTTCGGCAGAGGCAAAGCAGGTTGCGGGCATTTCCCGGTGAGTTTCCCCTCCCGATCGCAAAAGGGCTTCCTATCGATCTTTATTCCCTGTTTTCCTGTACTTGCCTGATACTGTTCGCGGAGACTCATCCGATGGATAACCCCACGATGGCCCGTCTGCTGGCCGAGACAGCCGATCTGTTGGAGATCGACGGCGGCGACGGCTTTCGCATCCGCAGCTATCGCCGCGCCGCCGAAGCGGCTGAGCAAACCACCGTGGACCTGATGGCCGCGTCGGGCGACACCGCGCGCCTGCTTGAAATTCCAGGCATTGGCAAAGGAATGGCTGCCAATCTGCAGGCCATCGCCGCCACCGGCACTCTGCCGCTGCGCGAGGAACTGCTGGCCAAGTACGGCGCGGACATTCTGGAACTGCTGAAGCTGCCGGGCATGGGTCCCAAGACCGTGGCGCTGCTGTGGTCAGCGGCGCAAATCACCAGCGTCGACCAACTCTCCGAAGCCATTGAAGCCGGCCGTCTGAACGGATTGCCCCGCATGGGCGAAAAACAGATTGAGAAGCTCCGCAAGGGGATTGAGGACTATCGCCGCAGCGCCGGGCGCTTTCGTATTGACGTAGCCGAGGACGCAGCCCAGCGCATTGCCGCGTATCTGCGCGCCTTTGCTGGCATTGAGAAGGTCACCCCCGCCGGCTCCCTGCGCCGGGGCCGGGAAACCGCCGGCGATCTGGACCTGCTGGTGACCGGACGGGCTTGCGCTCCCGAGCATACGGCAGCCGCAGTGGAGTACGTGGCCGCCTACCCCGGCATTCACGACATGATTGCCAAGGGAGAAAACAAGGTGAGCTTCCATCTGGGCAACGGGATGCAGGTGGACGTGCGACTGCTTCCTTCAGCCAGCTATGGTGCAGCGCTGCAATACTTTACCGGCTCCAAGGCGCACAACGTAGCGTTGCGCCAGCGAGCTCTGAAGATGGGCTACACGCTGAGCGAGTGGGCACTGGCACGGTTGGACGACGGCTCGACCGTTGCCGCGGCCACCGAGGAAGAGATTTACGCCGCGTTGGGGATGGACTGGATGCCGCCGGAGATGCGCGAGAACTTGGGCGAGATCGAGGGTGCTGCCCGCCACGATCTGCCCCAGCTCATCGAGCAGGCCGATCTGCGCGGCGACCTGCACATGCACACCGACGCGAGCGATGGCCACAACACCATCCGGGAGATGGCCGAGGCCGCGCTGGCTTGCGGTTACCGGTATATCGCCATCACCGACCACTCAAAAAACCTGGCCATGACCAACGGCCTGGATGAGAAGCGGGCGCTTGAACAGATTGAGCGCGTTCGCGAAGTGGACCGCCAGATGAAGGGGCGCATCCGTGTTTTTTCCGGCATCGAGGTGGACATTCTGGCCGACGGCACACTGGATCTGGACGATGAGGTGCTGGCGCAGATGGAAATCGTTATCGCCAGCGTGCATACCCGCTTTGAGCAGAGCCGCGAAGAGATGACCGCTCGCGTGCTGCGGGCGATCGAGAACCCCTATGTGCGGATCCTTGGCCATCCAACCGGCCGCCTGCTCCTGCGCCGCGAGCCCTTTGCGTTAGACCTGGGAGCGGTGTTGCGGCGCGCGGCCGAACTGGGCGTGGCCATGGAACACAATGCCGCTCCCGAGCGCCTTGACCTTTGCGACCGCGACCTCCGGCTGGCCAAGGAACTGGGCTGCCATATCGTCATCAATTCGGACTCTCACGACAGCCGCAACCTGGGAAGGATGGAGTACGGAATCCGCCAGTTACGCCGTGCCTGGCTAAGACCGGAAGATGTGCTGAACACGCTGGGAGCAAGGGATTTTCTGGCCGCGCTCAGGGCACGGCCGCAAATCGCTTGAAAAGTCACTTGAGGCTGGAATGCGTTCTCACGGTTCGAACAAAACCGGTGAAGGGTTCTCAGGAGGTTCTGGATGGGTTCGTTTTTTGATTTTCTGGGCAAGCTGATTCAGCCAGGCAATTGGCCGTTCCTTGCGGTATTCGCAGTGGTGCTCGTGGGCGCGGCAGTATTTCTGATCTTCTGGGTCGTTGCCTACGTGAAGAAGGAGAAACTCAACATATCGCACAGGTTCTTTGGACGCCTGTGGATTCACATAACCGGTGGACCCGACGATCCGAAGACTCAGCCTCGGCGCTATCGCAAGCTCCTTTACGTGAAAGTGAACCTGCTCTCCAACCAGAAGGCGCAGGCAGCGCCTTTCTACCAGCGCAAAGTAGCCAGATTGGATGGGTCTGACCGCGTGGTTCCGGTCTATGACGAGGCCGTGTATTACACGCTGAAGCTGTTTCCGGAAAAGCAGACAGTGATAAAGGAGCAGGACCAGTCAAGCGGCGTCGTCGATCCGCGCCTGGTGATTCCATGGACGAGTCGGCCCGAGCTCCAGCATAGTATGCAGCCCGTGAAGCAACTCGTCGATATTGAGTCAAGCGAGAATTCCGATACCATGCTCTCGATCTCGCATTTTCTGAATGGTTTCCAGACGGCCGACACAAACCTCTGCCGGTCGCTCGATAACGATTCTGAGTCTGGGGATACTGAAGCGCTCCACGGCTTCTGCACTTATGCGGATGAGGATGCCGAATCGCTCCGGCTGGTGGTGGACTTCTCTTCGATTCCGAATGCCCGCGCCCTGATTCCCATGCCCAAGGTAAAAGTGATGGTGGGTGGGCAAATCGTGGATATGGGGGACGATCTGAAGTACGAGCAGTGCGGGGAATCGGTATATATGGCGCTCTGCAAGGACGCGAAAAAGGGCACGCTGCTGGTGATGTGTTTTGCCTTCAAGAACTGGGACGGCACAGATAGCGGCCCGGCTTTCGGCCGCGGATAGCAAAGCTGTCACCGCGCATTCGACGCAAAAGCTTCGAGCGTTGACCGGGAAGCAGACGAAGCAGGTCTGCACGCGCAACGGATCGAAGCTTTTCGCGTCGAGGGCCGGCGTACGGTTAGGTACGCCTCCTGGGAAGCGCCGTTATTGGAATGTCAGAGCGATCGGGTAATCGGGCACTGTCAAATGCTTGAAGACAATCCCTTTGCTCGATTTCGTAAATGGAACCTCGTAGCTCCGGCCAGTGAACAGGTCGTATGCTTCCACCTTGACGGGCGGACTGGGAATGGAAACCTCAACGTCTGCCAGACGCGGATTGAGATCGCCATCGGCCCGTTCATTTGACCACAACGCAATCAAGGGCTTACCCCCGGCATCGGCAAACTGGTAACACTCAATGGTTCCGGAGGTCGCCAGCCTGGACCCATCCCAAACAACGGGATAGGTGTCAGGCCGATTATCGACGGCGGAAATGGTTACCTCAAAGTTCTGATGCGGACGATAGTTCGCCAGCGTGGCAGCACTTCGCTGGACCACGCCGTAGGAGGATTTGGGATTCAGTGCGAAATCCACGAGACCAAAATGATGTTCCACTTCATAGGGGTCGGTTCCGTCGTCCTTGAAGTCGTAGATGAACGTCTCTTCCACGCCGAGTCCCAGCGATTGCACCAGGCGGCGCAGAATGTACTTGGCTTGCGCGCGGGGCGTGAATCCGGCGTAAAGCCCGCCGGCCTCGGCTTCTTGGAAGGTGCTCCAACCCCATTCGGTGAGCCACATCTCCTTGGGACCGCCATACTTGGCGGACTGGTCGCGATACATCCGGATGAATGACGAGAAAGTCCCTCTCTCATCGGCCGTCGCGATACCATCCCGCTTCAACAGCGAAGGGGTATTGGCAAACGGCACCAGTTCCGGCACCGACCGGTAGGAGTAGGGATGATCCACAATCCCATCCACCTCCGGAGCAATTCCCATGGCAAGCTGGCGATAGTTCACCGGGGGCGCGGAACCCAGCCCGATTATCTTGATTTCCGGATTGCTTGCCTTGATGGCCTTAGCCGCCTTATTGATCAACTCGACGTATTTTCCCACCCACGGGGAGACAGAGCCGTCTTTCTCAAGGCCGTTCCACTCCCCGCCATAATGCTTGCTGAATCCGAAGTTCGCAGGCTCGTTCAATATCTCGATCGCTTGCACCTTCCCGGCCAAATCCCTGGCGACCGCCCCCGCGGCCCTGGCGTAGGCGTCGGCATTGTAGATGTCGGGTGCATAGATGCTGTTTGAGTCGTTGAGAAGAAGATCGATATTCAGCCCCGCCGCGTGCGCGGCGTTGATCCATGCCATGGTTTTTTCAGGCACCCGGTAAACGCCCTTTTGCTTCTCAAAGTCATCCCAGTAAAGTTCATCCCGAATCCACCCGGCGCCGGAACGCGCTACCAGGGGCATGACCTTTTCGACGTCCCAGCCCTGGGCAAAATGTGTGCCCACCCCGATGCCGGGATGACGAGGGATTTCCTGTGCTGCCGCTACCGTGACGACGGCCAAAACCACTGGAAGCAATCTGCGCCACATAAGGCGATCTTCCTCCATTTCCAATTCATGAATCTGGTTGCAAGCCGGGTCCTCAGGAGAACGCTTCCGGAGGTTTAACTAGCATTTTCGGAATACACGTAGACTTTTTCAAAGCAGTGAAAGGTGGTTTTTTCTTGAGGAAAAAGCCACTTGAGTGTGTGCTTTTGATCTACACCAATTCCGAAAATGCTATAGCGCCCGCGTAACCCACTATACGATGCCGTTCGCTGTCTGCGGTGTACTAAGGGGAGCGAAGAATGAGCGCAGATAAGCCATGCTCGCTCCAATGGGTTGCGCCGCCGGCTCCTGCCCGGTTCCGCAAAAGGCCCTGCTTTCTGTGCAACAGGCTGCAATTATCCGCAACTCCGCGCAAGAATTCCGTGGTTCTTTTTGCATTGGTAGAGATAAGATAAGGGCGCGATGAGTCTACTGAAGCAGGATTCCCCAGAATTGGACGATGCCGCCCTCGGCGAGGACTACACCAAGGGGTCCAGTCATGTGGTGTGGGCCAGCCTAGCCTCAGCCGTGCTGGTCACCATAGCCATTGCCGTGTATGTGATCGCCGGGCAAAAACCGCCTGTGGCCACCGGACAAATCGAGCAGGTGTGGGCTCACGCACAGCATTCCGAGAGCTCGGGTGTGGATGCGAACGGCGAACCCATGCCCAAAGATAGCTTCGACCAGGTGCTGGTTTTTACCCAGGTCAAGCTGCACAACCAGAGCCAGCAGCCGCTGTTCCTGCACAGCATCACAACCAATGCCAAGCTGGACGACGGCATCCACTCCAGCTATGCGGCAACCCCGGCTGACTACGACCGAGTGTTTCTGGCCTATCCTTCAATGCCCGTGCCGCACGGAAAGGCGCTGCCCATCGAGACGACGATCGACCCAGGGCAAACCCTGGAGGGAACCTTCGTCTCGTCGTTCCGCCTGACGAAACAGCAGTGGGACGCGCGCAAAGACCTGGATTTTACCTTCGCCCTCCGCTACCAGCAAAACCTGGTGCTCGCGCCCCACGGCGCGGTTATTGACCAGTAGGCGGAACAGGCGCGTTCTTGGGCGTCGACAGGTATCCGGAAACCTGGTTCTTTGAGTTGACCGTGTTGATCACGATCTCATAAAGCATCGGGTCCTTGCCGCTATAAAACTGCAGCGGCTCGTTCACGTTCCTGTCCTTTTTCTCGTACTGCTTATCGTCGGAATACACCATGAGCGTGAAGCGGCTCTTCTTGCCGTCGGCCTTCTTCAGTTCCAGGCTCACCGTGCCCACGGGCTTCTTCTGGCCCTTGTTCAGTGTGAACTCGTAGAAGTTGCGGTCGCCCTTGTGCTTCAGGACCTCCAACTCATCGTGATTGCGCGCGATCAGGCTGCTATGGTCGCTCAGATCGCCCTTCATCGACGTCAACTGGTTGATCGCATTGGCCAGGTCACTCTGCGTCTTGGCTACATCGGTCTTTACTCCGCCCACATCCGTCTTGACGTTTGACACCTCACTGGAGACAGAGCTGACCTGTTGCGCGGTCTGTTTCTGGGCAGCCTCAAGCCGCTGGTTATTCACCTCCTGGGCATCTTCGCGGCGGATGATTTCCTCGGCGCGGGTGTCCAGTTGCTTCTGGGTCAACCCCAGGGATTTACCCAGCTCATCGGTGGCCACGCGGAGGCGGGCATCGGTTTCACGCAGATCGGCAGCCAGCTTCTTGTTCTGGTCCTTGGCATCGGCCAGCGCAGCTTCCTGTCCGCTCAGCCGGCTGCTGAGCGTGTAGCTCCAAATTAGGCCGCCTAGCGCGGCCACCAGGGCCACGCCAATCACCGCCAGAAATGCGCCGGAATAGGTTCGGGGGGTAGTGTCAAATTCTTCACTCATTTGTTTCGCCTTCCTTCTCTCTGGCGGTCCGTCCAGCGAACCGCTCTTTGGATCCTACGCATAAAGCCGCAGGCCCGGGTGATGGCACCTTCTGTCCCCATTAGACGCTGTCCGGAGGATGCTCGTATTGGAGCGTTCCCTGTCTTTCTTCGCGAAATTCCAGCCGTTCAAAACAAGATCCGAAATTTGCGTACGGCGCACCAACGGGGAATATACAGAATATAGAAAGGATACAACTCGCGAGGGGGAAGGCCGCCGGGACGGTACCGTTCTCGACGGTTCCGACGTGCTTCCACAGCCGGTTCACGGTCCGCTTCGTACCGATTCGTCCCGCACTCCGTGACAAGCATGGAATGATTCCGTTATAAACATCTTTGCTGCAATTCCGGCGCCGGGCCGTTTTTGAAGGCCGGGACATCCGCCGCAACCGCCAAAAAATGATCGCAAGAAGGAGATCAGAAAGCAATGTCGACTTCTGTCGCAGGGAAGGGTCTGGAAGGGGTTGTTGCGGCGAACTCCGGAATCTGTTGGATTGACGGAGAAGCAGGAGTACTGGCCTATCGCGGAATCGACATTCACGAGCTGGCGGTGCACTCGACCTTCGAGGAGACCACTTACCTGCTATGGAACGGGATTCTGCCCAACCAGCTCGCGCTACGGGAGTTCCAGTCGCAACTGACTCTGGCCCGGTCGCTGGACCAGCGCATCATCGACTTGCTGCGCACGTTTCCCACCACGGCCACGCCCATGGAGGTGCTGCGCACCGCGGTCTCGGCGCTCAGCTTTTACGATGCCGACGAGAAAGACAACTCCCACGACGCCAACGTGCGCAAGAGCTATAACCTGGTTGCGCAGATTGCCATGCTGGTGGCCGTCTATGACCGGCTGCGCAAGGGACTTGAGATCGTGCCGCCGGACCGCGCGCTCAGCCACGCCGCGAACTTTCTGTGGATGCTGAACGGGAAAATGCCCTCCGAGACGGCGGTACGCACGCTGGATATCGCGCTGATCCTGCACGCCGATCACGAACTGAACGCCTCAACCTTTGCCGCTCGCGTGATTGCGGCCACGCTGGCGGACATCCACTCGGCCGTCACCGGCGCCATCGGGGCGCTCAAAGGTCCACTGCACGGCGGCGCCAATGAGGGTGTCATGCGCCTGCTCTACGCCATTGACAAGGCCGGTGCTGATCCGGTCGATTATGTCCGAGGGATGCTGGCCGCCAAACAAAAGATCTCCGGCTTCGGGCACCGCGTGTACAAGACCGAGGACCCCCGCGCCACGCACCTGCGACGCATGAGCGAGCAATTAGGCAGGGATGCCGGACAGCCCAAGTGGTTTGAGATGTCAAGAGCCATCGAGCTCTACATCAATGCCGACAAGAAGCTGAATGCCAACGTGGATTTCTACTCGGCCTCAACGTACGCGACCCTGGGCATCGATATCGATCTCTATACGCCCATCTTCGCCATCAGCCGCATCGCCGGCTGGACGGCCCACGTGATCGAGCAGTTGGACGACAACCGCCTTATCCGTCCGCGCGCCGAGTACATCGGTCCCGCCTACCCCTCGCACTGGATTCCCATCGAGGAGCGCGGATAAGACTCTACCGGTACAGAACTTTCCGGAAGGTTCCAGCTTCTAATGGACTGAGACTATCCAATGAAGACGAAACTTACACTTACTCTCGCCCTGTTGAGTGGTTGCATGATCCCGGGAAGCGTCGCCGGATTCGGTCAACGGCTTTACCCCGTCCAGGGTCCAGCGGCAACGCAGGCTGTCCCGCCGGCGTTCACCGCCAGACTCACAGATATTTACAAGAAATCAGGAAAAATCTCTCTGGTCCAGGTCAACGGCGAGTCCTTTCAGGGAACATGGACGATTGTGACTGCGACTTTTGTAAACGCCCGGATGCCGGGAACTTCAGCCAGCTACCCACCCCAACCCAATCTCGCCTTTGCCTGGGATGCCGTCTACGGGCAGGGATACTATGTTGCCAGCATTCTGGGCAGCGAAAGTATCGGGCAGGCGGTCGCTACCGGAGACAAGGGAACCATCCTTCAGGTGGAGTTTCATCGCGAGCAATTGGGCGTGCCAGAGGACAATCATTTTGGCGTAGCGGTGGACAATAAGGGCAACATTTACAAGATGGTTTTGTAAGAGCGTCGGACCGCCAGACGACTTGTCCCTTGATCCCCACGGAAAACCGCAAAGCCTTGCTGACCGCGCCTGCCGGATGAGGCTCCCGCAATCCCGGGAAACGCTATCGCCGCGCCTTCCACAACAGATATAGCCCCCAGGCCGAAAGCGTGCAGTTGTCGCGGATTACGCCGGAAAGCATCATCTCCTCAAACTCTTCCACCGGCACCGAGCGGATCACCAGGTCGTGCTCCTCGGGGTCGGGCTCTCTCTCGACGTGGGTCAAACCGGTGGCCAGAAAGAGGTGCTGCTTTTGCCTGGTGAAGCCATAGGCGATCCAGAGCGTTCCCAGATAGGTCATCTCAGCGGCGTCCAGGCCCATTTCCTCCTTCAGTTCGCCGCGCGCCAACTCCTCGGGGTTTTCAACTTCCATCTCCCAACCGCCCTGGGGCAGCTCCAGCGCCCGCTCCTGAATGGTGTAGCGAAACTGCTCCACCAGCCACACGCGGCCGTGATCGAGAGGCAGAATGATCGCCGAATCGTTCTTCTCCACCACGCCATAGATGCCCTTCTGCCCGTTGGAGCGGAGGATTTCGTCTTCGCGCAGGCGCATCCAGTGGTTCCGATAGACCTCGCGGGTGGCCAGCGTAGTGATGGATTGGCCTGCGCCGCCTTGCACGGGGTTCATAGGATCTCCTTCAAACTCCAGGGGATAGAGAGACATACAGTATGGACGTAAGGCAAATTGAAACGGAACGATTGTCCCATTCTAAGCAGCTATTTTCAAATTAGATGCTTTGCCAAGGTATCTGTCAGTGAAAATTGATCACTCGCCCCGGATTCGATACTTTCGTAACCGACCCAGCAGAGACGCCGGCCCACTCACCGTCAACCGGACCAGGTTGCCGTCATATTCCCTCTGGTGCACAACCATTCCCGCCTCGATGGCTGCCAGAATGGCACCCTCCTGCTGCGGAACACGAAGCTCGGCCTCAATCACCGGATCGGAGTGAAGAGCCTCGTCGATGGCCTTGAGTAACGCATCCATTCCTTCCCCGGTGCGCGCGGAAACCATCACCTCGCCACCCGCCTGAGAGCGGGCCAGCAGGCCATCCCGCTGGTGCGCGTCCAGCAGGTCGATCTTGTTCAGCACCTCGATACGCGGCTTGTCCAGGGCATCGAGCTCGCCGAGAACCTTTTCCACCTGTGCCTTCTGTTCTTCGCCATAGGTTGAAGCGGCGTCGCGGATGTGCAACAGCACTTCGGCCTGGGCCACCTCTTCCAGCGTAGCCCTGAAGCTGGTGACCAGTGTGTGCGGCAGGTTGCGGATAAAGCCGACCGTGTCAGAAAGCAAAACCTTGCGGCGGCTGGGCAAGTCAATGGCTCGAAGTTTCGGGTCAAGGGTCGCGAACATCTTCGGGGATTGGAGCACCGTGGCGCCGGTGAGACGATTGAAAAGCGTGCTCTTGCCCGCATTGGTGTAGCCCACCAGCGCCACTGTGGGCACCGGAACCGACTCGCGCCGCTGGCGCTGCTGGTGGCGGACGCGGCGCACCGAGTCCAGTTCATCCTTCAAGTGGTCGATGCGACTCTGAATCCGCCGCCGATCCGTCTCCAGCTTGGTTTCGCCCGGTCCGCGGGTGCCGATGCCGCCGCCCAGTTGGGACATCGACTTGCCCTTGCCGGTGAGCCGCGGCAGCATGTACTCAAGCTGCGCCAGTTCCACCTGCAACTGGCCCTCGCTGGTGCGAGCGTGGCGGGCAAAGATGTCCAGAATCAACTGCGTGCGGTCCAACACCCGGCAGGGCAGCGCGGCCTCAAGATTGCGCAGTTGCGTGGGCGTGAGGTCGTGGTCGAAGAGCACCAGGCCGGCCACGGTGGAAGCGGCCACTCCGGCAATTTCCTCCACCTTGCCCGCGCCGACGAGCGTGGCTGGATCGGGCCGGGAACGGCGTTGCACCAGTTCGGCAGCTACCTGGCCGCCAGCGCTCGAAACCAGCTCGCGAAACTCGGCCATGGACTCGCCGACGTCCAAATCCAGCAAAGCTTCGTCATGCGGCGAGGGCGAAGAAGCAGAGTCTGCGCGCAAGAGAGGCTCGGGTTCGACAGATTCTGTAGAAATCTCACTCGACGGGGCCAAACGCGCTGGGTCCGGGCAGGCTGCGGACAGCCTTGCGCCAGCCACGCCCGCGCGGTTGCCGCGCGAGCGGACCCCAAAGTCAACGCCCACCAGAACCGCCCGCTCGGGAGTTTCACCCCCGCGACGAAGACCCGTCGCCGGGAACTCCGGAGTTTCGCCGGAGCTGGCTTTCCTGCTCTCCTCAACTGCCAACCGAACCCGCTTCCCGCGTGCTATCGCGTCTCCGCAGCGGCAGGGGACCCGGCCGGCACGGTTACCGCAGACGGACCAATTCCCGCCTGTACGGCTACCGGGCGATGCTCGGTATGCATCACGCTACGGTTGCTCACCACAGTGGAAATGGCGTGCTTGAAGATCAACTGCTCCTGGCTGTTGTTCTCAAGCAGCACGGAATACTTGTCGAAGGACCGGATTTTTCCGGTGAGCTTGACGCCGCTGACCAGATAAATCGTAATCGGGGTTTTATCCTTGCGAACTGTATTCAGGAAGGTATCCTGAATGTTTTGTGCCGGCTTGTTTTCCATTTGCCGATCTCCCACTTTCCTTTTTGGTGTTAGATGCAAACCAAATTGCGCGTACGTGAAAAAACAAATAACCGGGCACGGCACCGGAAGTTCCAGAGCCGCTAAATCCCGGAATGTGACAACATTACAGCGATTCACGAACCTTTTCAACTGGGTTACGGCGTCAGAGCTGCGGTCGGGGGAAGCCGCGGCGCTTATAGCCGTTACTCCAAAGCCCGCGTCCCCGGCAACTGATATGCGGCGCCGGGGTGACGCGGACGCTGAATAAGCTCGTTCGTCAATCCACTATTCTCTTTAAGGAATACCGTAACTCGCCGTAAAACTCCTTTCCGTCTCAAGATTTGCCGTCCTGGAGTGGGACGCGCTGTATTCCGCGGCTGGTAACATGGATGCGTGCAAGACACTGTTGTCCGCCACGGCAATCCTTCTCCAACGGCCCAGCCGGTGCCGATGCTGGACCTCAAGCGCCAATACCGTCCGCTGCACCAGGAACTGCTCGACGCGGTGGGGGCTGTGCTTGAGACGCAGCAGTTTATCCTTGGCGAGCCGGTGGCCGCATTCGAGCGGGCCGCGGCGGAGCAACTGGGCGTAGCCCACGCACTGGGCTGCTCATCGGGCACCGACGCCCTGTGGCTGGCGCAAGCCGCTGCCGGCCTTGGCCCCGGCATGGCTGTCGTTACCACCCCGTTCAGCTTTTTCGCGTCAGTGAGCGCCATTCTGCGCGCCGGCGCCACCGCGGTGCTGGCCGACATCGACCCCGGTACTTTCAATCTGGACCCGGCGGCTGTTGAACGGACGGTGGTGGGACCGCGCGGCGCAGGCGTCCGCGCCATTCTGCCCGTGCATTTATACGGTCAGCCCGCCGATTGGACTTCTTTTGCTCGTCTAGGACGGGAACATGGGCTGAAACTCATTGAGGATGCCGCACAGGCCTGGGGCGCGGAGTGGGGCGGTGTGAAGGCCGGCGGACTGGGCGACGCAGCCGCATTTAGCTTTTATCCCACCAAGAACCTGAGCGCCGCGGGCGACGCAGGAATGGTCACGACCAACTCCGCCGAAGTGGCCGAGCGCGTGCGGATGCTGCGCCAGCACGGAATGCGCCGCCGCTACTATCACGACGAGATTGGCTGGAATACGCGTCTCGACGGCTTCCAGGGCGCCATCCTCAACGTCAAGCTCAAATACATAGCCGGCTGGAATGACGCGCGGCGCACGGTGGCCGAGCGCTACCATGCGCTATTTTCCGCTGCCGGCCTGGCCGAATCTGGCCCTTATCCAGTCCACGGTATCGTGCTGCCGCATGAGGTTTCCGGCAGCCGCCACGTCTGGCACCAATACGTCATCCGGGCCCCGCGCCGCGATCAGCTCCGGGAGTTCCTGACCGCGCGCAAGATCGGTTCGGAGATTTACTACCCTGTCCCGCTTCATTTGCAGGAAGCGTTGAAGGGGCTCGGCTATGGCGAGGGCAGCTTCCCTGAAGCCGAGCGCGCCGCCCGGGAAGTTTTGGCCCTGCCCATCTTTCCGGAACTGAGGGAAGACGAGCAGCAGACTGTGGTCGCCGCCATCGCCGAATTCCTGAGCTGACCGAGACAGGCCGCCCGGGCATTGGGAACAGAGATGGGAAATAGCGCGAAATACTTCCCAATCCTGTCTGTGCCCGGTTATCATGGCGCACCATGTTTCCCTACGACCCCACGCTCCGGGCGGCCGTGCAAACCACCCCGCAAACCATCGCCGACGTGATTCAGATCATGCAGACCATCGAGGCTACCTGCGCCGATGGCGACGGCCTGAAGTGGTTCAACTGGCTTTATCTCCAGGTGACTCAGGCCGTGGAAGCGCGCGCCGACGCCAGCGGATTTTCCGATTCCGGCTGGGTCACCGCACTGGATGTTGAGTTTGCCGGGTTTTACTTTGCGGCCATCGCCTCGTCTTTGTCAGGCGGCTCAACGCCCGGATGCTGGCAGGCTCTGTTTGACCAACGCAACCAGGCCGCCATTGCGCGTATCCAATTTGCACTGGCCGGGATGAATGCGCACATCAATCACGACCTGCCGCAGGCCGTGGTTGCCACCTGCCAGGCCGCTTCCATTCCGCCGCAGCACGGAACCGCTCAATACAGCGACTACACGGCGCTCAACACTACGCTCGACAGCCTCATCGAAGCGGCCAAGCAGACCCTGCACGTGCGCCTGCTGGGCGATGCGCTGCCGCCCGTCTCAGCGCTGGACGACACCCTGGCGGCCTGGAGCATGGCCGCGGCACGGGAAACGGCGTGGAACAATGCGGAATTGCTATGGCACCTCGCCGACGCGCCGCTGATCGCCTCCGCGTTCCTCGACACCCTGGACGGCCTTACCGCTGTCACCAGCAAAACCCTGCTGGTCCCCGTCCCCTGATTCCGAACTGTCCGGCGATCGAGCGGGGACACAGGCGGCTTTGCTGATTTTGTGTCTTGCGCCCTCTTTTCCGTCGTGTCATGATGCGTTCACCCCTTTCCACGCACGCGCAGAGGCAAAGAATTGCCTCGCTGGAGGTTCCCATGATGTTCACCGACCAGATCCCGACCGATGTCCACCAAATATCCGCCAAGGTAACGTTGCTGTCCAAGGTGGTTTGGCCGGCTTTGGCCACTCTTGTTCCTGCCGGCGTTACCGCGGCCTTCAAGTGGGCGCAGGATCACTCCCGCAAGCGGCGCAGCTCTGAACTCACCGGTCGCATCTCCGAGCTGGCTAAAAGCATCTCCGAACTCCCCGAGTTACCCGCGGCCAGCACCAAGCCTGCCGTGACGCCACGGTCCGCGCTCACTGCCGAACTGGAGTCCGCCGTTCTGGAACTCACCGCGTTGCAGGCCAGAGCGAGTCACCGGGTTCCCGGCGTCTCTACGATTACGGCAAAAGTGCGGGACGCCCTGCTGCTTTACATTCCCAAAGGCCTGGGCGCATGGACGTTGCACACGGCTTTTTTTCTCTATTCGTTTTTCCTGATCTTTTGTCTTTACGCGGTCATGACCGATCCGGGGTCAACTCCTTTTGTGAGTACAAAACCGACGTCGGAATTCATCACCGAGCTCCTTGTCTACCTCTTGATGTTTGGCGTGCTCGGAATTCCACCCATGATCATGCGCCACTACGCATCCAAGATTCATCGCAGGCAATGCGCCCAGTCGCAGGCTGCGATCCCCTCCGCGGCAGCCGGCTCCGCGGCAAATGCGGTTCCCAGATCGCAGGAAGCGATTTGAAGTTCAACGCGCTTGCCGGCAAGTCTGATCCGCGATTGCGTTGCCAGGGAGGAAGTATTCCGGAACCACATGCCTCAAGTCGACGCGACCATAAGCGAGCGGCGACCCTGCACGGAATTCAGGACACAGTATCCGTGGCGATGCCGTAGAATCGACCTGAAATGAAGTGTCCTTATTGTGGTTTCGGGCAAGACCGGGTCGTGGACTCGCGGGAGAGCAAAGAGGCGGACTCCATCCGGCGGCGGCGGGAGTGCGAGCGCTGCAATCGCCGCTTTACCACCTACGAGCGCATCGACGAGATTCCTTACATGGTGGTGAAGAAAGACGGCCGCCGCGAGCGCTTCGACCGGCAGAAGGTGCTCAGCGGCCTGCTCCGCGCCTGCGAAAAACGGCCCGTGCCGGCCAGCAAACTGGAAGGCATTGTGGACGCCGCGGAGACCTTTCTGGTGGACGCTCCGGAGCGGGAGCGCACCACGCGCGAAATTGGCGAGCTCATCATGCAACATCTAAAGGGCCTGGATACGGTGGCGTATATCCGCTTCGCATCGGTCTACCGGGACTTCAAGGACGTGCGAGAGTTCAAGGAAGAACTGGAAGGACTGCTGGGCGGCCGCAAAGGGAAGAAGTGATGGCGGAGCAGAAGACGCACAAGGTGACGCTGATTCCGGGCGACGGCATTGGCCCCGAGGTGACGCAGGCGGTGGTCCGCATCCTCGAGGCTACGGGCATCCAGTGGGAGTGGGAGCGGTTTGCCGCCGGCGCTGAAGCCTTCGAGATCTACGGCGAATACATTCCCGCCGCGCTCTGCGAGTCCATCGAGCGCAACCGCGTGGCCTTGAAAGGGCCGGTGACCACCCCCGTGGGCGGCGGATTCAAGAGCATCAACGTCACGCTGCGCAAGAAGTTCGATCTCTTCGTCAACTTCCGCCCCATCAAGAACCTTCCCGGTCTGGCCACGCATTGGCCGGGCGTGGACCTGATTATTGTGCGTGAAAACACCGAGGGCGAGTACGTGGGTTTGGAGCACGAGGTGGTCCCGGGCGTGGTGGAGAGCCTGAAGGTGATTACTGAGAAGGGTTCCACGCGCATTGCCAGATTCGCATTCGAGTACGCGCGCAAGCACGGCCGCAAAAAGATTCACGCCATCCACAAAGCCAACATCATGAAGCTCTCCGACGGGCTTTTTCTGCGCTGCGCGCGCCAGGTGGCGGAGGAATTTCAGGACATAGTCTATGGCGAACACATCATCGACAACACCTGCATGCAACTGGTGATGAACCCTTATCAATACGACACACTGCTGCTTGAAAATCTCTATGGCGACATTGTAAGCGACCTTTGCGCGGGGTTGGTGGGCGGGCTGGGGCTGGTGCCGGGAGCCAACCTGGGGCTGAAGTGCGCCATCTTCGAAGCAGTGCATGGGTCGGCACCGGACATTGCCGGCAAGGATGTCGCCAACCCCACGGCGCTGTTGCAATCGGCGGTGCTGATGCTGCGCCACCTGGACGAAATGGCCGCGGCAGACCGGGTGCAGAAGGCGCTGGAAACGGTGTATGCCGAGCGCAAGGCACTCACCCGCGACGTAGGCGGCACGGCCGGGACAACCCGGTTTGCCGATGCCGTACTGGCGGCGATGGGTTGATCGAACTACGCATATCAGGGAAAGGAACCAAATACGCGAATGCATTACCTCCTGTTCTACGAAGTTGGCGAGGACTACATTTCAAGGCGCGCGGAATTTCGGAACGCTCACATCGAAATGGCGTGGAAGGCAAGCGACCGCGGCGAGCTGGTATTGGGTGGTGCGCTGGCCAATCCTGTTGATGGCACCCTGTTGCTTTTCAAGGGGGACTCGCCTGAAGTCGCAGAGAAGTTTGCCAGGGTTGACCCTTATGTGACGAACGGAATCGTGAAGCGGTGGTATGTGCGGGAGTGGACGACGGTCGTGGGGGAAGGCTCAGCGATGCCCATCCGGCCGAAAGCGGCGGATTCCGCTTCTTGAGCGCCATCCGCGATTCGGGATTCCCGTGCGAGGTGGATGGTGAATTCCGGCGGCTGTTCTTACTGCCGCCTGCCTATCGAGGCTCTCCGTTCATCCGTTGACTGAAGTCACTTCGAGAACCTCGACCGGCTCCGAATCTGGAAACTGGATGGGTATGCCGCGGACCCAGTCAGAGTTACTGAAGATGCCAAGATCCTTGCCCGTGATGATGGAGTGCAACTTGTAACTTCCCGCGGGCATCAGAGGTAACTGAACCATGGCAGAAGGTTGCTGTGACTTGTTCCGGAAAAGCGCAATCACGCCATTGCCGCTGTGCGCCAGACGCGCGAATCCGTCCCAGGCAACCGACGTGGGTTGGAGCCAGCTGCCGAGCGGGAAGAAGCTTTCGCTGATCTTTGTGCTTTTTCTCAGATTCTTGAACCAGGCTATCTTTTCGTGGTACCACTGGCGGTCGGCAGGGCTCAGTTTGCGAAGATCGCCGAGCAGCAGGGGCGCCGACCCGAGGGCTGTGGCAAAGCTCTCCTGAATCGTCGGCAGTTCCGCGTGGAGGTTGCCGATCAACATGCTCTCCGCGGGCATTGAGGCGGCGCGCTGGTAGAGCAACTGACGGGCCTGCAAGGGTCCGGCTGAATCCGGGCTTCCGTCGTCCACGTTGCTCATCCAGTCCAGGTCGCCGGCCGCAAGCAGGCCCGCATCGATGACGTGTTTCTGGCCCCAGAGTTCAAAGGTCAGGTCGAGAAGCACCTCGGGATGCTTGTGGTAAATCCTGGTGGTTACATAGGAGATGGCTTCATAGATCATGTTGAGAGATTCGGCCCAGTTGCCATGGTGATGCCCCTTGGCCCAGCAGCCCGGCGCTTCGCCGTAAGCATTGAAGATGGTGGTCAGGTCGAGCTTCACATAGGCCAGGTGGAAGCGCTCGATGGCATCGATCACCCGGGCGGCGGCGGCATCTCGATATCCGGTTGCCATGCACATGACTGCCATTGCGCCCGCGGCCGTACCCGTGACCTTGGGCTCGCCTTGCTGGTCGAGGGCCGCCCATTCGGGACGATAGCCCGGGGTCGATTTTGCGATGGCGGCAAGCGGCAGCCACAGACCAAGCCGCATGCCACGGGATTCGAGAGCATCCTGAATGGGCTGCAGTCCGCCGGGAAATGAGGCGAGGTTCACGGCGTTCGCGCCGTAATCCTGTGACCATCCATCGTCGATGGTGAAGATGTCGATTCCCATGGCGCCCGCGGCATCAATCAATTGGAGCGTCGTATCGCGATTGATTCCCCTGAAAAACGGCTCCCATGTGTTGTAGATCCACGGCGGTCCCTGCGTATCGACGCGCCGCATCAGGACCTGCGCGGTGTAGGACGGCAGCAGCCAATGGGGGTCGTTGAAGCCGTGATCTTTTTGAAATGTGACCAGCGATGCGCTGGCCGTGATGAATTCTTCGCCGCCGGCGATGGTGCGTTCGAAAGGCATCAGATCGGTGTCATAGAGGACGCCGATGCTCACATGATCCGGATCGTCCCATCCGCCAATCTCGGTGCGTTTCATGTATCCGGGGACTTCACTGAGGATGGCGACTCCGGCGCCGGTTCGTCCATTGGCTAACAGCAGTCCCGCATCTTCAGAGCGCCCGGTGTAAAAGATCTCGCGGGGAATGGTTCCGTACTGCGTAAGGAGCGTGGTTTCATTCTCCGGCCCCAGCGCAACACCGATGGCCTCGATATTGAGATGGGAAACATGGAGCGCAGGCACGCCGGTGTTGCGCAAGACCAGATGTTTGCGGATCGCGGGATGATGGTTATAGACGCAATAGACCACGGAGACATCCAGAGCCAGACTCTTGTGACGCAGCCGGACGGTCAGCGATTTCCCGTTGGGAAGGGCGGACTCGGCGGCGCTCAGCAAGTCGAACGCCGCGTTGGTTCCGGCGCACAGTTGCCCGTTGCACAAGAAAGAGAACTCCGAGGCCATGCTCATGCGGATCTTTTCCGGCAGGATAAAGTCCACATGCGTCGAAAGGTCAGACCATTGCCGGGTAAACAGTCCTGTTTTGGGCTGGAAGGTCACCGTTCTTGCGATCTGGTCATTGCCGATGGTCCAGGCTTGAGCCGTTGGATCGACAGAGGGATTCTCAAGCACGCCCGGCACCGCGCCGAATGCCCAGGGCTTGCAGACGCAGCTCGACGCCACCAGCAAGCCATTCCGGATCACTGTTCTTCTTGTGACGCAAGCGTCTCCCGCGTTTTTCATCGCCGCTTTCCACCCTTCTAGAGCGGTTCTCCCATTCACGTGCCCTCGTCATACTGTGCAAAGCGGCTTTTTCTTAAGGAAAAAGCCACTTGAGGACAGTGGATTCGGGGTAGAGCAATTGGAGAACCGCTGTATTTGTTGTGGCTGCATTCTACAGCAGGAGCAACAAGACGCGTGTGCGGAAGAGGCCGCCAGAGCCCTTTGGAGGCGGCTCTGAGCACGTTCAACGAGGGCCAATTGACGATGTTTTAGGCGCTTCAGTCGAAGAGGGCGAAGGACTGCTCGATGCGCGCGGGAACTTGGGCGGGGTTATCGCCGAAGGATTGGTGGACTTCGAGGACAATGGCGGGAGGCTCGGGGAGGGTCTTGAGGGCCTGGACGGTGACAGGCCAGTTGATGGAGCCGTCTCCGGGCCAGAGGTGTTCGTCCTTTTCGCCATGGTTGTCGTGGATGTGGACGGAGGCGATGCGGGTTTTGAGGGTAGAGATTGCCTCGGCGACGCCGACGGTGACATGGGCATGGCCGAGGTCCAGACAGATGCCTACGGTGTCCAAGTGACCGAGGCGGAGGATCTCCAACAGGTGCTCGGGGGTGGTGGGCTCGCTGAGGAGGTTTTCCACCAGGAGCCGCACGCCAAGGGGATGGGCAAAAGCGCCGAGGTGTTCGAGGGCGGTGAGGGCATACTCAATGGAACGCGGCGACCACCCGTCCTCGCGCTCGCCCAGGTGCAGGACCAGATTGCGAAAGGGGATGTACTCGGCGCATTCGAGGGCGCGCTTGACTTCGTCCATGGCGTCGATGCGGCGGGCTTTGTCAGGGTGCAGGACGTTGACGGCGGGAGCGCCCGCGCGGCCCATTTCGCGGTCGGGGAACAGCGGGGCGTGCATCGACCAGGGCTGAAGAGGGTTGGAACGAAACCAGGCGGCCAGCTCAGAGACATGGTCTCGGCTGGCGTAGTCAAAGTGCTGGCGAGCGGCGAAGAGCTCGATCGCCTGGGCACCGGAACGGGCCGCCAACTCCAACTGAGTAGAGTGCAGGCGTTGGTTCAGGAACAGGTGCGTGGACAGGATGCGCAGCATGGTCAAAGGCTCTCCCGCTCCAGGTTCATCGGAAACATGAATCGAGCACTACCTTCATTGTCTCATTTTTGCCACAATTTACCGTTAACCAGGTGTTGCGGGAGATGGTGCGGGGAACGGAATGCTTGCGCGGCGGGGGTCGCGACGGCGACGGATTTGCGGTGGTGCAAGCACGCTGGCAAACCAGCCGCAGGCTCGCACCGCCGATGACGCACGACTGGGAAGGATGAATGAAATCAAAAAAAGAGCAGACCCTTTGGGAGCTTTGGATGAATTGGTAAAGAAGATCCCGTCGAATCTGCTCAAACAGGTGCCTAATGTGCGTGGCGGGGACATCAGCCTCCGTTTTTTGTCCGTTGGTGCTCGAACTCGGTGCCCAGACGAACCGCACTCTACCAAGGATGAGACCGCCCTGAAGCGGCATCTGTTCAATTTTGGTCAATCCGAGAAAATTTCTGACGAGCTTGCCGCAATGGACTCTGCGATTTCGCTTGCAATCGAAAATATGATTTTGCATCTTTCCAGATCTGGCTTTAGAAAACGCCAGCCATATAGTGGACTCCAGACGGACTGGGCTTATCCTCCCTGGCGCCACAGTCGGCCAGCACAACGGGCGACAAGGTGATGACGGGGCAATGCGCGTAAGCCAGCACCTTGTACACGGTTCCGGCGCGGGTGATGGCGGCGAAGTGGGACGCGCCCTGCGCACCCAGCAAGATGAGGTTGGCTTGTTGGACTCGACCCTGATAGAGCAGTTCCTCGATTGGATCGCCGAGCGCCACTCTGGTTTGCAGGCTGAGCTTGTGGTGAAACTTGACTGGAACCAGGGAGGGTAGTTCGGCCTCGATCTGGCCCATCGTGCGTCCGGCGAGGACTTCAGCGCACTCCTGGGGCTCGATGACCCGATACAGAATCAGGCCGGCGTTGTGCCTTGAAGCCAGTTCGGCGCCAAAGCTGGCCACCACGCGGCTGGCCTCCTGTTTGCTGACGTCACAGAGGATCTTGCGGGCCACAAGGTTGCGATAGGTGCCCTCGACCACGTTGGGACCGACGATGCAGACCGGCACATTGGCAGTGCGGAGCACAGCCTCGGCCACCGAACCCACCAGCAGCTTGCCGACGGGCCCCGGGGAGTGAACGCCCATGACGATCCGGTCAATCCTGTGTTGGCGCAGAAAGGCGAGGATTTGATCGGCGGCCCATCCGGGCCGGACCACGATATTGCAGTCGATGCCAAGATTTCTGGCTCGTTGGGCGAGCTGCTCAAGGCGCTGTTTTTTTGTGCGGGCGGCGGCATAGTCGATGGGACGGAACCGGGAGGTTTCCGTTGCGTCCGCGCCGGATGGGTCATAGGCGTGAAAAACAATGAGATTCGCACCAGATTCAGAGGCCTGCGCCAGAGCAAGGGCGAAGGCCTTTTCATTGGCGGGAATTTCGGAGGCGAAGAGGATGGTGGAGGGTTTGCTCCACCCTGGCTTGATGGCGGCGGCCATGGGAACCTCCTGCTACATGGGAATCTCCTTGTGAGAGCGCCTGGAGCGGAGCCGGAGTGAGCGTACCCTTGCGAAGAATCTTACGGGCGCTCCGTCCTTGAGGAAGAGGCCGCTTGGCAGGCCTGCTTTGCTGACATCTGCTCTGGTTCCGCTTTCGCTCGACTTCAAAATTGGAATCCGGATGGAAGCAACGGCCTCACCTGAAATCTCAACCCGATTTTTTTGAAGGCCGGGGCGAGGTGAATGCAGGATTGCGTACCAGTGCAGGGAAATGAGGCTCGATCCTCGATCTCTGCTTATGCTCTTGTTGAGGGCCCATGGCCGATCTTGCCTTCTCCGGGGACCGGCCGGAGCGAGGGCGGAAAGTAGCTTCATATTGCCCAGTGATTTGCCCAGAATCTGTGACGTGCGTCACCGGTTTGATTCAGCTACAGGGCTCGCGCTGGGCGGGTGCCTCTCACGGCCTTGTCTTTTCACAACCTCGTTCGGATTCAGAAGAATTGCCGGGGAGGTTTATGGAGGCCGTTGCGCATATCGGCTCAATACCCGGCAGCTTTGCCGTAGTGGCTGCGGTGGTCCTGACCGGCCAGGAGCTCGCCGGTTTTGGGGTCCACGGCGATGCACTCGCCGTTGGACCAATGGCCGTCCTTGATGCTCAGGGTGTAGCCCTGGGCGCGGAGGGCGGCGCGGGTTTCGGGGGTGAATCCGGGCTCGAGGTAGAGCTTGTCGGGCAGGTATTGGTGGTGGAAGCGGGGAGCGTCGACGGCCTGCTGGATGTTGAGGCCGCCCTCGGTGGCGGAGAGGAAGATGTTGGCAACGGTGGTGATGATGCGGGCTCCGCCGGGGGAGCCGAGAACGAAGCGGAGTTTGCCGTCTTCCAGGACGATGGTGGGGGTCATGGAGCTGAGCGGCCGCTTTCCGGGGGCAATGGCGTTGGCCGGGCCCTGAATAAGGCCAAACATGTTGGGGACGCCGAGCTTTACGGCGAAGTCGTCCATCTCGTCGTTGAGCAGAAAGCCGAGAGAGCCGGCGGTGACGTGGGAGCCGAAAGAGTCATTGAGAGTGGTGGTGACCGAGACGGCGTTGCCTTCGCTATCGACGACGGAGTAGTGGGTGGTGTCAGGGGATTCGGGACGGAGCCGACCGGCGCTTTGCGGTGCAGGCGGCAGGAACCCCTGGGGTCGGACGAGGGCGGTGCTTGGGGTGGCTGAGGCGGGCTGGATGGAGGCACGCCAGGCAGCAGCGTAGGGTTTGGAGGTGAGTTCGGCGCTGGGGATGGAGTTGTAGTCGGGGTCGCCGAGGTAATCGGCGCGATCCATGTAGGCGCGGCGATAGGCTTCGGCGATGAGGTGGATGGATTGGGGAGTGCGGTCGCCGAGTTTGGCCAGGTCGTAGCCCTCGAGGATGTTGAGGGCGCTGAGGAGGACGATGCCGCCGGAAGACGGCGGCGGGGCGCTGATGACGGTGTAGCCGTGGAAGGTACCGGTGATGGGCGCACGCTCGACGACGGTGTATTGGGCGAGGTCGTCAAGGGTGAGATGCGCGCCGCCTTTGCGGAGCTCATCGATCAGCTCATGGGCCATTTTGCCCCGGTAGAAGTCGTCGGGATCGGCGGCGATGCGGGCAAGAGTGCGGGCGAGTTCGGGCTGGCGGAAGGTTTCGCCCTCCTTATAAAGGTGGCCGTCGCGCTGGAAGATGCGCCTGGAGTCGGGGAAGCGGGCCAAATCGGGATCGGTTAGCTCTTTGGCCTCTTCGGATGTGAGGACGAAGCCGTCAGAGGCCAGTTTGATGGCTGGGGCCATGACGCGGTCAATGCCCAGCTTGCCGTAGTGGCGCTCGGCGTAGACGAGGCCGGCGACGGAGCCGGGTGTGGCGATGGAGCGATAGCCGAGGACGGACGAGAGGATGCTGGATTCGGGGATGACCTGGCCGTTTGCGTCCTGATACATGGTCTCGGTGGCGGCAAGGGGGGCTTTCTCACGGAAGTCGAGGAAAGTGGCGTGGCCCGAGTGCGTGCGGAGGAGGAGAAAGCCGCCTCCGCCGAGGTTGCCAGCGGCGGGATGGACAACGGCGAGGGCAAAGCCGGTAGCTACGGCGGCATCGATAGCGTTGCCGCCGGCGTGGAGGATCTCAAGACCGGCGTCGGAGGCGAGATGGTGGACGCTGACGACCATGCCGTGGGAGGCGCGGACGGGCTGCTCGTCGAGATTGGGAATCACGTTCTTTTTGGCCTCCTGGGCGGCGGAGAGAGAGATGGAGAGCGCAATGCCGGTGAGGGCGGTCAGAACGAGGAAAAAGGGCTGTCGGGTCATCGTGTTTTGTCAGGATAACGCGAAATGAGACAGGCACATGAAGGATTGCGGCTTCCCAGGTCTCAGAGGCGAGACCTCGGGCACCAGCCGGGATATCGGGATCCCTCTGAGCCGGCGGTTGCTGTGATACCGTTTCAGTACGGTGTCCCTGAGGCGGGCCGGGTATTTCGGGCCTCTGCCGAATGTGTTCGGATCGGCTTGAATCGGGGGCGGAGTGTGTAGCCAGAGAATGCCCCAGCAGCCGGAATCGACATCGCCTTCGTTTGCCGCGAGCCCGGCTTCTGTGCCTGGGTCCGCAGTTGAACTTGTGTCTGCGCCCGAGTCCGAAGCCACGCCGGGAAACGGGGCTCCCGCAGCCGTAGCCGTGGGCGGGAATGGCCGCCAGGGTGTGCGGCATACGGGGCAGCGGATACCGCGCTGGCTAGAGCGGGCAGAGCTGTTTCTGCGTGTGCTGCTGCGGATGTATATCGGGCTGGCGGTTTGTTATGCGCCGTGGTCCAGGATGTTCTGGGACCAGAACCCGCTTTTCTTACAGTTCCCCACGCTCTCGATCTATGCCGCTAACGGCGCCGTGCGAGGAGTCGTCTCGGGACTTGGTCTTTTGAATCTGTGGATTGCGTTTCAGGATGCATTCCGCCATCGGGACGGATGAAGGATGAATAACGAGGGAACAGCGAATAAGGGACAGGGAACAGGAACTCCGGCAGCGCTGGAGAAGGCACCGCTGGCGTATGAGAATTCCGCGTTTCTGAACGGCGCGGACGGGCGGCTGATCCGGATCGTGGCGGAGTATCTGGAGCCGCTGGCACGGTTCCGGCGGGAGCAGATTCTGGATACGGTGGTGTTCTTCGGGTCAGCGCGGTTTCGCGGACGCGAGGAGGCCGATCATGAGTTGGAACTGCTGGACAACACCGGCTCCAGCCAGTTGGCACCGAGCCACGAGCAGCCGGCCAGCGTCCCCCAGATCGTGGAGGGTACGGCCTCAGAGTTGCAGCGGAAGCGGGCGGTAGCGGCGGTGGAGATGGCCCGCTACTACGAGGACGCGCGGCGGCTGGCAGGCATGCTGACGCACTGGGCCAAGGGGATTCCGTCGCGGTGGCACCGGTTCGTGGTGACCTCGGGCGGGGGGCCTGGAATCATGGAGGCGGCCAACCGCGGGGCTTACGAGGCGGGGGGCAAAACGATCGGCATGAATATACGGCTGCCGTTCGAGCAGGCGCCGAATCCTTACATTACCCCGTCGCTGAACTTCGAGTTTCACTACTTTTTCATGCGCAAGCTGTGGTTTGCATACCTTTCCAAGGCGCTGGTGGTGTTTCCGGGGGGATTCGGCACGCTGGATGAGATGTTTGAAATTCTGACCCTGACGCAGACGCACAAGCTGGCCAAGAAAACCACGGTTGTGATCTACGGGCCGGAGTATTGGAAGAAGGTGTTCAATCTGGACGTGCTGGTGGATACCGGGGCTATTTCACCCAAGGACATCGAGCTGTTCCAATTCGCGGATACACCGGAGCAGGCCTTCGAGATGCTGCGGAAGGGGCTGACGGAGAACCATCTGGCAGTGGAAGCGGCGGCGGGAAAGCTTTCCGATGGCAAGGAGCCGATCGCAGACGAGGACCTGATGGCCGGTTGCACGGTTGAGGATTTTCTGGGGCCGGAGATAGCAAAGACCCGCAAATAAGGCGGGGTAAGCTTTGAGTCCCAGGGTTCGGGCGCCGTGGCGACCTCAGAACCTCAGGTCGCGTCCATCGGCGGAGATGATGTGCACAAGCCTACGGCAGTCCACATAAGCTTGCGTGACGGCGGGTTTCGTTGCAGCAAATACAAGGAACCATGCCACTGCAAGGCAGATTGCGGCGATCCATCTCAGCATGTGAGGATCTGAAGGCAGCTCCAGAAATCTGTAGGCAGCCGAGTCAATTCTGCTAGGCTTATTTGCAGAACATCCCCGTGACCTACCCACCGGAAGAAACCTTGAAACAGCCAGGAATAGGCCAGATTCGCGCGGAGTTGCGGGCGTTTGCGGGGTATGTTGGGAATTTTTCCGGAATTTACCGTAACTCTATTGATTCCTGCATCAATTGAACGGGCATTTGCACCATCTTAACCCTCCTTTTATGGTTTGCGGGGGATACTAGTTGCAGAAATCCGGGCACGATCACGGAGAAGGAGCAGGAATGGCCAGTTCGACCATCTCGTACCTGTGGCGCGATCAAGATGCGCCACGCGGCTTCCGGTCAGGTGTTTCGTTGCACGGTCACACCAACCAATCCCAGGAAACGCTGGATTTTCTGGCAAACTTCGGCAATCAATATCCGGTCATGCGTCCGCTGCTGTCACGGCTGGAACGTCGGTCGGAGGGCAACCACGGCGTGCGGGTGAATTACGCGGCTGCCTACTGGACGCCGCCGATGACCCCCAAACTGGCGTTTGACCTGGAGAGTGGGCAGATTGAGAAGCTGGACCTGGCACCGATGGTCTCACTCTCGGATCACGACAACATCAAAGCGCCGATGCTGCTGCGGACGGTACCCAGCGCGCGTCAGATTCCGGTTTCGGTGGAGTGGAGCGCTCCGTATGGAAAGCAGTCGTTCCACCTGGGCGTGCACAACCTGCCCAGCGCCAGGGCGACGGAGTGGATGAAGACGCTGAATGATTTCACGGCCCACCCGAGCGATGCGCGCCTGACGGAGATTCTGATTGGGTTGAACGATGAGCCCAACGTGCTGGTGATCTTCAACCACCCTCTGTGGGACCTCTACCTGGTGGGTGCGGAGAAGCATCAGTTCCTGGTGAATGAGTTCCTGCAGAAAAACGGCAACTATCTGCACGCGCTGGAATTGAACGGACTGCGGCACTGGGACGAGAACCGGGCAGTGCGGCGGTTGGCGGAGAAGTGGAACATGCTGCTGATCACGGGCGGGGACCGGCACGGGGTGGAGCCGAACGCCAACATCAATCTGACCAACGCGACCAGCTTTACCGAGTTTGTGCACGAGATCCGGCGGGAGAAGAAGAGCGATCTGCTCTTCATGCCGCAATATGCGGACCCCTGGAAGCATCGGATTCTACAGTCGGCGATCGACGCGGTGCGGCACTATCCGGAGTTCCCGCAGGGATCGCGGACCTGGGATGACCGCGTGTATCATCCTGACAGCCAAGGGGTGATTCGGCCGCTGAGCCAGCTTTGGCCCAACGGAGCAGCGCCGTGGGTGATGCGTTGGGGTGTGGGGCTGGTGCAACTGATGGGCAGGGGCCTGGTTTCGGGCGGCCTGCGGATGGCGTGGAGTGAATCGCACCAGTTGCGGCTTGCCCTGGGCGAAAACGACGGCTAAGTAAGACTGGAACTGGAATTCCAGTCTGGGGCGACTCCAGCGAAAGATATGATGGATCACATGCCGCGCGTGGCGTACTTCCCTGACTCGTTCCATGAGGTAAACGGGGTTGCGCACACCAGCCGACATTTTGAGGCCTTTGCGCGACGTCGCAACCTGCCCTTTTTGTGTGTGCGCGCCGGAGACCGGACCCAGGCCATTCTGGAAGAAGGCAACGTTTGGACGCTTGAGCTTCCGCGGGGCTTTCTGTCGTTTGCGCTGGAAAAGGATCTGCGCTTCGATCCGGCGTTTCTGCGGCACATTCCGCTGATCGGCGAGGTCCTGGAGCGATTCAAGCCAGATTTGATCCACATTACAGGTCCCAGCGAGGTGGGCATGCTGGGCGCGGGGCTGGCGCATCATTTGGAATTACCGCTGGCGGCGAGCTGGCATACCAATGTGCACGAGTATGCGGCGCGGCGGTCAGAGTGGTTTCTGCGTCTCTTGCCGAAGCGGCAGTCGGCGGCCACGGAGCAAAAGATCGAGGACCTGGCGATGGCCGCGGCGGCCAAGTTCTATTCGGTGGCGCGGGTGCTGTTTGCGCCCAACCCGGAACTGTGCGCGCTGCTGGAACGGACCACGGGGCGGCCCTGCCACCTGATGCCGCGCGGGGTGGACGCTGAATTGTTCCATCCTGACAAGCGCAAGCGCGACCCGGAAGACCGCGACCAGGTGCTTGGGTTTGTGGGGCGGCTGTCGATCGAGAAGAACGTCGCCCTGCTGGCCAAGGTGCAGGAAGAACTGGAGCAGATGGACGGGGTTTCCGGCGACAGGTCTTCGTCGCTGGGGCCTCTTGGGCACAAGAGCTTCCGGTTCCTGATTGTGGGGCACGGGGCCGAGGAAGGTTGGCTACGGGAGCGGCTGCCACGGGCGGAGATTCCCGGCGTGCTGAAGGGCGAAGCGCTTTCCACGGCGTACGCGAACATGGATCTGTTCGTGTTTCCGTCGCATACGGATACGTTTGGGAACGTGGTGCTTGAGGCGCTGGCCAGCGGCGTGCCCGCGATCGTTACCCGCGACGGGGGGCCGTGCACGATTGTCCGCGACGGGGTGACGGGGCGGATTGCGGACGACGGTGAGTTTGCCGCGGCGGTGGCCGGGGTGCTGGACGATCCTGAAAAACATGCGGAGATGCGGCTGGCGGCGCGGGCGCACGCGCTGACGATGAGCTGGGACTCGGTGTTTGAAGGGGTTTACAAGGCGTACGAGACGATTCTGCCCGCAGAGAACGAAAACGCGGCGGTTGGATAGGCCGGAATTCTTCCCTAAAAATCAGACGCAGAGGAATTTATCTGAGGCGAAGCCCTGTTTCCAAGTCGAGGGCGAAGGGGATTTCCTTGTCCGTCATCAGGTTCCAGCCTTGGCCGTGGAGGACGTGGCCTTCGATGGATGTGATGGTGACACCTTCCGAAGAGAGGCGCTCGGATTGCCAGGCTTGGCCATTGGGACCCCAGGCGAGAAGGTCGCGATGGCCGACGAAGAGAAGCAGATTCTGGACGGGCAGCGGGCGAACCTCCAGCACAGGCCTGTAAGCAATCATGGCGAAGCGGTCGGGGGCGGTTGTGTCGATGATGTAGGCATAGCCGCCGGAGACGGCGCAGATTTCTTCCGGATTGGGAGTGGACCAGAGGCCGGTGGGGACGGCGGGGTCGTGGAAGCCGAGGGCGCAGGTCGCCAAAAAGGGCTGCGCATCTTCGCCGGGGTAGATGAGGACTTCGAGGGCGCCGCGTTCGACCTCTTCGGCTTGGCGGGGGTAGACGAAGTGGCGGGCGGGCAGGATGAGAGGGCGAGCCGGAAGGATTCTTGCCTGCCAGCGGTGAGAGAAGCTGAGGTCCACGCCAAGCGCGGGCGGTTGAACGGCCATGGCGCTCAGACTCCGACGAATTGCTCGATGCGATCGCGAATGGTGGGAATGTTGAGGCCGAGAGCAGCGCCTTGTTCGATGAGGGGGATGAGCTTGTCGAACTCGGGGCCGGAGTGGGTGCCGGTGATGGCGATACGGACGGGATGGAAGAGTTCCTTGCCTTTGATGCCGGTGGCGGTCTTGACGTCTTTCATCCAGGCTTTGAAGTCCTCGGGGGTAACGGGGCCGGAGTGGGTGCGAACGCGGTCAGACAGTTCACCGAGGACGGTGCGGGCAGAGTCGGCGGCGAGGACGGCGGCGTTTTCAGAATTGGCGCGAGCGGCGGCGGGGTCGAAGCCGAAGACGAAGGCGGCTTTCGAGGAAAGCTGATCGAGGTGATCGACGGCGGGGAGAAAGAGGTCAAGGAGACGGGCGAACCAGATATGGAGGTCGCCGGGTGCCGACTCGGCGGCGGGGAGCTGGTTGGCAAAGTAGGGCCAGGCGAGGGCGGCGACACGCTCGGGATCGGCCAGCTTCAGGTAATGGCGGTTCAGCCAGTTGAGTTTATCGAAGTCGAAGATGGCGGGCGAGGGGGTGACGCGTTCCAGGGAGAAGGCGCGGGTGAGCTCGGGGAGGGTGAAGGTTTCGGTTTTGCCGTCTTCGGCGCCCCAGCCAAGGAGGGCCAGGTAGTTGACCAAGGCCTCGGGCAGGTAACCCATCTGGCGGAAGGTGGAGACGGAAGTTGCGCCGTGGCGCTTGGAAAGGCGCTCGCGGTCGGCGCCGAGGATGGTGGAGAGGTGGGCAAATTCGGGGACGGGCCAGCCAAAGGCCTGGTAGATGGCAACCTGCTTGGGGGTATTGGAGATGTGGTCGTCGCCGCGGATGACGTGGGTGATGTCCATAAGGGCGTCGTCGATGGTGACCACGTAGTTATATACCGGGACGCCGGCGGATATGCCTGAGGCCGAGCGAACAAGAATAGGATCGCTGACGGTTTCCGCGGCGAATTCGACGGGACCTCGGACGAGATCGTGGAAGCGTAGGGGGTGGTCTCCGATTCTGAGCCGGACGGCATAGGGCGTGTCGGCGGCGAGATTCTGGCTAATTTCAGCGGCGCTGAGTGAGCGGCAGCGGCCGGAGTAGATCTGGGGGCGGTGGGCAGCGACGGCCTGGGCTCGCTCGGCTTCGAGGTCCTCTGGGGTGCAGAAGCAGCGGTAGGCCTTTCCTTCAGAAAGCAGGCGCTCAGTGTGCTCGGCGTAGATTGCCAGGCGCTCGGATTGGCGATAGGGACCGTGAGGGCCTTCATCGGGCAAACCGGGACCCTCGTCCCAATCAAGGCCGAGCCAGCGAAGGTCTTCCATGAGCTGGGTTTCGTAGCGGGTTTCGGAGCGCTCCAGGTCGGTGTCCTCGATGCGGAGGAGGAATTTTCCGCCGGTGTGGCGGGCGAAAAGCCAGTTGTACAGGGCGGTGCGCGCGTTGCCGACGTGAAGCATGCCAGTGGGGGAAGGGGCAAATCGGACACGGGGAGGTGTTGTGGTCATGACAGCATTGATGATAGACGGTTTGCGAGAAAGTGGCGCCGGACGGTGGCATTGAATCCCGACAATTTGAACCCAAGCGGAGCCGGTAGTAAGTGAGAAAAAATCAGGAGAAGTGTTGCCAGCCGTGGGGGTTGAGGGGCTGGGAGCCTTGCGGGGTAAGGAGGGTGACTGTGGGGCGACTGGAGCGGCGCGGGAGGATGCGTCCGATTTTTGTAATGGGAACGCCAGCGATTTTCTTGGGGATGCGGGCGGATGCGGGCGCGGTGAAGAGGAGTTCATAGTCTTCACCGCCATTGAGGGCCTGGGCGAGGGTTGCGGCCATGTGGAGGGGGAGTTGAGCGGCATCCACTTCGGCGGCTACGCCGGATTCCTGGCAAAGGTGGGCAAGATCGGTGGAGAGGCCGTCACTGAGATCGATGGCGGCGGAGGCCAGACGGTGGCGCTGGAGCCAGAGGCCCTGGCCAATGCGGGGCTGGGGGTAGAGATGTGGGGCCAGCAGCGGCGCAAGTCTCTTGGGGATTCGGGGAGGGTGCGGGCGGTCGGGGTGGGTTGTCGCCAGCTCAGCGAGGCGCGCGAGGGCAGCGGCGGCTCCGCCAAGGGCGCCGGTGACGTAGAGCAGGTGGCCGGGGCGTGCGCCGGAGCGGAGCAGGCCTTTACCACGCGGAACGCGGCCAATGAGGACGATATCGGCTATGGGGACGGGGGACTCAGAGAGATCTCCGCCGGCAAGCGGAGTCTTGTGAGCGGCGGCCAGGGCAAGCAGGCCGTCGAGGAAGCGCTGGACCCAGGCTGGGCGGCGGGTCGAAGACGTGGTCAGCTCGCGTGGCAAACCCAAGGAAAGAAAGGCGGCAACGGGGCGGGCACCCATAGCGGCCAGGTCACTTAAACCTCGAGCCAGAGTCCGATGGCCGATGGATTCGGCCGTGTGCCAGTCAAGGCGGAAGTGGCGGCCACCGATGGACAGGTCAGTGGTGACAGCCAGGTCCTCATCTGGGCGGGGACGGAGCAGAGCGCAGTCGTCGCCGATGCCGAGGGGCAGGGCACTCAAGGAAGAGTGCGCGGCGCGGCTGCGAATCTGGCGGAGCAGGGCGAGTTCGCCCCGCTCACCGGCGCTCGATAAATCGGCCAGCTTCAATCGCATGCTTTCAGGATAGGGCAAGAGCTGTGAGGATGGGGCAAACCGTGCAGAGTGGAGAACGGGGCATGAGGGTTGGCCGGGCTGCCAGCGGGGATTTTTGGGCCGCTTGAGGCTCCCTGTGGATATCTTGGGTCCAAATGTGGAATGCCGCCTGCTTGCGGGCAGAAAAATGATTTTTTCAGCGGATTTCGTTGACCCTGAGCGGGACACTTTGTTAGCCTTGACAGACGCTCCCGTGTAAATGCCCGAAGTAACGCGAGTACTTATTCATGGGCTGAAAAGCCTTTATGCCATAGTTTTTTACGGGTACACGGCGAATTGCGGCCCTGCATAATACAGGGATGAGAGGCACGAATGCTGCGCAAGCGCTATTACATCCTATTTGTAGCCAGAGATGAAGATGGCCGGATAAGGAAGATTCCGGTACCTCTTCGCTATGCGTACGGATTTGTTGCCGCAGCGCTGATTGGTGCATTTACGATCGTCGGGTTGGCGGGTTCATATACCCGCATGCTGCTGAAAACAGAGAGCTACAACCAGGTGCGGGCGGAGCGGGAGAATTTGCGCAAAGGCTACAAGCAGATGGCCCAGATTGCGCACGACCGCGATGTGCAGGTGGCGTCGCTGGGAGCTCTGGCAGGCGAAGTATCCGCGCTTTACGGCTTGAAGCAGAACAAAATGGCCCTGGCGTCGCCAAAGGCTGCCGCCGGCGCCGCTGCCGCACCCACGCCGACCAGCCTTGCCCTGACCGACGATGTAAACCAGCAGCAAGTAAAACTCTCCATCGATCAGTTTTATGCTCTGCGGACGCAGGCGCTCGACGGGCGGGTTTCGCGTGCGCTGGAGGGGGGTCTGTCACCGAACTTTGCCGGCGACTGGACGGTGTTGGCCGATGCGCCTTCGATCTGGCCGATCGAGGGCCGTGTGACGTCCAGCTTTGGCGAGCGGGAAGACCCGTTTAACGGAGAGGGCGCGTTCCACTCCGGCATTGACATTTCCGCGGCTTACGGTTCGCCGGTGCGCGCGACGGCGGACGGAGAAGTGAGCGGCGCCTCGATGGGCGCTGGATACGGGCGCCAGGTGGTGCTGAATCACGGACACAGCGTGGAGACGGTCTACGGGCATCTTTCAGCGGTTGCGGTACTGCCGGGCCAGCATGTCATTCGCGGCCAGGTGATTGGCTACGTGGGGCAGTCAGGGCGTTCGACCGGGCCGCACCTGCACTATGAGGTGCGCGTACACAACGTTCCGGTGAATCCGCACAAGTATCTGCGCAACACCTATGAGCAGGTTGCGAGCAGCTAAGCCAGTCTGTCGTCCTAGCGAGGAAAATTGCACGAAATTTTGTGATACAAAGGCGGCTCCCGAAAGGATGGGAGCCGCCTTTGCTTTTGGGAGTGGCCGGGCCCGCTCTCGGAACTTGCCGCAGAGCCAACAGAACACGATTGACGGAGAAACGAATGATTACTCGCAGGGAAATGATCTGCAGGACGATAGCAGGCACAATGGCCACAAGCCTGTGTCCATTCGACGTATTTGCCGGGCAGATGCAAGCGGGGAACGCTAGGAGCGTTACCCAAGGTTCAGATCTCTGGACGCGTTACTGGATGGGATCGGCGTATTATCCCGAGAGCTATCCGAGAGAGCAATGGTCAAAGGACTTCGCAAAAATGCGCGAGCTCGGACTGAATATGGTTCGCATGGCGGAATTCGCCTGGTCCTCGATCGAGCCCTCTCCAGGCAAGTTCGAATTCGAGTGGCTTGACAGAGCCATTGAACTGGCCAACGAGGCCGGAATCTATGTAGTCCTCGCAACTCCTACCGCAGCGCTCCCTCCGTGGCTCTATAAACTTCATCCCGATGTTCTTGGAGCAAACGAGAACGGCCCCTATACCTACGGCGGCAGAAAGGGTTTTGCCATTTACAGTCCTGCGATGCAGGAAGCTGCCGACCGCATCATCACGGAACTTGCGAAACATTATGGAAGCAACAAGGCTGTAGTCGGTTGGCAGTTGAGCAATGAACCCGGCTATCCGCTGGTAAGTTATGACCATGATTTGCTGGTGGCATGGCGAATCTGGCTGAAAGCACGGTACGGGACCATCGCGAAACTCAATTCCGCCTGGAGCGGAAAAGTGTGGAGTAACGACTTTGACGACTGGGACGAAATCATCTTTCCCATCAACTCGCCTGAAGGCGGATGGAATCCGGGCTTGTATCTGGATTATCGCCGGTTCTTTTCCGCTTCGTTCCTCCACTGGCTCAAGTTTGAGGCAGATACCCTGCGGCACTACACGAAAGGGCAGTTTCTGTACACCAACTGGCCCAATACGAGGTGGTCGGTGGATACCTACGAGGCCGCGACATTTCTTGACATCGCCGCCTGGGATAACTATGGCCACTTAGCCGGCGATGGCGATTATCATAGCGTTTTGCATTCCGGGCTGGACGATGATCTATGCCGCAGCTCACATGAGAGCCAGCGCTTTTTCGCTTCGGAAAAGGGCGCACAGGCGCCACCCTACACGGACGCGCGCGCGGTTCGCCTGTCAGTTTATATGGATCTGGCGCACGGCTCCTCGGGTACGCTTTTCTGGGAGTGGCGACCCTCCGCCATTGGTTCTGAGATGGGATATGTCTCCATCACGGAGCCAGACGGCTCATTTGGCGCATCGGCCGATCAACTTCGCAAGATGGAACCGGAATTGGCACGGATTGGACCACTGTTGGCGGGGGCGCAGACCAACTCCGACGTTGCGCTGATCTACAGCTACGATAACCAATGGGACCAGGGATTCTGGGGGATCACTACTTCAAGGAGCCTGGGCGCCGGCTACGACGAGATTGCGGAGCGTTACTATACGGGAGCGAAATCGCTGAAGCGAAATATCGATGTCGTTTCCGATCGAGCGGATCTGCGCAAGTACAAGCTGGTAATCGCGCCGGGGCTGCGCATTGTGTCAGAAGCATCGGCAGATCTCCTGAAGCAATTCGTGAACGAAGGCGGGATTCTGGTTCTCGATCAAGCGGCAGGCACGCGCGATCCGGACGGACGGATGAGGCGATTGATTGAGCCGGGCCTGTTTGCGGACCTTGCCGGAGTGCGTGTTCGCGCCGCCGATGCCATGCGCATTTCCTCTCACGACTACG
This sequence comes from uncultured Occallatibacter sp., assembly GCA_964571165.1. Classification (GTDB taxonomy): domain Bacteria; phylum Acidobacteriota; class Terriglobia; order Terriglobales; family Acidobacteriaceae; genus Telmatobacter. Next base: position 6,252 of record CAZNAW010000027.1, on the reverse strand, counting down.
CGATCGTTTTCCAGCCGGGGGGACAGAAGTTTACCGTCAGCGACGCGCTGGAGCGAGTGCAGCCGAATGGGGCAGAGGTTCTGGCCCGCTACGCGGGTCTCGGAATGGAGGGAGATCCGGCCATTACGCTCAATGCCTACGGCAAAGGGCATGTAGTTTACGTCGGGGCAGAGTGCCGGGACGCGGCATTCTTTGATTTCCTCTTCAGCGCGCTCGGGAGTCGCTTCGGCATCTCCCGGATCATGGACGCGCCGGATGGCGTTGAGGTGGTTATGCGGCAAAAGGGTGATCGGACGTTTGTGTTTCTGCTGAATTACAATCGCGATCCGGTTGTCCTCAAGTTACCTGCGCCTTGCATGGAGCTCATTTCCAACAAGCGGACAGGAGAGGAACTACGCATTGAGGGGCTCGATCTGGCGATATTGGACTCAAATGGAGCGTAGTCGAAACTTATTCCTCCTCGCCATGAAGGCATTTGACTGAGATGATGCGCAAGGATGGGCACCCAGCTACCGGGTTACGAGACATTCCTGGAAGAGCTGAAAGAGAATAGGGACCTTAGTTATAGCTATCGCACTTTAGGCGCTGGGTTTCCCAGGTTTTGCTTTCGAGGCCTGGGAAACCTCAGCGTCTGAGACAGCCACAACTTATTTGCCGGTATAGCTTACGTGCCAGATGGAGCGGGAGCCGTCGTCGGAGACGAAAAGGGAACCGTCGCCGGCTTGCGCTACGCCCACTGGCCGGCCCCAGACGGTGCCGTCGGGGAGGACGAATCCGGTTAGAAAGTCCTCGTACTCGCCGGTGGCGTGGCCGTTTTTCATGGGCAGGCGGATGACCTCGTAACCGGCGCGCTGGGCGCGGTTCCAGGAGCCGTGCTCGGCGGCGAAACCGTCGCCTTTGAACTCGGATGGAAACTGGGATCCCTGATAGAAAAGCATTTCGAGCGAGGCGAAGTGGGGATTCACCAGGATGTCTGGCGTAATGACTTTGGATTGCAGCTCGGGATGCTTGCCAGGGTGGCGGGGGTCCTGGCGGCCGCCGCCGGGACCGCCCATGTAAAACCAGGGCCAGCCGTAAAAGCCATCCTCCTGGACGTGGGTGATGTAGTCGGGGACGAGGTTGTTGCCCAGAGCGTCCCGCTCGTTGGTGGAGCACCAGAGCTCGCCGGTGAGGGGGTTGATGGCTTCTCCCACGCAGTTACGGAGGCCCCAGGCGTAGACCTTGACGAAGGTGCCTACGGGGGTGAACTCGAGGACATCGGCGCGGTGGAACTCCTCGGGGTGGGTGTCGGGGTCGTCGACGTTGGAGTGGGAGCCGACAGAGGCAAAGAGCTTGCTACCGTCCTTCGAGAACACGAGGTCGCGGGTCCAGTGGCCGCCGCCACGCAGACGGCCGCCACCGGGGAGATCGACGATATTTTCCATCGGGCCGCGGGCCTGCAGGTCGCCATTCTGGTAAGGGAAGCGGACGATTTCGTCGGTATCGCCGATGAAGACGTATTTGGGGTTGGGGCCGTTGGGGTAAAAGGCGATGCCGAAGGGTTGATGGAGGCCGGTGGCGAAGACGGAGACTTGCTGCGGCTTGCCATCTGCTCCGACGCCACGGAAGACCTTGATTTTGCCGGTCTCGCTTTCGGCAAGGAAGAGGTCGCCGTTGGGCGCGGTGCGCAGGAGACGGGGATTGTCGAGTCCGGTGGCGTAGAGCTCGACTTTGAAGCCCCTGGGAGCGACAGGCCAGGCGTTGGCGGGACGGGGAACCAGGGTGGGACCGTTGTCGACCGACTGCTCGGGGGCTGGCGCGGGCAGGTCGGCGACGGTGAGATGACGGCGGATGCCGGGGGACTCGTGGGCCGCATCCGTGAAGGCGGCCTGGCCGGTAAGCACCGGCTGTTTGTGCGCGGATTGCGCGGCAAGGCAAGGCAACAGGGCAAGGGTGCAGGCGAGGAGTGAAATCCTGAGGGAACGGGATACAGGGGAACTGGGCATGAGACCTCTCATGGGGGAAGGGATTGTGGTTAGAGCGGTTCTCCAATTCACGTGCCCTCGTCATACCGTGCAAGGCGGCTTTTTCTTAAGGAAAAAGCCGCTTGAGGGTAGTGGATTCGAGGTACACCAATGGGAGAACCGCTGTAAGCGGTTACGGCATTCAAGAAAACGTGATCGCTTCGAACAAGACCAGTCCAGATGCGAACAGGTTGCGGTGCGCCAATCCCTATTGTGATGCAGGAGCGCCCGCGGCGGGTGCGGAATCGGACTGGGAATTTTCGTTCTGCGCGAGGCCGGCGAGCGAGGCCGGCGAGAGCGTGGCTGTGACCACGACGCGGTTGCGCTGCTGGGTGACGGCAGCGGTCTTGAGGAGCTCTTTGAGGCCGTTGTTGGCGGCGTTCTGGGCGAGCGGGGCGGTGAAGCCGCGGGCAAGCGTGACGAGCGTGGCAAGGGCGGCTGCCTGGTTGGCAGCTACCTGGTCAGTGGCGGCGATTTCCTCGACTTTGATATTGAGCAAGCCCGGCAGCGGCAAGGCCGGCGTGACGCTGGCGACGATGGTGGAGTCGGCCTCAAGAGGCAGCGAGAGGCCGAAGACCTTGATGGCGCCGCTCTCAGAGAAAGGCAGGCCGATTTGGCCGACGCCCCAGGCAAGGGAAAGCAGAGGGACGTCGTGGTAGTGCTCGGCGAGAAGCGTGGAGCCGGCAAAAGGCAGGGCGGCGGTACGATGGCGGTCGAGCATGGAATGGATCTGCTCGGGGGTGGGAGTGTTGGACACGGCCAGCATGTCATAGCCGATTTGGGCCACGCGCACGGTGCGGCCCTCGGAGGGGATGGAGTAGATGGTATGGCCGGCGTAGGACTCGCGGGAGGCGGCGTGGGTGTCAAGCCAAGCATTGAGGCGCTTGCCGGTAAGTTTGCCGACCAGGACCATGGAGTAGGCGACAGGGCCATTGGGACCGTTGGGGTCGGGCATGCGGTGAAGGGCGATGGCGACCTGGTCGAGGTCGCGCTCCCAGTCGACGCCAGTGGCGTCGACGAATTGCTGGTAGTCGGGAACGCGCCGGGGGGGCTTGAGGTCCTTGTGGAGAAAGGCGTGGACCGGCTGGAAGTTGATGAAAATGATTCCGTCAGACTCGGGAAGAAGACGGGCGGCCTCCGGCGGAGCCTTGGAGCGCAGGAAGATGGCCACGGCCAGCAACAGCAGGACCGCGGCCACGATGAGAAGCGTTTTGCGGGTGCGTCTGTGCATTTGGGCCGTCAGAGATACGGTAACACTCCGGGAGGGGCCGGGTGACGTGCACTGGCTGCTCTCGTCGTTATTGCCTGGCCGGCTCCTGCTCCAACTCAGCGTTCATGTGAATTGTGCCGCCGGTGACGTTGAGGGTCTTGGTCCAGTCGGCGAAGCCTCTCTTCTTGACGGCAATCTGATGGCTGCCGGGAGCGACGGAGACGGTGGAGGGCGTGTTGCCGACGAAGGCACCGTCGATCTCGATATCCGCACCGGGAGGGGTGGAGTTGATTGCCAGCGAAGCCTGAGATGGAGCGGCCAAGGCAGTCGCGGTTCCGGGCTCTGGTGGAGCGGCCCCAAACTTGCTCATGTCAAGGTGCATGTCTCCTTCGACAAACGCCGTGATCTCAGTGCCTTGGGGAATGGAGATGTCCTTGCCATGGATGAAGAGGAAGAGCGGCGCGGCAGGAAAAAAGACGATTGACGTAGCCACTACGGCTCCGGTCACTGCTCCTACATGCCCTCCACCTTTGGTGTCTTTCATCGCCCGCAGCGCGACCTTCTCCTGATCTTTGAGCCGCGCATAGCTAATGGAGATATTCAGCTTGCCTGCGCGGCCCATGCTTTTCTTGTGATCGGCCTCAGTTACCGTGGCAATCGCAGTTGCTCCTTTGGGTAGCACCACCACCTGGTCTACGCTGATATCTTCAACAACTTCAAAGGGAATCTCCTGGCCGACTCTTGCGTCCGCAGAGGAGATGGTCTCACTTAGCCGCAGTTTTACGGGCGTACCGTCCAGCAGCGTGTGCGGAGGAGGCGGAGTCGCGGGTGCGGCTTGCGGTGCAGCGGGTGTTTCAGGGACAGGCTGTGGTTGTTGAGCGAGGAGCAGGGGGCACAATGCCAGAAATACGAAGGCGATAAGACTCTTGCGCATGCAGCTTCTCCTTAACTTTCGGAACCGCGAAAAACTCATTTGGGAAGCAGGTGAATGATCTGCCTAAACGGTACTTTGCGCAAGCAGATTTCACGCTCGGGACAAGTGCATGAAGATGAGCCAATGCTAATTTGCTCTTCTTTAGCGCAAAGCCGATCCCATCTGCGAGTTACCTCGAGACGCAAATCCTCGCAAAGGGAGTGGGTGAAAAGATGCAAGGTAGAGTATACCGCGGCTAGTTACTAATTCAGTAACTGCCTGGTTACTATCGGTTAGGGGGGTGGTCATGCGGCGGACCGCTTTTGGTCTTTTGGCTCGTGACGGAGGGCGCCGAGCGCGACCTGGGCTGCGTAGAGGAACTTGGGGCCTTCAATAGCGTCGACGGCTCCGATAAGCATGCCGTGAGCGGCGCAAGCAATGAAGTCGCGGATGTTTTCGTAGCCGGAGAGATGGGGCATGGCGTTGCGGTAGGCTTCAGCAGCGCTGCGTTTGGTGTCGTAATCGTCGTGACGCTTTGCTCTACTGTTCTGGAGCGAGCACTCGCGAGCTGCGCAGCAGCGCTGGACAGCGGCGTTGCGGACGGGTGGATGGGGCGAGGCTTCGAGGGCGATCGGGGTAGGAGCGTTTTCGTTCATCGCTGGTTCTCCTGAGAGTATTGTGCGTGGTTCGGGGGTTATTATCGGCAAACGCAGGCGGCGAAAATGGGGAAGATGCCGGCGGCGATTTGAGCCCCCTGTTCGTTGATTCCTGTTCCTTGTTCCCTGATCCTTCAGGGCAATCGCATTTGAAAGAGCTTACGTTTGGATTTTGCTTGCGAGGCACGGAGAAGGTGGAAAAAAGAGACCACAGGCGGCTCGAATGTGGCAGGGGCTAAAGCCCGACCTCTTTTTGGGGAGCGTTTTGCGGCATGACTGAAGTCATGCCCTGATACAAAGCTCGCTTTGAGGGAGTCTTTGCGGCTTTTTGGGGCCCACATGATCCCCATCATGCTCGGGCTGTTACAACGCTCGCTTTGATGGAGTCTTTGCGGCAGCCTGAGACGTTCGCTTGCCATGAATGTTCAAATGCGATTGCCCTGCCTGATCCTTGGGCCCCGGTTTGCTCCTGTGGCGGGGGTGTGCTAACCTTGATTTCTGTGCCGTTGAGTGTGCGGAGCGGAAGTGTGCCTGTGCATGGAAACGGGGCAGTTTTCAGGCTTTCCGGATTGGTTTCCGGGTGGGAAGAGCGGTTCCACAATTCACTTGCCCTTGCCGGCGCTGAGCAAGGCGCCTTTTTCTTAAAGAAAAGGCACTGAATGGCAGCGGCTTCGAGGTACGGAAATCGTGAAACCGCTGCAGGGCTGGCGTAGCTCAGCTGGTAGAGCATCTGATTTGTAATCAGAGGGTCGGGGGTTCAAATCCCTTCGCCAGCTCCACTTTACGGAAACAGCAAACGGGGCCTGAGATGGCAAGATGTTTTCACCGGCGGTCATTTTTCGATGCGCCGGGCCTGTCCTCCGCGGCGATCCCACTGAGGTGCATGCTTCGATGTGCCGGAGAATTTCCGGGCGGGGCTTGATGCGCTGAAGTGGCGCGATGAATGGAATGCGCCCAGGTGGGTTGAACGAGGGGTTCAGGCAGGGTTGGGCACAGGTGGCCGAGCGGTTAATGGCAGCAGACTGTAAATCTGCCGCTCCTTGGAGCTACGGAGGTTCGAATCCTCCCCTGTGCACCATGAATTGAGGGTTGGAATGCGCGGATGGTGGCAACCGGGAGCGAATGTTGAGCTCGTCGCCCAGAAGCGCAGGATGGAGGGTCCTCAGAGCACCGGTTCCGATTTGTACCGGAGGTTCTGGGTGGCTCTGGGGTTGTACGCGGTTCTTGCGGCGCTGGTCTGGTTTACGATGGGCGAGGGCAATGTTCTCGTCTTTGGCAAGCCGGTGGAGTTGCGGCTGCTTCCGCTGGTGATTCTTGGCGGCCTGGCTTTGCGCACGGTGTTGGCCCTGCATGCGGAGAAGATTCGCAGGGGCGGGGATGAAGGCGAGACGGGCGGAAATTCGACGCCCAAGAGTTTGTAAGAAGGGCTGATGTAGCTCAGTTGGTAGAGCACTCCCTTGGTAAGGGAGA
>CAZNAW010000026.1:0-51384 GCA_964571165.1 uncultured Occallatibacter sp. | reverse complement strand
TGACCGGTCCGTACTCTGTACCCCCCCTCCCCCCTCCCCCCTCCCCCCTCCCCCCCTCCCGTTATCAGACGTAACTCGGCAACCGGGAGCAGCCGCGCCGGTTCGCAAGCCGTACAATTTTGTTTTGAGCTGTTTCATTTTCGGCTCGCATTCCAGCACCAAAAAGGTAGAACACCATGGACGCAGGCGCACTCGAATCCCTCATCAGCCAACAGGTCGTCACCGCCATGAAAGCGCACGACCAGGTCCGCACCGGCACGTTGCGCCTCATCAAGAACGCGCTCAAGAACAAGGCCATTGAGAAGCGCTCTCCGCTCACGCCCGCCGAGTCCGAGCAGGCGCTGGCCTCCATGATCAAGCAGCGCCGCGACTCCATCGAGCAGTTCACCAAGGGCAACCGCCCCGAACTCGCCGCCATTGAAGCCGCCGAGATCGCCGTCATTGAGGAGTTTCTCCCCAAGGCCCTCGATGAAGCCGGCCTCCGTGCCTTGGTCGCCGAGGCCATCGCCGAAGTTGCTGCCTCCGTCGGCCACAAACCCACTCCCAAGGAAATGGGTCCCGTCATCAAGGCCGTCCAGGCCAAATTACAGGCCGACGGCCTCCGCGCTGAAGGCCGCGTGGTCAGTGAATTGGTAAAGAAAGAACTGGCGGGGTAGGGAACCGTCTCCCATGCGGCAAGGACAGGGAATTGCAAGCAAAGGTCTGCCTGCGATCGAGCCTAGTTGTTCGGCTTGGGTGCCTCAGCCGTAGGTGCCGCCGGAGCGGCCGGTTGCCCCTTTGACATTCCGCGAATGTAGTGAATGATGTTCCAAACCTCGTCGTCTTTTGCGCGGCCTACGGCCTCTGAGGGCATCTTATCCTTGCCGTCGCGGATGACGTGAAACAACTCCTGGTCCGGCCTGTTGGCCAATGCCTTTGGATCGGTCCAGTCGGAAAGCGTGAGCTGCATGTCCTTCGCCAGGTCGGTCTTGCCGTTTCCGTTGTCCCCATGGCACAACGCGCAATCGCGCGCATAGATGCTCTTCGCCTGCGCCTGCGACGCGGCAGTCGGCTTCACAGGATTGGTTGTGGCGGGGGAAGCGGGTGCTGCTGCAGTGTCTTGCGGCATCCGCCCCGAAGCGAGTGTGGGGGCGGGCGCAGCGCTAATCTCAAACAGAATCACGGCGGAAAGGACCAGAAGCGGTTTCAACATGGCAGCCTCTCCAGTTGCAGGTGTCAGGAATAGGCATCTCGCAGCTGATTAAATTTCTGGGCAAAATTATAAGCCAAATCGATCCGCCTTGTGCTTAGAACACCTCTGAAATGCCCTCCGCCGGAACAGTGTGTTTCAGCAGTCCCAGTTCGCCCGCCAGGCGTCCCAGCTTCGAGCGCGTGGCCGCTGTGGGCGGGGTCAGCGGCAGGCGGACATGGTCCGAGCAGCGGCCCATCAGATTGAGCACCGTCTTCACCGGAGTGGGATTGGAGTCCCAGAAGTTGGCATCGATCAGCCGCGCGTACCTGCGTTCCAGTTCGCGCGCCTCGGTCCAGTTGTCGGCCAGCGCGGCGCGGATCATGCGGCCCATCTCTGCCGGAATTTCGTTGGCGGCCACGCTGATCAGTCCATGCGCGCCCACGCCGATGCTTGCCAGAGCCAGGTTGTCGTCGCCTGAGAAAATCTTGAAGCCGCGGGGCAGCGTATGAACCAGCTCGCTGATCTGCGGCAGCTTGCCGCTGGACTCTTTGATTGCCTCAATGTTGTGCGCGGCCTCGGCAAGCCGCACCACCGTTGCCGGCTCTAGGTTCACCGCCGTGCGGCCGGGGATGTTGTAGATTGTCACCGGCAGTGGTTCCACCGCCCTGGCCAGAGCCAGAAAATGCTGGAACTGCCCCTCCTGCGAGGGCTTGTTGTAGTAGGGATTGGCTGAAAGCACGGCGCTCACGCCGCGCACCTGGCGCAGCAGGCTGGCGTTCCGCAACAGCGTCCGGGTCGAATTGTGCGTGCATCCGGCCCACACCGGAACCCGTCCCGCCGCTGCCTCCGCAACCACGCAAACGGCCATCAGCCACTCTTCTTCGTCCAGCGTGGCCGCCTCGCCCGTCGATCCGCATGCCACCAGAAAGTCGATACCTGAGTCGATCTGCCAGTTCACCAGTGCCCGCAGTGCCTGTTCATCGATCGATCCATCCGCCCGAAACGGCGTAACGATAGCTGTACCGCATCCTGTAGTTTCCATAACTGGTGAAATTATACCGGGGGGAACGTTGCGCAGTATTTTTCTATTGGGAAGCCGGTTAAGCTGGACGCTTGGCTGGTGGTGAAGATCGCGGAAATCCTGTGGTAGCGAGATGGAGTCAGCGCCGACCCTCCCGGAAGAGCCCCAACCGAATCACTCGAAAATCCGCTGGCCTTCAATGCCCACCGGTGAAAGAATACCCCGCATAGAGGCCTTGAACCATGCGCGTTTTGACTCAACCAAAGCCGATCCTGCTCTGCGTGGGGTTGCTCGCGTTCTGCGTCGGATGCCGGCAGGTTCAGTCTCCTGCGCCGGCCGCGCAATCGAACGCATCGAGCCCGACGAATGCAGATTCAGCTTCAAAGCCGGCAACCGCGGCAGTTCCGCAGTCCGTTCCCTCACCACCTGACACCTCCAAACCCGCCGTGCAGAGTCCCGCCGAAAGCTCTGGGGCCTCTCCCCACGTGACAAGACACTATGAGACAGACCGACCCCCATCCTCGCTCGCGATGACAGAACCTTCGCCAGTCTCTCCTGCCTCTGAGGAGACAAAATGGTTTGAACAACTGGATAAGGGCGCGATCCAATACAAGGTGCCCGCCACCATGTATTGGAAGGACTCGTCGACGGTGACAGTTGTCATTCAGGGTCCGCGCGCCGGCGCATCCAGTGAACTCGCGGGCGCAACCGGCTCGGGAACGACAAAGGTCTCCGACCGCATGAAGGTTGCCATCTCCTGCCCGGACAACCCCGACGAGTTTACGATCAGCCCGGAGCCGGGAACCACTGAGATTCAATATGTTCCCGCGGACGGCAGCGCCACCTGGAACTGGAGCGTTACGCCTGCTTACACTGGCAAGAGTCAGACGATGGTGATTACCGCCTGGGTGCTGTATCCGGGGTACGACGACAAGTATCTGCGGCAGCTTCCTGTCTATACCGCGAAGATCGACGTTCACGTTCCAGGTCTGGGTGAATGCCTGAAGAAACTCATCGAAGGCGATAGCGATTATTGGGTTCATTACGGACTGCCGGGTGGCGGCGGGTTTGTCTTCGTCTCGGGGATCGTGTTGGGACTTCTTAAGCGGGCTCGTGGGAAAAAACAACGGACACGTCGCCAGGCGTCCAACCGCAAGACATGAGTTCAAATGCACGAAACCCATTTGCAAAGTCTTCTGGACGCAAACCTCCGAAGAATCTGCATTCCTTTGCAGACCACAATCGAAGCGGAGAAACTCTACAACTGATCGAAGATCTCGCGGAAGTCCCAGGCTCCGGATTTGTCGGCAAGCCACTCGGCGGCGCGAACGGCGCCCAGGGCAAAGCCCCGGCGGCTATGGGCATCGTGCCTCAATTCCAGAATGTCGTCAGGGCCGGCGGCGGTCACGACGTGCTCGCCTTTGGCGTCGCCGACGCGATGGGAGGTGATCTCAACCTTGGCTCCAGGCTGCGCTGCTTCCACAATCTGCCGCAGGGTGATGGCGGTGCCGGAAGGGGCGTCCAGTTTGGACTTGTGATGGGTTTCCGTGATTGAGAAAGTGTAGCCTTCGAGCTTGGCCAGTTCGGCCGTCAGCCGGAAGAGCTTCTGCACGCCGATGGAGAAGTTGGTTCCGTAGAGCAGCGCCCCGCCGCGTTTCGCGGCCAGAGCTTTCATCTCACCCAATTGCGCGTACCAGCCGGTGGTTCCCACCACGATGCGCCCGCCCAGGGCCAGCACGGCGCGCATGTTTTCAAGCGCAGCCTCGGGGGCGGTGAAATCGATGACCATGTCCACGCCGGCAAGATTGGGCGCGGTCAGCGCGGAAGCGCCCTGGTTTTCAGTAATGTCGAGCGCGCGCACGCTGTGGCCCCGTTCACGAGCCACCTGCGCGACGAGGCTGCCGGTTTTTCCCTTGCCCAGGACCAGAATGAGCATGATGACCTCTTTTTAGCTACTAGCTTCCAGCCGCTAGCCCAAGAACATTCCGGGAGAGCCTTTGTGGGTTTTCACCGCATCCGGCAGCCAGCCCCCGGAAAGCTAAAGGCTAGAAGCTGTCAATGGTTTTCGCGCTTCCACGTCGAAGATCGTGGGATCCGGGTCTTTGAAGAAAGCTGCGTGCAGGGAGCGCACTGCTTCGTCGGCATCGTCCTCTTCGATCATGAAGCTCATATTGATCTCGCTCGCGCCCTGCGAGATCATCCTCACGTTGATGTGCCGGATGGCGCTGAACACCTGCGCGGCCATACCGCTCTGTCCGCGTATATCCTCGCCCACCATGCACACCAGCGCCTTGCGGCCTTCGTATTTCACGTCGGCATGTTGGCTCAGGTCGGCGGCCAGGGCTGGCAGCTTGTCGTTTGAGTCCACAGTCAACGAGACCGAGACCTCGCTGGTCGAAACCATATCCACAGCGCATTGATGCTTGTCGAAGATCTCGAAGATCTCCTTCAGGTAGCCGTGTGTCATCAGCATGCGGCTGGCCACCACGTCAATAATGCTCAGCTTCTTCTTCACGGCAATGGACTTGAACGGACTCTTGCAATGCGGTGCCAGGGATGTGATGCGCGTACCCTCGCAATCGGCGTTGCGGCTATTGAGCACCAGCACGGGAATGTTCTTCTTGACCGCCGGCAGAATAGTGGCCGGATGCAACACCTTGGCGCCGAAGTAGGCCAGTTCAGCCGCTTCCTCAAAGCTGATGATCTTCACCCGCAGGGCATCGGGGCACACGCGGGGGTCTGAGGTCATGATGCCGTCCACGTCGGTCCAGATCTCGATGGCATCGGCCGTAAGTGCGCCGCCAACCAGGGCGCCGGTAAAGTCGGAACCGCCGCGCCCCAGCGTAGTCGTGATGCCGGCTTCGTTGGAGCCGATGAAACCGCCCATCACCGGCACTTTGCCCTGGCTGGTGAGCGGACGCAGCTTCTCCGCGGCGCGTTTCTCGATCAGCTCGACCTGGGGAATGGCCTTCTGGTACTGCGAGTCGGTGATGATGATCTCTCTCGCGTCCACGTGGACGGCGTCGATGCCGCGCTCACGGAAGGCCGCCGCGACGATGCGGCTGGAGACGCGCTCGCCATAGCCCACAATCAGGTCGGAGATGCGCGGGGTGAGTTCTAGAATCGCCGCCAGACCGCGCAGAACCTCGTCCAGCGAGTCGAACTTCTGGTCGATGAAAGTCATCAGCTCAGCGCTGTCTGTCGAGTTTTTTACCAGCGCGGCCGCCGTGTCGCGGTGGCGTGATCGTAGCCGCGAACTGATGGCCAGTGCCCCGGTTCGATCGCCTGCGGAAGCAGCTGCGGCGGCGCGCAGCAACTGGTCGGTGACCTTGGCCATGGCGCTTACCACCACCACGGGGCTTTTGCCCTGTGCAATGCGTCCAGCCACGATTGCCGCGGTACGGCCGATGGCAGCCGGGTCCTCCACCGACGTGCCGCCAAACTTCATCACCACCAGGCTCATGCGAATCTTCCCATCGTTACAGTACTCTAGGCTCGTGCAGCTGCCTCGATCACCGGTTCCAGCTTGCCCAGACTCGCTAGAAGTTCGGCGTTCAGGATGGCTGCGCCTGCTGCTCCGCGAATTGTGTTGTGTGAGAGCGCGGTAAACTTCCAGTCGAGCAGGCCGCAAGGGCGCAACCGGCCCACGGTCACCGCCATTCCATTGCCGCGATTGCGGTCCAGCCGGGGTTGCGGGCGATCGCTCTGCGGCGCCCATTCGACCGGCTGCTCAGGCGCCGTCGGCAGTCCCTGGCCGGCTAGCGGACGGAACTCCGCCCACGCGGCCAGAATATCTTCGCGCTTAATCGGCCGGCCCAGCTTGTTCCCCAGCTTGATTGACACGCTCTCGGTGTGTCCGTCTTCCACCGCGACGCGGTTGCAGTGGGCGCTGATGCGCGCATCGAGCGGAGTCACCGTGTGACCTTCCAGCCGCCCCAGCAGCTTCAGCGTCTCGGCTTCCATCTTTTCTTCTTCGCCGCCGATGTAGGGCACCACGTTGCCCAGGATGTCCATCGACGGAACGCCCGGATATCCCGCTCCAGACACCGCCTGCATGGTGGTCACAAAGATCTGTTCAATCCCGAAGCGCTCCTCGATGGGCTTCAGCGCCATCACCAGCCCAATGGTTGAGCAGTTGGGGTTGGTCACCATGTAGCCGCCCGATTCATGACGCCACGGCTGCTCCTCGATCAGGTGCAGGTGCTCGGCGTTAATCTCCGGGATGACCAGCGGCACATTGGCGGCCATGCGGTAAGCACTCGAATTCGAAACCACCGCGCAGCCGGCCGCGGCAAAGCGGGGCTCCAGTTCGCGGGCAATCGCGGCGTCAAGAGCCGCGAAGATGATCTTCGGCGCGCCTGCCGGGTCCGCTGGCGCCACGGTCATTTTGGCAATACGCTCGGGCAGTGGTGTGTCCAGCCGCCACTTCGCGGCCTCGCCGTAAGGCTTGCCGCTCGAGCGGTCACTGGCCGCCAGCCAGGCGACCTCGAACCACGGGTGGTTCTCAAGAAGCTGAATAAAGCGTTGGCCGACCATGCCGGTCGCGCCCAGAATACCGATTGGATGTTTGGTTTGCATGACAGTAAACATTCCAGTGTACAGGAGGGAGGGGCGCAGCTTTCGCAAATTACGCGCGGGCGGGGTCACGGCGTACTTTCAAAGCTGTGGAATAACTCACTTCGCGCCGCAGAAAGCCTCAGGGCGCGGCTTCAGTCGCACCGTAAGCTTGTTCTCCCCAGCGCGCACCGTTCGCTCGCCGGGAGTTCGGTTTGTTGGCAGCTCATAGTAGGAATAACCAGCCCTGCGGCATGAACGAGACCGGTTATCCCCTTTGCCCGTTCAGGCCAGTTGCCAGGGTGCGCGATACGGACGGGACAGAAGTTCGCTGGCGGCGCTGTCGCCAAGAATCTTCTCGTGCGCCACATCCCAATGAATCTTCCGTCCCACCAGCATGGAAATGAGGCCGAGATGCCCGGGAATCGCCGAGTGATGCGCGGTTTGCACCGGGGCAATGGTAGGCTTGCGAGATTTGACGCAGTCTAGAAAGTTGCGCTGATGCCCGTGAGACTCATAAATCTTCACCTTGCGGAGTTCCTCGGGAAGAGAGTCACCTTTTATCCATGCGGGATTGGACGCGTCAAATCCACTCCGGTCCACCCAGATCCAGCCGTCGCTCCCAAACCATTTTGTTCCCATCGCGATTCCCGGATGGCCACCGGCAATGGTTATCCCCACGTCACCGGCATAATGAGTGATCTCTTTGCGATATTTGCATTCGATCATGTAGGTCGTAGCCGTGTTCCATACAGCATCCGCCCGTGGAAACTCGCCATGACCTTCAATCTCTGACGGACCGGTCGAATCGAACCCCAGGCCCCAGTGCGCAATGTCTCCGTGGTGGCCGATCCAGTCCAGCAACTGGCCGCCGCCGGTGTTGTAGTTCCAGCGCCAATTTTGGTAAACGCGAGCCTCGATATAGGGTTCCATCTTCGAGGGGCCGACCCACCGGTCATAATCCAGTTCCGGCGGCGGCTGCGTCACGGCTAGATCCCACGCAGGAGTTCCCGGTACGATTTCTGCTGGACTACTGATCTTGTCCGGCAACGATGCGAGTTTCTGCATGAGCGCGGGAACTGTGCCGGGGAAGTCGTGATGGCCGCCAGGCAACCCGACCTCAACCCGGCTCACCGTGCCGATGAGGCCGTTGCGGACAGCTTCTGCCGCCTTGTGAAACAAGGGGAGTGAGCGCTGCCAGGAGCCAGTCTGCCAGATGACGCCATTCCGCTCAACGGCCTTGACGATGGCCTGTTGCTCCGCGATGGTGCGGGCAAGCGGTTTCTCGCCATAGATATCCTTTTTCCGGTTTGCCGCTTCCGTGGCCACCAGCGCGTGCCAGTGATCCGGCACGGCGATCATGACCGCGTCGATATCGTCCCGTGCCATCAGTTCCCGATAGTCGTGATATGCCTTGCAGTCCTTGTTTCCATAGCGCGTGTTGATGGTGTCCACGGCTGCCTGCAGGTGATCCTCGTGCAGGTCGCACGCCGCCACCACCTGGCAATCGTCCTGCGCCAGGAATTCCTTGGTGTTCCCCGGCCCCATCATGCCCCAGCCAATCACGCCCAGGGTAATACGATCTGAAGCGGCAGGGCGGCTTGTGCTTGCCCAGACATTACCGGGAAGAATCGCCGCAGCTCCGGCAACCTTCATGAAATCTCGCCGTGTTAATTGAGAAAGTGCACTTGAACCGGATAGCTGTTTTTTCATCATCGTCTCCGAAGCTCTTGCGTCAGAGCGCCATATCCAACAAAACACACCACTCCTGAGCACCAGCCTGGAAATGGGTGGAAATTGTTGCACATGGAGTCTAGCATGTCGAATTCAAGCCATGAAAGAGAGGTCGCTTGCTGGTGGTCCGAAAGGGTCGCTGCGCAGTCTTGAGATATCAGTTTTCCAGTGGGAGCCATGCGCCGTTGCGATAACACCAGAACTCGCCCATTTCCAGCGGTTCATGTGTCTGACGAGCAATCACAGGCCATTGCCAGCGTTGCGATTGACACTGGAGATAGGCGCTCTGAACAGCGCGCTTTAGCATATCCGCGGCAGCTGCTCCCCAATTTGCGTAGGAATCACCCGGTTCGCGCCCATCGCCGTCCGCGCCACCAGCATCCGTTTATGCTCTGCTGTCACGTGCCCAATCTGCGCCGCATCCCGTCCCAGCGGATGTGCCCTGAGCACCTCCAGCACACGCTCCGCCGCCTCTGCCGCCACAAAAAACACGGCCTTGCCCTCATTGGCCACGTATACCGGATCCAGCCCCAGCAGTTCACATGCCGACTGCACTTCAACCCGCACCGGCAGCCGTGCCTCGTCGATGGCGATCCCCACGCCCGAAGCCTGCGCAATCTCATTCAGCGTTGAGGCCAACCCTCCGCGCGTCGGGTCCCGCATCACGTGTACCGCTCCGCCCGCCGCATCCAGAACCTCGCCGATCAGTCCATTCAGCGCCGCGCAATCTGACCGGATCTCGCTCTCGAACTCCAGTCCCTCCCGCACGCTCATGATCGCCATACCGTGGTCCCCGATCATTCCTGAAACCAGAACCGCGTCCCCCGCCTGCGCCCGGCGCGGACCCACTTGGATCCCTGCCCGCAGCATTCCCACGCCGGCCGTAGTGATGTAGCACCCGTCCCCGTGTCCCCGCTCCACAACCTTTGTGTCGCCGGTAACAATCTGCACGCCGGCGGTCGCGGCAGCCCCTGCCATCGCCTCCACAATCGCCGCCAGTTGGCTCAGCGGAAATCCCTCTTCCAGAATGAAGCTGGCGCTCAGGAACTTGGGCACGGCCCCGGAAACGGCCAAGTCGTTCACCGTCCCGTTCACCGCCAGCTCCCCAATTGACCCGCCCGGAAAGAACAGCGGCTGCACCACAAACGAATCGGTGCTCATCGCCAGCCGTCCCCCAACCAGATCCAGCACGGCCGCATCGCCCAGATTCTCAAGCGCCGCATTTCGAAACGCGGGAAGAAACAGGTGCTCCACCAGTTCGTTACCAAGTTTCCCGCCGCCGCCATGTCCCATCACAATCGTCGGATACCCGGCCAGCGGCAGCGGGCAGCTCCACCCTGAAAAATCCGGTGTGCCCCCTTTGTCATTCTCAGCCATGCGTCAACCCCGATCCCGCGCTAGCCAGCTCCTCCGCCGACAAAAACCGCCCATAGTTGTAATAGGCCGCACAGGCCCCCTCGCTTGAAACCATCGTCGCCCCCAGAGGATGCCGCGGCGTACATTCCTTGCCAAACGCAGCGCACTCCGCTGGCTTGATCGCTCCCCGCAGCACGTCTCCCGCCCGGCACAGCGCCGACTCCTGCGTATGAATCCCCGTAATCTGGAACCGCTCCTCGGCGTCGAACTCCCGGTAAGCCCCGCTCAGCCGCCAGCCGCTTTTCGGAATCACGCCGATTCCTCGCCACGCACGGTCCGTCACTTCGAACACCTCGGCCAGCAGCTTCTGCGCCGCTCGGTTTCCCTCAAACGTGACGATCCGTTCATAAGCATTTTCAACTTCGTGCTGCCCGGCCTCCAGTTGCCTGACCGCCCGCCGGATCCCATCCAGCAAGTCAAGTGGCTCGAAGCCGGTGACCACCAGCGGAACCCCATACTTCTCTGCCAGCGGCGGATACTCCCAGTATCCCATCACGCTGCACACATGCCCCGCCAGCAAAAACCCCTGAACCTGATTCCCCGGCGACTCAAGAATCGCCGCAATGGCCGGCGGGACCAGGACATGCGAAACCAGCAGGGAAAAATTCGTCAAACCCCTCCGCTTGGCCACATGCACGCTCATCGCATTCGCCGGAGCCGTGGTCTCGAACCCCACCCCAAAGAAGACCACCTGTTTTTCCGGGTTCTTCGCGGCCAGTTCCACCGCATCCAGCGGCGAATACACCACCCGCACGTCCCCGCCATGGCCTTTCACCTGGAACAGATCGCCCTCGGTTCCAGGAACCCGCAGCATGTCGCCAAACGAGCAGAAAATCACGCCGGGTAGCGCCGCAATCGCCAGCGCCTTGTCAATTAGTTCCAAAGGGGTAACGCACACCGGACACCCCGGCCCATGAATCATCTCGATCCCGGCGGGCAGCATCTGGTCGATCCCGTTCCGGATAATGGAGTGCGTCTGTCCCCCGCAAACCTCCATAATCTTCCACGGCCGGGTCGTGATGGCGGTGATCTCCCGCGCCATCCGCTGCGCAATCTCCCCATTTCGAAACTCAGTCAAATACTTCATCTGAATCGCTCTCACCCACAAGAGGGTGGGTGTCCTAGGTCTCTCTTGGGACTCGGGAATCTACAAATGTCAACCGTCAGGGTTTCTCCGTACCAGCCGAACAACTCCCGTCCGGACAACTCGACGACGGCGCTACCGCCGCCCGGGCGAACGCTTCATCCCCATCCGCCAGTTCCTGCTCCAACACACCCATTTCCCGGAACAAAGCCAGCGTCTTCTCCGCTTCCGCTTCGTCGATCTTCTGCAGCGCAAACCCCACGTGGACGATCGTGTAGTCGCCCACCTTGACCTCCGGCACGTAGTCCAGGCAAACCCGCTTGACCACCCCGCCAAAGTTCACCCGCCCCATCCGAAGCCCGTTCTCCTCGGCAATCTCTTCTACTTTTCCCGGTATCGCTAAGCACATGGCACTCCTTTTATGCGCCGCCCTTAACTCACAAAATGTGATCTATATTACCAAATCCTGCACCGCTCAGCTCCGTGCGGCCCGCTGCTCCTCCAAATACCCCAGCCACTCCTCCGTCCCCGCTCCGGTCTTCACCGATGTCTCGAAAATCCGTATTCCCGGCCGTATCTCATTGATGTTTTTAAGCGCCGCCCACCGGTCGAAACCGCACGGTACCGCCAGATCCATCTTGGTAATCACCGCCGCATCCGCCGAGTTGAACATCGTGGGATATTTCAGCGGTTTATCCTCGCCCTCGGTCACGCTCAGCAGCACCACCCGGATCGCCTCGCCCAGATCGTAGCTCGACGGGCAAACCAGATTCCCCACATTCTCGATGAACAGGTAATCCAACCCACCCAGTTCGACCCCATCCCAATCCGACAGGTGTTTTCCCACCATCTCCGCGTCCAGGTGGCAAATTCCATGGGTATTGATCTGCCTCACCGGAGCCCCGCTCGCCGCCAGCCGTCGCGCGTCGTTATCCGTCTCCAGATCGCCCACCAGCGCCGCCGCTCTCGCTCCCCGCGCCTTCAACTCCCGCAAGGTCCACTCCAGAAGCGCCGTCTTCCCCGTCCCGGGGCTCGAAACAAGATTCAACACCAGCACCCCAGCGCTGGAGAAGCCAGCCCGCAGCCCTGCGGCCAACTCATCGTTCTTCTTTAAGATTCCTCTCCGCAGCTCCACAATGCGCGTCGTCATGCCGTCACCCCAGTCTTTTCAATTCCATCCGCTTCCTCAATCTCGATCGCCTCAATCTCCAACTCCCGCCCTTGCCGCAGGTCAACGCAAGGCTCCCCGCACTTGGGACACCGGAAGCTCTGCACTCCATCCAACTCCATATCCTCAGCGCACGGCACGCAGTGCACCACTACCGGAATCGTCTTCACCACGAGCTTGGATCCCTCCAGCGCCGTCCCTTCTGTAGCAATCCCAAAGCAAAATTGCAGCGAATCCTCCACCACTGACGCCAGCGCGCCCACCCGCAGCCGCACCTCTACCACCCGCGCGCCGGGGTATACCGCCACCGACTCCATCACCGTATCCACAACGCTCGCAATAATCGAAAGCTCATGCATAGTGTGTTTCTCGAATTTCTCTTAAGGGACCCACGGCAGCCAGGTCGCTTTTTCCTTTCTGGAATCCCCGGCGACACAATTCTTCGCCGCTCAGGAGGAAGTGACAGCCACCCTTCTTAAATCTATGCCCCTGCACGTGCATTCGAGAAATGCCCAGGCAATTCAAATCTCACAGCCCAGGACGGAAAACCGTCCATGTGCGATGCTCGCGGGAGAGCCGGGCGCTCCGTCTTCGCCGGTAATCCTGCAAGTGTTGGAGTTCCTCGCGTGCCCACCCCGGCGCGTCTCCAGTAGACTGGGAGGGCTATGAATGGAGTGCAAGAATTCAGATGGTCCGCGCGTGCGGCTACGCTTGCGGCCACCTTGGCCATCGGCGTGGTCTTCACCGGTTGCGGCACGCCGGGAGCGCCGATGCCGCCCTCGCTCAATCTGCCTGACCCCGTCACCGACCTCGCTGCCACCCGCACCGGCAACCAGGTTTCGCTTACCTGGAAGATGCCGAAAAAGAACACAGATAAGCTGCTGCTGAAGGGCAATGTCCCTGTGCGCGTATGCCGCAAGGAAAATTCAGGACCCTGCGTGCCAGTTCCCGGCGACCTCCTGTTAGCTCCCGAAGCAGCGGGTGCCTTTACTGAGACGCTGCCCCCCGCGCTGGCCGCCGGTACGCCTCGTCCGCTCACTTATTTTGTTGAGCTGATCAACCGCAACGGTCGCTCGGCGGGCCTGTCGAACGCCGCAATCGTGATTGCTGGTCAGGCGCCTGCTCCGGTGTACGGTCTGGCCGCGCAGGTGCGCAAGCACGGCGTAGCCCTGCACTGGACTCCAGGTAGCGAAAAAGAGGCGATTCGTCTTCACCGCAGGCTGCTCACGTCCGAGCCCAACGCCAAGCCCAAACCCAGGCAAGGCCCGCTGGTACCGTCCCCCGAGCCGCTTGAGCAGAATTTCCTGGTCGGCCCTGTCGAGCAGGCCGGACAAGCATCGGATCAACCTCTTGACCGCGCTCTGGACAAAAGCATCCGCTTCGGCCAGGTCTATGAATATCGCGCCCAGCGCGTTGCCCGCGTCACTGTGGGCGGCCAGACACTGGAACTCGCCGGCGAACTCTCCGCACCGGTGCGCGTCGAGGCTCTCGACGTCTTTCCTCCCGCCATACCCAGCGGCCTGGCCGCCGTAGCCACAGCCGGTGAAGCTGGCACAGGGGCATCCATCGACCTCAGTTGGCAGCCAGTCACTGACACCGATCTCGCCGGCTATGCCGTCTATCGCCGCGACGCAGGCGGAACAGATGGAACCTGGCTTCGCGTCTCGCCCGAGCAACCGCTCATCCCCCCGGGCTTCCACGACGTCCAGGTCCAGCCCGGCCACACCTACCGCTATGCCGTCACTGCCATCGACCAGGGCGGACATGAAAGCGCCCGCTCTGTCGAAACCGAAGAGACTGTGCCCAACCCCTGACGGCCTTTGCCGGGCGAGGAACCTTCTCCATGAAATACTGCCGTTTCCTACTCGATAACCAGATCCACTACGGTGCAGTAGAGGATCGCAGCGGCGAGCCTTGGATCGTGGACCTGGCCCAGGCTCCCGAAGAAGATCTTGCCTTCCGCATGGCCCACAGCCGGGCCACATCCTGGAGCTTTGCCTTCGAGCCGATGCCCCTCAGCGCAGCGGAACTTCTGCCGCCGGTTGCCCCCTCCAAGATCGTCTGTGTTGGCCGCAACTATCGCGACCACGCCAAAGAGTTGGGAAATGAGGTTCCCTCCGAGCCGCTGCTCTTTTTCAAGCCGCCCTCGTCGCTGCTCAAACCCGGGGGCATCGTGCGCATTCCCGCAATCTCAACCCGCGTTGACTTTGAAGGCGAATTGGCTCTGGTGATTGCTCGCCGGATCCGAAATCTCAAGGAACCCAGCCTTTCGAATAAGGCGTGGCTCTCGGCCGTGCGCGGCTTTACGCTGGCCAACGACGTCACCGCCCGTGACCTGCAGAAGAAAGACGGCCAACAGACTCAATGGACCCGCGCCAAGGGATTCGACACCTTTTGTCCCGTCGGCCCGCTGGTCAGCGATGAACTGGATCCCGAATCCGGCCTGACCATCGAAACCCACGTCAACGGCGAACTTCGCCAGCATGGCACGACCCTTGATTTTCTCTTTCCCATCCCCGAATTGCTCGCCTATATCACCGCCGCCATGACCCTCGAGCCCGGTGACTTGATCCTCACCGGAACCCCCTCAGGAGTGGGCCCGCTCGTCCCCGGCGACCGCGTCGAAGTCTCCATCCCCGGCCTTGGCATCCTGTCCAACACCGTCGAGTCAGACGCCGATTAAGCGCGCCGGCTCCCTCCATGCATCTGGCATTCATCTTCCGCATCTGAAATAGCGGTACACTGGTCCCGAATACGCTCCCGGAAGGAGCCCCATCCCCAGGAGGGAATCATGCCCCAGAATCTACTCGAGCAGTTGCGCCAATACACTGTGGTCGTCGCCGATACCGGCGATATCGAGGCCATGGAGAAGTTTCTCCCCCAGGACGCCACCACCAACCCCTCGCTGATCACGGCCGCGGCCCAGATGCCGCACTATCAGCCCATCGTCGATGGCGTCCTCGTTGAGGCCCGCAACGAACTCGGCAACAGCGCAACCGATCAGGCCGTGGCCAACCTCGCCTTCCAGCGCCTGGCCATCGCGTTCGGCAAGAAGATTCTCGCCATCATCCCCGGCCGTGTCTCAACTGAGGTCGACGCGCGTCTCTCCTACAACACCGAGGCCACCATCGCCCAGGCCCGCTCCATCATTGCCCAGTATGACCACGCCGGCATCGGTCGCAGCCGCATTCTCATCAAGATTGCCTCCACATGGGAAGGCATCCGCGCCGCCGAAGTGCTTGAGAAGGAAGGTATCCACTGCAATCTCACCCTCCTCTTTGGCCTTCATCAGGCCATTGCCTGCGCTCAAGCCGGCGTCACCCTCATCTCGCCATTCGTCGGTCGCATCCTTGACTGGTATAAGAAAGACACCGGCAAGGATTACCACGGCGCCGAAGACCCCGGCGTGCGTTCTGTCACCCGGATTTACAACTACTTCAAGAAATTCGGCTATAGAACCGTGGTCATGGGCGCCAGCTTCCGCAACATCGGCGAGATCACCGAACTGGCCGGGTGCGATCTGCTCACCATCTCACCCCAACTGCTGGCCGAACTGGAAGCCACCGAAGCAAACCTGCCGCGCAAGCTCTCGCCAGAATCCGCCCAGGCGATGCACATCGAAAGAATTCCCATGGACAAGGAGACCTTCGAATTCATGCACGACGCGGATCGCATGGCCACCGACAAGCTCAAGGAAGGCATTGAAGGCTTCTCGGCCGCCCTCGTCAAGCTTGAAACCCTGCTCGCCAAGCGCCTTGCCGAGTTGGAATCCCGCACCGCCGCAGCAGTCTAACCGCAGTGCACCAAAGGTCACAGGGGCAGCCCATCGCGGCTGCCCGTTGTGCTTCAGGCCTTACCCTTCATTTGCAATCGACCCCTCACTCTGCCAACAAACTTGACCCTCCCCTCTTGGCAAACGCGACAAATCCGGTACTCTCGGTGTTACAGCAGGATAAACAGGCAGTGGCTGGCGTCCCCGGCTGCACTTGAACAAGCAACCGGCCAATGCCTCACAGCAGACCGGCTGCGCGTGCAGCCACAGCGGAATCAGAGTAGATGCAACAGGAGAGCAAGTCCGCTAAGTGGCTTTTTCCTTAAGAGAAAGCCACCTGGAATACTCCCCAAACGCCACGTTTACTCGGGTTCCACTCATGGGAGGTGTGTATGCAGGCCCCGAATCATCCAGCCCCATCTCATCCACTCGAACCCTTCTTCCAACAGATGGTCCGCAATAGCTATGACGGCAAGCTGGGCCTGCACGATCCAGACGTAACCGCCTACGTCGCACGCCTGCTCTGCGAGTTCTCAGAGGCCGACAAGCTCTACAAGGTTCGCGACGAAGCAGGCCGCCCCATCGAGGAACTCACGGAGATGATGCTTGCCGCCGATCCGGTCAACGGCTCCGCGCCGTCCTTCGACGCCGAGCGCGCCATACGCAAGCACATCGGCGACTATGCCCTTTTTGTCTCCGGCATGTATCCCGAGGCCACCGGCTCAACGCGCCGCCATCGCCGCTACCCCAGCCTCGGCGAACTCATCCTCGCCGGCAAGCAGAGTTACTTCATTGTCAGCCAGTTCAACCTCTTTGAATATGAGCAGGAAGCGCCGCTCTTCGCACGCCTCTCTGACAGCTTCGAGCGCTGCATCCTGGGCCTCACCCTGGTTCGCGAAGAACTTGCGCGTCGCAAGCCCCTCATGCTGCCCCCGCAGGTCAACTGAGCCTTCGATGCGAGCCTGTTCCCTATTTGCTATTCCCTGCCTTTTTCACTCCGACCAGACCGCGAGCACGTTGCCCATCCCGTCGGAGAAGTGGAATCGCCGTCCGCTGGGAAACTCGAACGTCGGCACAACGATGCTTCCGCCCGCTGCCACAATGGCTGCCTCCGTAGCCTTCAGGTCCGCGGAGTAGAGCACAATCAGCGGCGCAAACTCGCCCTGTCCCTCGCCCTCTCCGCCTTTGCGAAAGCCGCCGTCGATCCCGGCTCCGGCAAAGCTCACGTAATCCGGCCCATAGTCCTGAAAGCTCCAGCCAAAGACCGTCGAATAGAATTTCTTCGTCCGCTCGATGTCGGTCGTTGCGAACTCAATGTAGGTGATCTTGTGGTGCTGTCCTGGATTGCTCATGCTGTCTCTCCTTTGCGCTGAACCGAGTGGAATCAAGGAAAGGGCGCTGCGGATTCTTGGGCGCAGGCACACCCTTCCCGGTGTGCTCTCGAAACGCCCCCATCCACAATCCCTCAAGAGCAGGAGAGTGCAGGTAGAGCCCGCTGGTTAGTTGCCGCGCGCGGACTCGCGAGGTACGAGAAAAACGTACCAAAAGCCAACTCGCTGTGCAATAGAAAATTGGAGATCATCTCTTTGACAAGCAGGTAAAAGTCTTTGGGAGGATGCTTTCGCGTCTTCGGCGGCCTCTAGTATCTCCGCTTCAGTGGGCAGAAGCGTCAGCTTCCCAGAGGAGGGCTTCTGCTCTCGCCTTGATGTTTCCTGCTCGATCACGCAGCCGCGCGGCCGTGGGCACGTTGAACGGATCTTTTGGGTTTCTCTATCCCGTCATTCGAAATCTATCTTACCGATCTTACCCTTGCGAACGCGCCTTACAATATGTATCGGCTTAAATCCTGATCCTTCACGATCGATGCCACCATCTGCTTCACATACTCGTCGGTAATCAGAAACGCCTTCTCCGGACCGGAGGCTGTCATCCGTTCCTCATACGGCAGCGGCGTGGAAGACTCCGCCTTGATCGCCTCCGACAGTGCCGCCGCAGCCTCATCGTCCGGTGCCCGCCGCGCCACGTCCGGTGCCAGGAAGCTCACATCCTCAAGTACCCGCTCCATGATCGTGTGCAGCCGTCGCGCCCCAATGTTTTCGGTCTGCTCATTCACCTTGAAAGCAAACTCCGCCATCTCCCGCAGAGCCTCGGGAGCAAACTCCAGCCTCACTCCCTCGGTCTCAAGCAGCGCCGTGTATTGCTTGGTCAATGAAGCCTTGGGCTCGGTCAGAATGCGCAGGAAGTCATCCACGGTCAGTGACTGTAACTCCACGCGGATGGGAAACCGCCCTTGTAACTCCGGAATAAGATCGCTGGGCTTGGAAACATGGAAGGCCCCGGCTGCGATGAAGAGAATATGGTCGGTGCGCACCATTCCGTAGCGCGTATTCACCGTGGTTCCTTCCACGATCGGCAGAATGTCCCGCTGCACGCCTTCGCGCGAAACATCCGGCCCGTGCCCGCCCTCGCGCCCGGCAATCTTGTCAATCTCATCCAGAAAAATGATGCCGTTCGATTCCACCCGTTCCGTGGCCGCCCGATTCACCTGGTCCATGTCGATCAGCCGGCCTTCTTCTTCCTGAACCAGGTAGTCGAACGCATCGGCCACTTTCATCTTCCGCTTCTTCGAGCCTCCGCCAAAAATGTTCGGCAGCATATCCTTGAGGTTCATCTCCATGTCTTCAAGGTTCTGGTTGCTGATGATGCCGAACTGCGGCATATTCTGCGCCCGCACATCCAGTTCCACCTGGCGGTCGTCCAACTTGCCTTCGCGGAACTGCTGGCGCAGCTTCTCCCGCGAGCGTTGGTAGCTCTCGGTGCCCGGAAGAGTCAGTTGGCCCTCCTGCGCCGGCGGCGTGGTCGGTGGAGGAGGCAGCAGTACGTCCAGCAGACGCTCCTCGGCGTTCATCTCCGCCCTGTCCTCTACCTCTTCCAGCCGCTCTTCCCGCACCATGTCGATCGCGATCTCCACCAGGTCGCGGATCATCGACTCCACATCGCGCCCGACATAGCCCACTTCGGTAAACTTCGAGGCTTCCACCTTCAGGAACGGCGAATTGGTCAGCTTGGCCAGCCTGCGCGCAATCTCCGTCTTGCCCACGCCCGTCGGCCCAATCATGATGATGTTCTTGGGCATGATGTCGTCGGCCAGGTCGGGGGGCAGCTTTTGCCGCCGCTGCCGGTTGCGCAGCGCAATCGCCACCGCGCGCTTGGCGGCGCGCTGGCCCACCACATGCTTGTCGAGCTCGGCTACAATTTCGCGCGGGGTCAGCTCGTCCAGCGAGAGATCCTGTTCTTCAGCGGATGCGGGAAGGTAAATAGCCATGAATGAACGGGGCAGGGGGGTGGTCCGCTAGCCCTTCAACTCCTCAATCGTGATGCGGTTATTGGTATAGATGCAAATCTCGCCGGCAATCTTCATCGCCTTTTCGGCAATCTCGCGGGCGCTCAGTTCCGTGTTTTCCAGCAGCGCTCTGGCCGCGGCCAAGGCATAGGCTCCGCCGGAGCCGATCGCCGCCAATGGTTCGTCCGGATCGATCACGTCTCCTGAACCGGAGAGCAGGAAGGTCTGTCCCTTGTCGGCCACCAGCAGCAGAGCCTCCAGGTTGCGCAGCATCTTGTCCGTTCGCCAGTCCTTCCCCAACTCCACGGCGGCGCGGTTCAGATTCCCCGCGTACTGCTCCAGCTTGGTTTCGAAGCGCGAAAACAGCGAAAAGGCATCGGAGGTGGAACCGGCAAATCCCGCCAGAACCTTGTCCTGGTAAAGCCGGCGGATCTTCTTGGCAGTATGCTTCATTACGGTCTCACCCATGGTGACCTGACCGTCTGAAGCCATCACCACCAGACCATTGCGCCGCACGCAAATCACGGTGGTCGAGCGAATTCGGGAATGCTGTGCCGTTGCGGAACCGTTGCCCAAAGCCAAGAGAAAACCTCCGGAAACAGAGCCTCCGGCGGGCCGGAACTCATTCAAGATGCAGTCACGAGTATATCGCAGCAGGAAAGCTGGCTGCTGCCGCGCCCTCCACCGGCTTGCGCCGATTGCGCCTGAGGTATCCTTTAGATGGGGCCTCCACCTGGAGTCCAGCCTGGAGTTCTCCTGCGAATGACCCTCCTCAACGCAAATGCATGGCAGATGGTCGCTGGCCTAACGTTCCTGGTCGCGCTGAGCGGGTTGGCGCTCTGGCTCGTCTTCCGCAAGCGCCCCACTCCAGAGGAGTTGGAGCGCGCTCGCCGTCTGTTTCTCACGCAGTCCGGCCGCCTTGTTGACGGCATGTTGCTGGACGTCTGCGTGGTCGAAGCCCCCGCCAAATCCCAAGCCGGATCCAATGCCGAGCCCCGCCCGACCCTCACCATGCTCATGTACAGCTATCACATCGGCGGCGTGGACTACGAGTGCTCCCAGGACATCACCGCCTTGCGCGGCGTGATTGATGCCGCCCAGATTCGCGCCGGCTTCCCCTGCTCAGCGCGCTACCAACCCGGCAATCCCCAAAACAGCATCGTGGTGTCCGAGGAGTGGTCCGGCCTGCGCATGGGCCTTCCCGTTCTGCCTGCCTATGACGACCCTGAACCCATAGACCTGAGCTACCTACGCCCCGGCCGAGGCTAGGGCATTTTCGGTCTACACCGATTCCGAAAATGCGATAGTCCTCGCCACTGGCCATTGCGCGCCCTGCCCAAGAGCTCCGCGCCACATCCTTTCCATCTCCCTTGCGGAGAGGCGGGAAACGATCGCAATTGGCAGCCCATACCCATCCCCGGTTACACTTCTCATATGCATTTCCACGCTGCGCCCGCCGCATCGGGCGCCGATCGAACCACCTCCGTTTTGCGCTTCTCGCTGGTTGCCACGCTTGCCTATGTCGTGGTCACCTTCGTGGCCGGCCTGCGCGCCCACTCATTGGCGCTTCTCTCCGAGTCTGGCCACAACGTCTCTGATTTCCTGGCCCTCCTGCTTAGCTTTGTCGCCGTCTACTTTCAGTCCCGCCCCGCCGACGAGTCCAAGACCTTCGGCTACCAGCGGGCTGGCGTGCTCGCCGCCTTTATCAACGCGGCCACCCTCATCATCATCGCGCTCTGGATCGGCCTCGAAGCCATCCACCGTCTCAACGCACCGGTTGCCGTCCAGCCCCGCCTGATGATGATCGTGGCCGCCGCCGGCGTGCTCATGAACGGTGTCATTGCAGCCCTGCTGTGGAGTGTGGCGCGCGACGTCAACATGCGTTCGGCCTTCCTGCACATGGCGGGCGACACCCTTTCGACCGCCGCCGTCATTGCCGGAGGCGCCGCCATCCTCTTCACCGGCCATAACTGGATCGACCCTGTCCTTTCGCTGCTCATCGCCGCGTTCATCCTCTGGTCCAGCGTCGGCATCGTCCGCGAAGCCCTCAATATCCTGCTTGAAGGGACACCCAGCGGCGTCTCGCTTCCTGATATCCGCTCCGGCATGGAGGCCGTCGAGGGCGTCATCAACGTACACGACCTCCACGTCTGGAGCCTTGGCTCTCAGTCTCGCGCTCTGGCCTGCCACGTCACCATCGCCGACATTCCACCGTCTGAGAGCGCCTGTATTCTGCTTAAACTGAACCAGTTTCTCAAGGATCACTTCCAAATCAGTCACACCACCATCCAGTTCGAGCACACCGGATGCCAGGAACTCGAGGGCTGCGTTGTCCCCATTGAAGAGATGGCCGGCGTGCCCGAACCCGGACACCGCCATGGCCGCGCGCATTGATTCGACGCTGAAAGCCCTCGCATTTCCGCTCCGGTAGCTTAAGCGAGAAAACATTTTTGAAGCGAGATAGCAGCCCATAGCAGGCTTTCGTCCTGTGTAAGATGACGGTCTCGCGCCTGAAACTTGCGCTTGGGGCGAGGATATACCCCTAACACTGCCCGCCGCGGCTCACCAAACTTAACGGACGCCGTCTACTTGGACAAAAGCACCAGGAGGATACTTTTTTGACGTTACTTGAGTTGCGTCCTCGCCTTTCTTTGCCCACAGTTATTCCGCTGGTTGCATTCTTGCTGACACTGTTAGCGAGCCGCGCAACTGTTGCCCAAACCCCTGATCGCAACCCGGATCAAACTCCGCCGCGAAAAAACGTTATCCCCGTCACGGATATCTCAGTCGGCGTCTACGGTCAACTCACGAACACCCGCATGCCCACAACCATCGCGGTTTCTCCGGACGGCGTTCTCACCAGTCAATTCACCCAGGGCACATCGGATTCGCCGGGCGTCTTCGCCACCTTTCATCAGTCATTCAAGCCATGGTTGGGTTACAACGTGAACTTTGGGTATTCGCGCTTTTCTGAGAACTACTCCTACGGCAAGGCTTTCGTCCCATCCAGCACATCCACACAATCGGCTTTTTCAAACTATGCTCAGGGATCGATCCAGACCAACATGCTTGACCTAACCATTGCCTATCTGTTCCGGGGACCCAGCAACAAGAAGTTCAGCACTTTTGGTCAATTCGGCGGCGGCGGCCTTTTCTTCCTTCCTACGCAAAGTGCTATTGCGGGAAGTAGTAGTATCGCTGCTCAACAACAGACTCGACCGGCAATGGTCTTTGGCGTTGGAATGAACTACAAGCTTGCCAACCATCTCGATCTCCGTGCGGAGTATCGCGGATTCTTTTACAAGAGTCCCGACTTTACTTTGCCCCCCTACGACGGATTCAACTTTCCAATGACCAGGCTGTTCACAGTAACCAACGCGCCCGCTGTGAGTCTTGTCTATCGGTTCGGTAGAACCAAGAAACTCGCGGCCCCTGCAAACACGCGTTGAGATTCATGGGGGCACTCTGGCAGATTCTTGCTAGGGTGTCCCCTGCGGAAGGTGAGAATCACTCAGCGATCTCTTCAGACAAGGGATCGGCTCAAAAAATGCGGGTGTGCGTGGACAGAAGCAAATGTCCGGCGCCAAATCCATGCCACGTCCCCGCCCTCTACGCTATCTCGGAAAATGCCGTAGCTCCTCGGCGAATGCTGGTCAGTCAAATATGATCGTGTTAACGCTTCGCTGCACCCGCCTGAGGAGGCCCATCTCTTTGCCCCGTCCCCGTTTCGCACTCACCGCCCTCTTCCTCGCCCTGCTTGCCGCCGCGCCTGCTCTTGCCTGGCCCGCGCAGCAATCTGCCCCGGCCGCATCGCAAGCCCACGCTTCCGCGCCCGCGCCATCTCCGCTTGAAGCCCTCGCTGGCGAGTACGCCGATCCCATCGAGCCCGACACGCCGCTCAGCTTTTACGTGCAGAACGGTAAACTTGTTGCCGAATCCGAGCGCATGGTTCCAACAGAAATGAGGACCATCTCCGCCGTCGAATTCGGCATCCCCGACTCCAAGAACACGTTCCGCTTTACCGTCGATGCGGCTGGCCGCGGTGCCGATGTCGTTTTCTCCGGCGAGCCCAACGCCGTCTATCGCCGCACCGGCTTGCCCGTTCATCACCTCTTCCACGACTATCAACGCTCTGAAGTCATGATCCCCATGCGCGACGGCGCCAAGCTCCACGCCGTCATCCTCAAGCCCGCTGACATGGTCGATCCCCTGCCGTTCCTCATCCAGCGCACCCCCTACGGCGTCGACAGCACCAACCGCGCATCCTTCTCCAGCAGCCGTCCGGAACTCGCCCGCGCCGGCTATATCTACGTCGCTGAAGATATTCGCGGCCGCTACAAGAGCGAGGGTGAATTCGTGATGAGCCGCCCCCTCGCCAACCACAACGACCCCAACGCCATCGACGAAAGCACAGACGCTTATGACAGCGTGGCTTGGTTGCTCAAGAACGTATCCGGCAACAACGGCCACGTAGGGTTCGTCGGCACCAGCTATGACGGCTTCCTGGCCATGATGGCTGGCATTGACCCGCATCCGGCGGTCAAGGCCATCTCCCCGCAGGCCCCCATGATCGACGTCTGGATGGGCGACGACTTCTTCCACAACGGCGCGTTCCGCCAAGCCTACGGCTACGACTACGTTCTCTCGATGGAATCCGGCAGGGAAGAGGTCAAAGTCGATTACGGCAAGGACAAGGACGGCAAACCTCGCGATGGCTTTGACTATTTCCTCGAGCGCGGCAACTTCGCTGAGGACGTAAGGAAATCCGGCTCCAGAATCCTGCCCACCTGGAAGCTGTTCCTTGAACATCCCTCCTACGACGGCTATTGGAGTTCGCGCGGAGTGGAGCATTCGCTCTCGACGGTCGCCGTCCCCACGCTCTCGGTCGGCGGCTACTACGATCAGGAAGATATGTTCGGACCGCAGATCGAGTACTCCACCCTAGAGCCCTACGACAAGAATCATCAGAATTTTCTCGTCCTCGGTCCCTGGCGTCATGGCTCCTGGGCTTCGTCCTCCCGTCATCTTGGCAATCTCGACTACACCGAGCCCATCGGCAAGGAATTCCGCGCCCAGATTGAAGCCAGGTTCTTCGCCCACTACTTAAAGGGCGATCCCGGCTTCAATCAATCCGGCTTCGACCTGAAAAACACGGCCAGCTTCCAGACCGGCTCCAATTCCTGGAAGCTCTATGACCACTTCCCGCCTACGGAATCCCAGCCCACCAGCCTCCATCTGCAGGGCGCGGGCTTGCTCAGTTGGAGTGACTCGACCACCCAGGCCAGAACCAGCTACGTCAGCGACCCCGCCAATCCCATCCCCTACCGCCATCGTCCCATTCAGCCCACTTACAGCGAAGGTTCGGAGTGGTTCAACTGGCTCACTGAGGATCAGCGCTTCGTCACCGATCGCAAGGATCTTGCCGTCTGGATGCTCCCTGTCCTCAAGAAGGATCTCGTCGTAACCGGCGAAGTCCTTGCCGATATCTTCGCCTCCACTACCGGATCCGACAACGATCTCGTCGTCAAGCTAATCGACCAGTATCCTGGTGACGCCTCCGACCCCAAAATGCGCGGCTATCAACTCATGACCAACGAGGAAATCTTCCGCGGCCGCTATTTGGAGTCTTTTGAAAAACCCACCCCCCTGCGTCCCAACTCCATCCACGAGTACCGGTTCTCGCTTCACGATGTGGACCACGTCTTCAAAGCCGGTCACACCGTCCTGGTCGAGGTTCAGAGCACCTGGTTTCCGCTCTACGATCGCAACCCACAGACCTTTGTTCCCAACATCATGACCGCCAAGCCCGAGGACTACCAACCAGCCACCATCACCATCTACTCTGACCCCGAGCACGACTCCACCCTCCAGCTCCCGCTAATGAACCCCTGCGACCACATCGAGTGCTTCTGAGGTCCTGTGCGAGTGAAGTTCTAGGTGACTGTCGTCCTGAGCCAAGCGCCAGGATCCCCAAGTCTCGCTATTGGGGGTCAGCCCGACGGTGAATCGCCATCCCCCTGTCCCGCATCCATAATTCGAGTTAGAATTAAGTCAGCACCATGGCCCTCCATCACCCCATTCCGGCCCTCCTCTAGCGGCGCCCGCCGCCCATACCCGTTCTCCGCCCATTTCCACTTCTCGACTCCAAAACTTAAAGGCCCGGAGGGCTCATGATTGATCGTTTGGAACAAATGGAACAGCGCTACGACGAGCTCAGCACCCAGCTCGGCTTGCCCGAGGTCATCAATGACCGTGAAAAATATCAGGTCGCCGGCAGGGCGCACCGCGAGTTGGAAGCCCCGGTCATGAAGTTCCGTGAGCTCAAGCAGATTCGTCAGGGTCTGGCCGAAGCCCGCGCCATGCTCGCCGAATCCGACCCCGATCTCCGCGCCATGGCCGAGGAGGAAATCGCAGCCCTTCAGCCCCGCGAGTCCTCCCTCGAAGAGGAAATCAAGGTTCTCCTGCTGCCCAAGGATCCCAACGACGAGAAGAACGTCATCCTTGAAATCCGCGCCGGTACCGGCGGCGACGAAGCCTCCCTCTTTGCCGCGGAAATCTTTCGCATGTACCAGCGTTTCGCCGAGCAGCACAAGTGGAAGATTGAGCTTCTTTCCATGTCCGAGTCCGGCGTCGGTGGCTACAAGGAAGTCATTGCCATCATTGAGGGCGAGCGCGTCTACTCCCAGCTCAAGTGGGAGAGCGGCGTCCATCGCGTCCAGCGCGTTCCTGCCACTGAAACCCAGGGCCGCGTTCACACCTCTGCCGTCACCGTCGCCGTCCTCCCCGAAGCCGAGGATGTCGACGTCAAAATCGAAGCCAAAGATATCCGCATTGACACTTTCTGCTCCTCCGGCCCCGGTGGCCAATCCGTCAACACCACCTACTCCGCCGTCCGCATCACCCACCTGCCGACGAATACGGTGGTCAGTTGCCAGGATGAGAAATCCCAGATCAAGAACCGCGAAAAAGGCATGCGCGTCCTCCGTTCCCGCCTCTATGAAATGGAGATGGACCGCCAGAATGCCGAGCTGGCCAAAGAGCGCAAGCAAATGGTCGGAACCGGCGACCGCAGCGAGAAGATTCGCACCTACAACTTCCCCCAGAATCGCCTCACCGACCACCGTATCGGCCTCACCCTTCACCAGCTCGATCTGGTCATGGAAGGCCGCCTCCAGCCCATCGTCGATGCCCTCATTACCCACTACCAGGCCGAACAGCTCAAGGCCGACAGCACCCAGGCCGCCTGACCCTTGCCCGCGTTGCGCAACCTCGTTGCAAGCGGCGCCACGCGCCTGTCCACCGGGCCCCATCCTGACCGCGCCCGCCAGGATGCCGAGACACTGCTGCTCCACGTCATTGGCAAAGACAAAGCTTGGCTGATGGCCCATTCTGGGGAACAGCTCACGGCCGTTGATGCAAGCCGCTGCACCCTCCTGCTTGAACGCAGGTATCAAGGCGAGCCCATCCAATACATCACCGGCGAAGCGGAGTTCTACGGCCTTCCCATTCACGTAACACCAGATGTCCTCATTCCTCGCCCTGAAACCGAGCACCTAGTTGAAAGAGTTGTCGAGCTGGCTCCCTGCTTTCCCAAGCCGCGGATTGTGGACGTCGGCACCGGCTCGGGCGCAATCGCTATCGCTTTGGCTCACGAGTGGCCGAGTGCTGCTATTACCGCAATCGATGTTTCTGCGCCAGCGCTGGATATTGCCCGCCGAAATGCCGAACGCAACGGTTTTGCCGATCGCATCCGCTTTCTGCAAGGAGATCTCCTCGCGCCTGTTGGAAACGGGCAATTTGACATCGTAGTTTCCAATCCGCCCTATGTGCCCGCAGCCGACCGCGCCTCGCTCGCCGTAGAAGTCCGCGACCACGAGCCTGTTCTCGCCCTCTTCGCCGGTGCCGATGGCCTCGACATCTACCGCCGCCTCATTCCGCAAGCCTTCGCCTCTCTCGTTTCCGGCGGCTTCATCGCTTTAGAAATCGGCTACGCACAATCTCCTGCCATCCGCGCGCTTCTCGCTGCCTCCGGCTTCCGCCAGATCGAGTTTCTCCCCGACCTCCAGAACATCCCGCGCGTTGCCTCCGCTCAGCGCGCCTGAAGCGGGTACCTCACCTTCAGGAGGCCCTGCCGGTCTTGTTCAACTCGCTGTAAAGCCCTAAGTCCGCGCCCGACAAACTCTTAGTAATGTAAAGAACCTGCCCATAGTGCAAGCCGAAGTGCTCCACAACCTGATAAACCGCATCCAGCCCGCTCACGTCGTACCCCTGAATCTCGTACCGGGCCAGCAAATCATTCTCCGTCAACCGCGCCAGCACCGCAGACGCCTCTTGCATGGTCGCGCCCAGTCGATCCAGCAGCGCCTTCGCCGTCATCCCACTCTGTGCACTGAACTCCGCTGGCCGGTCGCGTTCATCCTCCAACCGGTTGAACGATGCCACCAGCCACTGCCGTACATTGCCGTTCAAATGCAGCACCAGATTCCCAACACTGTTGCAGGCCGCGTTCGGGCGCCACCACACTTGGCTCTCTGTGAGCGATTCAACGCATGCCCGCAGCCGTGGCCAGTACTGCTCCAGCAGCTTTCGCCGGGAAAATTCTAGAAAAAGTGTGGCAACTTCCTCGTTGTGGGCAGTCATTGGAAAGCGAAACTCCTTTCTGAAGACCTCTTTGGAGTAGAGTACGCTCGATTCTCATACCATCGCTCGCTGGATGGCCCCCTCCCCGAATGAAACAACTTATCCTTCTGCTCTATGCTGAAGCCGTGCCAGCCGAGCGGCAATTTCACAAAAAAATTGGCACCATGCAAACTGCAACAATGGCCATAGCTGAAGGACAAATGCCGTAGTTGGAAAAAAGTCGCATCGGCCAATTGCCGAATACCGCCTCATCAGCATAGAATTCCCCCTGAAATCGTTTTCAGAAGGATTGACTATGCGCATGTTCGATTCACTCTCCCTCGCCGCTCTTGCCCTGGCATCCCTAACCGTCGTAATGCCTCTGCCAGCCCAAACTCAGCGCGTGGCTCTGACCCCGCCAATGGGTTGGAACAGTTGGAATTACTTCGCCGACAAAGTTACTGACAAGGACATCCGCGACGCCGCCGACCAGATCGTCGCCACCGGCATGAAAGACGCCGGCTACATCTACATCAACATTGACGACACCTGGGAGGGCGAGCGGGATGCCAACGGCGTCCTTCACACCAACTCCAAGTTTCCTGACATGAAGGCCCTGGCAGATTACGTTCACTCCAAGGGCCTCAAAATCGGCATCTATTCCGGCCCCGGTCCCAAGACCTGCGGCGGCTACGCGGGCTCCCTCGGCCACGAGGAGCAGGACGCCCAGCTTTACGCCTCCTGGGGCTTCGACTACCTCAAGTACGACCTGTGCAGCTTCATTCCTGAAGTGATGGAGAAGCAGGCTCCCAACGACAAGGCAGAGCAGATGCGGATCATGCAGGCCGCCTATGCCAAGATGGGTAAGGCGCTCAAGGCCACGGGTCGTCCCATCGTTTACTCGTTCTGTCAGTATGGATGGGATGCGCCCTGGGAGTGGGGTCCGGCCATCGGCGGCAACCTCTGGCGCACCACCGGCGACGTTTCGCCCCACTGGGACCGCATCGCCGTCATCGGCTTCAGCCAGGCAGGCTTGGATAAATACGCCGGCCCCGGACACTGGAACGATCCTGACATGCTGGAGGTAGGCAACGGTAATCTTTCGCTGGCTGAGAACCGCTCGCACTTTTCGCTATGGGCCATGCTGGCCGCTCCTCTGCTTGCCGGCAACGACCTGCCCAACATGAAGCCCGAAATCAAGGCCATTCTCACCAATCGCGACGTCATTGCCATCGACCAGGACAAATTGGGTAAGCAGGGTACCCGCGGCTACGCCGAAGGCGAGGTCGAAGTCTGGACCCGTCACCTGGCTGGCGGCGGCCTCGCTGTCGCCATCTTCAACGTGGCCGACAACGGCCGCTTTGCCTCGCATCCTTTCCACCTGAGCCTTACCCGGCTTGGCCTGCACGGCCCGCAGACTGGCAAGGACCTCTGGACAGGCAAGGCTGTCACCCTCACAGACAACCAGCCCATCGAACTGGCCAGTCACGACGTCCTGCTGGTCCGCATCGACGCACCGAAATAAACGCGGCGTTTGAGAACTGCTTCTGGCGCCGACCTGGGCGCCCCGTCCTTGCCGCATGTCGCCGCAAAGGCTTCTTGCGGCAAGGATGAGATATTCGGGGCTTCCGAACAGTTCCCGCCATTGCGGAGTCCGCCTCTCTGGGATACTATTCCTCTGAAATCGTTTTCAAACGGAATCCCAATGCGTATCCTCGCTTCGTTCTCCCTCGCCGTTCTCGCTTTGGCATCGCTTACCGCCGCGTCTCAAGTCACCGTGGCGCCGGAGGCGCCGCCGGCCTCACCAAAGGGGTCGCAGGTGGCGCAGACGCCCCCAATGGGCTGGAACAGTTGGAACTACTTCGCCGAAAACGTAGATGACAAAGCCATCCGCGCTGCCGCCGACCAGATCGTAGCAACCGGCATGAAAGATGCCGGCTATGTTTACGTGAATATTGACGGCGGCTGGCAAGGCAAACGCGACGCTCAGGGCGTACTCCATCCGAACGAGAAGTTCCCGGATATGAAAGCCCTGGCCGGCTATGTTCATTCCAAAGGATTGAAGATCGGCATTTACTCTTCTCCAGGACCAACGGACTGCGCAGGATCGGAGGGTAGCTACAACCACGAGGAGCAGGATGCCAAGATGTTCGCCTCCTGGGGCTTCGACTATCTCAAGTACGACCTGTGCAGCTTCATCCCTGAAGTCATGGAGAAGCAGGCCCCCAACGACAAGGCAGCGCAGATGCAGATCATGCAGGCCGCCTATGCCAAGATGGGAAAGGCGCTCAAAGCCACGGGGCAGCCCATCGTTATCTCGTTCTGCCAGTATGGTTGGGACGCCCCGTGGGAGTGGGCGCCCGCTCTCGGCGGGAACCTCTGGCGTACCACCGGCGACATCTCCCCTGACTGGGATCGTATATATGCCATCGTCAGTCAGCAGGAAGGTCTTCAAAAATACGCCGGTCCCGGCCACTGGAACGATCCGGACATGCTGGAGGTGGGCAACGGCAAGCTTTCCCTCGCCGAAAACCGCAGCCACTTCAGCTGGTGGGCTATCTTTGCCGCGCCACTGCTCGCCGGCAACGACCTGCCCAACATGAGGCCGGAGATCAAGGCTATCCTCACCAACCGCGACGTCATCGCCATCGACCAGGACCGGCTGGGCAAACAGGGCGCTCGCATCTACTCAGACGGCGAAGTCGAAGTCTGGACCCGTTCTCTCTCCGGCGGAGCGCTGGCCGTAGCCATCTTCAACGTCGGCAGCGACCGTTACTCCACCCATCCTTTCCATCTCAGCCTGGCCAAACTCGGTCTCCACGGCCCCCAAACCGGCAAAGACCTGTGGACGGGCAAGTTCGTCACCCTTACCGACAACCAGCCCCTTGAGCTACCCAGCCACGACGTTCTGCTGGTCCGCATCGATGCACCGAAGTAGGTCGAAAACTTGAATCTCCGCCCTCGCAGCCTTCTGCAAGCCTACGGTGGGAATCCCATGAGGCTCCATTTACAGCGCTCGCCCCAAACAAACCCCAAACCACCCCAGCGCGTCCGTCCAGCTCTCAACCGGCACAAATCCCGCCTCTGCCAGCATCGCCTCCGCTTGCCCAGGCAAATATTTATAGCTGTTCTCCGTATGAATCCTCTCGCCTGCCCCGAAATCTACATCCAAATCCAGCGCCCCCAGCCGCACATGTTGCGCAACCCGGCTCTCCAGATGCATCTCCATCCGCGACTCCGCCCCATTCCAAACCGCAAGATGCGCGAACTCGTTCAGCACGAAATTGGCCTCCAACTCCCGGTTCAGCCGCGCCAGCAAATTCAGGTTGAATCGCGCAGTAACTCCAGCCACGTCGTTATAGGCCGCCAAAAGGATGGAATCCTCCTTCACTAGGTCCACCCCCAGCAATAACCCGTCGCCCGGCCTCAATCCCACGCGCACCAGCTTCAGCAGCCGTTCCGCCTCG
Organism: uncultured Occallatibacter sp.; assembly: GCA_964571165.1. Lineage (GTDB taxonomy): Bacteria > Acidobacteriota > Terriglobia > Terriglobales > Acidobacteriaceae > Telmatobacter. The sequence goes on along the minus strand of CAZNAW010000026.1, from coordinate 20,035 downwards.
CGCGGCTCAAAGTTCCCAATGCTCGATCCGATATAGAGCACCAGACGCCGCTCGCCCGCGCCCACCGGCTCCAGTTCCAGTCCACGGGTGTAGTCCATCACCCGCGGCGCCACAACAACCCCGGCAATCTCCCGCTCAATCCGCGCTCGTGCCGCTTCCAAAGCGCTGGCTGAAACGTCCACCGGCTCATAAACCACCGTCCGCTGCCGGGCAACCGCGGCCTTCAGTAGCAACCGCGTCTTCTCAGCCGACCCCGCACCCAGCTCCGCAATGCGCAGCCCCACGGAGTTGTCCCCGGCTGGCTCGTTCCCATCCGGCCCCGCCGCCAGCGCAATCATCTCCCCGCCATGCGCCGCCAGAATCCCGCGTTCCGTCCGGGTGAGGTAGTACTCCGGCAGTTCGGTAATCTCTTCAAACAGTTGTGAACCCGCCTCGTCGTAAAACAGCCACGGCGGCAGCCGTTTCGGACGCGACAGAAGGCTCTCGCGAACCACTGAGGCAACCCGCTGCTCGACACGTGTATCAGGGGAAGAAAGAACCGTACGATTCATCCGCTCACTTGGATGCCGTTGCAGTGGCATCGGTTACGAATTAAGAAGCTGGCTCATCAGGAAGCCAGCCGAATCCCGGAGAACTGCCACCGCGTCTCCGGCGCAAAGAAATTGCGGTAGCTGGCCCGGATGTGCCCCGCCGGCGTCACGCACGAACCGCCCCGCAGCACCATCTGCCCGCTCATGAACTTGCCGTTGTACTCCCCCAGCGAACCCGCCAGCGGTTTGAACCCCGGATAGCCCAGGTAAGCACTCGCCGTCCACTCCCAGCAATCCCCAAACAACTGCTGCGCAGAGGTCTCGTTTTTGACCAGTTCCGGGGCGGGCGCAGGCATCAGCCGTCCCGAATCCAGCAGGTTCCCAACGGTCGGTCTGCCCTCAGCAGCCGCCTCCCACTCAAACTCCGTGGCTAGCCGTCGTCCCGCCCAGCGGGCATAAGCATCGGCCTCAAAGAAGCTCACATGGCTCACCGGCGCCGTCTTCATCCGCGCCAGCGGTTGCTCGCCGCGCAGCGTAAACACGCTCCAGTCGCCACTCTCGCTGAGCCAGTAGAGCGGAGCCCGCCAGCCGTTGCTCTCAACCGCCGCCCACCCCGCCGAAAGCCACAATTCCGGCCGCCGGTAGCCGCCATCGGCCATAAACGCGGCAAATTCCCCGCACGTCACCAACCGCCTGGCCAGCGAATATGGCTCCAGCCAAACCCGGCGACGCGGCATCTCATTGTCAAAGCAAAAGCCCTCGCCGCCGTACCCAACCTCGCTCAGGCCGCTGCCAAACTCTTCAAAACCCAGCGCCGGCCGCCCCTGTTCTGGATTTTCAGGCCTGGAAATCGGCAGACCGTCCCCTCCCATCTCTCCCTCAGCCAAATAGGACGGCCGCAACGGATTGGTGAAAAAGGCATGCAGAATGTCGGTCAGCAGCAGTTCCTGATGCTGTTCCTCGTGGTTCACGCCCAGCTCAATCCGCTTCACCACCTCCGGCTCCGGATTCCGTCCCAGCAGCCGTTCCACTGCCTCGTCCACGTGCTCGCGGTAGCGCAAAACCTCCTCCAGACCAGGCCGCGAAAACGATGCCCGCAGCCGCTTCTCAGGGAACCTGGCAAAGCTCTGGTAATAGCTATTGAAAAGCCATTGAAAATCCGGGTTGAACAGCCGGTAATCGGGCAGGAACTCCCGCAGAATGAACGACTCGAAAAACCATGCCGTGTGGGCCAGGTGCCACTTGGCCGGCGAGGCCTCCGCCGTCGACTGCACCATCATGTCCTCAGCTGTCAGCGGTGCGCAAAGGGCCAGTGTCCGCTGCCGCGTAGCCTCAAACCGGCTGGCAATCTTCATTTCCTGACTGCACCCTACGATTGGTTTCATGGTCTGCCTTTCCGCATTGGCAAAAGTGTACCCCCACAGCGACCCTCCAATTTATAAACCCAAAGCCACCGATCTCTGAAACGCTTCGCCGCCGTCTCCACGCACCCCGTTGATCCTCGCCTGAATCGTCTCTGCTTCTGCCGATTTTGCTTGATTCTCCTCACCCCTCTGGTGATTAAATCCACATGCGCGATGAAGAAAAGGGTGCATCATAGGTGCATCACAGCAGATTCCTTCGACAGGAGGGAATATGTGCAGACTCAATCAACGCTGCTGGCTGCCGGCCCTGATCGTTCTCGCAGCCCTCACAATCGAATCCTCCGCCGCCTGCTCGCAGACTGGCAACCAGATTCCCACCCAGGCCCAAGAGCCCATCTCGCCGTCACATCTTGCCGCAATCGCTCCTCAGGATCAACCAACCCCCGAGCAACTGGGCGATGCGCTGATGGCGCACCAGCGCTACCAGGCTGCCATTGAGGCCTACAAAAAGGCTCCGCGCAACTCCGCCGACGTCTGGAACAAGATGGGCATCGCCTACCAGATGATGTTCAACCATGAAGACGCTTCCCGTTGCTACCAGGCATCCCTCAAGATCAATCCAAAGAACGCCCATGTCCTTAACAACCTAGCCACCATATACGACTCGCTCAAGGAATACAGCGCAGCCGAGCGATTGTATCGCAAGGCGCTCAAGCTCGATCCCGAGTCCGCCCTGATTTACAAGAATCTCGGCACCGACCTGCTCGCTCAGCATAAATACAAGAAAGGCTGGGAGGACTACAAGGCGGCCTTGGCCATCGATCCCCAGATCTTCGAGGACAGTACCAGTCCCAGGATTGCAAACCCGGCTACGCTGCAGGAGCGCGGCGCCATGAACTACTACATGGCCAGGGGATGTGTCCGTGCCGGCCTGAACGACTGCGCCATCGAATACCTCCGCATGGCCCTCAATGAGGGGTTCACCAACCCCAAAAAGATCGTCGCCGACGGCGAGTTCGCAAGCCTTCGCGGACTCCCGGCATTTGAGCAGCTTCTCGCTGCCCAGGGCCATCCATAAAGAAGCTCTGAACAAGCGGGTGTCAAGGGGTACGGCTTTGGTCCCGTCGTCTTGTCGTGCGTGTTGGACGTCTAACTGCCTAGGGCAGTTCTCAGCCCGCAGGAGTTTGCCATGAAAGTCCGTCTACTATCCGCAATCGTCTGTGGCATCGCGCTTACCGCGGCCGCTTTTGCCCAGGATGCTCCCAACACACCACCCGCCGGCCAGCCTCCATCCCAGGGCGGCGGCCAAGGCCAGGAACGCGGAGGCCGTGGCGGATGGGGAGGCGGGGGCGGCATGATGGGCGCCGGACGCGGCCTGCTCGGAACCGTCACTGAAGTTGCCGCCGACCACTACACCATCAAGACCGACGCGGGTGAAACCTATACCGTCCACTTCAGCGTCAATACGCGCATTCTCAAGCAGCAAGCCCAGCGGCGCGGCCCCGGCGAAGGCCAGGGCCAAGGCGGAGAGCGCGGCAATCCGCCGCAGCCGCTCAAATCGACTGACATCAAGGTAGGCGACGTCATCGTCGCCATGGGTGAAGTCGATGCGGCAGCCAGGTCCGTAGGCGCCACGGCCGTCCTGCAAGTCGACCCCGAGCGCGCCAAACAAATGCGCGAGATGCAGGCCAACTATGGCAAGACCTGGCTCATGGGCAAGGTTACTGCCATTGACGGCGTAAAGGTCACGCTCACGGGTACGCTCGACAGTGCCGCGCACACCTTTGTGGCCGACGAAAACACCACCTTCCGCAAGCGCCGCGACCCCATCACCCTCGCCGATATCCAGGTCGGCGACACAGTCCGTGTCGAAGGCGTCCTCAAGGAAGGAACTTTCCTGGCAACCTCCGTCACGGCCATGGGTATGCCTCCGGGAGGAGCGCCGATGGCCCCCCGCGACACCCAACCCGCTTCCCAACCCAAATAGTCTCTCTTGGAATCCCTGGTCTCGCTCTTGGGGCCAGGGATTCTACAGACCTTCCCCAACCGCTGGCGGCTGAAAGCTTACCGCAGACAACGGCCTCTTCCGTTTCATCCCTCCATTTCCACCCCTCATCTGCAATCCCAACCCCTCGTCCGAAACCCCGCGCGCTTTGGGCATCGCCCCAACTATCTTCCCAGAAGAACAAAAAACTCCGGAAAGGGATTGGCCCCATATGGATGAACTGGATGAAATACATGAACTCGTCCGCGTAGAAGCAGTCACCCGTAGATTTCCCCTCGACCACAGCTACGTCAGCGCCGTTTGCGATGTCAGCCTGACCGTCGACCCCGGCGAGTTCCTGGCCATTGCGGGTCCCAGCGGAAGTGGCAAGTCCACCCTCCTCAACCTCATCGGCTGCATTGACAAGCCGACCGCCGGCCACATCCTCATCGACGGTGTCGATACCTCCACGCTGGACTCAACCCGCATGACCGCGCTCCGCCGCCAGAAAATCGGCTTCGTCTTTCAAACCTTCAACCTCATCCCTGTCTTCACCGCCCAGGAAAACGTCGAATTCCCGCTCCTCGTGCAGGGCATCGGCGCACGTGAGCGCCGCATCCGGGTTGCCGCGGCTCTTGAAAGCGTTGGTCTCTCAGCCCGCGCCAATCACCGCCCCGACCTGCTCTCCGGTGGCGAGCGCCAGCGCGTTGCCGTCGCCCGCGCCATCGTCCATCGTCCCGCCCTTGTGCTTGCCGATGAGCCTACCGCCAACCTTGATACCCGCAACGCCACCCAGCTCATCGACCTCATGCACGACCTCAACCGCCGCCTCGGCCTCACGTTCATCTTCTCCACCCACGACCAGCGTCTCCTCGAACACACTGACCGCATCGTCCGCCTCACCGATGGCCAGGTCATCTCCGACACTCACGACGCCGAAGCCCCGGTCGCCAACTTTGCAAGGGAAGGAGCATCCCATGGCCAAGTTCTTGCTGTTAGCCTTTAGAAACGTCTTCCGCAACCGCCGCCGCACCGTCATGACCCTCATCATGGTAGGCGGGGGCGTCGCCGGACTACTTCTCGTCGGAGGCTTCTTTGCGCGCATGTTTTGGGGGCTCCGCGAAAGCACCATCAACGACGGCCTTGGCCACATACAAATCTTCACGGCCGAGCATTTTAACCGCGAAGAAAAGCATGTTCTCGACACCGGCATCGACAACTGGCGCAAGGTTGCCGCTACCATCTCCACCGGCGGTCATGTGCGCGGCGTCGCGCCCCGTATTGAGTTCTACGGAATGCTGTCGAACGGCGTGAAATCCTCGGTCTTCATGGGCAGCGCCGTTGATCCCGTCGCCGAAAAGAGTCTCGGCTTCTCAGCCCGTCTGGCCAAGGGAAGAGACCTAGGCACCAAATCCAGCGGAGAGATCGAAGCGCTCATCGGCACCGGCGTAGCCCGTTCCATGAACGTGAACGTTGGTGATGGCCTTACCATCCTGGCCGTCACCTCCGATGGCGCTCTCAATGGAATCGACGTGCAGATCGTGGGCATTGTCAACACTGGTTTTAAGGAAGTGGACGACCGCTATCTCCGCATCACGCTTCCCTCCGCGCAGCGCCTTCTGCAAAGCGATCGCGTTACCAACCTCGTCGTCGGCCTCGATGCAACCGAGAACACCGACCAGGTTGCGGCCCTGCTTGCACCGCGTCTCAACGGACTGCCGCAGCAGTTGGTCCTCAAGAAGTGGGTCGATCTGGCTAACTACTACAAACAGGTTCGCTCGCTGTTCAGCACCATCTTTGTATTCCTCGGCTTCATCGTCTTCTTCATGGTTCTCATGTCCAGCGTGAACACGCTGCTCATGTCCATGTTTGAGCGCACCCGCGAGATTGGCACCATGCTGGCCATGGGCACGCCCCGTTCCTGGATCATGGCCCTCTTCGTACTGGAGGCAACGCTGCTCGGAGTGCTTGGAGCGATCGTGGGCGTGGCGGGAGGCAACCTTCTCGCAGTCCTCTTGAACCACTCCGGCATCCATCTGCCCCCACCGCCGGGAACCACGGTTCCCATGGCTTTCCGTGTCATGCACGTGCCCAGCCTGATGATCGGCTCCTCGATACTGGTCATCGTCTCTCTGGCTCTAGCGGCAATCCTCCCGGCGATCCGCGCATCCCGGCTGCAAATTGCGGAGGCATTGGCTCATGTCTAACATCAACTGCGTACTGCGCACCTTTCTGCTATTCCTCTTTGTCGGGTTTCTCATCACGTGCGCGCTGATTTGCCGTGCCGCAACCCCGGCAACCAATCCTGACGCCGAGGCCATCCTCAAGCGTGCTGACACTTTTCGCAACGGCTGGCCCTCCTATGTCCTGCGCGTAAAAATCACCAACTTCGAATCGGGCAAGGCCGACGAAGAAAAACTCTACGAGGTATCACAGAAGGGAACTGAGAAAACCTACGTCGAGTTCATGAGTCCCCGCGAAAAGGGCCAGCACCTGCTCATGCTCGGCGACGATATGTGGATCTATCTGCCCGATACCAGCCGTCCCGTGCGCATCACGCCCCTTGAACGACTCTCCGGCGACGCCTCCAACGGTGACGTAGCCCGCACCAACTACGCCGCAGACTACACGCCCGTCTATCTGCGCACTGAGAAGGTAGGCGCCGAGGAATGTCACGTCCTCGATCTAACCGCCAAGAGGAAAGGCGCCACCTACCAGCGCATTCTCTTCTGGGTCCGCGCGCTGGACGCCCGTCCCGTCAAGGCGGAGTTCTATCTCACCTCCGGCAAGCTCATCAAGTCCGCCACATTCGACGACTTCATGACGGTAGAAGGCAGAAACCAGCTCCGCCGCATGACTCTCTACGACGAAATCCGTCATAACTCGCACAGTGTCCTTGAATACTCCGGCATAGCCCCGCGCGAGCTGCCAGACAAACTCTTCTACCAGGGCCGGACAGGCCGGTTTTGATTGGCACTTGCCTGTATTGTTGTCGCACCTGATCGATCGCAAATAGTAGGTTTCCCAGGTCTTGCTCTTGAGAACTGCGAAACCACAGACCTCGGCAGCGTTGTTTTCGGGTTATTCAATAAGCTTCAAACACCTCCTATGAGACTGTCCTTCACATTTCCGGCCCTCCTGATCCTCGCGGCATCGACCCTCGCCGCTTCACAGGATAGTCCCCCTCCCGAGCCCAACCACGACCTTCGCTACTCCCTCGCCGTTATCGACGACGCAACCCTCTACACCAGCCTGCAAGTACCCGAACCGAAAGTCCTCAATCAGATCCTCATCGAGCCGTCCTTTACCTTCCGCTATCTCCAGCGCTGGAGCTTCTCCGCGAGCACCGTCGGCGCCACCAGTACTTACACCGATACGGCCACCCAGTTACGGGTGAAGGAAACCTACGCCGGACTCTCCGCAGGCGACTTCGATTTCATGCTGGGCCGCCGCATCGTTCGCTGGGGCACCGGCTATGCCTTCACTGCCGCCGGTGTCCTAGACCCTCCCCGCGACCCCACGAATCCCACTGACCGCCTCAATCTCAATGAAGGCCGTGACATGGTCAAGGCCGACTGGGTCCACGGACCCCACGCCCTCACCCTCGCCTGGTCCACCGCCGCGCTGGCGCCCGTCTCGGCAAACCTGCACGACACCGCGGCCTTCCGGTATAACGTTCTGGTGCATGGATTTGACACTTCGCTGATCGCTGGCGACGACCGCGGCGGAGACGCCTTTGGCGGCCTCACCTTTACCCGCGTCCTCGGAGAGGCCTGGGAGTTGCACGGCGAAGCCGCCTGGCGCGAGCATGAAGCGGTCCTCTTAGGCGCCAAATACACTTGCCGTTCCGGGGTCACCTTTATCGGCGAGTTTTTCACGCCGCCGAATATCCCCTACTATCGAGACGTGGCTATCTTTCCTCTCGCCGGTCGCCAGCATTACGCATTCCTTCGCGCCGGCAAGTCGCGCCTGCGCGAGCTCCCCGGCTGGAAGCAATGGGATCTGAGTGCTTCCGTGGTTGCCAACCTCAATGACAGCAGTTACACCGCCGTCTTTGACGCCAATCGAAGATTCGGTAACCGCTTTTCCTCCTATCTCCACATGGAGATTCCGGTAGGCAGCGCAACATCGGAGTACGGATCAACCCCATACTCCGCAGCCACATCCGTGGGAGTTCGCTTCCAGCTATGAACCACGAGACCAGACCGCTCATGTCCAAACTTTCTGAAAACCGGCAAAAGCCTCACGGCTACGGCTCATTCCTCATGAGGTCCATTTGGATTGTTGCCGGCGCCACGCTGCTCATCTTCCTCATCTTTCTCTCCACGGGACAAGTAAGGCTGTCGCAAAGCGGCAACCAGATTCTCGTAGTCTTCGTTTACTCCGCCTTGATCGCCCTGCCTTCCATCGTCATTCTCACCTGGGTTTCATCTCGCTATACCAATCGATTCCCGCGCTTCATGATCCTCATTCAGGCGCTGCTCCTGGTCTGTACGGCCTCCGCCGGAACTTTTGCCGGCGCCCTTGTCTTGCAACTGGTGGGCATTATTCCCCATGGCGAGTATTGGCTCGAAGTTCGGGAGTCGCTCCCTTTCAGCGTCGTCATCTCCCTCATGTTTGGCCTCGCCATTTCCACTTACGAGACACTCCGTTATAAGCTCCAGGCAGCCACACTCGAGCTCCGCACCCGTCAGGTCGAGCAGGAGCGTGCCTACAAGCTTCTTGCCGATGCCCGCCTTTCTTCGCTCGAATCCCGCATCCATCCCCACTTTCTCTTCAACACGCTTAACTCCATTGCCGCCCTCATTCCCTCTGACCCGCAACGCGCCGAAGATACAGTCGGCAAACTCGCATCCCTGCTCCGCTTTTCACTCAACGCCAATCAAAGCGGACTCGTTCCGCTTAGCCAGGAACTCAAAATCGTGCGCGACTATCTCGAAATCGAGAAGACCCGCTTCGGCGCCCGCCTCCGTTACGAGATCGCTGTCCCGGAATCCCTCGATTCCGCAAAAGTCCCTCCGCTCGCTCTCCAGTCCCTGGTCGAAAACTGCGTAAAGCACGTGGTCTCTCAGCGTCCACAAGGAGCCGCTATCCAAATTACCGGCTCCAAAGACTCCAACCGCCTCCGGCTTTCGGTTCTCGACGACGGCCCCGGCTTCTCGCTCGACGCCATCACCCCCGAGCACGGCCTGGGCAATCTCATCGCGCGCCTCGAGCTCCTGTTTGGCCCCGCAGGCCAACTCGAAGTAACTCGCGAGGAAGAAAAGACAGTGGTTCGCCTTGCCTTTCCCGTATAGTGGTCCCTCATAATTGAAATGCCGATGGAAACCGCACCACTCCGTGTATATCTCGTGGATGACGAACCCCTCGCAATCGAGCGGCTCACTCGTCTGCTGGCTGGCTTCGACGGCCTCCAGATCGCCGGCGCCGCCACTGATCCCGCGCAAGCCCTCGACGATCTCAACACCCGCTCCAGCCAATCCATCGATGTTCTCTTCCTCGACATTCAAATGCCAGGGCTAAACGGATTCGACCTCCTAGCCCGGCTCGCGCATCAGCCCTTCGTCATCTTCACCACCGCCTACGACGAATATGCGCTCCGCGCCTTCGAGGTAAACTCCATTGACTACCTCGTCAAGCCGATTGAGACCGCCCAGTTGACCCGCGCCCTCAAGAAGCTCGACCGCCTCCGTCCCGCCGCTAAACCCGATTGGCAGCAAAATCCCGATCTGCCCGCCCTTCTCAAGGAACTTTCGGCAACCCTCCGCGGCCAGCAGCCCAATTACCCCAGCCGCATCGCCTCCCGCGTCGGCGAGCGCATCTCCTTCCTTTCGCTCGATACCGTTACCCACTTCATCGCCCATGACAAGCTCACCTATGCGGTCGTCAACGGCCATCGCCACTGCGTCGATCAGACCATCGCCGAACTTGAGCGCCGTCTCGATCCGGCGCACTTCCTCCGCATCCACCGCTCCGCGCTGGTCAATATCGACTGGATCCAGGAGGTCAACTCATGGTTCGCCGGCAAGGTCATTCTTTCCCTCAAGGATCCCCAGCACACACAGATCCCCGTGGCCCGCGACCGTGTCCGCAGCCTGAAATCCCACCTGGGAATTTAGAAGTTTGCTAACTCGCTGACTTGCTGACCCGCTATCAACCGGCGGCTTGCAGCGCCGCCTCGGCCCACACCGCAGCCTCTCCATAGCAGCGCAGAATCTCTTCCTGATTCAGACCATGAGAATCCGCGATCGCATCGCACTTCACCCAATCTCCGCGCTCGTAGCACTCCGTCCAATGCAGCAGGCTCCTCTCAAGACTTGGAGTGCCCAGCAATGCCTCGCGTATCTTCTCTCGAAAGGGCAGCGCCGGGGCAAGTTCCGACATGGCAACCCGCAGCATCGCCGGAACCAGGCTGAAGAGTCCCAGCAGATACTGCTCCGTCGATTTCAGTGCGCAAAGGCCCGCGGCCAGTTCGCAAAAACGGCCCCGCACAAACGCCATTCGCAATATCTCCTGGGGCTGATTCGCGTTGAACTCACTGGCGATGGCCAAAGTGGCAATCCGGCGGAACGTTTCCTCGCCGACCATCACCAGTGCCGCTTCGATCGAGCGCACCTCATAACGAACCGCGTACATCGGCGAGTTCACCAGACGCAGCAACCGGTAGGTCAGCGAGGCATCCCGCTTCACCAGCCGGCCCAACTCGCGCATGTCCATCGATTCGCATTGCAAAAGCCGCAGAATCTCCATATACGCGACCTGGTTGGCGGGGACCTTCCGGTTCTTGATCAGAATGGGACGACAAAAATAGTACCCCTGAAACAGCGTGAACCCCTCCGCGCAAGCCTGTTTGTATTCCTCCTGCGTCTCCACCTTCTCAGCAACCATCGCAATCGGGGTTCTGCCCAGTTGCCGTCGCAGAGACGCACGCCCCGCGGAGTCCAGCAGGGTAAAATCCACCTTGATGTAGTCGGCCAGATGCACCAGCGGCGCTAACTCCGGCTTCCACACAAAGTCGTCCAACGCCAGTCGGAATCCCGCTCCCTTCAACTCGAGACAAGCCTCGATCAGGCTCGGTGTCGGCTCCACATCCTCCAGGATCTCCAGAATCGTCATGCTCGGGGGCAACACACGCACGAACTCCTCGGTCAGCGCCTGTGCCGTACAGTTCACAAATGCCGGGAATCCCGACGTCAACTTCTCCAGACCGAATATCACTGAATTGTCCAGCATCGTCCGGGTAGCTGTGTCGCGGTCCCCGCGGAAGACCGCCTCCGGCCCTGCCCTGAAGAGCAATTCGTAGCCGTGAACCCGCCCGTGCAGATCCATAATCGGCTGGCGCGCCACATACCGCATTCCACCGGCCGGCTCGGGTTGCGATGACTCGGTCTGATCCGCCCCATAAGCCCGTGGATCCATAAAGACCTTTCTTTATCGCTTATCGGCTGGCCGCAGACATTCCTTACAAGAATGCCGGTCGCCGCAACAATCTCGCCATCACGTTCCCAAAACGGTATCCCGAGGTTCCCAATTCGCGCATATAGGAACCGCCGCTCCAAAGTAGCCTTTCCTTAAGAGGACGCTACCCCGCGCAGCACGGCAATGGCGCATAAGTTGGAGAGCGGCTCATCCGCCCATAAACATCCCGCCATTTACGTCCAGCACATGTCCGGTGATATACCCCGCCGCATCCGACGCCAGAAACGCAACCGCCTGCGCAATCTCCACATCCGTCCCGGCACGCCCCAGCGGAATTGTGGCCATCATCGCCGCCCGCTGCTTCTCGTCCAGTACCGCTGTCATCGGCGTCTCAATGTACCCCGGTGCCACTGCGTTCACCGTAATCCCCCGTGATGCCACTTCCCGCGCCAACGATCGCGTCAGCCCGATCAGCCCCGCCTTGCTCGCCGCATAATTCACCTGTCCCGCCTGTCCCGTCCGCCCCACCACGCTCGAAATATTGATAATTCGCCCCCAGCGGTTCTTCAGCATCGGTCGCAGCACCGCCTGCGTCAGCAGGAAAGCCCCGGTCAGATTCGTCTCCAGCACACCATCCCAATCGGCACGTTTCATCGCCATCATCAGCCCGTCACGCGTAATTCCGGCATTATTTACCAGAATTTCCACCTTCCCGAACCGCTCGATCACTGCCTTGGCCCCGGCCTTGATCGATTCCTCGTTGGCCACATCCAGCGGAATCGCTGCTGCCTGCCCGCCGGCCCCTTCAATCTCAGCCACAGCCTCAGCCAGCTTCACCTCATTCCGTGCTGCCACCACCACCGTCGCTCCCGCCCGCGCCAGTTCCACCGCGCAAGCCCGCCCTATCCCTTGGCTGGCCCCCGTCACCAGCGCAATTCTTCCCTTCAAATCCGCCATATCTCTCTCTTTCCAATCCTGCGCGCAAACAATCCCGCGCCCTTCCGTCCATCAATTATAGGGGCCCGCAAATCATCCCTTTACAGGCTGCCCAAAGCACGCGGCTTCGAATGAACGTAGCCTCGCGCTCGCACAACGTCTGAAGTTCCAAGCCCGGGAGTCAGCCAAGCCTGATACAACAAGGACTACGACCCATGAGGCCAAACAAGGGTCAAAACGAAAATCCCGCCTGGAACAAACCTTCAAGCTTCCCGCCAGTCTATCCATCCAATTCCCGGTCAGGGTTCCCGCCAAAGGCGAAGCCGCCCTGACCTACTCCGTCCGCTACACCTGGAAGAGGCGGCATGCAAGTTGATTCGCAACTGGCTGGCCAGGCGCTCCCGTTTCGATCTGCGCCTCGCGCCTGCTTTTGTCTGTTGGCTCAACCCGGTCGAACGTCGGTCCGCTCTGCTGATCTGGATAAGAAATATGGGCTTGGTGTGATATAGAGAGCAATTGAGCTTTGAGTTTCCCATCCTTGCGGTAAAGAAACGTGGCAAGGATGGGAAACCCACTCTGTCGTTGGTTGCGGTTTCAAAGAGAGCCAGTAACCGGAAACTGGCATCTATAGCAATTTCAGGGTTTCTGTAATGCGTGGCTAAGGGATTCGAGTGACCTTTTCCGTGAGAAAAAGTCACCCTGCTGGAACTTCGCCGTGGCATGTTAACCCTGGTAGCTCCTCACCCACTCCAGAATCGACCGCACCGCAACCCCGCTGGGACCCTTGGCGATGTACGGCTTCGAGTCTTCCACCCACGCCAGCCCGGCGATGTCCAGATGAATCCACGGCGTATCTTCCGCAAACACCTTCAAAAACTCCGCCGCCGTAATCGCTCCGCCCCAACGTCCGCCGGTGTTCTTGATGTCGCCGATGTCGCTCTTGATCATCTCGGCATACTCCTCGCCCAGCGGCAGCCGCCAGAACTTCTCGCCCGAGGTGGCCAGCGCGCCGTCAAACTTCGCATACGTTGCGTCGTCGTTCGAGAAGGCTCCGGCATTCGTCATCCCCAACGCCACCACGCATGCGCCGGTCAGTGTTGCCGCGTCAATCAGGTGTGTCACGCCCAGTTGCTTTGCATAACTCAGCCCGTCGGCCAGAACCAGCCGGCCCTCGGCGTCCGTGTTAATGATCTCGATTGTCTTTCCAGACATGGCCGTTTGCACGTCGCCGGGTTTCTGCGCCTTGCCATCGGGCATGTTTTCTGCGGCGCACACAACACCGATGACGCGTACCCGTGGCTTGAGCAGCGCAATGGCGCGCATTGCCCCGATCATTGCCGCGCCTCCGGCCATGTCGTACTTCATCTTCTCCATGTTGTCGCCGGGTTTGAGCGAGATGCCGCCGCTATCGAACGTGATACCCTTGCCCACCAGTCCCAGCACCGGTCCATCCGTTACGCCCTCCGGCTCATAGCGCAGCACAATCAGCGCCGGCGGCTCTTCGGAGCCTTGCGACACGCTCCAGAACGCGCCCATCTTCAGTTCGTGCAGTTTCTCAGTGGAGTACACCTCCGCCTTCAGGCCCACTTCGGCGGCCATCTCCGCGGCGCGTGCCCCAAGGATTGTCGGAGTCAGCTTGTTCCCCGGCTCGTTGACCAGCGAACGCGTAAAGTTCTGGCTCTCGCCCACGATGACGCCCTCGGCGAACGCCGCCTCAAGCGCATCCTTGTCTGAGTTGCCTGAAGCCGCCACCGTAAATGACTGAACGCTCAGGTCCTTGCGGTCGCTGCGATAGGTGTCGGGGTCGAAGTCCCCCACAAGGGCGCCTTCTATGGCGGCGCGGATGCAGGGGCCCGGCAGCAGGGGAAGTTCCGGCGAAGTAACAGCGGATTCGGGCAGCGCAAATACCAGCTCCCGAATGCCGCGCGGCTTGGCGAAGCGCACAACCGTTCCTGCCGCATTGCGTACGCCGCTGACAGCAGCCTTGGCCTGCTTGCCCAGACCCACGATCAGCAGGCGCTTGGCTGACAGACCGGCCGGCGCGTGCAGCAAGAGGGTTTCATTGGCGCCAGCCTTGTATTCGCCGCTCGCCAGCACGGCGGCCGCGGCGGCTTTCACCGCGTCGTCCGCCGTTAGCAGCAGGGGTTCCGGTTTGGCGTCGGGCGCCTTCGAGGTCTGTGTATCGGTGGCCAGCACGGCCAGCAGTTCAGTCTCAATTCCGGCAAGATTCGCAAAAGACAGTTGGGTTTTCATCTTTTCCTCGAAGTAATTTTAGACGCCGGCCCGTCAGCGCCCCATGCGGTGCTTGCTGGCATTCACAGCGGCCCGAGCCTCCCGATCCGCCTCGCGGCGCCGTTCGGTCTCCCGTTTGTCCCAGTCCTGCTTGCCCTTGGCCACGGCCAATTCGCACTTTACCCGGCCATTGCGAAAGTAAAGCCGGGTGGGGATGAGCGTGTGGCCCTTGATCTGCGTCTTGGAGAGTAGCTTGCGAACCTCTTCCCGGTGCAGCAGCAATTTACGTGTGCGCGTCTCGTCGTGGTTGGCGATGTTTCCATGCGAATAAGGACCAATATGCATGTTCAGCAAAAACGCCTCGCCGTCCTTGATCAGGCCATAGGAATCCTTGAGGTTGGCTTTGCCCTCGCGGATCGACTTGACCTCAGTCCCGCGCAGCGCCACGCCGGCCTCGAATTTCTCCAGCAGAAAGTAGTTGTGGCTGGCGACGCGATTGTGCGCGGCATCGCGTTCGCCGCTGGCCACCGGGTCGCGCGGCCGGGCCGGTTTCTGGGGGCCGGTGGTCACCGGCTGAACAATCACGTGGCTGGTTTGGCGAGCCATCGGAAAGCATCCTCGATGTTTCATCCTAGCATTGGCGCGGGTTTTAACCGAGTTCCAGTGGGGCTTTGCTAAAATGAGGCATCGTTGGTTGCGGAAAATCGCCGTTGATAATTGCGTCAGGATCTGCGTCCGGGGCGGCCAAGGCAGCCCGCAAGAGCCCGTTTCGGAATGCGGGCAGGGGAGTTCGATGAACCGCCGCACTGTGCCTTCGGCTGCCTCAGCATCCGTTCTCTCGAGAGCCGCCTTCTGGATTCCGCTCTTCGCCATTCTGGCCCTCACCGGCCTGTCGAGCGTCAGCCTGCACGCGGAATCGGCCAGCGCGTTCTTCAAGCGCGGCGAGAAGGCCGAGGCGCGCGAGGACTATGACACAGCCCTCGACGACTACCAGAAAGCGACCGCGAAGGCCCCCAAGGACATCACCTACCGCACCGCCTTCTTCAGGGTACGAATCTCAGCCTCGGCGATGCACCTGACCAAAGGCCGCAAGCTGCTCCAGGCTGGCGACGAGCAGGGGGCGCTCACGGAGTTTCTCCACGCCGCCGAGATCGATCCCAGCAACGAGGCCGCGCAGCAGGAAATCGCAAGAGTCCGCCAGAAGCACGGCGAGGTCGTTCCACAAGCTGAGACCAGCCTGCCCCAGGAAGCCGGCAAGCAGGAGGAACTCGACTCGATGGGCGGCCCCGTCGAGCTCAAGCCAATCTCC
Organism: uncultured Occallatibacter sp.; assembly: GCA_964571165.1. Taxonomy (GTDB): domain Bacteria; phylum Acidobacteriota; class Terriglobia; order Terriglobales; family Acidobacteriaceae; genus Telmatobacter. Next base: position 4,261 of record CAZNAW010000026.1, on the reverse strand, counting down.
AATGAACCGTTGACCTTGCACATGACCGAAGACGCCAAGGTGATCTACCAGGCTGTCGCCAAGGCCGCTGGAGTGAATGTCCTGTTTGACCCGGACTACAACGCGAAACGCGTCCAGGTGGACCTCAACAACGTGTCGCTGTTGGATGCGCTGCGCATTGTGGGCACCGTGACCAACACCTTCTGGCACCCGGTCACCTCCAACACGATCTTTGTTGCCGCGAACAGCGCCACCAAACACAGGGATCTCGAAGAGCAGGCCATCGAGACCTTCTACCTGTCCAATGCCTGGCAGCAGAACGACCTGAACGATGTCCAGACTGCCTTGCGCAATGTTCTGGGCGCCAACTTCAAGGTCTACGCAGTGGCCAGCCAGAACGCCATCGTGGTGCGCGGCACGCCTGACGAATTGCTGCTGGCCCAAAAGCTGGTCGACGACCTGGACAAGGCGCGGCCTGAGGTAGTTGTCGACATATCGGTGCTCGAGGTCAGCAAGAACTGGCAGCGGACCCTCGGCATTGAATGGCCCAGCAGTGTCGGCGTCGCCCTGCAGCCGGCCACGTCCACCTCGTCGTCCACGTCCTCTACGACTACCAGCGGGACCACCACGACCACCCCAACTCTCTATGACTTGGCCCACTTGAAGGCGACGGATTTTGCGGTCACCGTCGGATCGGCCACGGCCAACCTGCTGCTGACCGACTCCAATACCAAGATTCTGCAAAATCCCCGCATCCGCGCCACTGACCAGCAGAAAGCGACCATGAAGATCGGCGAGAAGATTCCCATCGCCACCGGTTCCTACCAGACCGGCGCTGCCACCGCGGTCGTCAGTTCGCTGGTCAACACACAGTTCCAGTACCAGGACGTGGGCGTGAATATCGAGATTACGCCCACGGTCCACTACGACCACGATGTGACGCTGAAGATCGTGATCGAGGTGACCTCGCAGACCGGCTCCGTTACCATCAGCGGCGTCACCGAGCCAATCCTGAGTCAGCGCAAAGTTGACCAGGTGATCCGGCTGCGCGAGGGCGAGGCCAGCATCCTGGGGGGAATTCAGGACGATCAGGAGCAGGTGAGCTGGACCGGCATCCCCGGATTGAGCTCGATTCCCATCCTCAAGTACCTGTTCGGGTCAAAGGATCACACCATTCAGGACGATGAACTCGTCTTTCTGGTGGTGCCGCACATCGTCCGCACGCAGACTCTCGACCAGGTGAATCTGCGCACCATCGATACCGGGTCCGGCACGTCGATCCAGCTGCGCCATGTTTCCAGCCCCGGTTCCGGTTCGAGTCCGTCAACCAATGCGCCGCCTGCTGCCCAGCCGGCGCGCCCGGCAGCCGTGCAGCCCAACGTGGGCACGGTCCCCGGCCAGAGCGCGATGGCGGCAGCCCCGGCTGCGCTAAAGCAGTTGAACGAGTCGATGGATGCGTTGGGGCAGACGGCTGCTGTGGCCGTTGCCAACCCCTCGCCCACTGTGCCCGGTACGCTCAACTCCGGGGGAGTGCACTTCGCGCTCAATGCGCCATCCGGACCGGTGGCCGCGGGCACCACCTTCCAGGTCCCGGTGGTGCTGAGCGGCGCAACGGATATCGCTTCGGTGCCCTTGCAGATTCAATACGATCCGGCCAAACTTTCGCTGGTCAACGTCGCTGCCGGCGACTTCCTCAGCCAGGGTGGGCAGATCGTGACGCTGATCCACAAAGACGACGGGCCGGGCTCCATCACCATCGGCGCAGCGCGTCCGCCGGGAGCGCCTGGCGTGAGCGGTTCGGGTGTGGTCTGCGTCCTGAGCTTCCAGGCCAAGGCCGCGGGAGAAAGCATTCTTGATATTACCCGTTCGGCAGCGGCGAACAGCGCCCAGAAGCAGGTGCCTGCCACTGGCGCGCGTGTCGGCATTGTGGTGAAGTAGGCCCATGAGCCCTGTTCTCATCAAACCCGTGTGTATGAGAGAACTCCGGCCAATCCGAACCGGTCATCGCCGTGAGCGCGGCCTTACGCTGATTGAGTTGATGGTGACCGTGGCTATTCTGTCCATACTCGCCTCGGCAGCGGTTCCCATTGCCCGCTTCCAGGTGAAGCGCCAGAACGAGCGCATCCTGCGCTACGATCTGTGGCAGATGCGCGACGCCATCGACCGCTACAAGGATGCAGCCGACCAGCACGCCTTTCAGACCAAGGTCGACAGCCAGAACTATCCGCCCGACCTGGAAACGCTGGTCACAGGCGTGGACGTGCAAGGCAAGAAGTTGAAGTTTCTGCGCCATGTTCCGGTGGACCCCATGACCGGCAAGGCGGAGTGGGGTTATCGCTCCATGCAGGACGACCCTGGGTCGGACTCATGGGACGGAACCAGCGTCTTCGATGTTTATTCAAAGTCCCAGGGGACGGCCCTGGACGGAACCAAATATTCTGACTGGTAGCCGGCTCTGCTGGCAGGGTGAGGGCAAAAAGTGCGCCGGATTCGCAAACAGAACGCGGGCTTTACGCTGATCGAGCTGATGATCGTCATGGCCATCATCGGGGTTCTGGCGGTGGTGGCCGTGCCCAAGTTTGTGAGCGCCATCAAGGCGGCCCGGGAGGCGGTGCTGAAGGAAGACCTGCACGTGCTGCGCTCGGCCATCGACTCCTACACCATGGACAAGCAGAAGGCGCCGCAGTCGCTCGACGACCTGGTCCAGGACGGTTACCTGAAGTCCATCCCCGAGGACCCGATGACCCACAGCAAGGACACCTGGGTTACCGCTACGAGCGATGCGATGTACTCGCTGGACCAGACTGACGCCGGCATTGATGACATTCACTCCGGCTCGGAGGATACTGGCTCTGACGGGCAATCGTATTCCAGTTGGTAAAAGGGAAAGGCAATCATGATTCGACGCACTCATGGCGCGCTCCTGCTGCTGGTATGCATGGCTGCATCCTGCGGCTTCTTACAGGCGCAAACAAACAAGACCATCACCATCCGGATGCTGGATGGCAGAACCGGAAAAATCCTCGAAACTTCGAACGTGCTGATCCGGATTAATCGCCAGGAAACGGTCCATGCCGATTGGGTGAAGCAGAACGAAGACGGTACGGGAAAGTTGACGTTGCCACCGGACGCCACTGTCCTTACGGCTCATGCCACATACGACACAACCATGCAGATTTACGTCAATTGCGATTCAGTCAAGGATAAGGTGGCCGCTGCCGAGCATTGGTACACGGTTTCCGAGATTCTGACCTCGGGGATGGTGGCGCCCAACGGTTGCAGCAAGCGGACCGCCGTTGCCAAACCGGGCGAGTTTGTCTTCTTTGTCAGACCGAATAACTGGCGGGAAGTGATGAAGCAGGATTACTCGGACTGAAGCCGCGGCGCCAAACTGCGGCATTTTTCGCGGACGGTTGAATGTATGACCGTGTGCCCAAGCCTCGCCTCAGCGAACAGGGATTCCCTCCAACAGGATGGAGGAACCTCAATGGAGATCAATCCCAGTCTTGTGGCTATTCAGCTTTCCCCGCCAGCCGCCTCGATCCGTGCCCACAATTCCTTGATTCCGTAGCCGGTCTTGGCTGAAACCGGGAGCACCTCATCCAGTTCCAGCCCCTTTTTCAGCGCCAGCAGGTTGCGGGTGCGCTCGTTGCCGCTCAGCCGGTCGATCTTGGTTGCCGCCACGGCAAACTCGCGTCCTGCGGCCCTTAGCCAGTCGAGCAACTGGCGGTCGCTTTCTTGTGCTGGTACGTTCGAGTCCACCAGACAGACGCACAGTTTGAGCGTCGAGCGGATAGCCAGATAAGGCTCAATGAACGCCGGCCAACCTGCCGAAATGGACTTCGAAATCTTCGCGTAGCCGTAGCCGGGCAGGTCCGCAAATACCAGCTTTCGCCTTTGGCCTTGATCCAGAAGCTCAAAAAAGTTGATCGCCCGCGTCCGTCCCGGCGTCTGCGAAACGCGCGCCGCGTTGTCGCCGGTGAGCGCATTCAGCAGACTTGATTTGCCCACATTCGAGCGCCCCAGAAAGGCAATCTCCGGCACATCCGGTGCAGGGAACTGCTCCGCTGCCAGGGTCGATAACAGGAATTGGGTCGTATAGCGCATAGGAAGTCGGAGAAAACGAGTCAACAAGCCTGCGGGTGCACGGGTAAGACCATCTTCCTTGAGAATACACGGGAGGACCGCGCGGAATGGACCACTTGGATTCCCTTCCACTCGCAATAGGGTCCGAGTTTTCCTTGAGTTTCGGTCTCGCGCCGCACAGGGCGGGCACGGCGCA
>CAZNAW010000025.1:0-53304 GCA_964571165.1 uncultured Occallatibacter sp. | reverse complement strand
CGCTATGTGAAGTTCGATCCCAAGTATCGCGCCTTCTACGCGGCGGACAACTATCCGGGACCGCTGGATTACGAGGGCGAGACCAACAGGCTCTATCACAACAACTGCGACGGGACCTTCACCGATGTGACCGACAAGTCCGGCATCGGCGCCTATGTAGGCCGCACCATGGGCGTGACGGCCGCGGACTACGACAACGACGGCTGGGACGACATCTACGTGGCCAACGATCGCACCGAGAACTTTCTGTTCCACAACAAGCACGATGGAACCTTTGAGGAAGTGGCCAACGACACGGGCACGGCCTTCGGGCAGAACGGCGAGTCGACCTCATCGATGGGTCCGGTGTTTGCCGATCTCGAAGGACGTGGCGTGCTCGACCTGTGGGTGACCGACGGCCACTATAACCGGCTGCTGCGCAATGCGGGCAAGCAGGGCTTTGAAGACATTGGCGCGTCCAACGGGGTTTCGCAGACCAACGCGCAGTACGTGAGCTGGGGAACGGGCGTCTACGACTTCGACAACGATGGGCTGCTCGACATTCTGATTTTTCACGGTGGCTTGATTCACCTCATTCCGCAGGAGCACACGCTGTTTCGCGGCATTGGGAACGGCAAATTCGAAGACGTTTCGCGCGAGGCGGGCCCGGTGCTGAGTGTGCGCACCACCGCGCGAGGCGCATGTTTTGCCGACTATGACAACGATGGCAAGATGGATGCGTTCGTGGTCAACCTGGGCGCAAAGGGAACCCTGCTGCATAACGTTTCAACAGATACAGGGCATTGGATCGCCATCAAGCTGGTGGGCTCAAAGAGTAATCGTGACGGCATCGGCGCGCGGGTCGAGGTTGATGCGGGAGGCAAGCGGCAAACGGCGGAGCGCGTAGCCTCCTCAGGCTATTTGTCGCAGGACGACGGACGCTTGCACTTCGGGCTTGGTGCTGCAACCGCGATCGACAAGCTCATCGTTCACTGGCCCAGCGGACGCGAGCAAACGCTGGAGAAACTCGGTGTGGACCGCGTGATGACGGTGGAGGAGCCGAAGTGAGAAGCCGCATCCAAACGGCATGGGTCACGGGGCTGGCCGCAGCCCTGTTCACGTTTGTGTTGTGGCCGGTCGTGGATCGTCCGGTGCAAGCGAACGCGGTCGATGCCCAGGACTATGCTTCGCCGCTGGAGGTTTTGCTCTCGCCCGATGGCGCGCGTCTCTACGTACTCTGCCAACAGAGCGAAGAGATCAGGGTGCTGGATGCGGGCAGCTATGCGGTGATCGGGAAAATTCCGGTTGGTCGCGTGCCGCGCGGATTTTCGCTTTCGCCTGACGGCACGCGGTTGTTCGTGACCAACTCGTGGGACGATACACTCTCGGTGATCGATACAAACGCGCTGGCGGTGGCGGCGACGTGGCCCGTAGGCGCGGAGCCGTCGAGCGTGGTGGAGGACCTTGCGGGCAAGCGGCTGTTTGTGGCCAATCGCGTCTCCAACGATGTGGCCGTGCTGGATGCGCGCACCGGCGTGGAAGAGAAGCGGCTCCTGGCCGGGCGCGGAGTGAGTTATCTCGCGCTCTCGCCGGATGGAAGCCGGATTTACGCGACGCACGTGTATCCGAATATGCTGCCGCGCAGGACTGGGTTGGAAAATAGAATGGCGCCGGAGTCGGAGATCACGGTGATCGATGTTGCGCGCGCCGTGGTGGTGGACCGGATGCCGCTGCACGCGATTGCCGGCGTCTTTCACGTGGCGCTCTCCGCCGATGGCCGTCTGGGCGTGGTGGCGGAACTGCATCCCAAGAACCTTGTGCCGTTGGCGCACCTGGAGCACGGCGGGGCTTTCGAAGATACGATCACGCTGTTTGGCGCGGATGTGGGCAAAACGGTTGAGGTGCCGCTCGATGAACTGGAGCGCTACGCTTCACAGCCGTTCGGTGTAGCCATTGCGCCCGACAAATCGCGGATTTACGTCACCAGCGGCGGCTCGGAGATGGTGACGGTGGTGGATGTGCCGCGACTGCTGCGTTACATTCATGCGCACCCCAGACCTTTCGTGCAGGATCTTTCGGCCAGCGCCAACTATGTTGTGACGCGCATTGCCGTTGGACATAACCCCCGCGGGCTGACGCTTTCGCGCGATGGACGCAGGCTGTTTGTGGCCAATCGCCTTGAAGACACGGTGAGCGTGATCGACACGCGCAGCAATCGCGTGGCATCGACGATCACTCTGGATGGTCCGAAAACGATCTCTGTGCTGCGGCACGGCGAGCAGACGTTCTATACCGCGCGCTACTCGTTTCAAGGGCAGATCGGCTGCTCCAGTTGCCATATCGATTCAACCTTCGACGGCATGACGTGGGACCTGGAGCCCGACGGCTTTGGCCGCGACATTGTGGACAATAAGTTGCTCGAGGACATCAAGGACACGGAACCGTACAAGTGGACAGGAACCAACCCGGACATTCCCACCGAGTGCGGGCCACGGACGGAGAAATACTTCTGGCGCTCGGAAACCTACGACAACCTTACGCTGGCTCATCTCGCAGTGTATGTGCGCAGTCTGCCGCCGAGGCCCAATCGCTGGCGGCTGCCAAACGGCGAACTTGCTCCTGCGCAGGAGCGCGGCAAGGCGCTCTTCGAGCGCACCGTGGACAAGTTCGGCAATCCGATCGCGGAGGCCAACCGCTGCTCCTATTGCCACAGCGGACCCAAGGGCACGAACCAGAAAATCTTCGAGGTGGGGACACGCAAGCCCACCGACAATACAGGCCGTCTGAAGTCGGCGCCTTTGAGCAACATTGCGCTCTCCGCGCCGTATCTGCACGACGGCTCGGCGCGAACGCTGGAAGAGATATGGACGGTCTACAACCCCGACGACAAGCATGGGCGCACCAACGACCTGACCAAGGATGAGCTCAACGACCTGATCGAGTATTTGAGGACGCGATGAAGAAGTCCGCATTGAAAAAGATTTGGATTGGCGCGATGCTGGCGGCGTTTGTGCCTTTGGCCTTTGCCGCGCCGCAGGCGCCTCCGTCTCGAGTGCAAAAACCTCATGCCGCGCAAGCGGCGTCTTCCGCACCGCAGATGCCGCGCTACCGTTTTGAGAATTTCACCACCGCCAATGGTCTGCCCGACAATCATGTATTTGCCGTGCTGGTGGATGGGGACCGCGTGTGGGCGGGCACGGAAGATGGCCTGGCAGTTTACGAGAATCATGCGTGGAAGATCTACACAACGAAAGACGGTCTGGCGCACCGCGCCGTTCTCTCGTTGGCGCTGGACAAGCGCACCGGCGACGTGTGGGCCGGCACCATGGGCGGCCTGAGCCGGATTTCGGGCGGGCGCATCGACAGCTACACGCAGTTGAACTCCGGACTGAGCAACGATGTGGTCTACGGCGTCTCAGTGGAAGGCGAGAACGTGTGGGTGGCCACGGCCGCCGGCGGCTGCCGCCTGAATACCCGCACCGGCCAATGGGCTCTCTACAACGAGCGCAACACGCCCATGATCGAGATCTGGACTTACGGAGTTTCCGCTACGCCCACCAAGGTGTATTACGCGGTGTGGGGCAGCGGCATTCTCGAATACGATCAGCAGACCAGGCGCTGGGACAAGTATGAGGATCCCGACGGCGAGAACGAGATGGTGCTGTTCAAGGATCAGGGCCTGATCCACGAGATTGTCACTTCGGTCAGTTATGTAGACAATATTCTTTGGGTGGCCACGTACTTCGGCGATAGCCGGTACGATGGCCGCTACTGGCACAATTTTCTGACCAAAGACAGCGGACTTCCCTCGAACTTTACCAACTTTGTGAAAGGCCTGGACAGCAAGCGCGCCTGGTTCTGTACTGACAAGGGGCTGGCCTACTACGACGGTGTGAACTGGGCTGTCTATCGGCCATCGCTCACCACCGGGAAGCCGGAGATGACGGTAAGGGACGCACAGGGCAAAGTAACTCCGGTTGCTGTGAGCACCGCGCCGGCGCACAACTATGTTCTTGGCATCGACTTTCAGGGCGACGACATATGGGTCGCCACGGCCAAGGGATTAAGTCACGGATTTCGTCAACCATAAGAAGGAGGAATAAAAAAATGAATGCATTTGCAGATATTCTGGAAGCCATCGCACACGCGCCCATCACCAAGCGCTCCATGACCAATCACGGGGTGCTCAACGAGGCTTACGCGTATGCGAAGCCCAGCTCGTTCTCGCGCGGCATGAGAATCGACATTGGCGGCGTTGTGATCCTGCTCATCTCCGGCACGGCCTCGATTGACGAGTACGGCAAGAGCGTGCACATCGGCGATTTTCCCGCCCAACTGCGGCGCACGTTTGACAACATCACGGGTCTGCTTGAGAGCGAAGGCGCCACGTGGCACGACATCGTGCGCACCAGCTGCTACCTGAGGGACATCGATCGCGACTACGACGTTTTCAATGCGGGGCGCACGGCGTTCTTCAAGGAGCAGGGGCTCGATCCGCTGCCCGCATCCACCGGCATCCAGGCGCATTTGTGCAGGCCGGAGCTGCTGATCGAGATTGAGGCTATCGCGATGTTCCGCACGGATAAGGCAGGCAGCAGCAAGGAGTAGCAGCGATGCGCAAGGGATGGTTGTCGGTTACGATATGCGCCATGGCCGTGGCCTGCGCGGGGCAGCTTGCCGCGCAGTATTCAAGCCAGGACACGGCGCAGGCCGCGGACCAGAATGCGAGCCCGGTTGTGGTCACGGGCAAGGGATCGTGCGAGTGTGGCGCGCATCCTCCGGGTCCGCCCAGGGACCGGGCCGTTGTGCCCTATGCCGGCGAGCCCACCGACCTGAGCCCATACTCGAAGTTTGCGGCGCCTTATGACCTGAACTATGTCCATCCCAATATCTACTCCGGCGCGGCGCGGGATATTCCCGAGCCCAAGGGCCTGACCGAGGTGCGCATCGGATTCTTCGGGCCCATCGAGCATAATCCAGAGTTGGTCTTTGGGCTGCGCATGTTGCACGGCGCGCAGTTGGCTGTGGAAGAGGCGAATGCGCACGGCGGCTACGGAGGCAAACCCTTCCGGCTGATGCTCCACAACGACTATGACAACTGGCAGGCGAAGACGGTCTACGGCGACGACCGGCCCACTGATCCCACCATTTGGGGCTCGGCTTCGAATGAAGTGGTGAAGATGGTCTACGACGACCGGGACTGGGCTATCTTCGGCTCCATCAGTTCCGAGTCCACCCACATCGCATTGCGCGTGGCGCTGCGCGCTGAGATTCCCATCGTCAACTCGGCCTCCACCGATCCAACGATTCCCGAGACGTACATTCCGTGGTATTTCACTGACCTCCAGGATGACCGGGTACAAACCCTTACGCTGGCCCGCCGCATCTTCACCGAACTGGGTCTGAAGCGGGTGGCGATCCTGAGGGTGAACAATCGCTATGGCAGACTGGGCGTTCCCAAATTCCGCGATGCCTCGCGGCGGCTGGGGCACCCGGTGGTGATTGAGCAGAAATTCCTGCCTGGCGATGCTGATTTTTCGCGGCAACTTGCCGTGATTCGTTCCTCGCGTGCCGATGCCATTGTGCTCTGGTCCGACGAGAAAGAGGCGGCCATCATTCTGAAGCAGATGCACGCCGCGGGCATGAAACAGCGCGTCTTCGGCTCCTATCGCACGCTGGGGCCAGCGCTGCTGGCCCAGGCCGGCGATGCTGCCGAAGGATTTGAGGCGATTTTCCCATACGATCCGAGCCGCAAAGATCCAAAATGGCTTGATTTCAATCGGCGCTTCGAGGACCGCTTTCACGAGAAGCCGGAGCAATTTGCCTCGCTGGCCTATGACGCGATGAACGCGCTGCTCGATTCCATTTGCAAGGCAGGTCTCAACCGCGCGCGGATTCACGATGCGCTGGCCAATATTGAAGAATACGACGGCGTAACCGGACACATGATCTTTGATCCCAACCAGAAGAATGTAGCTCCCATGTATCTGGGAACGGTGCACAACGGCGCAATCACCTACCGCGTAGCAACCATGGAAAAGCAGCCGCCCGCGGTGCCGCAGACGCCGATTGCGCGCCAGGAACTCCCAGCGCAGCAGACGCCGTATGCGCGAGTGGGTGAGGATGGCGTGGATTACGCCGGCCCGCACCGCGGGGAGGCGCAACTGGAGCTGTTCAGGGGAAAGATGCGCGTGGTTCTCTTCGGGCCGCATGCGGCGGAGATCGCGCAGTCGCCGGACGTGAAGGCAGCGCTGGCAAACGGGCAAGCGGGAGCCAGGGAATGGGAACTGCTGCCGGTGGAAAGCGGCCAGAACTGGGGCGCGGCCTCGACCGGCCTGGTTCATGCGCTGATGGATGAGCATGCGCTGGCGGTAGTGGCGCTGGATCGGGATGCCAGCCATCTTGCCGAGCAACTGGCCCTCAAGAGCTTTGTGCCGGTAGTGGCGTTGAGCAGCGACAAAACGCTGACGTCCACCAACGTTCCATGGATATTCCGCCTGCCTGCCGAGACCACGCCCGCGTCCGCGTTGCGTCTGCTCAAAGCGGCCGTGGGACGGAGCGGAGCCAATCCGGAGCGGCTCAGGGATGTGCTGGCTTCAGGGGACATGGTCTCCGGAGTTGCCTTCCTGCCCACCGGAGAGCCGAGCGGGCGATAGATCTTCCAGGCCGGCACCACGCGAGAGAGCAGGGCCGGATCGAAAGCGATCGGTCTGCGCGGGATGCCTGCGCACAGTTACAGCTCCGCTCAATGCAGGCAAAAGAGGGCGCGTTTCATATTCCGCACGCTCGCGGCGGAATGTGGTGTATTCATGGCGTGGCATTTATAATTGCCGCGAAAAAAGATCGGGTCGACCACGGTTGGATATCCCAGCGGACCTCAGAGCAAAACCAGGGATGCTATGTTTCGTGAACGGTAGTTCAAAGTCGCCGCTCGCTTCGCATCGAGGACGAGAACCTGTCAGTGGGTGAAGGTTTTCGTCAACTGGAGCGCTGCGGTTTCCTGGATACATCGCCCATGGTTTTGCTATAACGCCGAATCCAACTTCAGGAAGAACTCGAGCAAAGGGGTGATATGCGCAAGAACTGTCTGTCTATCCTCGTTGTCCTCATGGTCATGCTATCTGGCGTCCTGGCCGCGCAAGCGCAGGTGTCGGTGATCGCCATGGATCTTGGCCCCGCTGCAAATCGAGCGCCGAAGGCCGAGTCCGACTGGCAGGCGGGCGTTACAGTCGATCGCTTTCTGCGGGCCAATGGCCAGAACATTCCTGTCACCCCTACTTCCGTGTCCCTTGTGTGGGATTCGGCGGCTCTCTACGTGCGATTCCAATGCGCCGATCCTGACCCCGTCTACAGAAACGGAGTGAGGGTGCGCCGGACCGACCAAGTGGAAGTGGGTTTTCTGGCGCCGGGCGCGCAACAGAAAGATCTTCGGCAGTTCGATGTGGATATGAGTGGAAGATCATCCGTTCGACCCGCAGTTCATCATACGCAACTGCCTGGCACCAAGGTTGAGGTGGATGGGGCCACTTGGAACGCGGAACTCACGATTCCCTGGGCGAAAATTGGAGGATTGCCGTCAAAGCCTTTCCTGCTGCAGCTTTCACGCGCGCGCGGAATCACAGGAGAAGCACTGAGCCCGGGAGCGGCTGATTTTCACGACGGCCCGGCAGATACCACTCGCGCCCCCGCGGCGACAGATCAGTTCATCGAAGTCAGTCTTGGAGGGGCCAAGGGGATCAAGACCGCAGGTTCCGGCCTTATTACGCTGCCTTCCGGCATTCGACGCTGGGAACGCAGGGCTCTGTTGCATCACGCCGGCATCGAGGAGCGCAAAGAGATCGCGCGCCTCCAGCAGGAACTCAACTCTCAACCTACAAACGATGCCAACCTGGCAGACCGCGTCCATCTTGCGGAAATCTGGTATGACCTGTTTGACCAGGAAGGTTTCAGCTTTCATTTCGAGGGTGGTGCCTGGACGTTGGAGCCGGGAGAACTGGATCCTTGGACGGCGCGGCATAAGTTCAACGATGCCCTCAGGGAAGGCGATGTCCCGGCGGCGTGCCGTATTCTCGATTCGCTCTTGCAACATTTCAGCCGGGCATCCTCATCCTGGTTTGCCGATGGCACCCCAGGCGACGTGCGAGAAGATGCGTGGACTCCTCTCAGTACGATCGAGTCTGCCGCCATCGTGAACGATCAACTTGTTCTGCACGCGCAAGCCGGCCAGAAAAACATCGACCTGTTTCTGTCATTTCCGTCAATCGGAGGTGTTCGGCTTCACGGGCCGGCTACCGGGTTCTTCGCACCCGCTTCTCTGCTGCCCATAGAACTCAAGAAGACGGCGAACGGCGTTCGTGCAACAGCAAACAATCTCACCGTGGACATAGGGTTCGGGTCGTCATGGCGTATCGATCTTTCCGCTTCGGGAAGCTCGCAACGCTTTTGGGGATTGCACGCGGGAGACCTGTCGATCCATCAGGATGGCAGCGGTCCCATTGCGGGAGTGGATCTGAAAGGTGATTTGAAACCTGCCGACAAAATTATCGGTCTCGGTGAGCGGTTTGATTCTCTCGATCAGCGCGGGAAGACCCTGACGCTTTGGCAGGCTGACGCATGGGACTCAACCACATTGGGCGGTTTGAGCAATCAGGCATATAAACCGATTCCGTTCTGGCAGAACACATCGGGATATGGGGTGTTCTGGAACTCGAGTTATGAGATCCGGGCAGATTTCGGCAAAGATCAGGAGAGCCGCTATCGAGTCACGGCTCACGGGCCTGTTCTGGATCTGTATATCTGGCCGGGTGCGTCGAAAGATGTTCTGCAACAGTACACATCTCTGACGGGAAGACCGCTCCTGCCGCCGGCCTGGGCCTTCGAGCCGTGGATGGGTGGAGGCGGCGGCCGGTGGGCAGAGGAACTTTGGGAAACCCCCACGCAGAACATGCTGGATGTTGTTGACCATTTCCGCCGGCTCGACATTCCTCATTCCGCCATCTATGCCGAAGGTGAGGCAAGCAGCGATCCTGTCTTGTATCGCAAACTCGAGCCCATGAATATCCATGTCCTCACATGGGCGCGGAGCCAGGCGATCGGCTGGAGCATGGACAGAATCAAGGAAGCTTTTCCTGATATTCCAGCAGATAAGCTCCCCCTGATGAGGATAGGGAAAGCCAAGTTATATAACTATCCACCACCGAGCATTCTCGAAAATCAGTTTCCCTACATTGATTTCACAGACCCCAGGGGCCTTGATCTCTATCGCGCGTTCTGGAAGGATCGCCAGGATCTCGGAGTCTCCGGCAGCATGGCCGATTTCTCTGATCTGGTTCCCCGTGATGCGCTGTTCCACGATGGCACGACCGGGGAACAGATGCACAATTGGTACGTTCATTACTACCACCATGCCGTTCATCAAGTGTTTCAGGAGCGCCGGGGAGATGATTTCATTCTCTTCGGGCGCGCTGCCGCACCGGGAACCCAGGTGGATGCAGGGCAGATGGCAGGAGATCACGCGACCGACTTCCGCGGTCTGGACGAAACCATCAGCGGTGGTCTAAGTCTTAGCACATCCGGGTTTTCCAATTGGGGTGGAGATACCGGCGGGTATTGGGGAAAAGGCGACGAAGAGCTCTATCTGCGCTGGGTTGAGTTCGGCACGTTTTCGCCTCTCATGCGTTTCCACGGAACGGAGCCAAGAGAGCCATGGTTCTACAGTGAGACCGCTGTCACCACTTACAAGAAGTTAGCGTGGGTACGAGAGAACCTTCTGCCCTATATCTACGGTTCGGCACAGGACACGCACGCCAACGGCATTCCGCTGATGCGCACGATGCCATTGATTGCCTCAGATGAATACATGTTCGGCGACGATCTGCTGGTGGCTCCGGTTCACACTCCGGGAGAACATCGCATGATCGTTCTTCCCGCGGGACATTGGACCGATCTCTGGACCGGAGCGCCCATTGCGGATGGCATGGTCGATCGTTCTGTACCCTTGGATGATGTGCCGGTTTTCCTTCGAGCAGGCGCGCTGATCCCGGTCGAATTAGCTCCCGACTTTACGCTCGGCGAATCCATGTCTGAGGGACGTGTGCCTGCCTTGATCGTGACGCGGCCGGATACGCAGCAGACCACGCACGATTGGAAGCTTCCTGGTCATTCAGATGCCATACAACTTCACTCGGCCAGCGACGGCAACGGCTTTGTGGTGACCGTCGAGAACTGGCACGAGCTCCACTTCGTGCTGGTGTCGGGTCTGCAAACCGCTATCAAGAGCATTACCGTTGATGGCCAGGCATTGCCGGAACTCGGAAAGGAACAGGCGGATTCACTCCCGCCGGGGTGGCAAAAGGTTGGGAGCAACCGGCTTATCGTCATTTTGCCAACCGGCTTGAAACACGCAATCCGTTTCTCTGAACAATAACGAGTGCCGCGGCCCAAATCGCCTCGGTATCATTGAGAAGTTGTGCCGGCAGAAGGGAAAGGGAAGAGCGCTTTCTCTTGAGGGGAGTGAATGGGGAATATCAGGACGTTGATTTTTGGCTGCTCCGGGCAGGTGGGATGGGAGTTGCGTCACAAGTTGGCCTGTCTGGGGCAGCTGACCGCGGTCGAATATCCCGAGGTTGATTTTTCCAATCCCGATTCGATTCGCAACGCGGTGCGCGCGGCAGAACCCGCGGTCATCGTCAATGCAGCCGCTTACACGGCTGTCGATAAGGCCGAAAGCGACTCTGAGTTGGCTGCGGCCATCAACGGCACGGCGCCGGGAGTGCTGGCTGAGGAAGCCAGGAGGCTGGGCAGCATTCTGGTGCACTACTCGACGGATTATGTGTTCGATGGCACAAAGCAGGGCTCCTATGTTGAGACCGACACGCCGAATCCGTTGAATGTTTATGGCCGGACCAAGCTTGCGGGCGACCAGGCTATCCAGTCGGCCGGCGGCAATTTTCTCATTTTGCGCACCAGTTGGGTTTATGGGTCGCGCGGCGGCAACTTTCTGTTGACCATGTTGCGCCTGGCCAGGGAGCGCGAGGAGTTGCGAATTGTGGATGATCAGATTGGCGCTCCAACTTCAAGTGAATGTATTGCTCAAGGCACAGCCAATATTCTGGCGCAACTGCTGGCTCCCGCAGGCGGCGGGCTGCAAGGGCGGAGCGGCATCTACAACCTGACTTGCGCGGGCGCAACAAGCTGGTACGGGTTTGCGAAAGCTTTGCTGACCAGATCGGCTGAGAGCCTTGGAACCCCGGTGCCGAACCTGATTCCGATCAAGACGAGCGAATTTCCACGCCCCGCCCAGCGCCCGGCCAACTCACGCCTGTCGTGCCAGCGACTGGAAGAGACATTTGGGGTGCGCATGCCGGATTGGGAACACGCGCTTTCATTGGTTCTTGAGACGTTGAAGGAAGGGGCTTCGCCGGTCAACGGCAATGCATGAGAGCCCATTGATTCTTGATTAGGCAGACAAGCACCAGAGGGAAAAAGCAGAAAGGGCAGCCCGAATTGCGGGCTGCCCTTTCTGTTGTGAGCAAAGCTGAAGCTTCGCGGGTTAAGGGAGGTAATAGCGGAAGGTGGTCCAGAACATATTGTCGATGCCCTTGGCGCCGAGACCTGCACTGCCCGCAGAAAGCGGCGCGCCCGACCAGCCTTCACGGACCGCATAGCCGTACTGGATGCCCTGGCGGAGGCGGCCGTGGTCGCCCTTGTAGATGTCATACCAGTAGCCGCCGGTGATTTCCTGCACGTCGCGGGATTGCCCGGTGCAGGTACTGCTGCTGGGGCTGCCGGGAAGGAAGCCATTCGAGCTGCCGGAGTTGTAGCCGGGGGAAGCGACGGTATCGCAGCTTGAGTTAACAGCCAGCCGCGAACCATAACCTACCGGGACCGTTCCTGCGGCCGGCGTAGCCCAGTGACCGCCCCACTTGCCGCCGGCTTCAAAGTCAGCAGCGGACGGCGTCTTGGTGCAGGCAAAGGCGTCTGCCGTGGTTGGGCAGAAGTACGCACTCGGCGAACCCAGCGTTGAAGCAACGGTGCTGCCGGTGCCGAAGTCCGCACGCCCGGCGTAATCGCCACCGTAGTTCAAGTACAAGGTCAGGCGAGGAGTGGGTGTGGACTCGAGGGTGAACAGGCCGCTGGCGTTGTGGATGGGAGCCAGATTGCCAGTGGCATCCGAGGTAACATCGGCCAGCGTGGAGTCGCCGTAGCGGCCCATGCCGGGTCCGTAGAGACCCTTGACGCCGAAGTCGAGCTTGTTCTTCACCAGGGGAACGCGCAGGCTGCCGCCCACGCCGCCGAGAACGATGCTGTTGACATATGAACCGGCTGAGGTAGATGCCGCCAACGGTCCCGTGGCGCCAGCGTAGGTGAGCACCGTGGGAGCCGCGCCCGTCTCGATGTCAGTGATTGCAACTCCGTAAGCGTCCTTGCCGCCGTACTTCACGCTGTTGGTGGTTACGCCCGGATAGACCGTCTCGTGCGCGAAGCTGGCGATGCCGAAGATTTCATAATGGCCCCAGCCTGGATCGAGAGCGAGTTTGAAGAGCATATCCGGTGCATGGTTGAAGGAGATGTTGGCCACGTTGGCGTTGGCAACCAGCGTGTTGTAAACAGGTACGGCGAGTTGCACTGCAGAACCATCGGCCGTGTAACTCGTCTGATTCTCGACATTCTGCAGATAGACCGTGGTGCTGCTGGCGCTGATGGCGGCGTTGTAGTTTCCGCCGTTGGCGCCGGCGGCGCCGAGCACCGCGTAAGGCGTGTTGCCGGCCAGCGAAGCGGTGTAGAGGAGCTGCGGATTCTCAACGGCAAAGCCGAAGGCTGCCTTGTTGTAGGTCTTCGTAATGCGGAAGCCGTACTGCCGCGTCCAGACGAAGCCCGTGGCGTAGTTCGGGTCTATGGTCAGCGGGGTAAGGATGTCACTGGAGAGATTGGAAATGCCCTTCTTGTCTTCGGTAGCCAGGGACCACAACTGTCCGCCGGTAAAGGCCCAGTGACTCTTGGTTTCGGCCTGCCCCCAGATGACGCGCTGGCGCAGAACGTAGCTGTTGGACTGGTTGTTGTTGGAGGAGATGCCGGTGCCCAGGAAGTCAGCCTCATAGTAGCCGCGCAGGGTGCCCCAGTTGGTCTTGCCTTCGGCCATCATGGAGAGGCGCGACTGGCGAGCGCTGCCGTAGAACTCGCTGAGCGAATAGGCATCCGCGCCCTCGTAGGGAAGAGAGCTGAAAGCGGTGGGAATATCGCCGCCGGTGGCCTTGGTGCGGAAGACAGTTTCAGCCGCCGCGTAGCCGCCGGGCGTGATGGAGATGCCCTTGTAGTGAAGAACGCCGGGATTGCTGATTTCCTTCTTGATCTTGGCGGTCTCATCGGAGACTGTGGTGGCCAGCGATGTCTGGTTGGCCTTCAGATCGGTGACCGTGCCTTGCAGCGTGGTGACGGCGGCCGCGTTGTCGCTAACTGCCTGCTGCTGGGCTGAGGCCGCCGCCTCGGCCTTGGCCGCTGCCGCCTGGGCATCGGCCGCCGCCTGTTGCGCCTGCTTCAACTGGGCATCTTTGTCGGCCAGGTTGGTCTTGAGACTGTTGATCTGCTCCTGCAATTCCTGGCGCAGAGACTGAATCTGGTCTTCGACTTTGGGTGCCTCGGCCTTCTTGGCCTTCTTGGCTGCAACATGCTTCTTCACTGGGGGTGTTGCATCCTCAGCGTATGCGTATGAGGCAACGAGACTGGCTGCCAGCAATGCGACTGCGGCAGTTTTAAGTTTGAAATTCATTGGGCCTCTCTTTTTCCTCTCAAATCAGATTGGATGTGGCTGCGCTCACTGCATTGCGAACGCTCAGTGTTTCTGCATCCGGAGAAACCTTGCATAGAAAGCCAAGCTCTTTCCGATTTGGAATGCAGTTGGAACATTGAGCGTCAAGGAATGATCTCCACAGGCGGAGATATCCTTGACCGTTTCCGTTAACAAGACTCGCAGATTTTGATGAATATTTGACGAATTTACATATTTTTAACAAAGCTAACTTCCATGCAAGTCGCGCGCAATTCAACTAAGTGGCAAATAATTAACACTCCTTTAATATGAATAACTGCAAAGCCTATGCGTGCTGGACTTGCGCCCGATCTCCTCATTTTGTCTCGTTCCTGCCTGCACTAAGTAAGTTGGCTAGCAGCCGGTAAGCTCCCGGCACTAACTCGGGAAGCTGGCGATGCAGTGCAAACGCAGTATAGATATAAGTCCCCTTGCCGGGATGAGCGACCAGCAGGCCGCCTCGTTGCGGGTCCTGGCCCGCGTCGGCGGTTTCAGCAAGCGCGGTATAACCGGGGTCCCAGGTGTCGAGGAAGGAGTGGCCGCGCTCCTCGACCCAGCCGTCAAAGTCGGCAGCGGTGATGCGGTTGGGCCCGGTGAATAGAGAATTGGCGGGGTCGAGAAGTTTGACGGGCGCTTGTTCGTCCACCACGCGTTCCGGTGTCCGGCCCATGGCAAGCGGCAAAGGAGCAGGGAAGGTAGAACTCTGGTACAGGACGATCAGGGTACCGCCGCGCTCGACAAACTCCTGGAGCCGTGGCTGGAGTAGGGCCAATTCTGGGCGCACGGAGTAGGCGCGAATGCCGATCACGATCACGTTCCACGCGGAGAGATCGCTTGCGGTCAGTTCAGCGGCGGTCAACAGATGCGGCACGGCGCCCAACCCCTCGATTGCTTCCGGCACCAGGTCGCCGGTGCCCATCACGTATCCAATGCGCAAACCGGGCGCCAGCTTCACATCCACTTTGCGGGTCTTGAGCTGGGCGAGTTTGTAAAGGTTGTAGGGTCGCAGACCCGCGTAGCCCACACTCTGCCAGCCGGACTGGTAACTGCGGCCGCCGAAATGGGCAACGGCCTGCAAATTGTAAGCCCCTGTCTCACTGGCTGCCGGGGTTACAGAGAACAGGATGGGCTGTGTGTCGCCCGCGCTACCGAGATGGAAATGGGCCTCAGCCGGTTGAGAAGTCCATCCGGTGGGGAGCTTCAGATCGACTGTGCCTTCAGCGGTGGCTTCTGCATGCACGGTTACGCGAACAGGGAGGGCCGAGCCGTCCAGCGGCAAAATGCGTGCCTCGGGGTCGATGCGAATGCCGATGGTGGGCGTGACGACCAACGGTTCGTAGATGCCGCCGGGGCCGAGGACGCGCTGCATGGTCTGGACCGTCTGGCCGATGCGGATAGGCAGGCCATCAAAGGTGAACTCAGCCCAGGCTGCCAGCGGCCAGGGAGCGAAAGACCTCTCGCGAAACTCCAGCCGGGTGAGGTCGTAATAAGGCTGCTCGATTGAGGGCCGGGTGAAGTAGGGCTGGGTGGGTTCGGCGTCTTCCGCTGCCTGAACGCGGAATATGCGGTCGCTTGCGGGATCCGCTGCGGCCGCCGGTTCAACTGGCCCTGCCGTATCCTCGATCTTCCACGGAGCGCCGCTATGACTCTGCAACCACACCTGGCTGAGGCGCGTCTCGGTCGTGGCTTGCGCCGTGTGCACTCTCACGCGGAACTCCTCGCCCGGTGTCACGCTGCGGGGAGTCTCGTCGGCTGAGCTGCCCCTGGACGAGCCGCCCTGTACGTTGGTTGCCTTGGTGGTGAAGGCTACGAGGTCCAGGCCGAGCAAATCTTTCAGCGCGGACTGAAATTCGTCGATCTTGGCGTCCAGTTCCAGAAGCAGTCCGGCTTTGGCTTCGGCGTCCAGATTGCTGGCCGCTACATTGGCTCGCAGAATAAGGGTCTTCCGGTAGATTGTCGCCAGAACGCGTGCCGCCGCAATGCTGTTTTGGCCCCGCCACTGCAAGGCAAACCCTCTCAGGTTCGCGTCGATCTGGTCGAGGCTCTGCGCAAGCCAATCGGGAGCCGTGCCCTTCACCAGTCTGGTCAAGCCCGCAACCCTGATGTCGATGTTGACCTTCTTGTTGTGAAAGAAATCCCCATCGCTCGCGTTTGTCGTGGCTGGAGCCTTTGCCGCCTGCGCGACGTCCCAAAGGTGATAGGTGGAGGATGCCGGTCCGCTGAGCGTTGGATTCGCGCCGCCGTTCTGTGACTTCTGCTCACCCCAGCCCTGGCGCGCAATCTGCACATAGCTGCGTCCCAGCACCGGGTCCAGCGTGCCCACGGGGACGGTCACGTCGGTTGGGGGTACGCCGGTGGTCCACTCGCCGGTGACGTAGTTCCGGAAGCGCGCCGGAGCCCATTTGCCGGTGGCGTAGTCGAACATGCCTTTGTCGGTGACGGGAGCGAACGGAACCATGGAGTAGACGGCCAGCGGCTGCCAGGGTTGCAGGCCGTCTTTCAACTGCTCGGGGAAAACATGGGGGTCGCCGGCGGCCTTGAACACCTCCTGCGCTATCTCGCCGGAGACCTGGTGGTGCCCGTGGCCGTCCGTAATTCCGCCGACAAAGGTGGAGACAATGATCTGGGGCCGTTCGCGGCGCACGGCCAGCACGGCGTCATAGAGCACGCGGTCGTGACCCCAGCGGGCAAATGCCTCTTCCTGAGTTTTTGAGAAGCCGAAGTCCACTTCGGTGCCCCAGAGCTGTTTCACGCCATAGAACTCGCCGGCTTTCAGCAATTCATTGGTGCGGATGAGGCCCAGTGCATCGTAGCTCTCGGCGGACATGGCGTTCTGTCCGCCCTCGCCGCGGGTCAGGGTGAGGAGCGTGCAGCGTACGCCCAGGCCGCGGGATAAATAAGTGAGCAGCGCGCCGTCCTCGTCGTCGGGGTGGGCCACGATCATCATCAGGCTGGCGGTGGTTTGCAGGCGCTTCAGAGATTGTTCGAGCGCTGCCTGGCCGCGGTTTTCGGGTAAGGGGAGCGCAATCTCGCTGGGCTCGGCAAAGGAATGCAGCACGGGCTCCTGTGTCGGCATCGCCTCTTGCCCAGCCAGGCGAAGGGAGCTTGCGCTTGCCAAAAGCAGCCCCGCCAGGGCCGCGCTCACCACTGCTCGTTGAACTCTCTCGGGAAAAATCATGGTTGCCGTCAGTGTACAATCCGGTGAGCGCCTTAGCCTCATGACCCCGCCCTCCTCCATCTCCGCAAGTGGCGCAACTCTCCAGCGGCGCATCGGCCTTCGCTCCGCCGTTCTCTTCAATATGCTGGAGATGATCGGCGTAGGTCCGTTCATCACGCTGCCGCTGGTGATCGCCGCGGCAGGCTACCGGCTTTCCGTGTGGGCGTGGGTGCTGGGGGCGGCCATCGCCGTGGCCGACGGGCTTGTGTGGGCGGAACTGGGCGCTGCGTTTCCCAGGGCGGGCGGCTCGTATGCCTTTCTGCGCGAAATCTATGGGCCCGATCGCGCGGGCAACTGGCTCAGCTTTCTTTACGTCTGGCAGTTGAGCTTTTCGGCGCCGCTGGCCATCGCTTCGGGCTGCATTGGGCTCTCAAGCTTTCTGGCGTGGTTCTGGCCGGGGCTGGAACAGGCTCCGCTTGCCGCCTTGCCCGCCTTGCACTACGCGAATTTTGCCGCTGCCGGCGCCTGCCTGCTAGTGACGGCGCTGCTCTATAGAAATTTGAGTCAGGTGACGCGGTTGGCATGGGTGCTGTTTGCCGGGGTCATGGCGGCGATTGCCGGAGTCATTACCTCCGGTTTTTCCCATGCGGCGGCTATGGGCGGCTGGCACATGCCGGTCTCTCCTGCGCAGTCCGTGGCCGTGGCTTTGGGCGGACTGGCGCAGGCTACGCTCATCACAACCTACGATTATTGGGGCTACTACAACATCTGTTTTCTGGGCAGCGAGGTTCGCCGGCCTGAGCGGACCATTCCCCGCGCCATTCTGCTCTCAGTGTTGTTCGTTTCAGCGTTCTATGTGGCCATGAACCTGGCCGCACTGCCATCGATGCGCGAGGCTGCTTCCCATGCCGCTGCTGATGCGACGGTCCGGCTGCAACTGGTGGCTGAGATTGCGCAGTCCGCTTTCGGCCGCGCGGCAGGCCGCCTGATGGCGGCCCTCATCGTGTGGACGGCCTTCGCATCAGTCTTCTCGCTGCTGCTGGGTTACTCGCGCGTGCCCTACGCTGCTGCGCGCGACGGCAATTATTTCCGCTTCCTGGCTGCCGTTCACCCAAAGCATGGCATTCCTCACCGGTCGCTGGTTGCCCTGGGGCTGGTGGCTGCCTGCTTTTGCTTCTTCTCGCTGGCGCAGGTGATTACGATGCTGGTGATTACGCGCATCCTGCTGCAATTCTTTCTGCAGCAGGCGGGCGTGATGCTGCTGAGGGTGCAGAGGCCGGAACTGGAGCGCCCATTCAAAATGCCGCTGTATCCGCTGCCGCCGCTGGTGGCAATGGGCGGATTCCTGTTCATCCTGTTGAACCGCAGTCACGCGCTGGGCGGGCTGGCCGTAGCCGCGGGGATCGCGGCCTCCGGCACGCTTATTTACCTGGTGCGGGCGCGGAGGCTGGGCCAGTGGCCCTTTGCGCGGAGTGGGGCGGGACAGCCGGACGCGCATTGAAATCTGTGCTGTCCCAAGCCTCGAAGATGGATTTTTGTCTGGCGCAATCCAAATGAACATACTGGAACGTATCTTGTAACGGGAATGCGCCCAATCGTATCTAATGTGTGCAACTGCAGATTTTCTGCGCGCGAGGTCAACGTATGCTCATTGGCAAACCGCCTGACATTCCCTCTTCGGCCATTACCCCCAAAGACCAGTACCTGAACCGTCGCCGCTTTCTGCGCGGCGCTTTCTCCGGCGTGGCGGCTGCGGGCGCGGCTGCGCTGGGCGCAGAGCGGCTGGCCGAGGTGTTTGAGCCCCGCATCGGCGCGCTGGCCGGAACCAGGCTACAGACGGTGAAGAGCCCGCTGACCACAACGGGCGAGGAACTGACCAGCTTTCAAGACATCACCCATTACAACAATTTTTACGAGTTTGGCGTGAACAAGGACGATCCGGCAAAGAACGCCGGCGTCCTGCCCACACGGCCGTGGACCGTGCGCGTGGAAGGCAAGGTGAAGACGCCGAAGACCTTCGATATCGAGGACCTGCTCAAGCTGCGCCCGCTGGAAGATCGTGTCTACCGTCATCGCTGCGTCGAGGCCTGGAGCATGGTGATTCCCTGGGTGGGCTACTCGCTGTCGGAGTTCATCAAGCAGTGCGAGCCGCTATCGACGGCGAAGTATGTGCAGTTTCTGTCCTATTACGATAAGCATGTTGAGAAATGGGCGTCGGAATCGACAATCAACTGGCCGTATTCCGAAGGGCTGCGGATGGACGAGGCGATGCACCCGCTGGCGTTGTTGGCGTTTGGGTTGTATGGTGAAGTGCTGCCCAACCAGGACGGCGCACCGCTGCGGATTGTGGTGCCGTGGAAGTACGGCTTCAAGTCTGCCAAATCGATTGTTGCCGTGCGCTTTCTTGACAAGGAGCCGACGACGACGTGGAATGAGCTGGCGCCGAACGAGTACGGCTTCTACTCCAACGTGAACCCCAACGTGGATCATCCGCGCTGGACCCAGAAGGTCGAGCGGCGCATCGGCCAGCCGTTTTACGCGCAACGACGGACGACCCTGATGTTCAACGGTTACGGCGATCAGGTGGCTTCGTTGTATAACGGGATGGACCTCAGAAAATATATCTGAAGCCGGGAACAGGGACCGGTCGCCAGCTCCTCGATGTGTGTCAAGCCGCGATCTGACCTGCTGACTTGCTAACTTGCTGACTAGCTAACCCGCTGATTTGCTAACTTGCTAACGATGAACCGCTCGATACTCATCCCGCTGAAGACGATGACCTGGCTGGCCTGCCTTTGGCCGCTGGGCCGGCTGGTCTATGGCGCCGTGACCAACAACCTGGGCGCGGACCCGACGGCGACCATCACCTTTGCCACCGGACTGGCCACGCTGCGGCTGCTCACCATTTCGCTGGCCATTACGCCGGTGCGCCGGCTCTCACCGCGGTTGAACTGGCTCATCAAATTCCGCCGTCTGCTGGGGCTGTTTGCGTTCTTCTATGCCACGCTGCATCTGCTGACGTATGTCGCGCTTTACGCGGGCTTCGACGTCAACGCCATGGCCGCCGACATTGCCAAGCGGCGGTTTATCACCATAGGCGTGGCCGCGTGGCTCCTGCTTCTGCCTCTGGCTGCGACCTCCACCAACTGGGCGATTCGCAAGCTGGGCGGCAAGCGCTGGAACCGGCTGCACAAGCTGGTGTACGTGGCCGCGGTCTGCGGAGTCATTCACTACTGGTGGCAGGTGAAGCCGGGCGTGCTGGCCCCGCTGACCATGACCGTGATTCTCGCGGTGCTGCTGCTGGCGCGGCCTGTGCTGGCCTGGAATCAACGCCGCAAGGTGCGGGTACGGACGGTTGCGGCCTGATTGTGTCGCGGCAAATTGCCTCAATCGAATTGCAGAACCGTCTGCGCGACCGGGTGAAAGCTCTTGCGATGCAGCGGAGTCGGTCCCAGACGGGCGAGGGCGGCAAGGTGTTCGGGTGAGCAGTAGCCCTTGTGGCTGGCGAGGCCGTAGCCGGGGAACTGGCTGTCGAACTCGACGAGCAGGCGGTCGCGGTGCACCTTGGCCAGCACGCTGGCTGCGGCGATAGAGAGGCTGGTCGCGTCGCCCTGGATGACGGCTTGCTGCGGGCAGTCCCAGTCGATGGTGTCGCGGCCGTCGATGAGCAGAAAGTCCGGGCTGAGCGCCAGTTGCTGAACGGCGCGGCGCATGGCCAGAAGCGAGGCCTGGCGGATGTTGATGCGGTCGATGGTCTCGGCGTCCACGGCGGCAATAGCCCAGGCAACGGCGTTCGCGCGAATCTCCACGTCAAACTGGTTGCGTTTTTTTTCAGAGAGTTTCTTTGAGTCGGTGAGGCCTTGCAAATGGCAGCCCCGTGGAAGAATGACCGCTGCAGCCACCACCGGGCCGAACAGGGGTCCCCGGCCCACCTCGTCAAGCCCGGCAATGCGGCGCGCGCCGCGCTTGCGCGCTGCCTCTTCCAGCGTCCAACCGCAGACCAGGGTTTTAGCCATGCTGTCAGTATAGGAAACCTGCGGGGTTGGTGCGAGGTGCGGCGCGCATCTCGCCAGGAGCTGCGGCGGAATCCGCTTCTTGCCTATAAGAAAGTGCGGATGAGGCACAGTGTCTTGGTGAAAGAGCGCGGTGTGCAAAGCAAAACCCCCAGCGTATGGGCTGGGGGTTTTGATGGAACGGTTTCTGGGCCCGTTTAAGCGCGGACCTTGCCGGTGGCGCGGTCCACTTCCTTCAAACGGGCTGCCTTGCCGCGCAGTCCGCGAATGTAGAAGAGCTTGGCGCGACGCACCTTGTAGCTGCGGATCTTCTCGATCTTGTCGATGACTTTGGAGTTGAAGGGAAAGATGCGCTCGACGCCCTGGCCAAAGCTCATTTTGCGCACGGTAAACGTGCCCTGAGCGCCTTTGTTAATGGCGATAACCAGACCTTCGAAGGCCTGCAAGCGTTCCTTATCGCCTTCCTTGATCTTCACCTGGACGCGAATCTGGTCGCCGGGCACGAATTCGGGGAGGTCGGTACGCTTGAGCTTGTCTGCCAAGCGCTGCATTACGGGATGAATGGACATAGTGGTTTCCTGCGGTTGAACTCAGAATTTCAAGTTTAGCAGAGAACAGGTTTGCGTGCCTAATTTAGCGCGCCAGTACGGTGCGTGGCGGCGCTCGTAAGCTATAGTTTTCGAGTATGGACGAGAAACGAGAACTGCTGCGTCACACGCTGGCCACCGTGGCCTATCGCGCCGCCCGATCTCTGGATGGCGCCCCGGACGAGTTTGCCGGTTTTGACGGCGCCGGTCGCCAGCCGGTGCAGATTCTGGCCCACATGGGCGATCTGTTCGATTGGGCGCTGAGCATGGCCGAAGGCAAGCAGCGCTGGCGTAATGCCCCGCCACTGGCCTGGGCCGATGAGCAGCGGCGTTTTTTTGCCTCGCTCCGCGCCTTTGATGAGTACCTGGCCTCGGCGGAGCCGCTCCACGCGCCGATTGAGAGGCTGTTTCAGGGGCCGGTGGCCGACGCGCTGACCCATGTGGGCCAGTTGGCCATGTTGCGCCGTTTGGCCGGTTGTCCTACGGTTGGAGAAAACTTCTTCGTCGCCGCGATCTCGGTGGGGCAGGTGGGTGCGGAACAGCCTGCGCCCGTGAAGCCGTTCCAGTAGCATGGGCCGGTGTCTGCGCTTTTGCAGAAAATAGCCATCCCCCGGCGCACAATGGTCAATAGAGAACCCGCGCCCAGGGAGGGGCAAATCGACGCAGAATTTTGCTGGAACCCCGCACGCATTCCCCACCACGCGGGACTCCACCCCCTACCCCCCCCTCTTCCGGCTGTGAAACTGTGAAGTGTGAGATGAATAGGGAATAACCAATTCAGAATCAATAGGTTATTTCACAGAAATCCAACAAAAACAGGTCGAAAAGTCTCTCGTGATGGGAAGCGTCAGCCCTTGTCTCAATTCTTCCGGCTTCCACGGTATTAGCTCGCTAAAACAACACCGAATGCGCCAGGCGGAACCGCTCTAGCGGCTCTCGCCCCAAATCGATTCCAGAAATTTTCTGTCCTCGCCGCTTAGTTCTGCATGGGCAAGCAGGTCCGGCCGGTTGGCCAGCGTTTTGCGTAACTGCTGCTCGCGGCGCCAGCGGCGAATCTGTTGGTGGTCGCCTTTCAAAAGAACCTCTGGCGTTCGCAGGCCACCGAACTCCGCCGGACGGGTGTAGTGGGGATAATCCAGCAGGCCTCCGGCGCCGTGCTGTGAGCGCGGAACGCCTTCCGAATCCGTGGTGATTTCGGCGTCAGCCACGCCGAAGCTCTCAAACTCGCCTGAGGCCTCGTTGCCCAGCACGCCGGGAATCAGGCGCATGGCTGCGTCGATGACCACGGCGGCGGCCAGTTCGCCTCCGCTCAAGACGTAGTCGCCGATTGACAGCTCCATATCGCAGTAGAGCTGGTTGATGCGCTCATCCACGCCCTCATAGCGGCCGCAGAGCAGAACTACGCGGTCGAGGGTGGCGAACTCGCGTGCCAATGCCTGGGTAAATGGGCGGCCCTGGGCTGAAAGCAGAATGACGCGCGAGCGCGCCGCGTCGTCGTCCGCCGCCTGCCGGGCTGCCTTAGCCTCGATGTCCAGCGCGGCCAGCGCCTCGGCCAGGGGTTCGGGCTTCAGGACCATCCCTTCACCGCCACCGAAGGGACGGTCATCCACGGTGCGGTGCCGGTCATGCGTATAGTTGCGCAGATCGTGGACATTCACCGTCATCAGCCCTTCCGCCAACGCCCGGCGCATGATCCCGTTCTCGAAGATGCTCGAAAAGAAGCCGGGAAAGATGGTGACAATCTCGAATTGCATATGCATCCATTTCGACGATCGAAGCAGGCTTTCTGAAGGATTGCCTGCTCAAGCCGTTTGATCGGGTTTCAGGGTTTTGCCGGTGCGTTCAGGTCCGTCAGCCCTTCGGGGAGGGCCATTTCCACGCGCTTCGCTTCAAGGTCTACGGCGCGCAGGTAGCTTTTGGCAAAGGGAATCAGAACCTCGCCTGCCGCGCCGCGCACCACCAGCAGGGCGACGGGGCCGGCTGTGCGGTCTACGTCTTCAATCTGGCCCACGGGCACAGGCGCATCACCCGCCACATCCACCAGCGAGCAGCCGATCAGGTCGCCGATGTACACCTCGTCCTCAGCCAGAGCGGCCCGCTCCGCGCGGGGAATCGCGACCACTTTTCCGCTGAGTGATTCGGCGGCAGAGATCGAGTCGATGCCGGAAAAGTGCAGCACCACGCCGCCCTTGTGCAGCCAATGGGCGCGAAGTTCCACTTCGCGCGGGGCAGTGCTCGACGCACCCTCGGCCAAAAGCCACAGCCGGCGGCGCGAGGCAAATTTGTCAGGGAAATCGGTGAGAATCTCGGCGAAGACCTCGCCTTTGCGCCCCTGCGGGCGGCGAATGCGGGCCAGCCAGACCCATTGCTCCTGGTCGGTCATTCCTGCCTCCGGGCCGAGCCGGACGCATGAGCCGCAGCCACGCTAGACTTCGTCGTCTTCTTCCAGGATGTCAAGCGTGTAGCGGTGATGCAGCTTCATGCTGACGGCGCCCAGAATGGTGCGTACCGAGCGGGCGGTTCGCCCCTGCTTGCCGATGACCTTCCCCACGTCCTGGGGCGCAACCCGGAGCTTGAGAACCGTGTTGTCGTCCCGGTCCATGGATTTCACTTCCACGGCTGCCGGCTCATCCACCAAGGCCCGCGCAATCTCACGGACCAGTTCATCTACTGCGACCATATCGTGTTGGGTCATGTTCTTGCCCCTGACCGGATGAGTTCAAAAAATGGCGAATTGGATCGGTGCGCGAATAGTATCAGCACACGCATATCGCCGTCAGCAATTGTGTGGCTGCCATCACAGGATGCCCGCGCACTCGTCAATGAATACCGTCCGGGGAAGGCCCTTGGTGGGGAGGAGCAAACGAAATCAGGCCTCGAGTGGCGTCTCGACCGAAG
This sequence comes from uncultured Occallatibacter sp., assembly GCA_964571165.1. Taxonomy (GTDB): domain Bacteria; phylum Acidobacteriota; class Terriglobia; order Terriglobales; family Acidobacteriaceae; genus Telmatobacter. The sequence goes on along the minus strand of CAZNAW010000025.1, from coordinate 28,863 downwards.
TCGGGACCGGAGTCGAGACAGGAGTCAAGACAGGTTCCGCAATGGGGGCCTGCGCCGGGTTCTTGGCCACCAGTTTTCCGACGGTGGGGGAGAGCTGTGCACCCTGGCCGCGCCAGTAGGCGATGCGCTCGTGCTTCAGGTCGACCGTGGCCGGGTTGGTGCGGGGGTTGTAGGTGCCGACGACCTCGATCGAACGGCCATTGCGGGCGCGGTCCTTCTCAATGACCACGATGCGGTAGTAGGGCTGCTTGCGGGCGCCAACGCGCGCCAAACGAATCATCACCACGGCGATACGGTTCCTTTCGAAATCCAATGCTCTGTTGCGGTCTTTTCACCCCACGGACGAAGACCCGTCCGCGGCAACCCCGGTCTTTGGGGGTCTTTCAGGCTGGCGGACTCCTGGTTCAAGCTCGACCCGCCAAACAAGGGGCCAAGCGAGAGTGCCCAGCCGCGCAAGACACAACACCTAAGTATCGCCGAAAGTGGGCGGTTGAGGCAAATGGAAGTCCTGTCGCGGCTCGCTGGAGCGAACTCACCCGATCTCACTGACTGCGTGGGTCTGAGCAAACTCGACCATGGCGCGCAAGTTGTCGTGAGGGGTATCGCGCACAATCTCGCACCCGGCAGCCACAATCCATCGCGCGCCTGCCTGTTGCCGCAATGTTTCGAGCGACTGCGTAATCGTTTCCGGGGAGCCGTTGCGCACGTCTCTCACGGGGTCCAGGTTCCCTGTCAGCGTCTGTTGCGGGCCGGTCTGGCTGCGCGCCTGATCCATGGGTACCGGATAGTCGATATCCACGATCTCGCAACCCAGCTTGCCCATGCCGTCGAGGATGCGGCGCGTGTTACCGCAGATGTGCAGGCGAACCCTTCCGCCCATGGCGTGGATGGAGTCCACCAGCTTTTTCTCCCAAGGCCACACCACCTGGTTATAGATGCGCGGACCCACCAGCGATGCCGCCGCATCGCCGATCCCGATGATGTCTGCCCCGGCCTGGATCTGCACTGAGGCGAAACGGATCGCCGTTTCCACCGTGAAGGCGAACAGGTCTTGGACGAATGCCGGATCGTCGGAAAAGTCGATCATCAGGCGATTGATTCCACGCAGGTCGGCAGACTCGGCGCAAGGGCCTTCCACCCACCCCTCGACGAACAACTTCTCTCCCACCCGTTTGCGCAGCAGCTCGATGCCCCGAACGCGGTCTTCCATGCGTCCGCCGGGAAGGGGATCGTGGGGCTCCATCCCGGCAAGAACTGACTTATCCGCAAACAGAGCCTCGTCCTCGATGATGGCCGGCGGCTGGTCGTCAGACCATAGGATATGAGCTCCCAGATCACTGGCTTCGCGGGCGGGGTCGGAGATTGTGGAAACATAGTCCAGGCCGAACATCTCCGCTGTCTTCACCTGCGCATCCACCATGATCCGGTGATCGCGGCAATACGGCTGGTACTTGACTCCGAGAATATCCGCGGCAAACATCATCGTGATTGGCATGCAGGGAAGGCGGTCGGCCTTTTCTCCGCCCACAACCGCGAGGATTCGTTCATGACCATTCATAACGCGCACGTTCTTTCTTGAGATTTGGTTGGGGGCCTTCGTATCCGGAGGAGAAAAAGGCGAGCCACAGCAACAGCGGAGTGTAGGAGTCTGCCGCGCAGATGTCAATTCTCGATTGGGTGGGTCGCTACACCGCGACCCCTGGGTCGGCATGGGTTGTGGCATACCAGTCGTCGCGCGTTAGAGGAAGGTGGCTGTTCCCATGATCCGGGCGGCTGAGCAGAACCTGGTAGACGCTGATCGCACCCCTGCGGAAGGCGGCGGCGGAGCCGGCCATATACAGGAGCCAGATGCGGTAGGTCATGATTGGCACGTACTTGAGGAGAGTATCGGCGTTACGCCGCAGCCCCTCCACCCAGCGCTGCAAGGTCAGATCATAGTGTTCGCGCAGATTCTCAACGTCGCGCACTTCCAGACCCTGGGATTCGGCTGCGTTGAGTGTCTCGGAAAGTGTAACCAGATGCCCGTCAGGAAAGACGTATCTGTCAATGAAGGAACTCTTCCGGATGGGAGCCAGGGGAGAGCGAGCAATTCCGTGATTGAGAAAAACGCCGCCGGGCCGTAGCAGCCGGTACGCAATACCGAAGTACCGGGGAAGATTCTTGAGGCCCACGTGCTCGAACATGCCCACGCTGGCAATCTTGTCGAACGGCTCACGGCCGTTTTCCAACTCGCGGTAGTCGCGCAACTCCACGCCGCAACTCCGGTTCAGTCCGGCCTGTTGGATGCGGCGCTTTGCCGTTTCAGCCTGTTCCCGGCTCAGCGTGATTCCCTCAGCCTGCGCGCCGTGCCTGCCCGCGGCATGAAGCACCAGGCTTCCCCATCCGCAACCGATGTCCAGGAACCGCTCGAATGGTTGCAGGCGGAGCTTCTGGCAGATCAGTTCCAGTTTCTGCTCCTGGGCAACGTCGATGGGGTCATCGGGACTGCGGAAGTAGGCGCAGGAATAGGCAAAGGACTTGCCCAGCCACGGCTCAAAGAAGGCAACTGGCTGATCGTAGTGGTACGCAATCGAGGCACGGTCTCTTCGGCGGGAATTGATCCAGCCGTGCTTGAACCATTGCCCCAGGCCGAAGAGCGTCCCGGCGGCGTTCTCGACGATTTTCTGCCGCAGGCCGCGGGGACGGTCGAAGAGATGTTCGCCTATGGAGAAGACCGAAAAGAGATCCCCCTCAACGTCCAGATCGCCGCAGATGAATGCCTCTCCCAGTCTAAGTTCACTGGGCTCGGCTATGAGCGAACCGAGCGCCTTGGGGTTCTGGACGACGATAGTGCAGACAGGCTTCTCGTTTTCTGACGAACACCAACGCCATCCGTCCCACAAGCGGATGGCAAAAGTTGGTCCCCTATACCCCTGGAACACGTTGCTGAGCACAGTTGTTCTTTGTGATTGGACAGATTTGGCCATGGTTCTCAAGCCCCCTTCCGGCCTGGTCAAGAAAACGCCTAACCAGACTTGGATGTTCAAAAGAGTCAACTGGTTCGCACAATTCAAAAAAGATAAGGCTTCGCGGCTATGGGCTGCCGGGTACGGAACCGGCGGAAGCTCCAACTGGCGCGTGGTACATCCTTCATCGATGGGGAACTGAAAAGCGCTCAATCTCAGGTACTGCGATCGGTCCTTGCCGGAAACAGAAACTTCAGCATGGGCCGCACGCGGCGCGCCCAACTGGTTTCGTCGTGGCTTCCGTCGTGGACGCGCTCGAAGTGCAGCGTCTCGCCGGAGCGCCATCCGTTGGCCTTGAGTCGCCGGTTCAAGTGCTCGGCATCCTGCAGGGCGCGGCGGCCTTCCCGGTCGCCCACGTCGAGCCACAGCCGCGGACGCTCCCAAATCTGCGGCGCGCGCTCGTTCAGGTGGCCCAGAATGCTCTTGTGATTCCACCAGACGCTGGGTGAGAGCACGGCCAGCTTGCCGAACCATGTGGCATAACGGAGGCCAAGGTAAAGGGAAACAAGGCCGCCGAGCGAAGATCCGCCCAGCCCGTTCGACTCGCGCTCAAGGCGCACCCGGTACTGGCCGGCTATCCAGGGCATAAGCTCCCCGGTCAGCAGCAGGCCGTATTCATCGGCCTCTCCGCCGCCCATTTGCCAGTCGCGCTCATGGGTGTACTCAGCCAGCCGGCGGTCTCCGGCGTTGTAGATGCCAACAATGACCAGCGGTTCCACTTCGCCGGCCTCGATGGCCGCATCGGCCTGCTCCCGCATCATCCATGTACGGCCGGGGATGAACGAAGTCCGACCGTCGAAGAGGTTTTGGCCGTCCTGCAGGTAGAGCACCGGGTAGGTTCGCTCCGGGTGCTGATCATAGCCCGGCGGGACGTAGACAATCACATCCCGTTTGTCGGGCAGGTACATGCTGGGGAAGGCGCGGTGAAGCCGGAGCCGGGGATGCGGCGTGGTTTCGCCGTCCGAGAGCAAGCCCTTTGGCGCGAGCGAACCCGATTGTGCTTCAGGGGGTTGGCTTTCCGGATTCAATCCCTTTGGTCCTCTATTGTGTCTTCTTTGCAGCCGTGGGAAGCGCCGAAAAAACACCAGCTCAGGCTGTTACAGTATCAAGAAATTGGCAGTTCTCCAATATTCAGAGAGCAGGGGTCCGGGGTCACGGGTCAGGGAACGGCGAATCGTTGGGGGGAGCATGAATCGGGAGTATCACAAGTGGTATTCCGGCCGTCTGGAGAGGGAGATGGAACTGCTTGTCTTCGGCCATGCGGGCCTGCCCGTGGTTGTGTTTCCCACGTCCTGCGGAAGGTTCTTCGAGTTTGAAGACCGCGGGATGATCGCCGCGCTCTCCGGCAAGATCGATGCCGGCCAGGTGCAGATCTACTGCGTGGATGCCGTGGACTCGGAGAGTTGGTACAACAAGCAAGTTCCCCCGCGTTGGCGCATCGCCCGTCACATGCAGTTTGAGGATTACGTGCTCAGCGAGGTTGTGCCCCTGATCCGGCTCAAGAACCAGGATTCGCACCTGGTGTCGCTCGGCTGCAGCTTTGGCGGTTACCACGCGGTCAACATCGCGCTGCGCCATCCCGACGTGTTTACCGGCTTTCTGTCCATGTCCGGGGCCTTCAACCTCAAGAACTTTCTTCACGGCTACTACGATCAGGACTGCTACTTCAACCTGCCCATGGACTACCTGCCCAACCTCGGCGATCCCTGGTTCTTTGACCACTTCCGCAGCAACACTTATGTGCTGGCTACAGGCTGGGACGATCAGTGTCTGGGCCAGAACCAGAATCTCGACCGGATCATGAGTTCCAAGGACATTCCCCACAAGCTCTTCGTGTGGGACTCCTATAACGCGCACGACTGGCCCACCTGGAAGCGCATGGTGCAGGAATATCTCTGAGGAGGAAACGATGAGCGAACTCAACCCCTATGATCGCTTTCTTGACGGACGGCCGCTGGAGACCATCCTTGCCGCAAGCCCCGCGGAGATCGCCCGGCTCGTTGAGCGAATCGGCCCGGAGAGAGTTACCGTGTCTCCCGCCTCCGGCAAGTGGAGCGCGGCGGAGATCGTCTGTCATCTGGCTGACTGCGAGCTGGTGTTTGCGTTTCGGCTGCGTCAGGCACTGGCCGAGGACGCTCCGACCGTTCAACCCTTCGACCAGGAAAAGTGGGCTGCGACCTACGCAGGAGTTCCGGCCAGGCAGGCGCTGGACGTGTTTTCCGCTCTGCGGGGATGGAATCTGCGATTGATCGGCGCGGCGCTTCCCTCCGCGGCCGACAGACCCGTCACCCACCCGGAGCGGGGCACAATGACCTTCCTGACCCTTGTGGAGACCATGGCCGGCCACGACCTGAACCACCTGGGACAGTTGCAGAGGCTGGCTGGGTAAGGGGCGGGATGGAACTGGGATTCCCCATGTCTCAGAAAGCGAGAACAGGGCGATCCGGCCTTTGAATTTTCCATTACAAGCCTGTCCGGGCTCTTGTAGAATGCTCGGCATGAAGGGCAATCCGAAGGTCATTGAGCAACTGAATCGTGCGCTTCGCGAGGAGCTCACCGCCATCAACCAGTACTTCGTTCACGCCGAAATGTGCGAGAACTGGGGATACGATCGACTCGCCAAGCTGATCAAGAAGCAGTCCATCGGCGAGATGAAACACGCCGAGTGGCTTATGGAGCGCATCTTGTTTCTCGATGGGACGCCCAGCATGGAACCGTTGGCCCTGTCGATTGGCGGCACCGTCAAAGCCATGATCCAGGCTGACCTGAAACTTGAGATTGATGCCGTTGCCATGTACAACGAGTGCATCCGGATTGCCTGTGACGAACAGGACAACGGCTCGCGCGATCTTTTTCTCGCTCTGCTCAAAGAGGAAGAAGAGCACGTGGACTGGCTCGAAGCCCAGTCGCACCAGATCGCGGAGCTAGGCTACGAGCGCTATCTGAGTACGCAGACCAGTCGAGGCGAGTAGGGACTGTTCGCGCTGCCGGGACGGTGGTGCGCAGGCATGCCGAGCAGAACACCGTCGCCCGCGAACCGCTGGGGCGAGGGCTGTGTTGTCCTCTGGTCTCAAAATCGAGGCCGGGGCTACCCGGCCCTGCTGACTCACAGATGCTGCGCCTGTCCTGTCATGGCTTGAAGAATGACGCGCGCAGTCGAGTCCTCGTCTTCGTGCGAAGAGATCATCAGGTCATAGAGATGGATATTGCACCAGCTCTTGCCGAAATACTGTTGCAGGTATTTGGCCCGCTCTCCGTCGACGGTGCGGATGCGCTGCTCGATGTTGGCGCCCTTCTCCAGTCGATTGCGCAGGCGCAGAATGCGCTGTTTTAGCGGCGCGTAAACAAAGACGTGGTAGACGTCGGGCTTGTGCTGCAGGACGCACTGAGAGCCCCGGCCCACGATGACGCAATTGCCCTCGGAATGGGCTTTTTCAATGATCTTCTGCGAGATTTGCACCATCTCCTCGGCATCGAAGACTGAGTTCTCGCCGAGTTCGAGTCCGGCGGCCAGGGCTGCCGAGCGCATGGCCTGCTGGTTGATGCGGCGCAGCCATGAGTCCACGTGCTCATCGTAATGGCGGACCACATTCGCATCGACATGAGACGCGTAGGCGATGGCGTCGATGATGTCGCGGTCGAGCAACTTCCAGCCGAGCCAATTCGCAATGGTTTGCGCGATTCGTCCGCCGCCGCTGCCAAACTCCCTGTTGACCGTCAATACCCGGTACGTCATCTCTTGCCTCCCCCTATACATGATTCTTTTTCAGCGGCCTGGGGTGCATGGAATACTTCCGGCTGCTTCCAGCCGACAACTCGTTCCGCCTCTGCGCTTGCGACAGCCGATTATAATCCAGGGCCATCGCCGGGTCAGTATGCCGGGGATCATGGCGCAAAAAGCTCAACGCCCCAACTGCTTCAAACGTAAGTACCTGGCTCGAAGCAGAACCTCTTTTTGCAACACGCCACAGCCGTTTTTTCACAGAATGAATTGCCGCGCCTGCGCACAGCTTGCGGTAACCGACGTGTTACTTTCCAGATGGGCGCTTCGATCGGAATCTGCCGTACACTTGAAGCGATATCGCGCGGCGCGACCCTCGCGGTGCACCCGGAGTTTTCTCATGGAGGGCAAAGCGGCATGAAAAGGATCGGCATCCTGTTCGGAATGGAGAACAGCTTTCCCGGCGCACTGGTGGAGCACATCAATGCCAGGAACATCGATGGCATTCAAGCCGAATTTGTTGAGACTGGCGCCGTGCATCTTGACAATCCGGACAAGGCGCCCCGCTACTCGGTAATCGTGGACCGCATCTCTCACGACATCCCCTTCTATCGTGCCTACCTGAAGCACGCCGCAATCAACGGAACGGTGATCGTCAACAATCCGTTCTGGTGGTCGGCCGACGACAAGTTCTTCAACTACACGCTGGCCGCAAAGCTGGGCGTGGCCGTGCCGCCGACGGTGATTCTGCCCCATAAGCAGTTGCCCGAGGGAACTACGGACAAATCGATGCGGAACCTGGAATATCCGTTGGATTGGGAAGGGGTGTTTGCGTATGTCGGCGAACACGGGTTTCTGAAGCCCGTGGATGGAGGCGGCTGGCGCGACGTGCATCCCGTGCACAATCGCGAGGAGTTCTTTCATGCCTACGACCAGTCCCGCGACCTTTGCATGATGTACCAGAAGGCGGTGAAATTCACTGAATATTTTCGCTGCTATGTGGTGGGGCAAAAGAAGGTGCACATCATGCCATACGACCCGCGCAAGCCGCACGCGGAGCGGTATGTGCAGAATCCGCCGGTCTACAAGAAGAAGCTGCTCAAACGCATCGAGCGGGATGCCCTCAAGCTCTGCCGCGCTCTGGGCTATGACCTGAACACGGTGGAGTTTGCCGTCGAGGAGGGCATTCCATATGCCATCGACTTCATGAACCCCGCGCCGGACGCGGACCTGCACTCGGTGGGTCAGGCGAACTTTGAGTGGATAGTCAAAGAAGTGGCCGACCTGGCCATCGCCAAGGCCAAAAAGGCTCCGCAGGTGCCAGAGTTACGCTGGGCCGCGTTTCTGGGGGTTGACGCGGCGCCGTTGAAAGCCAAGAAAAAGCCTGCTGCGAAAAAGAAAGCTCCGCAGGTGGGCGAAGAGACCGCGCCTTAATAGGATGGGGCGTCCAGCGCATTGGCGGGCGGCCAAAGAATCGGAATTGCACGCAAGAAGCGGATAGCATGCGGGACTTAGATGGGCGACCATGATTGCCATGAACAGTGCATCCCAATTTGCAGAAACCGGCAGGCTTGGACTGGCGCCGGCAATCGACCCTGAGGTTGCGTGGCGTCAGGTATTGAGCCGGGACCCGGATGGCGCGTTTTTCTACGCGGTGACGACGACCGGAGTTTTCTGCCGGCCCGGTTGCGCGAGCAAGCTGCCGCTGCGGGGGAACGTGCGGTTCTTTCGCTCGGCGGCGGAGGCGCGGGCGGCGGGGTTTCGTCCCTGCAAACGCTGCACGCCCACCACTGCGTGCGGCAACCCTCTGGAGAAGGTTCGAGCCTATATTGAGGCGAATGTTGACCGCGCATTGCCGCTGGTAGAGTTGGGGCGCGTGGCCGGGCTCAGTCCGTTCACGGTGCAGAGGCTGTTCAAGCGGGAGCTTGGCGTGAGTCCGCTGCAATACCAGCGCGCGCTGCGGGCGGGATCGCTGCGCGGCGCGCTCAAGCAGGGAGGCAACGTGACGGACGCGATTTATGAGGCTGGTTTTGGGTCGTCGAGCCGTGCGTATGCTGGCGCGCAACTGGGCATGACGCCGGCGCGGTTTGCCAAGGGCGGACAGGGCGAGGAGATTGGCTACGCTGCCGCGCCCTCATCCTATGGTTGGATTGTTGTGGGAGCGACCGCGCGCGGGCTTTGTTGGCTGGCTTTGGCCGCTACGGCGACCGAAGCGGAGGCTAGCTTGCGCGAGGAGTTTCCTCTGGCGATTTTGCGCCGCGATCCTGCGCTTGCGGCGCTGGTGGAGAGAGCGCTTGGAGTGGTTGCCGGGCAGGGCGGCAAGCCGGGGCCGGGTAAGGAGCCGCAGTTGCCATTGGACCTGCGCGGAACTGCGTTCCAATTGCGGGTGTGGCAGGCGCTCAGAGCGATTCCGCGGGGGGAGACGCGGAGCTATAGCCAGTTGGCGCGTGAGTTGGGCGATCCCAAAGCTACGCGCGCTGTGGCTCGTGCGTGCGCGACGAATCGGGTGGCGCTGGTGGTGCCTTGCCATCGGGTGGTGGGGGTGAGCGGTGCGCTGACCGGCTACCGGTGGGGCGTGGAGCGGAAGCGGATGTTGCTGGAGGCGGAAAAAAGACCATAAAAACTATCAATGGATCTATCCCGTCCTGGCGCAAACACAAAGACGCCGCGAGAATGGAACACCCAGTTTGTGGGCGGAAGAGTTAGAGGGGTTTGTCCCCGACGGCGAGCAGGGTCTGGAATTGCGGAGTTTCAGGCTCTTTGTGAACTATTGAGGTTTGCACGTTGGCGAAGCCGGCTTTTTCGAGCATTGCTTCCAATTCGGGTTCGCTGAAGCCCAGCCACTCGTCGGCGTAAAGTTCGCGGGCTTCTTCGAAATGGTGCTTGACCAGATCGAGGATAACGATGCGGCCGCACGGCTTGAGGATACGCCAAGCTTCCTGGACGGCACGCTCGGGATGCAGAGCGTGGTGGAGCGATTGGGAGACCCAAACGAGATCGACGGAAGCATCGTCGACGGGGAGTTCTTCCATGTCGCCGAGCCGGTATTCGACGTTGCCGATACCGTGGCGGAGGGCCTGCTCGCGGGCAACTTCGATCATTCTGGCGGAGGTATCCACGGCGATGACTTTTTTGGCGCGCTGGGCGAGCAGCAGAGCAAAGGCGCCCTCGCCCGCGCCCAGATCGGCGATGACCATGGGAGGCATCAGGCGCAGGAGAGCTTCGGCCACGCCCTTCCAGGATTTTCCAGGAACGTAATCGCGGCCGAGCCGGCCGGCTACCGAGTCAAAGAAGCTGCGCATCTTGTCCTGACGCTTTTTGAGAACGCGGCGCATGGCTGCCTGATCCGGAGCGGCTTCAGGGATCTCTTCGCGGGCCTGGGTGAGCAGGCCGGTGATGGTGGGGTCCGCAGCCGCCAGCCTGTAGAGGTTGCTCTTGCCGGTGCGGCGGTCTTCCACCAGGCCGGCCTGTTTCAATTGGGAGAGATGGGTTGAGATGGTGCTCTGGCCCATGGTGAGAATCTCCTGCAATTCGGCGACAGAGAGCTCCTCGCCGCGTAGAAGCAGCAGAATGCGGAGGCGGTTGGGATCGGCCACGACGCGGAGGATTTTCACAATGGACGGCATAGTTTCCAATTGACGGCAGAAAGAGATTCTGATACACATCAACATATCACGATTTGACGATATAAGGAGGATCTGAATGGCAACGATCGCAGTGGAAACGACAAAATTGGGATTCAAAGTGGCCGACATGGCGCTGGCGGACTGGGGCCGGAAGGAAATCGCAATCGCCGAGCATGAAATGCCGGGGTTGGTGTCGATCCGGAACAAGTACGCGGCGGCCAAGCCCCTGGCCGGAGCGCGAATCACGGGATCGCTGCACATGACGATTCAAACGGCAGTCTTGATTGAAACTCTCGTCAGCCTGGGAGCAGAGGTCCGGTGGGCGAGCTGCAACATATTTTCGACGCAGGATCATGCGGCGGCGGCGATTGCGGCGGCCGGGGTTCCGGTGTTTGCGTGGAAGGGCGAAACGCTGGAAGACTACTGGTGGTGCACCTACCAGGCGCTGAACCACAAGGGCGGCAAGGGGCCGCAACTGATTGTGGACGACGGCGGCGATGCAACTCTGCTGATCCACAAGGGCTATGAGCTGGAAGAGGGCGATGGCTGGGTAAATTCGCCATCAGGCAACCACGAAGAGCAGGTGATCAAGGACCTGCTGAAGAAGGTGCATGTCGAGGACCCGCAACACTGGCACAAGGTCGTGAAGGAGTGGCGCGGGGTTTCAGAGGAGACGACCACGGGCGTACACCGGCTCTACAAGATGCTGGAGCAGGGCAAGCTGCTGGTTCCGGCGATCAACGTGAACGACTCGGTGACCAAGTCGAAGTTCGATAACCTCTATGGCTGCCGGGAGTCGCTGGCGGATGGCATCAAGCGGGCCACGGACGTGATGGTGGCGGGCAAGGTAGCCGTGATCTGCGGCTATGGCGATGTGGGTAAGGGGTGTGCGCACTCCATGCGGGGCATGGGCGCGCGGGTGATTGTGACCGAGGTAGATCCCATCAACGCATTGCAGGCGGCGATGGAAGGCTTCGAAGTGACGACGGTCGAGGATACGTTGGGGCGTGGGGACATTTACGTGACCTGCACCGGAAACGTGGACATCATCACCCTCGAACATATGAAGCGGATGAAGGACCAGGCGATCGTGTGCAACATCGGCCACTTCGACAATGAGATCCAGATGGACCGGCTGAACGAGGAGCCCGGCGTGGAGAAGCTCAACATCAAGCCGCAGGTGGACAATTACAGGTTCCCCGACGGGCACAGCATCTTTGTGCTGGCGGAGGGTCGGCTGGTGAACCTGGGATGCGCAACCGGACATCCGAGCTTTGTGATGAGCAACAGCTTTGCCAACCAGACGCTGGCGCAGATCGATCTTTGGGAGAAGCGCGACAGTTACAAGGTGGGAGTGTATGTGCTGCCGAAGCGGCTGGACGAAGAGGTGGCCCGGTTGCATCTGGAGAAGATCGGCGTGAAGCTGACCACGCTTACGCCGAAGCAGGCGGACTATCTGGGCGTGGCTGTGGAAGGACCTTACAAGGCGGAGCATTACCGGTACTAGGGTGAGTTGAACTTTTTGGATGGAAAATTTTGGAAGAGCAAAGCCCTGGCTGCGGCCGGGGCTTTGTTGTCTGGCTCAACGCCATTTATGGTCGACGAGGCGGTGATAGATCCGCCAAGGGAAGCTATGCAGCAGCCGGGTTTGCTTGGCTTTCAGGGCTTGGTAGGAGCGCTCGACGTAGCCGTCAAACTCGGGAGGCCAGCCGATGGTGGAGCGGCGCTCGGCGTAGTTGCCCTCGGCCCACTTGGCCAGCACTGCTTTGTATCCGCTGACGTGGGTCACAAAGTCGAGCAGGCAATGCGGCATTTGCTCCTCGACGATGAGGTAAGCCTTCTCAATGATGATTTTTTCGCGAATATCGTTCAAGGGCATGAAGATGGTGGTCATCCATAGAACCCACTCCTTCATCTCCTCGTCGCGGATGGGATGGCACTGCGTCTTGCCCTGCTTTTTCAGGAGCGACCGGTAGGCGATGTTGCCAGCCTGCGAGGCGACGTAGAGCGGCCCATAGAACTCGTTGAGGCGTTTGTTGACCAGGTCCAGCTTGTCGCGGCGTCGCTCCAGCATCCTGGTGCTCAAGAAGGTCACCAGGTAGCCGGCAAAGGCGAGAATCACGGTGAGGATAGCGGCGTTCTGGAGCGAATTCGGAAGGAAGACTGTAGATAGGTCCATTGCGTGGATTGCCTTGGGGACGAGTATACGCGCGCGGATGAATCAGGTGTGGTGACGGAGGCTTCCGACTTGAGTGGTATGCGTGGGAGCGGGCCTGTTTCGGGAGACGAGCCGGCTTGATACGTTAGCGATGTTCCACCCTTGCGCAGAAGAAAGACGCAAGGGTGGGGTGCTCAGGGTTCTCTGAGATTGCCGGTCAGCTTGCGCCGAGGTAGATAAAGCGGGCGAGGAAGAGAGCGGCGAGGATGTAGAGGAGCCAGTCCTGGCGGCGGAATCGGCCGGTGGCGAGGTGGAGCACGGCCCAGGCGATGACGCCGAAACCCAGCCCGTTGGCGATGGAGTAAGTAAGCGGGATGAGCAGAAGTGTCAGGAAGGCGGGGACGGAGACCAGGGGATCGTGCCAGTGAATCTCTGAAATGGTGGCGAGCATAAGCGAGCCGACCAGGATGAGCGCGGGGGCGGTGGCGGCTGGGGGAACGATGCCGACAAAAGGAGCGGCGCCGATGGCGCCGAGAAAGAGCAGGCCGGTGACAATGGCGGTCACGCCCGAACGGCCCCCGGCGGCGACGCCGGCTGTGGACTCGACGTAACTGGTCACGGTGGAGGTTCCGGTGAGGGAGCCGAAGAGCGTGGCCGTGGCGTCGGCGAAGAGAATGCGGTTGAGGCGGGGAATGGTGTGGTCGGGGGCGATGAGGCCCGCACGCTTGGTGACGGCGACCAGGGTACCGAGATTGTCAAAGAGGTCGACGAAGAAAAAGACGAAGACGATTTCCAGCAACCCCTTGTTGAAGGCGCCGCGGATATCGAGTTGGAAGGCAGTGGCGCCGAGGGACTGGAAGCCGCCGGCGGCAGGGGTCCAGTGGATAAGACTTTGTGCCCATGCGACCGTCGGGGGAGAAAACACCTGGCCTGATTGCGCTCCTGCATGCACGATGGCAAATGCCAATGCCCAGGCGAGGCCGGTGGTGGCAAGGACACCGATGAGGATGGAGCCTCGGACCTTCTTGACCTGGAGGGCGACCATGAGGATGAGGCCGAAAAGGGCCAGAGCGGTGGTTGGATTGCGGATGTTGCCCAGACCGACAAAGGTTTCGGGATCGGCCACCACCAGGCCCGCGTTGCGAAAGCCGACGAAGGCGATGAAGAGGCCGATGCCGCTGGCCACGGCGGCGTAAAGTTCGTGGGGGATGGCGTGCATGATCTTTTGGCTGAGACCGGCGGTGGTGATGGCGAGGAAGATGATGCCGGAGAGAAAGACCGCGCCCAGAGCGGTCTGCCATGGGATGTGCATCTTGAGGCAGACAGCGTAAGTAAAGTAGGCGTTGAGTCCCATGCCGGGGGCCAGCGCGATGGGATAACGGGCGAACACGCCCATGAGAATGGAGCCGAAGGCCGCCGACAGGCAGGTAGCGGCGGTGACGGCGGCCAGGGGCATGCCGGTGGCCGAAAGAATGGCTGGATTGACCAGAACGATATAGGCCATGGTCAGAAAAGTAGTGACGCCGGCCAGAACTTCAGTGCGCCAGTTGGTTCCCAGGCGGGTGAATTCAAAGTAATTTTCGAGTCGATTGAGCATAGGTAAGTGCTTTTAGAAGACCACACGAAAGCCGGAACGCAAAGCGGTTTGTACTCAGCGGAGAACAAATTAGCGGGACGGCGCTACCGGAATGCAAGAAAACGCCGGAGCCGCTGAGGGCAACTCCGGCGCAGGGGGCAAGCGATCGCCCTGGATTAGTCGAGTTCGTCCACGTAGTGAGCCAGAAGCACCGTTTGACCTGAGAGGGGATCCTCCAACAGCAAGCCGACCACGCGCACATTGGCGCCCACGGTCACATCGCTCAATCCACTCCAGCCATTGCGCCAATCCGTATTGGTCAGGCCGTAGACCGTTACCTCCTGCGGTATCAGCAGGCCGGCAAAGCCATTGACCTGCATCTGGAAGGTGCCGGCAGGCTGGTTCGCGGTGTTGGCCAAAACCGTGCCGTTGAAGCCCCAGTGCCGCAGCACAACCCGCTTCACGGTCACGGCATCTTCATTGGCCGCGCCGGTGGCCGGTCCGCCCACGGCAACGTCTTGACCCGGGAGCAGTTGGCTTGAGTTGAAGAGGAACTTCGACAGGAATTGATCGTGCATACGGGAGATGAAGTAGTTTTCTTTGCCGTTCAGATCTACCGTGGCAATGTCTCCCAGCTTGATCCCAGTGTTGGCGGGCAGTAGAGCGCGCACATACAGATCGAAGCTGCTGGCTGCCCCGGAGGTCGGCGTAACGTACGTAATCTGGCCGGCTGCGTAAAAGCCATTCTGGGAGAGGATCGACACATCGTCGGCATCCAGCGTCGAGTCGGCCTTATCAAGCGTGCCGGAAACCTCGACGATGCTGCTGGCGGTCAGATCGCTGATGCTTTCACCGTTCTCCCATTCTGTCTGGCCGTTCACGTTGATGGTGAATTGCTGGCCGTGGGGTCCCTGGACGACGAAAGACTGCGCACCGGCTGCGGGCACGCTCACAACAGCGGCAACGAACGTGTCAATGTACCCGCCGGCGTCGCTTGTCCCCACCGCTTTGACGTCGAAGGTCGGATTCACCGATCCGGTGATGTCGCCATTCGCGTCCACGTCGATGGACTTGCGCAGATCGAAGTCCACGCGCAGGCCAACCGGACCTGTTGTGGCAACCACGAGCGGCTTGGCCAAAATTGCCGTGTATGTGTACGTGGATGCGGATCCGGGGTACGTTGCCGCTTCAGTCACAATGGTCGGGGCGCTGCCGGCTTGGATATTCAGATAACTGATGGTTGCCGCGCCCAGGGTAATCTGCACGCTGTTGTAGGTATCTGCCTTGACATCGTTCATGTCCAGCAGGGTCTGGAGTCCGTTGTAGCGGGCAAAGTCCACATTGGGCGAGCCGCTGATCAATGGCACGGAGTTTCCATCCGAGTCGATTGCGTTGATGCTTTCAATCTGCACCGCAAACGAGGTCACGCTCGCCATCGGTGCGTCGGTGCCCACCACAAACGCCGGTCCTGTCGTGATCGACGAAGATGAGCCGGTTGAGCTGGCTGGTGCGGTGCTGTTGGAGCAGCCTACTGTCACCAATGCGGTGACTGCCAGCAAAGCAAATGCAATGGCCGAAAATTTGAGCTGTGTCCTGGAGTCCATAACGAGTACAACCTCTCTGCTTTCGTGTTGCTTTCGTGTCATTTGTCATGCGAATGCCGAGAAGGCCACTGGATTGGCCTACCCGCCAGGAGGATTGCCGGGACCGCGAGTGGTGCGGAAGTCAAGCGGATGCAAGCTTGCAGGACTGTCGGCGATCTCAGCGAAAAAGCATCGATAAAGTACCCCTGGGCGCGTTCGCGCGGAACCAAGGCCGAATTCAACTGGCGCGACATGGAGGAACACTCGATTCAGCAGGAAGGGCGCTTCGAGTTTCTACCAGCCTCCGGATGCGAAAACACATGAATTCACCAAAAGTTGCGCAGATCGGGAATCAAATTCTCACAAATTCAATATGGGGATTGGATCGCATCCAAACATTTCCCCCATCTGACCTGCTGCTCCAGTGATCTGGGTGCTTCGGGCTCAGAATAAGCTGAGCTTTAGGGCGGAGCGTGAATCAGGCGAGGAGCTTGGCGGCTTCCTTGGCGAAGTAGGTGACGGCAAAGTCGGCGCCGGCGCGGCGGACGCCGAGGAGAGACTCCAGGATGGCGCGGTCATGGTCGAGCCAGCCCTTCTCGAAGGCCGCCTGGAGCATGGAGTACTCGCCGGAAACCTGATAGGCGCCGATGGGCACATCGACCCGCTGGCGGGCCGCGCGGATCACGTCCAGGTAGGGCATGGCTGGCTTCATCAGGATCATGTCCGCCCCTTCGCCGAGGTCGAGATCGATTTCGCGCATGGCTTCGCGGAGGTTGGCGCCATCCATCTGATAGGTCTTGCGGTCGCCGAACTGGGGCGCTGAATCGGCGGCTTCACGGAAAGGTCCGTAGAAGGCGGATGCGAACTTTGAGGCGTAGCTGAGGATGGGGATGTCAGAGCAGCCTTTGTCGTCGAGGGCGCTGCGGATGGCAGCCACGCGGCCGTCCATCATGTCGCTGGGGGCGACGACATCGGCTCCGGCATTGGCGAGCGAGACGGCTGTGCGGGCGAGCAAGGCAAGGGATGGATCGTTTTCGACTTGAAAGCCGTCACGGGTTTCGACCACCACACCGCAGTGGCCGTGGCTGGTGTACTCGCAGAGGCAGACGTCGGCGATGAGGACAAGGTTCTTGGCAGCCGGTGATTCCTTGAGGGCGCGGAGGCCCTGCTGGACAATGCCGTTCACGTCCCATGCGCCCGAACCCTGCTCGTCCTTGGTTTCGGGCAGACCGAACAGAAGCAGTCCACCGAGGCCAAGGCGGGCGGCTTCTTCGGCTTCGCGTACCGCTTCATCGACGGAGAGGTTGAAAACACCGGGCATGGAGCCGACCGGGCGGCGAACGCCCTCGCCGGGGCAGAGAAAGAGGGGGTAAATCAGGTCGCCGGGCTCGACGGTAGTCTCGCGCACCAGGGAACGCAACGATTCGCTGCGCCGGAGGCGGCGCATTCGCGTTTCAGGGAAGCTCATGCGTAAATTGTACTGCGCGACGAGCTTCCAGCACATCGCCTCCACAGAATCTACAGAGACGGGTTAGCGCCGGAAGGATCAAGAGGCAAGTCTGTATCTGACGCCGCGGAATGGTCAAGGGGGCAACATGGGCAGCTTCAATTCTTCCATCCCGATAGCACGGGGTATCGATGACTGTGAATTAGAAGTTACAAAAGATCCTAGGTTGCGCGGATAGCACTGTGAGAGTAAGATGTTTGCCGTCACTCACCACACACAGAAAGATGCAGGTACGTTGGTATGAAGCGCAGGTATGAAATTACGGCCATTGCCGCGTTGATGGTTTGCGCTCTTTTTACGGTCCCGGCTCTTCGGGCGCAACAACAACAGACACTGACCAAGGTTCAGCAGTACCAAATCACCGATATGTTGCAGGCCGCTTATAACGAGGTCAAGAGCAACTACTACGATCCACAGTTGCAGGGGCTCGACTGGAAGGCCCGTTATAAAAAGTATTCCGCCATGATTGACAATGCGCACAATCTGGGTGAGGGATTCAGAATTGTGGCTGCTTTTCTCAGCGGGCTCAAGGATACGCACACCTTCTTTGATCCTCCGGGGCGCGCTGCCTCGTTTGATACGGGATATCGTTTCGCGCTGGTAGGAGACGCCTGGTTCATTACCCAGGTTCGTCCCAAGAGCGATGCTGAAGCCAAGATGCATATCGGCGACCAGGTGGTGACAGTGGATGGCTTCAACGCGAATCGTAATGACTTCAACGATTTGCAGTACTTTCTCAACGCTCTTGCACCGCAGGCGTCAACACAATTCGATCTGCGTTCGCCGGCAGGCGAGGAGCGTCAGGTCGTCGTAAATTCCGCGGTCAAGCCTCACATGCGCGTTCTCGACCTGAGGACGCATGGCCAGGACTATAACGATCTGGTGCGGCAGGAAGAGAATGAGGAACACGCGACGCGCTCACGGGTCATAGAAAAGGGTGACGCGGCTATCTGGAAGTTGCAGCAATTCGACGTCGATATTCGCGAAGTCGAGAAGGAGATCAGCATCGCCAGAAAGCATAAGACGCTCATTCTGGATCTGCGCGGCAACCCCGGCGGATATACCGATTCATTGCAGTGGATAGTGGGATCGCTGTTTGACCATGACGTAAAGATCGCCGACCGCGTGGGGAGGAAGGAACACAAGCCACAGATTGGCAAACACCACGGCGATCCGTTCGACGGAAAGCTGATCGTGCTCGTCGATGGGGGTTCCGCCTCCTCTTCAGAGCTTCTGGCCCGCGTGATTCAGATCGAGCACCGTGGCACGGTGATCGGAGACAGGACGGCCGGCGCCGTCATGGAAGCGAAACACTATAGCGAAGAGTCGGGAGACGATGTCCGGGTCTTCTATGGAATCAGCGTAACCGACGCCAACCTGATTATGACCGACGGGAAGAGCCTTGAGAAAACGGGGGTTGTGCCCGACGAACTGCTCCTGCCGACAGGGGCTGATCTCGCCGCAGGGCGCGATCCGGTGCTGGTCCGCGCGGCGGAGCTCGCCGGGGTCAAGCTGGATCCTGTCGAAGCGGGAAAGATGTTCCCGTTTGAGTGGGTGCCTATCCTCTAGGGCCTGTTAACAGACCCTAGAGAAGTCTCTCTTGCGGTAACTGCTCGTAGAGGGTCGAGTTACGGTAGCCGAGCAGGACGACAAGGGTCCAGATACCCAGGGCAGTGCCAAAGGGAAATCTCAACAGGCTGAGGATGGCAGCCACGATGGCTACGACGCGGCCCCACTGGGAGCGTTCGAGCAGGCCCCATGCGGCCACCACGGCCAGGCCGACACGGATTATGAGGAAGACCCAGGCAAAATGCAGCACTGCCGGAAAAATCCAACCCGGAGGGAAAGGCCCCTGCGTCCATGGTCCGCGCATCCAGGGGAACCCGCCGGAGAGAAACGCATGAGCAAACACCAGCCCCAGGACTCCCGTCATGAGGCAGAAACCTGCATAAATGAACCAGACAATGCTCAGCGCTTTGACTTTGCCGGCGTAGGTTTCAACCTGAAACTGGAGGCCGGGGACGGCAGGCGCGACCGGCGCAACGGGACGGCCGCAATTGGGGCAGAATGGCTGCCCGGGGGCTAAAGCCTGACCACATCCACTGCAATACATGAGGCCTCCTTTGGAAACGGTATTGAGATTACTACGAAGACCTGGGTTGGCGAGTTCCAGGGAATAGGGACCGGGAAACAGGTTCAGGGGCAGGAAGCTAACGGCCTGCACCTGGGGGATGTTTCTCCCAGCGCTCTTCGTGACGGTCGTCGTGGAGGACGAGGGCGATGACGCGGCCATGCGAATCGTGCTCGAAGGTGAGGCGGGGAATGCTGGAGCCATTGGGATAAAAGAACGTGGAAGGGGATTCGGGAGCCAATTCGTCGATCTCGCCCACGTGGTTTTTCTGATAGAGCCGATCGCCTTGGCGAAAGATGGTGATAGCGAGGTGACCGTTTCGGTCACGGTAATCCCCGGTCAGGCTGTCGAGCAGAGCCGGGGAGAGCTTGATAGCGGACGGGTGCAGAGGAATGATGAGGCGCTCGGCCAGGGCCGGCGGTTCCGGTGAGCCGGGCCTGGTTTCGCTACGGTGTGCAAGCAGCCATCGAGGCAGTTCCGGCTCATCGTAGGCGCGAGTCCAGCAGTCGTGCCTGAGCCCCTGGTAAAGCCACAGGCGAATGTGGCCGCCGGCGGCTTTGAAAGCCTCGAACATGAGTTCACTTTCGCGCGGCGTCACCACGTTGTCTTCCGTTCCATGGAAAAGCCAGACCGGGGTGCGGCCCACCGCGTGAGCGTATTCGCCGGGCAGAGTTGAGGCCTCCTGCCAGCGCTCTGGCGCATAGCTCCAGAAGACGCCGCCTGCGGCAATGGCCACCGCGGCCCAGCGACGAGGATAGAGGCGCGCCAGCTCCCAGGAGCCGTATCCACCGAGCGAAAGGCCGGTAAGATAGGTACGCTCGGGATCGGCGTGGAACTCAGCCGACTCCTGTTCGAGGGCGGCCATGGCCATGGCGAGCATCTCGGGGTCAGTCCAGTAATTTGGCAGCGGACACTGGGGCATGACGATGATGAAGGGCCAGCGGTCGGGGTGGTCGCGTACCGCCTGGGGCAAGCCGATCTGGGTTTGCCACATGCCTTCAGAGCCGCGCTCGCCCCGGCCGTGAAGAAACAGGATGATGGGCCATTGCTTATGTTCCTCGCGGCGCCAGTCCTCGGGGAGGTAAACCTGGAAGTGGTAGGTGGCTCCGTGCAGCTCAATTTTTCGATTCAGGAAGCCCGTTTCCTGGAAAGGCTCCGGCTGGGAGGGGTGAGCCGTGCCCGCAAAGGCGTGTGGCGGGTCGGGCGCGATGATCCAGACGATCGAGAGACAGACCGCCAGGAATCTTGGAAAACGGAGCATATAAGAATCCAAACACATAATGGCGGGCATGCGCACGGAGATGCAAAGCATTTTTCGCAGAGAACGTAGGCCATTTTGTCTTTGAGGAGGGGGCGCCGCTCCCTGGCCGTAACCACAAAGCCTGCCGTTCTGTGACGGGAAGAGTGCCGGGGGAGCACAGCGTGGCCGATTGTCAGAGACACCGGCAACCGGCTTGAGGCTTTCTTTCGATTTTTCTGAGGGTTTTCTTACGAACTGGATGAAAGAATTAGAGTGATATGCAGTACGCACTCATGACCACACTCGAAGCCGGAGACACGCTGGACCACTACCGCCTGGATGCGACGGTTGCGCGCAGCGGTATGTCGACGCTGTTCAGGGCGACCGACTTGAAAGACGGCAGGCAGGTGGCTATTAAGGTTCCGCACCCTGAAATGGAGGCCGACCCTGTCCTGGTGGAACGGTTCAAGCGGGAGCAGGAGATTGGACAGGAACTGGACCACCCCGGCGTGGTGAAGACGTTTGACGGGGAAGAGCGCAGCCGACTTTACATGGTGATTGAGTGGGCGGATGGCAAACTGCTGCGGTCGATTCTGAATCAGTCGCGGAAGCTGCCGATCGACCGGGCGGTGAACCTCACGTTGCAGATTTGCGATGCGCTGGATACGATGCACAAGCACGGAGTGGTGCACCGGGACCTGAAGCCGGAGAACGTGATGGTGGACGACGCGGACCGGATCAAGCTGATCGACTTTGGGATTGCGATGAAGGAAGACGCGCGGCGGATTACGTTTGTGAATATGTCGGCGACGCTGGGAACGCCGGACTATATTTCACCAGAGCAGGTGAAAGGACAGCGCGGGGACCAGCGCAGTGACATCTATTCGCTGGGGATCATGTTCTACGAGATGCTGACGGGAGAGGTTCCTTTCAGTGGGCCGAATCCTCTGGCGGTCATGAACGAGCGGGTGCTGAACGACCCGAAGCCGGCGCGGAAGCTGAGGCCAGAGATTTCAGGCGAGTTGCAGGAGATTCTCAGCCGCGCGCTGGAACGGGATCCGCGGCATCGCTATGCGACGGCCAGCGAAATGGCGTGGGATCTGGAACACCAAGAGCTGGTGGGCGTGGACGAGAGCGAGCGACGGCCGGCTTTGCGCGAGCGGTGGTTGCCGGGCGGGCGGAAGATGCTGCTCTATGCGGGTCTGGCGCTGGTGCCGATTTTGATCTTTGGGCTGATGGTGGTGCTGGCCAGAAGGTGAAGCAGCACGTCAGCGAGACCGTTATGCAGGCAGGCGTTTCAGAATCTTACTTGCGCTGCGGAACCAGGGGCGCTCGCGGCGGCGAAGGTAGCCGGGCATCGTCGGTTTCTTGTCGAGCACTTTCTGGGCCCATTCACGGGCTTCGGCGTTGCGTCCTTCTGATGCCAGCAGGTCCGCGAAGTTCAGATATGTCTCCGACAACGTAGACGTGACGGTGACGCGGCGGAAAAGCGTCTCGGCTTTGTCCGTTTCTCCGGTCAGGGCGTAGGCGTGGGCCAGCAACCCTGCGGCACGGCGGAAATCGTAGTCGGGTTCTTTCGCGACCACTCGTTCCAGATCGGGTAGAGCCGCTGCGACGTCGCCGAGCTGGAGGGCGCAAACGCCGCGGCGGTAAAAGGTATCGAGGGTATCGATTCGGGCGGCAATCGCTCTATCGAACGCGGCTCGCGCCAACTGGAGCCTGCCGTCGTCCATGTAAAGGTCGCCGAGTTCCTCGAAGTTGCCCGCCGACGGATTGTCTCGAATCACAGTTTCCTGCACGCCAATACGTTTACGGCGCGGAAAAACCTTGAAGGACTGGCCCACCAGTCCAATGTCGGGCAAGGCCTCGGCGCAAAGATAGATGAGTGCACCAATGGGACCGAGAAAAACAATGATGTAGAGCCAATACATGCCGGGCCGGCGGCGGATGAAGTGGATGATTGCGAACACCTGAAGCAGCAGGCTCCAGGGGTAGAAAAGATGGCTCAGGATTCCCATGCGGTCACAGTCCTGATTTCAGGTTACACACTTGGGAAACATAGAGAAAGGGGTCCCCAAGGAAAGCTCCAGGCCGAGTTAGCGTAGATTGAGCGCGGTGAGACTCATGACCAAGCCGGGGCGATGGCTTTCCGGTCGCCGCGAGTCATGGTTTCCCAGGTCTCAAGAGCGAGATCTGAGGCACCCGGGTTGGTTGCCCGCTGCTTAGCGGTAGGACTCGTCGCGGTGGATGACGAATTCGGGATAGGCCCCGCCGCCCAGTTCGTGCAGGTCCATGCCGATGCGTTCGCCATCGGGATCTACGCGGAAGGGTACGAAGCGGTTGAGCAGCGCGAAGAGCAGATAGACCAGCGGCAGAATGACGCCGAGGAGGGTGGCGATGCCGATCAACTGGGCGACGAGTTGGCCTGGTTGTCCGGCGAAGATGCCGACGGCAAGGAGGCCCCAGAGGCCGCCGACAGCGTGGACGGAGATGGCGCCGGAAGGATCGTCAATAGAGATGGCTAGCTCAAAGAGCTCGACGAGCAGGGGCGTGCCGATGCCGGTGACAATGCCGACGACGAGGGCTTGAGCTGGGGTGACCAGGGCCGCGCAGGCGCTGGAGGCGACGAGTCCGGCGAGCCAGCCGTTGGCACAGAGGCTGGCGTCCGGTTTGCCGAATCGGATGCGGGTTATGGCGAAGGTGGCTGCGATGGCTCCCGAGGCGGAGAGAAGCGTGTTGACCATGGTGACCGGGAGAGCGGCGAATGGCGCATGGAGCCAGAGGATTGCGCCGGCAAGGTTGAAAGCGAGCCAGCCTACCATGGCCACCAGACAGCCGAAGAGAACATAGACGGCGTTGTGGCCGGGCATCGCAGTGGAGAAGCCTTCCTTGGGGAACTTGCCCTTGCGCGAGCCGGCGATCCAGACCACGGCGAGGGCGCTGAGCCCACCGAGAACGTGGATGACGGCTGCGCCGCCGGGGTCGAGGAAGCCCGAGCCGAGTGAGAAGTTGACGCCGAGCTGCGAAAGCCAGCCGCCGGCCCAGATCCAATGGGCGAGGAGCGGAAAGACGACAGCGGCAAGGACCGCGGCGGCTGCGCAGCCGGCGGTGAGGCGGAAACGGTCCGCTCCCGAGCCCCAGGGAATGAGCGCGGCCATGGCCACGGCGAGGAATTCAAAGAGCAGGGCGAGTTGCGATTGGAGCGGGGCAGCACTGAGGCCGCCAAGCAGAATCCGACCTGCGCCAAGCCAGTTCCAGGGTTTGCCGGCCAGATGAAATGTCTGTCCCGCGCCGCTGGGAGTTCCGGGCAGGTTTCCAGTGAGGGCGGCGCCGACCAGGGCAAAGACAATGACGGTGACGGCGACGATGGCAAGGTTACCGAGAAGCGCCTGGGCAGCCGCACGCGAGCGTCCGAGGCCGGTATTGATGAGGGCCACGCCGGCAATGGCCAGCGGGGCGAGAAGGAGGAGAACGAGACAGAGCGCGAATTCGGCTTCGGTCATGACGGGGGCGATGGGCGGCAGGGCTGAATTCATGAGCGGCTCTCTCCACGGGCTTCCATGTGACCGCGGACAGCCACGACCAGGCCAAGGGCTTCTACGGCCAGGCCGCAGAGGACGAAGGCGGCTTGCGGAACTGGCGCGGGGAAAAGCACGACGGCGGCGATGGAAACAAAGAACCCGGCTGGCATCACGAGTAATCCCGCGTATTTCATTCGCTTTCCCTTCTTCAATTTGATGGACGGCCACGACACGAACCGCATCAGGGGGTCCGCACTGCTGGATGGATTTTTCTGCAGATCGACTGGAGCGTCTTTACGAATTCTAAAGCATCTGGTTGTTAGGCTAGGGCCACGCGGTTCCGAATGCGGCTGTTTGCTCGTCGCCGCCTGGCTCGCGATTTCTCATGGCCTTTCCTATTTCCCCGGAGGTCCGATTGGTGAATGTTCTTGACCGGCTGGTTTCAAACCCTCTGGGCGCGTTTGGCGTTCTTGCCCTGGCCGCGTTCCTTGAGGCCTACGGGGACTCGTTTTTTCAGGTGAGCTTCTACCGCAGCTCGGGCCCCGGGCGGGTTTTGGCCTTTTTTGCGGGGGCAGCGGTGCTGGCTGCCTATGGATCAGTAGTGAACGTGCCGCGGTGGGACTTCGGCAAGCTGCTGGGTGTGTATGTGGTGCTGTTTTTCCTCATGGCGCAAGTCCTCAACAGGGTTCGGTTCGGGCAGCCGCCCACGCCGCCCATCTATGCGGGCGGGGCGCTGATTGTTACCGGCGGGTTGGTAATTGCGTTCTGGAAGGCATGAGCCGGATTTTCCGAGGGGTAGCCAAAGAAAATTCCGCATGGTAATTTGGAGCCAATATCCCAGTTTCTGGCACGCAAGCCGCCAGAGACACGGGTGATTGTTCCCTTTACAGCCTCTTATCACAAGAGGTTTTGTTTTCATCGGATTACAAAACCATCCGCGAATAACTTTTTTTTCAAATTTAGCCGTCCAACGCTTTGTTGGAGGGCCTCGGACTGATATATTAATTTTTCGGGGTTCTCTACCTCTCGGGGAATCTTTACTCAAGAACGATTTTTGTACACAACTTGTGTGACCGTTATCACGGCGGGCGCATCCAAAAAACAGAAAACCAAGCAAGGTAAGCATTCATGGCGCAGATATTCGACCGCAGCTCCAATGCTCTAGCTCGGGCGAGCCTGGTGTTGACGGGGCTGATCGTGATTGCTCTGGGCGTAACGCTGGACGAACTGCAGCGCTCGCCATGGGTCACGCGGCAGGGGCAGCGCCCGGACCAGCCGGTGCCCTTCAGCCACAAGCATCATGTGCAGGGACTGGGTTTGCAGTGCCAGTACTGTCACGTAACGGTGGAGAAGTCGAGCTACGCCGGAATCCCGCCTACCAAGACCTGCCTCAACTGCCACGCACAGATCTGGACCAATGCGCAACTGCTGGAGCCGGTGCGTCAGAGTTGGGTTACCGGTCAATCTTTGACGTGGACCAGGGTGCACGACCTGCCTGATTTCGTCTATTACAGCCACGAGATTCATGTGAACAAGGGACTGGGCTGCTCCACCTGTCATGGCCGTGTGGACCAGATGCCGCTGATGTATGCGCAGAACACCTTGCAGATGGAGTGGTGCCTGGATTGCCATCGGAATCCGGCCAAGAATCTGCGGCCCACCAGCGAGATTTACAACATGGCATGGGAGAAGCCGACCGAGGACAGGCCGGTGTGGTGCTCGGTCGAGGATGTGAAGAGCGGCGTGCCGACGGCCCAGGGTGTGAGTTGCACCACGAAGGACCCGAGCGGCGCAGGTCCCGAGGTAGCTTTACTGCAAATGCCGATGGAGGGGCAGGCCGGAGATGTTGCGGCGGCTGCGCTGCCGGTGGCGCCGGTTTACAGGAAGTTCACCAGTCAGGATGAGTTGGGCCACTTTCTCGTGGATCACTACAAGATTCGCACCCCAAAAGATTTGACCAGTTGCGAGGTCTGCCATCGATGAGCGGACAGAGGAACGGAAACGGGAAGAACAGGACGACGCCGATGACGCTGGAGGCGGTGCGCAAGGAATTGAGCGGCAGCAAGGGCAAGAAGTACTGGCGGTCAGTGGACGAGCTTGCCGGGACGGCGGAGTTTCAGGCGGCGGTGGAGCGGGAGTTCCCTTCTGCGGCGCAGGAGTGGGTGGATCCTGTGTCGCGGCGCGGCTTCATGAAGCTGATGGGTGCTTCGCTGGCGCTGGCCGGACTGGCGGGTTGCACCAAGCAGCCGGATGAGCCGATTTACCCCTACGTCAAGCAGCCGGAAGATCTGATCCTGGGCAAGCCGATGTACTTTGCCACGGCGCATCCGTTCGTGACCGGGGCGGTGCCGCTGCTGGTTAAGAGCGATCAGTTCCGGCCGATCAAGATCGACGGCAACCCGGAGCATCCGTACAACCAGGGCTCGTCGGACCCGTTTACGCAGGCGACGCTGCTCGATCTCTACGATCCGGACCGCTCGCAGCACGTGACCTATCGCGGCGAGAACCGCGAGTGGGCGGAGTTTGCCCGGGAGTTTCGCCTGAAGGTGGCTGGAACCAAGGACGGAACCGGCATCTATTTCCTGAGCGCGACCATCACTTCGCCGACGCTGGCGCGGCAGTGGCAGGCTGTGCAGGCGGCGTACCCCAAGGCGAAGTTGGTGCAGTATGACCCGGCAATCGCCGGGACTGCGCTCGAAAAGGGTTTCAATGTTCAATACGCGCTGGCTGAGGCCGATGTGATCGTCTCGCTGGATGCGGATTTTCTTTCTGGCGCCGGCTTCCCCGGTTTCCACAAGCTGGTCCGCGAGTACGCGGACCGGCGCAAAAGCCCGGAGAGGTTGAACCGGCTGTATGCAATCGAGAGCACGCCGACGACTACGGGGTTGAAGGCCGAGCATCGGCTGGGACTGAGGGCGAGCGAGATTCCGGCATTCACTGCGGAACTGGCGAAGGCCGTTGGAGTGGCGGGCGTCGAGGCTCCGGCGTATGCGTGGACAGACGAACAGAAAAAGTTTCTAACCGCTCTGGCCAAAGACCTGAAAGCTCACGCGGGCAAGTGCGTAGTGATTCCGGGGCTTTATCAGGACCCGTCGGTTTCGATCCTGGCGCAGGCCATCAACAACGCTTTGGGCAATGTGGATAAGACGGCCTTTTTGTCTTTGGCTCCGGCGATTCCTCTGCAATCGGATCAGATTGCCAATTTAAAGGCGCTGGTGGCCGATCTGAACGCGGGCAAGGTGGATTGGCTGGTGATTCTGAACGCCAATCCAATCTATTCCGCGCCCGCCGACCTGGAATTTGCTGCGGCTTTCGACAAGGCCAAGACGGTGGTGCACCTTGGCTCGCACGTGGACGAAACGGGACAGGTTTCTCACTGGCACATTCCTGCGGCGCATTTTCTGGAGTCGTGGTCGGATGCGCGGGCATACGACGGAACAGTCTCGATCGTGCAGCCGATGATCGATCCGCTCTATGGCGGCAAGACGGCACACCATATCTTTCAAGCGTTGTTGGACGAGCCTGGCCTGAGTCCCTATGACGCGATTCGGGAAACCTGGAAACCTGTCATCAAGGGAGATTTCGAAACCGGTTGGCGCCAGGCATTGCACGCGGGCTGGATTGAAGGGACGGCCTTCGACCAGACAGCTAAGGCAGGCACAGGCACCCCGGTTCCAAACGTTCCCGCCCCATCATCGAAAGACGCGCTGGAGATCCTCTTCCGCCCCGACCCGAATGTGTATGACGGGCGCTGGTCGAATGTGGGCTGGCTGCAGGAGCTGCCCAAGCCGGTGACCAATCTGAGTTGGGACAATGCGGCCATTGTCTCCGGCGCGACGCTTACGAAGCTGGGACTGGAAGAAGACGACATTGTCGAGCTGAGCGTGAATGGGCGCAAGGTGAAGGCGCCGGTGATCGTGGCGCCGGGGCATCCGGACAACTCAGTCACGGTGCATCTGGGTTATGGGCGCCAGTATGCGGGCCGCGTGGGCTCAGGCGCAGGATTCGACGCGTATCTGATTCGGACCGCGGCTTCCCCGTTTTGCGCCACGGGTCAGATCAGGAAGATGGACGGCAAGTGGGGTACGGCCATCACCAAGAGCCACTTCCAGGACCACCGTGGGAAGCGGTTCGGCGAGCAGGGTAATGGCAACAACTCGCTTGAAGCCGACGAGGCGATCGGCGAGCGCGGCATCATCCGCTACGCAACACTGGAGGAATTCAAGGCCAATCCGGGATTTGCAAACGAGGGCGAGACCCACACAAAGACGAACAAGGACAACACGCTCTTCCCCAACTGGGAGTACAAGGACAATGCCTGGGGCATGTCCATCGACATGAACAGTTGCACTGGCTGCAATGCCTGCATCGTGAGCTGTTATGCCGAGAACAACATTGCAGTGGTGGGCAAGCAGCAGGTGCGCATCGGCCGCAATATGCAGTGGCTCCGAATTGACACCTATTTTGAAGGAGATCTGGCCGCCCCGCGAGCCCACTTCCAGCCCATGGCCTGCCAGCACTGCGAGAACGCTCCCTGCGAGCAGGTTTGCCCGGTGGGCGCGACGGTGCACACGCCGGAGGGTTTGAACGCGATGGTGTACAACCGCTGCGTGGGCACGCGCTATTGCTCGAATAACTGCCCTTACAAGGTGCGGCGCTATAACTTCCTGCTCTACTCCGATTACGAAACCGAGAGTCTGAAGCTGTCGCGCAATCCCGACGTCTCAGTGCGGTCACGCGGCGTGATGGAGAAGTGCAGCTACTGCGTGCAGCGGATTTCGGCGGCCAAGATCGA
>CAZNAW010000024.1:0-53837 GCA_964571165.1 uncultured Occallatibacter sp. | reverse complement strand
ATATTGCCACCCTCTCGGAAGGCGGCAAGCTGGATATGGAGATGCGCCTCAAGCGTGGACGCGGCTACATCTCCGCCGACAAGAACTTTGATGCCGATCTGGGTCTGGGCTTCATTCCCGTGGATTCGGTCCACTCGCCGGTGCGTCGCGTCAACTACATCGTTGAAGCCGCCCGTCTGGGCCAGATTACCGACTACGACAAGCTCACTCTCGAAGTGTGGACCAACGGGGCCGTGCTGCCCGCCGACGCCGTCGGCCTGGCCGCCAAGCTGCTGAAGGACCACATGAACATCTTCATCAACTTCGAGGAGGAAATCGAAGCGGAAGCGCGTGGCGAAGAAGGCCGCACGCTGCTGCGCAACGACAATCTCAACCGCTCGGTGGAAGAGCTCGAGTTGTCGGTCCGCAGCTATAACTGCCTCAAGAACGCCAACATCCAGAGCATTGGCGAACTGGTGCAGAAGACCGAAGCCGAGATGCTCAAGACCAAGAACTTTGGCCGCAAGAGCCTGAACGAGATCAAGGAGATTCTCGCGCAGATGGGCCTCTCGCTGGGCATGAGAATCGACGAACAAGGCAACGCGGTCCCCGGACCCACCAGCATTCCGCCCGCTGCCGCCCTGGCCGCCAGCTACAGCCACTACGACGACGAGGACGAGCCGCTGGATTCGGTGGATCTCCAGTTGCCCACTGAGACTGAGAACTTCTAAAGCCGCCTCGCCTCCGGGCGTACGCGATTTGGGTGCCCCAGGTTTCATCTGCTGCGGCGGAGGAAACCTGGGATCCCACAAAGAATTTTCCTGAAAGAGAGTTTCACCATGCGCCATCGCAATGCAGGATTCAAGCTCGGACGCAACACCAGCCATCGCCGCGCCCTGTTGCGCAACCTGGTCACGTCCGTCCTCGTGGAAGACCGCGTGGAGACCACCGTGGCCAAGGCCAAGGCTGTCCGTCCGCACGTCGAAAAGATGATCACCCTGGGCAAGAAGGGCGATCTGCACTCGCGCCGCCAGGCCCTCAGCTTTCTCATGACCGACAAGGCCGTCGAGCGGCTGTTTGAAACCGTGGCCCCGCGCTACGGCGATCGCCAGGGCGGCTATCTGCGCATCGTCCGCACCGGCTTCCAGAAGGGCGACGGGGCCGAAAAGGCCTTCATCGAACTGCTGGGCGCCGAAAAGCAGATCGACGCCAAGCGCCAGAAGCGCGCCGACATCAAGGCCAAGAAGCGGGCTGAGCTGGAAAAGCAATTGGAAGAAGCCAAGAAGGAAGAAGGCGGCGAAGCAGCCGCGTAAAGCGGCGTTTTTCCGGCGATTCCATCCCTTCGATCAGAAGGTCACACGGGCGTCCGCCACGGCGGACGCCCGTGTTTGTGTTTGGGCAAAGCTCTTCGTTGTCTGAGAGAAAAAATCAGTTGAATGTTGCCTTCTCATAAGGTGCGATTTATAAATCGCAAGCGCAACGGCTGTAAACCAGAGCGAGAACCCACGGTTGCCCTTCTGGCCGGGGTAGGTCACCCTGGGAATTGGGAGAAAACTCAAAATAACTTGAATTATGAAGCTTTACGCCGCCCTTGCCAGCTTCTTGGGCTTGTACAACCGCATGAAGAGATAGACCACGAACTCCAGTGTGACGGCTCCGCAGCAGTCGAGCAGCACGTCCCATGGCGAGCCCGTCCGGTTGGGCAGGAAGGTCTGGTGCCATTCATCGGCGCTGGCCATCAGTGCGGTTCCAAGCAATGCAAGAAAGGCGTCCTCGAGAAAGCGGGAATGGACTAAAGTCATCCACCAGGCGCGCAGCCATGCCAGCCCGATGAACCCATAGGCGACAAAGTGGCCGCTCTTGCGGATCAGGTGATGGATCATCTCCCATTGGACGCTGCTGACATGGCCGAAGATGGCCTCAAAGATCCACCGGAATGGGCCGGTGGTGTGGTCCGAGCCCATGAACTCCTGGGACTCGATCGAGATGACAACAATCCCCAGAGCAACAGGAAACCAGGCGCTTACCCAGTACGATAGGCCGCGCTTGCTATTCGACACGATAGTTGGGCGCCTCTCGGGTGATGATTACGTCGTGAACGTGACTCTCGCGTAGACCGGCGCTGGATATGCGCACAAAATGCGCCTTCTCCTGCAATTCCTTGATCGTCCCGCAACCCACGTAACCCATCCCTGAGCGCAGGCCGCCGACCAGTTGAAACACCATCGACTCAAGCGGTCCGCGATAGGGCACGCGTCCTTCAATGCCCTCGGGAACAAATTTGGCCAAACGGTTCTGGCTGGCCCGCTCGCGCTGCACCACGCCCTCGGTTCCCATTTCCGCGCTGGCAAGGTCGGCTGTGCTTTGGAAGTAGCGTTCGCCGGAACCCTGGCTCATGGCGGTCAAAGAGCCCATGCCGCGATAGCTCTTGAAACTGCGTCCCTGGTAGAGGATGGTTTCGCCGGGGCTCTCGTCCACGCCGGCAAACAGCGAGCCGATCATGATGGAACTGGCGCCCGCGGCAATGGCCTTGGTAATCTCGCCGGAATATTTGATGCCGCCGTCGGCAATGACCGGAATGCCCCGGTCGCGGGCGGCCCGCCAAGCCTCTGAGATGGCCGTGATCTGCGGCATTCCCGCGCCGGTAACCATCCGCGTGGTGCAGATGGAGCCCGGTCCGATGCCCACTTTGATGGCGTCGGCGCCGGCGTCGATAAGCGCCAGCGCACCTTCGTAGGTGGCCACGTTGCCCGCCAAAACACCCACGTGAGGGAAGTTCCGCTTGACCTCGCGCACCGCCTCCAGAACCCGGGAGGAGTGGCCGTGCGCCGAATCGATGGCCAGCACATCAGCGCGGGCGCGCACCAACTCGGCGGCACGCTCCAGATAGTCGCCCGTGGCTCCGATGGCTCCGCCCACCCGCAGCCTGCCCTTTTCGTCCTTGCTGGCGTTGGGATATTTCAGCTTTTTCTGGATGTCCTTGACCGTGATCAAGCCCTTCAGCTCGTAGTGTTCGTCGACCACCAGTAGCTTTTCCACGCGATTCTTGTGCAGGATCAGCTCGGCCTCTTCCAGCGTGGTGCCCACCGGAACGGTGATCAGGTTTTCCTTGGTCATGACGTCGCCGATGGGAATGTCGGTGCGGGTTTCAAAGCGCAAATCGCGGTTGGTCAGGATGCCCACCAGCTTTTTGCCGCGAGTGACCGGCACGCCGGAGATCTTGTAGCGCCGCATCACATCGAGGGCATCGCCGATCATCTGGTCCGGTCCAATGGTCACCGGGTCCACGATCATGCCGCTCTCTGAGCGCTTCACTTTGTCGATCTCGCCTGCCTGGTCGGCTACGGACAGATTCCGGTGCACAATGCCAATGCCGCCCTGCTGGGCCATGGCAATGGCCATCCGCGAC
The DNA here is from genome assembly GCA_964571165.1 of uncultured Occallatibacter sp. Classification (GTDB taxonomy): domain Bacteria; phylum Acidobacteriota; class Terriglobia; order Terriglobales; family Acidobacteriaceae; genus Telmatobacter. The sequence goes on along the minus strand of CAZNAW010000024.1, from coordinate 50,449 downwards.
TCAGTCACCGTGTCCATGGCGGCCGAGAGCAGCGGGGTATTCAGCGTGATATCGCGTGTCAACTGGGTCTGCGTGCTGACTTGCACGGGCACCACATCGCTGTAGGAGGGGACCAACAGCACGTCATCGAAGGTGAGGGCTTCCGGTAGATTTTTGTCTAACATATGCTCTGATGCGCCTGGCGGGCCGGAATATCAGTTCCCGGTGCGGCAGGCGCTTCTATCTATTGTAGCGGAGAAGAAGGAGGCGTCACACGGTTCGTCTTACCGCGCTCCGGCAAAAGCCCTGCCGGTTACGCCCCGGGTCTCTGGGATTGGGACGAGCGCAGAAAGATCGCGAGCTGAGGCGTGGGTGATATATTGCCTCGTAACCGAAAAAGCTAAAAAATTGGAGCTTCCTGATGGGAGAGGCGGAATTGATCGACATGAAATCCAGACATTCTTGTTGGACTTTGTTTATCCAACTTGGATTGGTTGCAATGCTTGGCCTGGCGCAAGGAATCGCCGCCGGACAGCAAGTTTCCACCATCAATTACGACGAGGCGAAAGTGGCTGCCGCGCCACTGCTCGATCCGTTGGTCATGTCGAATGGAACGCCTGTCAGGACAGCGAACCAGTGGTTCGCAATGCGCAGGCCTGAGATTCTGCATCTGCTCGAAGAGAAAGTGTACGGGCGCACGCCGCCGAATGCGAACATCGCATTGCATTACAAAGTTATGGAGAGCGATGGCCGGGCTCTGAACGGGCGCGCAATCCGGCGACAGGTCGATATCTACTTCTCACCCCGGCGGGCCTCAGGCCCCACCATGCACCTGCTTCTCTATTTGCCCGCGAACGCAACCGGGCCGGTCCCGTTGATTCTGGGGCTCAATTTCGACGGGAACCAATCGGTTCTGAACGACCCGGCAATTCGCCTTAACCCTGTCTGGGTTCAGCTCTCCGACGACAAATCGGCCTTGCCCACGCCGCGGCTGCCGGCGGAAAGCACGCGAGGCACCGAGAGTCAGCGATGGCAGGTGGAAAAGATTCTGGCGCGCGGCTACGGCTTAGCCACTGCCTATTACGGAGATATCGAGCCGGACTTTGGTAACGCAGTCCAATTCGGTGTGCGGCCGCTCTTCTATGCCAAAGGTCAGCAGTCGCCAGCTCCCGGGGATTGGGGTGCAATCGGCGCATGGGCCTGGGGACTCAGCCGCGCTCTGGACTACATTCAGCAAGCGGAGACGAAAGTGGATGCCCACCGCGTCGTAGTCACCGGTCATTCGCGTCTGGGAAAGACGGCAGACTGGGCGGCAGCGCAGGATCTGCGCTTTGTCGCTGTGTTGTCGAACGAATCGGGCAAAGGCGGCGCGTCGCTTTTTCGGCGCGTGTTTGGCGAAAACATTGAACATCTCAATGCAAGCTTTCCGCACTGGTTCTGCGGCAACTTCGCCCAATGGGTTGGGCGCGATGCCGAGGTTCCGTTCGACGGGAATTTGCTCCTTTCGTCGCTCGCACCTCGTCCCTTATATGTGGCAACCGCTCATGAGGACCAGTGGGGCGACCCGAGAGGAGAGTTTCTCTCCGCCGTCAGCGCAAGCCGCGTCTACGAACTGCTGGGTAAGCAGGGTCTTGGGACAACTGAAATGCCGCCCGTGAATGTGCACATTGGCCACACGGTGGCGTACCACATCCGATCAGGGAAACACGATGTTACGGAATACGATTGGGACCAGTATCTCGATTTTCTTGACACTCAGCTTCACTAAGGATCCCTGGGATGCAACCTTCGCAGGGATGTATCGCATTTCTTCTCAGTGCCTGGCAGCGCGGGCTTTCGAAACCGCATGCATTCAATAGGTTCATAGGACAATCCTTTACAGGTCGCGCTTCCACATGGATGGAGCGTTCGGCAATGGGAATCAAGGGGAGACGAAAATGAGTATGCCGTTATGGGGACTTTCGAGACGCGATTTTTTTGTGCGAGGCGCAGCATCCCTGGGTGCCATCGCTGCTGCCCCGGCCTTCGCTCAGCACGCCGCAGTGGGTGGCTTGGTAAACAGAAAGGTCCTGCACATCATTGGACATTCCCACATTGATGCGGCATGGCTCTGGCCGTGGCGTGACGGATCAGATACAGTACTCACTACATTTCGCAGCGCTCTCAATCGAATGAATGAAACCCCCGGATTCTGCTATAGCCACTCGTCGTCGGCTCACTATCGCTGGGTGGAACGCGCCGATCCCGCGATGTTCGCGGAGATTCAGCAGCGAGTGAAGGAAGGCCGATGGGAGGTCGTAGGCGGCTGGCCAGTTGAGCCGGACTGCAACATTCCCTCCACGGAAAGCTTTGTTCGTCACTCGCTCTATGGCAAGGAGTATTGCCAGCGGGCGCTGGGTGTGGATGTCAAGATCGGCTTCAATCCCGATTCCTTTGGTCACGCGGCGGGACTTCCGACGATCCTCAAGCGCGCGGGCTATGGCTATTACGCCTTCATGCGCCCGCAGGAGCACGAGATGAACCTGCCGCTTCTTTTCTGGTGGGAGGGCCCGGATGGATCGCGGATTCTGACGCTGAGAATTTTTAAGGCCTACGACTCGTGGGGAGAAACCGCGGATATGATTCGAACCGCGGCAAACCAGGGATTCGCCCCCGGGGTAGACCATGCGGCTTTCTTCCTAGGGGTCGGCGACCATGGTGGCGCGGTCACGAAGGAGCACATTCAGCAGGTGCTCCAGTTGCGTATGCAACCGGATTTACCCGAGCTTCGCTGGAGCACATTGCGGAGCTTCTTCAGTGAGATAGAGAAGTCTCCAGCTTTCGCTTCGCTGCCGGTGATCAAGGGGGATCTGCAACATCATGCACGGGGCTGCTATTCGGCGAACGGCGAGGGAAAGTTCCTGAACCGGCGAGCCGAGCGAGGGCTGGGCGAGGCCGAGGCCATCTCAATCTTTGCCAACCTGAGCGCGGGACACGCGTACCCGGCCGAGCAATATGCCGAGAGCTGGTGGAAGGTTCTGTTCTGCCAGTTCCACGACATGATGGCAGGAACATCGCTCTATTCCGACTACCAGGATGTGCGAGACAGTGTTGGATACGCCTGCGAGGTGGCGCAGACCTCAAAGATCGAGGCTCTGGAAACGCTGGCAAGACGAGTCGACCTGAGCTCGGTCGAGGAAGGCGCGGTATTTCTTTTCAATCCTCTACCCTGGAAGCGAAAGGCTCTGGTCGAGTTTGCCACTGACACCAATCCGTCGCAGAAAGCCCCGATCACGCACCTCGCGTCAAAAGACGGAAACAAGGCTCCCATCCAGTGGAGACCTCCTCAGAGTATGTCCAACTTTCCTCAGCGCCTTTCGGCGTGGGTTGAATTGCCGCCGTGCGGCTACAAGGTCTTTGAATTGGGGCATGGGCAATCTCCGGCGGCCGAGAGCTATCGAAACTCCTTCTCAGTCTCGGACTCCGGCTTCGGAATCTCGTCTTTGAAAGCGGAGGATGGCACAGAACTGTTGGCAGGCCCTGTAGGATTGGTCGCCATCGCCGATACCAGCGACACCTGGGCGCATGGCATCAATCGATTCCGCCAGGAAATGGGGCGTCCCACGCTGGTTTCGTCCACCGAAATTGAGAATGGACCGGTTACCCGGGTTACGCGACAGCGCGCACGCTGGCAGGATTCCGAGATCGTTCTCGACATAGCCCAATTTGCCGGACTGGATTTTGTCGAGCTTCGCTTCGTCATCGACTGGCATCAGCAGGAACAGATGCTCAAACTTGAAATTCCAACTGCGCTGGCGGGGCCGAGGATCTTTGCGAAGGTGCCTGGCGAAGTGCTCGAACGCCGGACCAATGGCGAGGAAGAGCCCTATCAGGACTGGGGAGCCGTGCAGGGGAAGGTTGGCAATGCCGACTACACGGTGGCCTTGATTAACAATTCGACTTATAGCTATGACTGCCTGAACGGCCTGTTCCGCACCGTCCTGATTCGGTCGGCCCCGTTTGCGCGCCACAACCCTGCGCAAGTGCCACACAACGATAACAATGCGTGGCAGGATCAGGGCCGGCAGGAGCGGACGTTCTGGCTGATGGCAGGCCGTGGAGCCTATTCGGAATTGTCACTTGACCGCCGCGCCGAAGAACTCCAGACACCTGCCGAGTATGTGGTTGATTCCGCACATCGCGGAACGGAACCATGGGAGCAGTCTTTCCTTGAGATCATGCCCGGCAATGTTTGGGTGTTGGCCATCAAGCAGGCGGAGCATGCGCAGGATGGAACGATCATTCGCATCCAGGAACGCGCGGGCAGCGCGGCCCAGGCAACCCTCAGAAGCGCCGCTCTCGGGCTCGATCATACCGTCGGCCTTGCTCCCTGGGAATTGAAAACGCTGTTGGTCAAATCGGCCAAAGGCCGGCGCGCTGAGCTTCGCGAAGTGTCTCTTCTTGAAGTCTGAGGCATCTTCCGAGTTGGTATAGGGTGAGGCCACGACTGCGGGTGAATTTTTCTGTTTTTGAAGAATTCACCCCACGCGCACTCAGCTATTGCGCGGCAATGCGTGAAAATGCTGTGGAGATAGGGTCGTCTCCCTGAAACGGGGCAATCAGGTGAGGACACTGGAATGGAAAGGGTGGAAGATTATGAGGTTGGAACGCTCGATAATCGGCGCAACGCTATTGCTGATGACACTGTGTCCTTGGGCATTTGCGAAGGATAATCTTGTTGGCACAGTCGACTTTTCCGGCAACGCAAGTTTCGACGCAGATAGCATCTCGGCCAGCGGTCCAAATCATTGGCAATGGCTGTCCTATCCTGGCAGTCGCCTTGTTCTGAACCCTTCCCCCAATGATTCCCATATCGCAGCCCCCTTGTCGGGAGATATTCCATTGAATATGGGTGGCTGGGTTGGGACAAAAACCGTGCGTCTGCTTGATATAAGTCATGTGCACATCGGCACCTCCGGAAGCCCTTTGGAGCCCGCTGCATCCTTAAGTACCACCTGGTTCCCATACAAATTTGCCTTTAGCGCGATCTACCCCGGCGGAATCCAATTGCACGGCCAGGATTTTTTTACAGATATCGACTCCTCCTTTATCCGTGACCTGGTTATCACGAATGGGTCCAAAGCCACCACGGAACTTGGCGGCAATATTCCAGCCGGCGAACAGGCGAAATGGAGCCCGACCGATCGCGTGCTTCTGGTATCTTCAAGTGACTTTATCTACGCCCTGGTCTTTGTCCGCATATCGAATGGTCGTTCGCTGCCATTGCAGGCGGATGCTTCCATCCAGTCCGCGAAGTACTTGGTTAGCGTCGGCCTGGAGCCTGGAACGTCTGAGATAGCCATAGGGTTCGGCTTTGCGACACGGTCGGAAGGGGAAATGACCGCAATCGCGCGCGCAAAGCGGTGCTTTCACCAAAGCGTTGCCATTTCGCTGGCAGCTTCCAAGGCAGAGATCGAAAAGGATTTGCGTCGTGTTCCTGCTCCGCAGAAATGGGGCATCGAAGGTGGCGGAAGGGCGGGAGTGCCTGAGGCGCAACACCGTCGGGCCTACTATGCTGCCTGGACATTCGTTATTCAGGATGTAGTCCGCAGATTGCCGGAGTCGTCGTTTGCCTATGATCAATTGATGACCGGAAAGCCCTCGCTGTGGCATGAAGGCGAGCCTAGAGCGCCAGGGACTGCCCAATGGGACAGTCTGCTCGGATATCAGTGGCTTTGCTACGTTGACTGCAAGGCCGCGTGGTCCGCATTTGCAGGATTGATGTCGCTTGTCGACGCCGATGGCGCCATCGCAGGGGAGTCTCTCCCGGCGCGGAAAGCGCAGACAGCCTGGATCCTCTACTCCAGAACGCATGATCGGGCACAACTCGAGCAACTCTATCCAGAGATACGAAAGAATCTCTTGTGGGAGGAAAAGAACCCCCGCTGGATATACGGAGGGCACAACAATTCGGATGAAAAGGACTTGGAGTTCACTGCATCCTGGATCTACGATGCAGGATTCGCGAGCAAGATCAGCACGGAATTGCAAGACTCCGCTGACTCGCAGATGTGGAGGAAGAAACAGGCCGAGATGGCGGAGAATAGCAAGATATGGTTTTTTTCGGACCCGGCTCAGATTCACCAGAACATCTTCATAAATGACAAAAACAAGTCCAAGACAGATCGCAGCGAGTCCGACCGCGGCACATTTTCCGCTTATATTTCTCAAGCTTTGGCTGTGCGGGAGTTTTCGCCTGATACGAGGGACCGCTTAGCCGCCTACTTTACTGAAGGCTTTCGCCCAAACCAGAACGGGCTAGGTTTTGAGATTTATAAGTATCCCGATATAAACCTTACTGCGTACGGTCTTATCGACACCAACAGAACATCTCAAGCGGTCGCATTCATTCGTGGTGTCTTGCGCGAAAGCATTCAAGCGGGAACGTTTGCCGAAGACATCAATAAAGGTCCGGCCGCCGAAGGAGTTGAAGAATCGCTCTTCTCGCCTATGAACATCATTGAGTTTACCTGGCTGATGAACGGATGTCGCTTCGACAATGGAGATCCGGTATTCGTAGACCTAACTGACAACGCTCGCCAATAAGGGAGCCACGGCGAATTCGTGCGATTCCACTTTCCCTTAGCGGGCGCTGCAACGGTACAGGGACTGAGATGCGACCTTGCTCATGCGGCGCTTCCTGTTGGGACGGCGGCTCTACAATAGCCCTTGACGGCGCGAGCGGCAAGATGTTGTTTTGCCGTCAGCCACATGAAAGAGTAATCTCCGCCGCGGGCACTCCGGCCGGGAGCAGCGTGGCAATGTTGCAGTTCATGACGATGCGATAGGAGTATCCATGTCTGAAGAAATGACATCCCTTGAAAGGTGTCTGGCCACCATCCGGTTCGAGCCTCATGACCGTGTGCCGGTGGACCTGCACAACTTCATGATGACCCTTGTGGAATCAAAGCTGCCGCCCGCAAAGCTCTATCAGGATGGGCAATTGCTGGGCGAAGCGCAGGTGGCCGCATGGAAGAGGTTTGGTCACGACATGCTTCTGGTTGAAAACGGCACGGCCGCACTCGCGGAAGCCTGTGGTTGCGAGGTGACTTATCTGCCAGGCAGCGCGCCGGTAATTGAGAAACCCCTGCTGGAGAGCCTTTCCGGAGTTTCAGGTCTCAAGAAGCCCGATCCCTGGAAATCGCCCCTGTCGAGGGCCGTGCTTCAGGCCACACGGTACGTGCTCGATCAGATTGGCGACCGGGTCTTTGTCATGGGCCGGGCCGACCAGGGGCCCTTCGACCTGGCTTGCATGATTGCCGGGCCGGTGACGCTGATGACAGAAATGGCAGCGGGCGAGCGCGATGAGCAGATCTTTGAACTGCTTGAGTATACGAGCGACTGTTACATTCTTTACGCCCGTATATTCAAGGAGATGGGGTGTCCCGGCACATCGGTTGGAGAGGCACAGTGCTCTCCCGATGTGATCTCGCCGAAGATGTACGAGAAGTATTGCCTTCCTTACGGCCAAAAGGTGGTGCGCGCACTGCAGAGCGACGACTTCTCTCTGGCCTACCATACCTGCGGCAACACCACGAGAATCATCGACCGGATGACGCAGACCGGCGCCAAAATACTGGAGTTCGACTACAAGTGCGACAGGGCCGCCGCCAAGCGCGCGACGGCGGGAAAGACCACGCTTCTGGGCCCCATCGATCCCAGCGGGGTCCTGCATGAGGGTTCTGTTGAGGACGTCGAGAGGGCCTGCCGCGAGGCCATTGACGTGCTCGCTCCCGGCGGCGGATTCATCCTCGGGCCAGGCTGCGCTTTGCCGCCAACCACGCCCGCAGAGAACATCGACAAGCTGGTGGAGTGCGCCAGGCTCTACGGCAAGTACTGATCCAGGATTGCGCGCGATCGCTGCGTTGAGGTTTCGCCGCGCCCACTTTTCTGCTCGTTCTCATACCCCCACTGGGAACGGCTTGGGGCTCGCCTCGTCGGCGTTGGCGGGGGCGCCGGTGCGCCAGCGCTCGAAGCGGCCTTGCAGCAGGCTCATCAGGCCGGTGTACCAGTAGCCGATCACAAACAGAATCAGGAATGGAGCGGTGAAGTAGTTGTGGTTTGAGAAGGTGTAGAGAATGGCCACAAAGAAGTAAAGGCCCAACAGCATCTCGATCCACGGCGCCAGCACCAGGCGCTTCCGGTACTTGGCCGCCTGCGATTTCTCGCCCTTCTTGGCTACACGATATTTGGGGGTGCGCACAAAGGCGCTCTTGATGCCAAACAGGGCTTCCATCACAGCCTTGGTGTTGGTGACCGTGAGGCCGATGCCCAGGGCCATGAGAAAAGGTAGATAGAGAAATGTCTTCATCCAGGTTTTGGGGAAGAGTTCGCGCTCGCTCATCAGGTAAAAGACAGCGATGGAGAAGGTGGAGGCAGTGAACAGCGGAAAGTCGATGAGCAGCATCTGGAACCAGCCCTGGTAAAAGCGGCAGATCATGGCCGGCATCAGGAGCACCGACATGATGACCATCAGCGGATAGCTCAGGTTGGCCGTGAGATGGTAGACAGCCTCGACCTTGATGCGCCTGGGCACGTCCGACTTGAACATCATGGGCAGCACTTTGATGCTGGTCTGGATGAGTCCCTTGGCCCAGCGCGCCTGTTGCGTCTTGAAGGCCGTCATTTCGATGGGCAGCTCGGAGGGGCACTCGACCTCCGGCAGGTACTTGAACTTCCAGCCAGCTAGCTGTGACCGGTAGCTCAGGTCGGTGTCCTCGGTCAGTGTGTCGTGCTGCCAGCCGCCGCCGTCGGCAATGGCTTTGATGCGCCACATGCCGGCGGTGCCGTTGAAGTTGAAGTAGTCGTCGGTGCGTACGCGGGCACCGTGCTCCATCACAAAGTGGCCGTCCAGCAGGATGGCCTCAATCTGGGTAAGCATGCTGTAGTCGCGGTTCATGTGGCTCCAGCGCGTCTGCACCATGCCGATTTGCGGCTCGGCAAAGTGGTGAATCACCTTCATCAGCCAATCTGGCGGCGGCACAAAGTCGGCGTCGAAGATGGCGACGAATTCACCCTTGGCCACCTTGAGCCCGGCGTCGAGGGCTCCGGCCTTGTAGCCATAGCGGTTGGTGCGGTGAATGTAGACGATAGGATGTCCCAGCGCCGCGTAGCGCTCCACAATGCCGGCAGCCACTGCCTGGGTCTCATCGGTCGAGTCGTCCAACACCTGAATCTCGAGCTTTTCGCGCGGATACTCCATTGCGCATACCGCCTCGATCAGCCGGTCGATCACGAACTGCTCGTTGAAGATGGGCAGTTGCACGGTGACGCGGGGCAGCTCGTCGAAGTGCTGGGGAGGATCGGGACGGTAGTTTTTGCGGTACTTGAAATAGAGGTAGCACATCGTGTAGCGATGAACGCCATAGATGGCCAGAAGGATCATCACCGCGAAGTAGGGCAGCAAAACCGCCGCGTCAAACGGGTTCCAGTGATAGAGCCCTTTGAAGGTCTGGTCGGTTGACTGCATTGCCTTCAGGTAGTGGCGCAAGCTGTTTTGCGGCGCAAATGCCAGATGCACAGCTACCCGCATCGGCAGCGAGTAAAGCAGGCTGGCGGCAGGTTTCATGCTAGTCACAAGCGCGGCGAACAGGGTGAGCCTCCACGTCCGGGATATGGTCCATTGTATGCGATAGGGGTTGCGCGCGACGGAGGGACTGAAGCGGACAAGTTGCCGTCCTGTCGGCCGCTGGCGTAAGGTGGCTGTGCCAAAAGGAGGAGGGCTCTTTTATGTCTGTTTCTACCGCTTCTTCCGTCGTTGCCGCCGCGGGGGGCAGTTTCCTGCTCGAAACCCGCACGCCCGCCGAAATCTTTACCCCCGAGGATCTGAACGAGGAGCAGCGCCAGATCGCCGCTACCGCCGCCCAGTTCGCCCGCGAAGAGATTCTGCCCGTGATGGAGGCCATCGAGGCCAAGGAGCCGGGCGTGATGAAGACGCTGCTGCGCAAGGCCGCTGAACTGGGGTTCACCTCCGTCGATATTCCAGAGGAGTACGGAGGCGTGGGGATGGACAAGACCACCTCTACGCTGATTACCGATCGTTTATCTGTGCTGGCCAGCTTCTGTACGGCCTTTGGCGCCCACATCGGCATCGCCACGCTGCCCCTGGTCTGGTACGGCACCGAGGAGCAGAAGCAGCGCTATCTACCCAAGCTGGCGAGCGGCGAGTGGATCGGCTCCTACGGGCTTTCTGAGGCCAGTTCCGGCTCCGACGCCATGAATATCCGCACCCGTGCCACGCTCTCGGCCGACGGCAGCCATTACACCCTCAACGGCGAAAAAATGTGGATCACCAACTGCGGCATCGCCAGCTTATACACGGTCTTTGCCAAAATCGACGGAGACAAGTTCTCCGCATTCCTCATCGAGCGGAATACGCCGGGGCTGACCGTGGGCGCGGAAGAACACAAGCTGGGCATTCGCGGTTCGTCAACCTGTCCGCTGGTGCTTCAGGATTGCCAAGTTCCCGTCGCAAACCTGCTCGGCGAGGCCGGCAAGGGCCACCACATCGCCTTCAACGTGCTGAATGTGGGCCGCTTCAAGCTGGGCGTGGCCTGCATCGGGGGCGCCCGTCACGCGCTGGCGCACATGATTCGCTACGCCAAAGAGCGCATCGCCTTTGGCAAGCCCATCGCCGAGTTCGGGCTGATCCAGCGCAAGATTTCCGCCTCGGCTACGCGCCTTTATGCCGCAGAAAGCATGGCTTACCGCACGGTGGGGATGATCGACGCGGGACTGGCCCAGTTGGCTCCCGACAAGGCGCACGCGCCGCGCGAGATCCAGCGCCGTATCGAGGAGTATGCCGTCGAGTGTTCCATCCTCAAGGTTTACGGCTCTGAAATGCTCAGCCTGGTGGCCGATGAACTGGTAGCCACCATGGGCGGGTACGGCTATGTGGAGGAGTACCCGGCTGAGCGATTCTACCGCGACGCGCGGATCAATGAGATCTTCGAGGGAACCAATGAAATCAACCGGATGATCATTACCGGTTGGCTCATGAAGCGGGCTCTGAGCGGGCAGCTTCCGCTGCTGGGAGCCATCCGCAAGCTGATGGACGAGGTAACCCAGCCGCCGTCCTTTGATACCGGAGCCGATGCGAATCATCCCTTGGCACGTGAGTCCGAGATGCTGGCGGCGCTGAAAAAGATTGCCCTGTTTGCCGCCGGGGTGGCCAGCCAGCGCTTCATGACCGCTCTCCAGGACCAGCAGGAGGTAATGGCCGATCTGGCCGATATCATCATGCAGGTCTATGCGTTGGAGTCGGCACTGTTGAGGGCGCGCAAGCTGGCGGAAGCCGGCCGCAACTCTGCTGAAGTCGCGTCGGCCATTACCGGACTGCTGGCGGACGAAACCGTGGGGCTGTCCGAGCAGGCTGCCCGCAGAGTGCTGGCGGCCTGCGCCGAGGGCGACCTGCTGCGGACGCAACTGGCCATCCTGCGAAGGCTGGCGCGTTTCACGCCGGCCGATGCCGTCGGTCTGAGCCGCGTTGTGGCTCGGCATTGTATTCAGATGGAGCGGTATCCGCTGTAACGCCGGCGACCGCAAAAAACGCTCCATCCTGACGGCGGGGACGTCGCCAGGATGGAGCGGAAGTGAACTGGGGAATGTAGCAGCCAGCTGCGGTATTCAGCTTAGTGTTGCACTACGACATTCAGGTCCATGCCGATGGAAACGGCCTGATTGTCCAGCTTGGCAGGAGTGAAACGGAGTTGACGGACCGCCTCGATTACACGGGCATCCAGATCAGGGTTCACTGACTTGACGACCTGGATATCCTGCGCTTTGCCTTTCGCGTCCACATTCAGCTTCAGGCCAACTTCGGCTTTGGCTGGAATCTTGCCGTCGAGCGCGTCGGTGGGGATTTCGATGCTGTTTGAGTGAATGATCTTGGGCGCGATCACTCCAGTACTGATCGGGCGAACCTGGGTTGAGGCAGAGACGTCGGATGCTGGGGTGCTTGCGACTGCCGCTGCGGTCAAGAACAAGGGGGAAAGAAGTAGGCTTGCTGCGAGAACTCGGCGCATGAAGTACCTCCAATGGTCAGATGTGACCATCACCACCTTAACCTGATTCAAATACGATTGTCAATATTTTTATTTTCGTTATTTATTTTCAACAATTTAAGCAAGCTTCTCTCTCGCAATGTAGAAATGCTCCATCATGATCGCATTTTTTAGCGGGCAGCATTTGCCCATTCGCAGGGGGAACATGAAGGGGATTCAGGGGTAGCTTCTGTGCATGGATGCCAATCAATCTCTCAACCGCGAAACGTCGCCATCGGATTGAAGAGCGCAGCCCGCGACGAAAAAAGGCCCGCTCCTCGAAGCGAGGAACGGACCTTTTTCTTGAAAAATTGCAGCTAAGTTGACTTACGCCTTGGCTGTGGTTAGTGCGCCCAAGTCGGCGGCCAGTTTTTCCGTGGAGAAGGCTTCGATCAGGTCGCCCGCCTTCAGGTCGCCGAAGCCGGAGAGGCCAATGCCGCACTCCATGCCGTTGGTCACTTCGCGGGCGTCGTCCTTGAAGCGCTTCAGGGAAGTGATCTTGCCCTTGAAGAGCTGTTCGTCCCCGCGCATGACCTTGACCTCCGAGTCGCGGCGGATGACACCGTCCTGCACGCGGCAGCCGGCGATGGTGCCCACCTTCGGAATCTTGAAGATGTTGAGCACTTCCGCGCGGCCGAGATAGTTCTCCTTGAAGGTTGGCTCCAGAAGGCCCATCATGGCCAGGCGCATTTCATCTTGCAACTCGTAGATGATGGAGTGCAGGCGAATTTCAACGTCTTCCTGCTGCGCCAGTTCGGCGGCTTTTCGCTCGGGCCGGACGTTGAAGCCGATGATGATGGCGTTCGAGGCCGAGGCCAGAAGCACGTCGCTTTCGGTGATGGAGCCGACGTTGGAGTGGATGACCTTGATGCGCACCTTTTCAGTAGACATGCGGACCAGAGAATCAGCCAGCACTTCCACAGATCCGGTAACGTCGCCCTTGATGATCAGGGCGAGATCCTTCACGCCGGCGGTACGAATCTGTTCCGCCAGTCCTTCGAGAGAGACGCGGGCGCTCTTGGCAAGCTGTGCGTCGCGCTCCTTCATCTTGCGGTACTGTGCAATGCCCTTGGCCTTGTCGCGATCGGCTACCACCAGGAAGGTGTCGCCGGAGTCGGGCATGGATTCCAGACCCAGCACTTCGACCGGGGTGGAGGGTCCGGCCTCTTCAATGGCGCGTCCGCGATCGTCGAACATGGCGCGGACCTTGCCGAAGGTATTGCCGACAATGTAGCTGTCGTTCAATCGCAGCGTCCCGTCCTGGACCAGTACAGTGGCCACAGCGCCGCGGCCGCGATCGAGTTTGGCTTCGATCACAGAGCCCACAGCCTTGCGGCCCGGTGTTGCCTTGGGGGCGCGGATGTCGGAGACCAGGCAGATCATTTCCAACAGCAGATCGAGGTTGAGCCTCTTTTTGGCGGAGACTTCAACGAAGACTGTGCCTTCGGCGCCGGCTGCCCACTCTTCGGGAATCAGCCCGCGATCGGCCAACTGCTTCTTGACGCGTTCGGGATTGGCATCGGGCTTGTCAATCTTGTTGACGGCCACGATGATGGGTACGCCGGCAGCCTTGGCGTGGTCGATGGCCTCAAGGGTCTGGGGCATGACGCCGTCGTCAGCGGCAACCACGATGACCACGATATCAGTGACCTTGGCGCCGCGGGCCCGCATGCGGGTGAAGGCTTCGTGCCCCGGGGTATCGAGGAAGACGATCTCTCGGCCATGAGCCGGAGAGCCTTCCTTGGTGAACTTTACCTTGTAAGCGCCGATGTGCTGCGTAATGCCGCCGGCTTCGCCCTCTGCCACATGGGTCTGGCGGATGGCGTCAAGCAGCGAAGTCTTGCCGTGATCCACATGGCCCATGACGGTGACCACGGGAGAACGGGGAACCTCGAGTTCGCCGGTATTTTCGGCTTCGAGAACCTCTTCGATGGCCTCGTTGGCGATCTCTTCTTCGTAGCTGATGACCGTAGCTGCGGCGCCAAACTTGGCGGCCACATCCTTGACCATCTCGGCGTCAAGGGACTGGTTGACAGTGACGAAGACACCGCTCATCAGGAGGGTGGCGATCAGGTCCTTGGCGCGAATGTCGAGCTTCTCGGCCAGATCCTTTACGCTGATGCCTTCGGTGACGGTGATTTCGCGAGTGATGGGCAGCGGTTCTCCGCCATATTGCACCCCGCCATAACGTGGCGGCGGCACAAAGCCCTTCATCGGACCTTCCTTGGTCTTGGGGTACTGCGGGCGTCCGCCACGGCCTCTGCCGGGAGCGGCACGCTGCGGACGAGGCGCCTCGCCCGTTGGCGCTGCGCCACCCGGACGGGGCGGGCCGCCAAAACCACCCGGACGCGATGGGCCAAAGCCAGGCCGCGCGCCAAAGCCGGGACGTGCGCCCGGACCGCCGGGGCCGCCCGGTCCGGCGTAGCCGCCGGGAGTTGTGCGCGTGGGATGCTTGGGGCGTGGGCCGCCGGGGAATTGGCCAGGCGCCTGAGCGCCTCCCGGTGTGCGCTGGGAATAGCTGCCAGGACCGCCCGAAGGACGGCGGTCGAAGATCGGCTTGCCGCGCTGAAAAGCGGGAGCCTGGTTGCCAGTGCCTGCGACGGGGGGCGTTGGAATCACGACAGGCGCCTTGTAAACCGGGCGAGGCCCGGTTTGCGGCATGACCATGCGGCGGGCGGGCAGAGCAGCCGTCGGCGACGGTGTGTGCGTATGGCCCTGTGTACGAGCTGCCGGTGCATGGGCTGCAACGTGGGCCGGTGCATGGGTCGGAGCCTTGGGTTGGGGTTCAACAACGGGGGATGGCGCGCTTTTCTCCGCTGCTGCTGCGGGGACTTCTGAGGCAGACGGAGCGGCGGCGACTCGGGCCGGCTCAACGGCAACGGCGGAAGGCGCAGCCGGGGCTTCGGCCACCGGAGGAGGCGCGACAGGAGCCGCAACCGGCTGCGTGGCAGCGCTTGCGACAGGCGTACTGGGAGCGGCGACAGGCGGCGTGGCAGGCGCCACCGGCTTGACTGCGGCGGCTGGCTGCTCCGCGGAGCGCGGCTGGTCTTCATGCGGCGCCGGAGCCACTGGCGGCTTGACCACCACGGCCACCGGGTGTGGCGCCACCACGACTGCCGGACGCGGCGCGGTTGCGCCCGCGGGAGCCTTGGCGATCACCGGACCGGTCGGCGGACGGGAGGCAATAGCAGGGGGTGCCGGAGGCGCTGCAATAATGGGCGGCGCGGAGCGCGGCTGAGGAACGATTCTGCGCGGTTCCGGCCGGCTACGCTGCGCCGGCGGCGCGACGGCTGCGGGAGGCGCCGGCTTGGGTGGAGCGGGCGCAGGTGCTTGTGGGCGCGCAGGCGCATGGGGCGCATGAAGCTGGCGTGCCTCTTCTTCTTCCTTTTGCTTGTTGGCCAGAATGGCCTTCATCACGTCGCCGGGCTTGGAGACGTGGGAGAGATCGATTTTGGGCGTTATGCCCTGAGGGGCGCGCGCGGTCGAGGTGCTCCCGTGGCCGCTCGATCGCGATCCACGCTCGAATTGCGCGCGAACCTTCTCCGCCTCGTAATCTTCCAGCGAACTGGAGTGGGTCTTGCCGCTCGCCAGGCCGAGTTCTGCCAATATGTCAAGAATCTGACGGCTCTTGACTTCCATCTCGCGCGCGAGATCGTTGATTCGAACCTTACTCATCCGCCTCTTTTCAAAATTTGCTACCCAAAGCCCTTAGTCGCTCATAGCTACCTCATGGCAATGGCTGCTCTTTGAAACTTCCTTGTTTCCCGATTGACCTTGAAGAGTGCGGCGCATCTTACGCGCCGTCCTCTTTGGCCGCCTGCTCGTCCGTTGTTGCACTTTCTGGTTCAGTTTCCTTGGCCGGCGTATCTTCCACCGTTTCCACTTCAGCCTCATCGGGGATATCCTCGACGGCTGCTTCGGCCTCGGTGCGGACCTCGGTTTCCTCTTCGGCAGCGTCGACACTCTCCGCTTCCGCGATGACCGCGGCGTCGTTCTCTGCTTCCGCTTCGTCCGTACCCAGAACCGCCTCAGGTTCTTCTTCGCTGGTGGCAGACTCCGCGGTCTCCGCGTCGCCCGGTTCACCGGCTTCCGCTTCGTCGGTCTCAGGCACGTGGCCTTCCTCGCCCTCTTCAAAGTGGCCGAAGTAGTGGCGCACGGCCACGCTGATCCGCTCCAGCGTCTTTTCGCCGATTCCCGGAATCTCCTCCAACTGCTCGGGCGTCATGTCGGCCAGTGCTTCGACCGTTGTGATGCCGGCGGCGACCAGTTTCTGAATGATGCCGTCGCCCAGTTCGGTAACCTGCTCGATAGGCGTCGAGGGTCCGCCGGAGAACGCCTGCATCTGCTGCTCTACCTCCTGGCGCTTCTCCTCTTCGCTCTTGATGTCGATCTTCCAACCCAGCAGCTTGGCGGCCAGACGCACGTTCTGGCCCTTTTTGCCGATCGCCAAGGACAGTTGCGTGTCGTCCACGATCACTTCCAGTTGCTTGTCCGTCAGATCCGAAATCGATACGCGGCTCACCTTGGCCGGCTGCAAGGCCTTCTCGGCAAAGGTGGTGATCTCGTCGCTGTACTCGATGATGTCGATCTTTTCGCCGCGCAATTCGCGGATGATCGATTGCACCCGCATGCCCTTCATACCCACGCACGCGCCCACCGGGTCCACATCCTTGTCGCGGGATTGAACTGCAATTTTTGTGCGCTCGCCCGCCTCGCGGGCAATGGCGCGAATGACCACGGTGTTGTCGTAAATCTCAGGGACTTCCGACTGGAACAGGTTTTGCACCAGTTCCGGCGCGGCGCGGGAGACAATGACCTGCGGACCCTTTGCGGCGCGGTCCACCTTGAGCAGGACCACGCGAACGCGCTCGCCGATCGAGAACTGCTCCAGCCGCGATTGCTCGCGCTTGGGACAGCGCGCTTCCGCCTTGCCCAGATCGTAGATAACGTCCTGGCCTTCGATCCGCTTCACCGTTGCGTTCAGCACTTCCTTTTCGCGGTGGGCGTACTCCTGGAAGATCGTATCCCGCTCGGCTTCCCGGACCTTCTGGAAGATGACCTGCTTGGCCAGTTGCGCGGCAATGCGGCCCAGGGGACTGGTGTCGCGGTAGAGCCGGATCTCACTGCCCACCTCGACGCCGGGGGCCAGTGCATTGGCCTCTTCGAGCGTGATCTGGTTCAGCGGATCCTCCACCTGGTCGGCATCCGCCACCACCGTCTTGTAGATGTAGGCCGTGATCTCGCCGGTCTCTTTGTTCAACTCCCCGCGCATATTTTCCTGGGTCTTGTAGTACTTGCGCGTCGCGAGGGCGATGGCCTCTTCCACGGCGCCAACAACGATGTCGGGCTCAATGCCCTTCTCGCGGCTCAGGAGTTCGATACTCTGGTACAAAACGCTGCTGCCCATACTCTGCTTGCTCTCTTGGGTTCTGCCCGGTGCGGACCCTGCCTGCGGTCTACGCCGACTCAGTTAAGGTTGAATTCCGTCCGCTCCTCCACACTTGCCGTCATCCGGAGTGGAGCGAAGTCGAACGACCTGCTTCTATGCCCTTTACCACCCGCAAACCGCTTAAATCTCCGGCACCAGTTGCGCCTTCTCGATATTGCTTAGCGCAATCTCCACCGTCTGCACTCCGGCCTTCCGGCTCTTGCTGTTCTGTTTCACGGCGGCCAGATCCAGCGTGATGGTGTCTCCGGCTCCCGTGCCTGCTACCAGCCGTCCCTGCCAGTGCCGGTTGTTCCGGATGGGCTCAAACGTCTGAACCTTCACCAGGCAGCCGCCAAATCGAACAAAATCTTCCGTCCGGCTCAGTTTGCGGTCCAGCCCCGGAGAACTGGCCTCCAGCGTGTACTCTGCGCCGGGAATCAGGTCCTCCACATCCAGCAGTACGCCAAAATCCCGGCTAAAGGCGGCGCAATCCTCATGAGTAATGCCGGACAGTTGCTCCACGCTCAGCGTGCCCTCAATCAGACGCTCGGGAAGGGCTTCATCTCCGTCCCCAGCCACGATTGCCGCTTTCAGCCGCGCCCGCCCCTCGGCGTTCTTTTCAAGGAAAACGCGAAGAATTCGCTCTTTCGACGGGCCGGTGAACTCCACATCCACCACGTCCAGCCCATGCGAGGCGGCCACTCTCACCGCCGCCGACCGAATTTCTTCCAGCTTGACCGCCATCGTTCCCACGCCGTCCAAACCACCCCAACAACAAGAACCCGTCGTTCCACCCCAGGAAGCAAGAATTGTTTCCTGGGGTCCCGGTTGTTGGAGACCCCGGCCAAAGGGCGGATTTTGCCCTGAAAAACCTGCCCAAAAACCCGAAGCTTTCGCCCCAAATAAAAAGTGGGCTGTAAGCCCACTCATCTCTCCGCCAGCCGGCGCACTCACGGCAACTCAGGCGGACAAATTCGTCTGCATCCTTAGCATAAGGCCAAATGCGCCGAAATTCAATGCGCAAGTGGTGCGGAAGGGGCGAATTCCGAGCCTTTCTGTCCTAAGTACAACGGAGGACCTTGATGCGAGGGATATTGACACCGCCTTCCCCTATCCGCCATATCCCTACTTCTTCTCCGCGGCGGCAAACTGCACCCGGCAGGTGGCGGAGAAGAACGCCCCCGGTGCTAAACTCAGCAATATCTATGGCTGTTTCCCATCCTCCCCATTCGTCTTTGCCTACCGCCTCCGTTGCCGAGGCCCGCACCGCTCTTTTGAAGCATGCCGCCCGCGACGCCATGGACTATCTGGAAGGCGTCGACACCCGCTCGGTTGCGCCCAGCCCTGAGGCTGTCGCTACCCTGAATGCGCTGCGCGGCCCGCTGCCGCCGGGACCCACCAGCCCGGAAGCGGTTCTGCACCTGCTGCACGCCTACGGCTCCCCGGCTACCGTGGCCAAGAACAATGGCCGCTTTTTCGGTTTTGTGAACGGCGGCTGTTTGCCGGCGGCGCTGGCTGCGTCGTGGCTGGTGAGCGCCTGGGACCAGAATGCCGCCTTCTTTGTGCAGTCGCCCACCGCCATCGTCCTCGAAGAGATAGCGTTGGAATGGGTGCGCCAGTTGCTGGGGCTGCCGGAGGGAACCGGCGGCGCGGTGGTCACCGGGGCCACCATGGCCAACTTTACCGCCCTGGCCGCGGCACGGCACGCCCTGCTTGAGCGCGCCGGCTGGGACGTGGAATCCGACGGCCTGTTTGGCGCTCCGCCCATTACCGTGGTGGTGGGCGAAGAGGCTCATGCCTCCGTAACCAAGACGCTTGGCCTGCTCGGCCTGGGCCGCGACCGCGTCATTCGCGTTCCCGTCGACGCACAGGGACGCATGAAGGCCGACGCCCTGCCCCATCTGGACGACCGCACCATCCTTTGCCTGCAGGCGGGCAACGTGAATACCGGCGCCTTCGATCCCGCTGCGGCCATATGCCCGGCGGCGCATGCGGCGGGCGCATGGATTCACGTGGACGGCGCCTTCGGCCTGTGGGCCGCTGCTTCACCGGAATACCATCGTTGGACCAAGGGCTTCGAGCAGGCCGACTCCTGGGCCACCGATGGGCACAAGTGGCCCAATATCGGCTATGACTGCGGCATCGCCCTGGTGCGCGATCCTGAGATCCTTCGCGCAGCCATGTCAATCCAGGCGTCGTATCTGGCTCTGGGAGAGCACCGTGAGCCATCGGACTTGAACCCCGAGCTGTCGCGTCGTGCCCGCGGCGTGGAACTGTGGGCTGGATTGCGCTCGCTAGGCCGCTCCGGGATGGCCGAAATCGTCGAACGAACCTCAGGCCATGCCCGCCGTTTCGCCGCCGGACTCAAAGCCGCAGGCTACCAGATTCTCAACGAGGTGGTCATCAACCAGGTGCTTGTCTCCTTCGGCACGCCAGAGAAGACGCTGGCCACCATCGCCCGCCTGCAAGCGGAGGGAACCTGCTGGTGCGGCTCGACCGTCTGGCAGGGGCATACCGCCATGCGCATCAGTGTGTCGTCCTGGGCCACCACGAAAGAAGACGTGGACCGCAGCCTGGCGGCCATGCTCAAGGCCGCCAAAGAATCGGCAAGCGAAGCCGGCTAACTATGGATCGCTTGACATTGGAAGCAAGCACGCTGAGGCTGGAAGCCATGCGGAGACTCATCAATCTCGGTTGGTTCGTTGTCCTTCTGTCAGTGCTCGCCGCTCCTCTTGCCCACTCTCTCGAAAAGCAGCCTGCCTCCGTTTACCACGCGCGCCGCGTCGCACTGGCGGCAAAGCTCCATGGTGGCGTGGCCGTGCTGTTTGCGGCTGAAGAGCCGGAACTGGACTTCATGCCATACCGCCAGGATCAGGACTTCTACTACCTCACCGGCTGGAATGAGCCCGGCGCGGCGCTGCTGATTGTGGGAGACGAGCCGAAGGCTC
This sequence comes from uncultured Occallatibacter sp., assembly GCA_964571165.1. Lineage (GTDB taxonomy): Bacteria > Acidobacteriota > Terriglobia > Terriglobales > Acidobacteriaceae > Telmatobacter. The sequence goes on along the minus strand of CAZNAW010000024.1, from coordinate 30,014 downwards.
AAACACCGCGCGAGTACAAGGAGATTCTCTTTCTGCCCACGCGCGACCTGCGCATTGAAAAATACACCGGGGCCAAGCTGGACGCCGCGTCGCCTGGCGTGGCGCGGATTGCGGGCGTGGATGCCGTGCAGCCGCTGACGGATTTGCCCACGCTGCTGAACCGGCTGATCGGCGCCGACCGGCGGCTGGCGCGCAATGTGTGGATGCAGCCAGAGGCGCCGCGAGCCAAGGCGCTCTTGAGCTTTACCGCGGCCACGCTGGGCATGGACGCGAATAGTGTGGCCTCCCGCGATGTAACGGGCCTGACGGCGCAGTTGCGCATGGTCAAAGACGAAGGGGAGATTGTCCTGCTCAGGAAAGCCTCTGACGCCTCCATCACGGCGCAGCGGGTGATGATGAAAGCCGTGAAGCCGGGCGTGACTGAGCGCGCACTGGCCGGCAAGATGACGGCCGCGTGGTTTGAGAACGGTTGCGAGCGGCCCTCCTATGCGCCCATCGTCGGCTCGGGCATCAACTCGACCATTCTGCACTACTCTGAGAACACGCGGACACTCGAGGACGGCGACATTCTGCTGGTGGATGCGGCCTGCGAGTACTCCATGTACGCCTCCGACATTACCCGCACCGTGCCGGTGAACGGCCACTTCACGCCCCGCCAGCGTGAGATCTACAACATTGTTCTGGGCGCGCAGCAGGCGGCCATCGATGCCTTTGTGGCCGGCAAGTCGAAGATCAACGACCGCGACCGGCGCGATCCTGATTCTCTGGACAATGCGGCCTACAACTACATCAACACCCACGGCAAAGATCTGCATGGCCAGCCGCTGGGCCAGTACTGGCTCCACGGGCTGGGCCACATGGTCGGCATTGACGTCCACGATCCGGCCGATTATCCGGCTCTGCTCAAGCCGGGCATGGTATTTACCATTGAGCCTGGCGTGTATATTCCCGAGGAAAAGATCGGCGTGCGCATCGAATGCGTCTTCCTGGTGGGCGCCGACGGCAAGCTCATCGACTTGGTGGCCGCGCTGCCGCACACCGCCGAGGACGTGGAAGCGGCGATGCAGGGCAAGTAAGTTGCACAAGCTGGTTAAATTGGTTCTCTTGCATGGAAGGGTACGGGCTTTCGATGCCTCCCAATGAAGCCGGTCTTGTATCAGGGCACGACTTCAGTCGTGCCGTAGGTAGCTGCAAGATGAACGCGGGCTTTAGCCCCTGGAGTATGCTTCCAGGGTTCTCGCTTCCTGTTCAAAATGGTGAGGAAATGGACCCGCGCGACGAAGCAGAACCCGGCCAGTTGGAGATGCTGGCCAGTGCCTTTCGGGAACAACTGCTGGCCTGCCTGGAAGAGTGCGCTCAGGGCCGCAAGGGGCTGTTCTCTGACTACCAGTTCCTGAGCGAAGAAGACGAGGACGGTGCCTGGCCTGAAGCGGCCCGGCTGCGCGAACTGGCTCTTGCGCTGCAAGGCGTCTTTGCCCAGCAGGAGGAGCGAAACGCACTTTGCGATGAGTTCCTTGACCTGTGCTCCATCCACGGTGAGAGCAATCCCGGAGAACGCAAGCTGGCGCGCGCCTTTCTTGACCGCATCGAGAAGGGCGAAGTAGGAACGGCGACGCAGGAAGAGAGAAAGCCGTGGTAATTCTGCACGCGTTTCTCGCGCTGCTGGCCGGTTTTACCACCATGGCCGTGCTGGTGATGGGGTTGACGGCGTTGCTGGCCAAACTCACGCCCGCATGGGTGGGCGAGCCCGGCAAGCCAAGCGTGGGCTACGTCTTCGTCAGCCTCGGCTATTCGTTCCTGGCAGCCGCGGCGGGCGGTTACGTGACGGCATGGGTCGCAACCGCCAATCCGCTGGTCCACGTTTTCGCGTTGGGGATTGTGGTTCTTGCATTGGCCGCGCTCAGTGCGCTGCAATCGCGAGGCAAGCAGCCCATCGGGTATCAACTGGCGTTGGTGGTCGTTATGCCGCTGGGTGTACTGGCCGGAGGGCTGGTGCGGCTAAGGGTGCTGGGAATGTTGTAGAGCGGCTCCCGGAAAAAATCTCCACTGAGCCGCCCAGGTTGCCGATCCGCCGGGTTTACCAGCGCAGGCCTATGGTTACCGGGATCAATTCAGTGGTTCCCAGACCATAGCTGTTGCTGGTTGCCGACGGGGTATTCAAAAAGAGGTAGCGTACCTCGGCGAAGAGCTTCGTCTTGCTGTCGCCATACGTGCCGCCCAGCCGGTGAGTGAAGCCTGCGCCCAGGTTGAGGCCGCCCTGATTGGACGAGAAGTGGCTCACCACCACGTTTTCAGTGCCCACAACACAGTAGTAGTAGCATTCCTCCACCTCTTCCGGATCGGTGAAGCTGGTCACCTTACGGTAAAAACCGCCGCCGCCCGTCAGGTAAACGCTGTTGGTCCGCTTGGGAAACAGATCCACGACCGGATCGAGCGTGAGCGACCAGATGTGCGCGTGGCCGCCCTGCGCGCCGGCATCGGCAATCAGGCCGGCGGGCAGTTTGTTGTCCATGAACTGATACTCGGTCAGCACACTGAATCGCTTGGAGAGGTGCAGCCCGCCGCCTACGGTAAAGTTGCCGCCCCAGGTGATGAAAGGAGTGTCGTTGCCAACAGGGGCGTTGAAGCCGCCTCCGGCCTCGATGGCGAAGTTATTTGAGACCTCGTGCTTCCACCCGTGTTCCTGCTGGCCTGCACCTTTTCCGCCGGCCGCGGGCGCCGCGGGCAAAGCCGCTGCCGAAAGCGGCACAGCGCCGCCGTCCAGGCCATCATCGGCCACAAGCTGGAATGCGCTGGAACTCGACTCAGTTGCCGAAAAGGCGCTTGAGTTGGAGGAAGGGGAAGACTGGGCGTATGCGGAACTGACCGCAACCACTGCCACGCCACAAAGGAAACAGACACGTCGCGTCAGCGACACCCAACGGGGAGATGACATGTCAATACCTCGATGATCGAATTATTTTGCTTCCACCCGGAAGTCATGCAATGCTCCGGGCAAAGTATTAGACACCATTTCCGGTCAAAGGTTGCAGGGGGCGGGCAGGCTATCCAGGGAGGACAGATTTCGTAAATTTTACCGGGCAGATTTGGAGAAATCTGCCCGGTAAGCATTCCGCTTCATGGGATACAGTTGTGGATGCAGCAGGCAATGCGTACTTCAATACGACGATAGAAGAGTGTTGGTCAAAGTGACTTCAACCCTTTCTGTTGCTTTGCCTCGCTAATGAACGCGAGCATATTTTCCAGCGGCACATCGCGCTGCACATCGTGGGACGGAGAAAAGATGTAACCGCCGCCGCTGCCCAGTTCCAGCAGCCGCTTACTTTCTTTTCGAACATCCTCGCCGCTGCCAAAGGGAAGAGTTCTCTGCGTTGACAATCCGCCGCAGAAACTCAACCGGCTTCGGTATCGGGGGAGCAATTCCCAGATATCCATAACTTCCGGCTGGAAGGGGTTGAAACAACTGAGGCCGATATCGATGAGCGGATCGAAGAGTTCATCCACATCGCCGCAGGAGTGGATGAGCACGAATTTGCCGGCCTTGCGGACAAGATCGTACATCCGCTTCAACCGCGGCTCAATGAACTTTTTCCAAAGGCGCGGTCCCATGATCAGTCCGTGCTGCTTTCCCCAATCGTCCCCGAAATACACGGCATCGATGTCATATTGCAGCGCTTTGGTCACGTGGGCGATGTTATAGTCGCAGATCCGGTCCAGCAGCTCATGGGCAAACTCCGGGTTCGCCACAAAGTCCATGAGCATCGCCTCCAGTCCACGCAAGGTCCAGGCGCGTTCGTAGAGCGAGAAACCCACCTCAAACACTCTGAAGCGGTCTGGGTACTTTTCCAGCTTCTCCGGAATGTTTGAGAAAAAACGATCGTCTGTGGGGTCGGGAAACGTGTAACCTGCCAGGGTCGGCTCAGGCAACACCTGACCCTCCACATTCCCGATATCTTTATCGATATGCCGGTCCCACACTACGCCGAAAGCATCCTGCACTCGATCGGGGCCGATGTCCTTGAAGAATCCAATGCTGTTTCCAAGCCTGAGGAAATGGTTCCCGATCTCCTCGCCGATGTCGATGTCTCCATAATGCGCGACGAGCTTTTCAAAGGCTCCCTTGGTAAAGGGAAAATCCCAGGGAACGTAGGGCGGAATCTCGTGCCGCAGCACGGCTCGCACAACTTCACGTTTGGTCATGGCTGCTCCAGGGCATACTCGGCGATCCGCAATATAAAGCAGAACCGTCCTCGAAAAACAGACGAAACGCCTATAGCGGTTCTCCAGTTGCAGTAGAGGAAAATCGCCGCTGCTGAGTGGCTTTTTCCTTAAGAAAAAAGCCACCCCGCACAATGCCGGAAACTCCACGTGAACTGGAGAACCGCTCTACAGGTGCGTCCGCATTCGAAGAGAAACTTTAGCACACAGAACCAATGTCGGGCACACAACAGCGAAGGCCGGAGCATCGCTCCGGCCTTCGCTGTTGTGTGTGTCCTGCGAACTTAGCCCTGAATGTCAAACTGTTCGGGGTGCAGCGTGGGGTCGCTCTTGACCAGGATGTTCTTGCCCACTAACTCCTCGAATTCCGTAAGCCAGCTTCCATTGTTCGATTTGAGTACCTTGACCGTTTCCGGATTCACGCGCAACAGCACATCGGCGCCTTCGAAATGCTTCTTCATCTTGCGCAACTCGGTGTAGATCTCGTTGCAGACCGTCGTTGGGCTCTTCACCATGCCGGTGGCCTGGCAGGTGGGGCAGGGCACGCTGAGGGTCCGTTCCAAAGATTGCTTGACGCGCTTGCGGGTGATGGCCACCAGACCGAAATCGTTGAACTGGAGCACCTTGGTCGGGGCGCGATCAGCCTTGAGGGCTTCTTCCAGAGCGGCCAGCACCTTGAAGCGGTTCTTGCGCTCGTCCATGTCGATGAAGTCGATGACAATAATGCCGCCCAGGTCGCGCAACCGAATCTGGCGCACGATCTCCGGCACGGCGTCCAGGTTGGTCTTGACGATGGTGTCCTCAAGCCGCGCTGACTTGCCCACGTATTTGCCGGTGTTGATGTCAATGGCCACCAGCGCCTCAGTCTGGTTGATGACGATGGAACCGCCGCTCTTGAGCCAGACCTTGGAGCGCAGCGCCTTTGAGATTTCGTCCTGAATGCCGAATTGCTCAAAGAGCGGAGTCTCTTTGGTGTAGAGCTTGACGCGCCGCACCAGGGTGGGAGAAAAACGGTTGAGGAAGCGCACGATGCGCTCGTAATCTGTCTCCGAGTCGACCCAGATCGAGGAAAAGTTGGCGCTCACCTGGTCCCGTAAGATTCGCTCGATCAGGCCGAGATCGTGATAGATCAGCGCCGGCGATTTGGAACTGTCGGAGCGCTGCTTGATCTCGTTCCACAGATGGATAAGCATGCGCAGGTCGGCGCGCAATTCTTCTTCTGAAGCTCCCTCGGCAGCCGTGCGCACAATAAAGCCGCCCGCGGCCTCGCCGCGCTCGTGGACCAGAATGCGCTTCAGCCGCTGGCGCTCCTCATCGGAGGCGATCTTGCGGCTCACGCCGATATGCGAAACCGTTGGCATGAAGACCAGGAAGCGCCCCGGCAGAGCGATGTGGCTGGTGATGCGGGCGCCCTTCTTGGCGATGGGCTCCTTGGCAATCTGCACCAGGATCTCCTGGCCCGGCTTCAGCAGATCGCTGATGATGGGCAGGTCAGAGGTCTGTGCGGATCGGCGCGAAGGTCCCCGGCGGTTGCCCTGGCCTCCCGGTGCTCCCTGTCCTTGCCCTCCGCGGCCACGGCGTCCTCTGCCGCCGCGATCACGGCGCGGTTGCATCTGGCCTTCGCTGGCATCGGGCTGAGCTTCCGTTGCGGGCTCGTCCGCGCCTTCTTCTTCGTCGAATGCCTCGTCGCCCTCTTCCTCGCCGTTCTTGTCGTCGAAGTTCAACTGGATGCGGTGGTCGAGATGGGCCTCCTGAAGCAATTCGCCCAAATCGCCTGAGCGAATCTGGTTGGGAAGCGTCTCCTCTTCATAGTCTTCGAGGTCGTGCTCTTCGGCCTTGCCGTGATGCGGATGACGCGGCGCCTCGAACTCTTCCTCTTCGATGACTTCTTCCTCGATAAGGCCGCTTCCTGGTGCATAAGCCGATGCCGAGGTTGTTGACGCCGGCTTTGGCGCCGGCTGGGCCGGTACTTCTTCCGGCTTCTTCTTGCCGCCAAGTCCAAAAAGCCTGAAGCCGGTGGGCGGCAGCGGGTCGACGTTGTGCGAGGCGGATGCGTCGGCCTCCGGGTTCGCTGCCTCGGTCTCCACGGGTTCAGGAACAGCAGGCTCGTCCGGCCCAGGAGCGGGCGCGGTTTCATCCTGACTGGTCTCTGAGGATGCCTCGACCGCGGGCGGCTCGGGCGCAAATTCGGCCGTCTCCTCGAACTCATCCAAGTCGGCCGGTTCTTCCTCGACGAGGTGATCTTCCTCTGCTTCCGGAATAAGCTGCTCCGGCTCGGCCTCAATCGCAGGCGCGGAGGCAGACTCGGTCACCTCCTCGACGGGGGATTCTTCCTCGATGGCTTCCGACTCGGGCTTGGATGGGTGGGCGCGATGCTTCGAGAGCGACTCGCCCGGCAGCAGGCCGCTGCCGTCCCACTCGAGGGGCGTTTCGATTAGCGTGGAAGGCTTGTAAGTGCTGGCCGGACGAACCGGCGCGGCAGGTGCGGGTTCAGATGTGGGAAGATCATCTGCTGGGGCTCCGCCGTATTTTGAAAGGGACTCGCCGGGCAGAACGAAAGCCGCGGGGGTGGGGCTGGTGCGGGGCGCAGGCGCAGCAAAAGTGGCTGACGCCTGAATCTCCGGCGCAACGGCTATCTCCGCGGGCGTCGAAGGATGGATTTCCGCAGCCTCTTCCGACCGCTCAGACAGGGCCTGTCCCTCGGGCGATCCAGCAGGGCTATGACCGCCCCGACGACGGCGGCGTCCACGCCAGCGCCGGGCGCCGGATGCTCCGGCGTTTTCCTGGGCACCCTCGGCCTCTCCGAGGTCGAGCGGGGATTCAGGAGCGGCAAAGGCCGCTTCTTCGGTTTCCGGTATGGCCTCTACCTCAAGGCGGCGTTCTCTGGGTTGGCGGTCCTGGGCAGGGCGTTCGGGGCGAGGTTCCTGCTTCTGCTCGGGCCGTTGGCCGCTGCGCGCTGCGCGATCGTCGCCGCGTCCGCCATTGCGGGCATTCTGGTCCTGACCGGTCGAGTGACGAACCTCGCGGGGAGGCTGGTTTCCGCCGCTCACCGCGGCCTTTTCCAACTCGTCGGTCTCTTCCTGGTCTTCCAGTTCCATGAAGTCGGTTACATATAGGAATGCATCCCGCTCCAGGCCCACGTCCACAAAAGCGGACTGCATGCCCGGCAGAACGCGGGTGACGCGTCCGTTGTAAATCGACCCTGCCAGGGTGTACTCGTTTTCGCGTTCGTAATAGATTTCCGCGAGTTGATCGTCTTCAAGTATTGCAAGCCGCGTCTCATGCGGCGTGCTGGATATGCAAATCTCTTTTGCCATCGTACCTTTCCGTCCAGCGGCGTTTGCCTGCTGGGATTTGCGGCGAGGCCGGTTGAAGGTGCGCAAAACCGGAAGGGGAGGGGATGGGCGGAAGGGATGACCTGTGAAACGCTGGCGTGCCGGTAACCGTGCGGCGCTCTGCCCCTGGGGGCGGCGAACCGCGACGGTTGTCTTGCCGAACGGCACGTACGATACGGTGATCCGTTTGCAGAGAGTTTGTGGCCAACCATGCCGGGGTACCCGGCGGGGCCGTTCCACCGCTGCCGTAGGCATGGCCGTTTTGTGCAAAGGGAACTGCGTTTGCCTGCCCCAATGCTTCCATGCCTTCTGTGTAACTTCTACGCTGGCAACGGTTTTCCCGTCTCTGCGTGCTCATAAACCCAATCCTGCCGGGCTCGCGATCCATCCGGACCTGGCCGGCGCAATGATTGAAAAAATCCTCTCTTGCGGGGCCGGACAATTCCGGGGAGACGCAAGAGGTGAACCTGTCTTTCCCGGTCAGGGCCAGTTGGCCCCGTGACCGTCAGTTAACGAACCGGCGCATGCGGACATTCATCGCCACGCCCAGCGCCAGGAACGAAAACAACACCGAAGATCCGCCGTAACTCATTAACGGTAAAGGAATTCCGGTGACTGGCATAAAACCGATGACCATGCCAACGTTGACCACAATCTGAAAGGTCAACACAGCCACTATCCCCATGATAATCAAGGAGCCGGGCAGGTCCGCGGATGTTTGAGCGTTTTGAATCAAACGCATCAATATGAGGAAGTATAGCAGCAGCACCAATAGCGCGCCCACGAAGCCGTGCTCCTCACAGAAGGCTGCAAAGATAAAATCCGCGTGGGGAATGGGAAGAAAGTCGCCCTGGGTCTGCGTACCCTTTTCCGCACCCTTGCCCCAGATTCCGCCTGAACCGACGGCAATCAGCGATTGGCGAACATGGTAGCCCTTGCCACGCGGATCTTCGTCGGGATTGATGAAGCTGGTCAGGCGCGCTTTCTGATAGGGCTTGAGCAGTCTTCCGCTGGACCAGACGCCCGCGATCAACACCGTCCCGCAGGTCACCAGAATCAGCGCCTGGCGGATGTTGATGCCGCCCAGGAAGAGGCCGGCGATCAGGATCGGCAAATAGGTCAACGTCGTGCCCAGATCCGGTTGGATCAGCACCAGGACCATCGGTATCCCGACCAGACCGAAGGCCTTGGCAATGTCTATCCAGGTCAGGCGCCGCCCTCCCAGGTTGGCAAAGTAACGGGCCATGACCAGAATCAGCACCAGCTTGACCCACTCCGAGGGCTGAAATTGTATGTGCCCGATCCGGATCCACCGCCGGGCTCCCAGCGCCTTGGTCCCCACCAGCTTCACAGCCACCAGCGCCAGCAGGAACACGCCATAGGCCCAGGGAACGTAGTCGATCAGCTTGTGATAGTCGATCTTGGCGAAGAGGAACATGGCTACCAGTCCGCCCGCGATCCACAACATCTGCTTGGTGTGGAAGCCAACAAACTTGGTGTGCAGCGTGGCGGAGTAGATCTCAAAAACTGAGACGGTGCACAGTACGAGCACCATGCCCAGCAGCGTCCAGTCGAAGTCGCGAAAGCTCAGAAAACGGCGCATCAGGGCCGACCTTGCTTGAAGCGGAGGGGCGAGGCCAGAAGCCATGCCGGCAGCCAGGCGCGCCCGGAGAACTGGCCGCTGGCCAGTGCTTTGGGCCCGGATGTGCGGACGGAGCTGGCGGCGGCATAGACGGCGGGATCGACCATGAAATGTCCCGCGTGGAGAACGGAATCACGTCCCGGCAGGCTGCCCGCTCCGCTCTGCTTGCGCCCAGCCGGTGCGGGCTCTGACCAGATCGCGCCAACTTCAACCGGTTTGCTTTGGCCGGCCTGGTCCAGCACGTTGTGTTCCTGCATCCGCTTCTTGTTCACATAGGTTGACACCACCTGGGCGGCCACAAAGGCCGAGTACTTGCCCCAGTCGCCATGCTCCTGAAGCACCGCAACCACGATCTCGGGATTGCGCCGGGGAACCATGCCTACAAACCAGGAATTCGGTGTCTTGGCCCCGCCTTTTGTGTGCGTATCCCCTCCGCCCACCACCTGGGCGGTGCCGGTCTTGCCGGCGAAATCGATGCCTTCAATCCGCGCGGCCGAAGCCGTGCCGCCTTTGGTTGGATCGAGCGCGGCAGCCATGCCGTCGGTAATCGTCATCCAGGTGTCAGGGTTAAGCGGGAAGGTCGCGTCTCCCGAGCCGGGAAAGCTGTCCAGCACGGCTTGGCGAAACTGCGGCGGAAGCTGGTCAGGGTTTACCACATGGGGCCGAACCAGATGACCGTTGGAGGCGATGCCGGCCAAGGCCCGCGCAAGTTGCAACGGCGTCACCTCAGTCTCACCCTGGCCGATGCCTACGGAAATGGTCGAGCCGGCGTACCACTTCTGGTGGTAGTTCTTCATCTCCCACTGCGAGGAGGGCATCACGCCGGCCTTCTCGTCGGGCAGGTCGATCCCCGTCTTCCGTCCCAGGCCCAGTGCCGTGGCATACTTTGCAATGGTGTCGATGCCCAGCTTCTGGGCCAGCGTATAGAAAAAGGTGTCGCACGACAGCGGAATAGCCTGGCTGATATTCAGCACGCCATGGTGCTGGTCGCAGTGGAAGAAGCGGCCGTAGAACGTGCCCCCGCCCGTGCAATTCACTCGCATATCCTGTGCCACACCCTCCTGGAGTCCGGCCGCGGACATGATGATCTTGAAGGTGGAACCGGGAGCGAGTTGATCCTGGATGGCCTTGTTCATCAGCGGGTGGTTGGGATTGGTAATGAGGTCGTTCCAGTCCTTGCGGTTGATGTGGACGGCAAAGGCGTTGGGATCGTAGCTGGGGTGGGAGACCATGGCCAGAATCTCGCCGGTGCGCGGGTCCATGGCCACCACCGCGCCATTGGCGTCGCCCAGGGCCAGCTCGGCGGTGCGTTGCAGATCGATGTCGATGGTCAGCTTCAGATCCTGGCCGGGGACCGCGTACTGGGTCCTCGAGTAGCCCACCTCCCGGCCGTGGCTATCCACAATCACATCCCGTGACCCGTCCTGACCGCGCAACAGCTCATCGTAGGTCTCTTCCACTCCTGCTTTGCCCACCACGTCGCCCGGCTCGTAGGCCGCATACCGCGGATTATTGAGATCTTCTTCGCTTACCTCGCCCACATAGCCGATCAGGTGGGAGGCGAAGCCGTCGCGAGGATAAAGCCGCCGCTCTTCGCCGATGGTCTCCAGTTCGGGCAGTTCGTTGCGGTGCGCCTCGATAAACGCCTGTTCGTCGGCCGTGATGTCCTGCTTGATGGGGATGGGCTGGTAACCCGGCGCGGCGCGGTAGCGGCGCAAGGTAGCCTGCAACTGATCGAGGTCGAGGTTTAGCCCGCGCGCAATCAGCGGCAGGTCGGCGTCCACGTTATGGCCCATCTCGCGGACCAGAAAACAGGAGACCGACGGATAATTGTCCACGATGATCCTGTTTTCGCGGTCGAAGAGCTTGCCCCGCGCGGCCATGACCGGAACCTTGCGGATGCGGTTCTGCTCGGCCTCAAGGCGGTAGGTGTCCGCGCCCAGCACCTGCAGCCGCCACAGTCCGGCGGCCAGAGCCAGCATCATCAATAAGATGCCGTATTGCACTGCCGTCAGCTTGACGGTGGAGAGCTTTTCATCGCGGTTCGTTTTGCTTGAAAACATCTGTATATGCCTTAGAATACCCCTACTCTCGTTGAGTTAAAGCATTTCGTTGCCATAAGCGAGATAGGATGAAAGCTGCACTTGCAACGGGTCCCGGATACCCATGAGCTAAATCTTGTCCTCTTAGTCCATGATCTGTAGACGATCCAGTAAGGGAAACAGCACCGCGGCGATGAGCGTGTTGCCAATCGTCTTGAAAAGCTCGATAAGCCAGCTCCACTCCAGATTCAGCCCTAGCAGTACGCGATAAATGAATACATAGATGGCGCTCGACAGCACGGAGAACACAAAGGTCAGCACCAGGCGGATGGTGTGGTTCTCCACGTCAATGCGAATGCCCACTGACGCCGCCAGAAAGCCTATGACGGTTTTAGCGATCCCGTTGAGGCCGATGGCGCGGCCCGTGAGCGCATCCTGGAATATGCCCATGGCTCCGCCCAGCAGAGTGCCCTGAATCGGACTGCGCTGGCCCAGAGCGAAGTAGACCGTGATCACCAGTGGCAGGTCGAACCAGGCATAGCCCCTGAGAACACGCGGCAGCCAGGCCTGCAGCACCAGCGCCGCCAACGGCGCCATGGCGTAAACCAGCAGCGGATAATGGTGAACCTCAAGATCGCGGCGGAATTTCGCGCTTATCTTCGCCATGGCTACGGATTCCTCCGCGGCGAAGCTGGCTGACTGGGTTTGGATGCAGTGCCCGGTGCGTTTTGCGCAGAGGGTTGGTCCACTGGGGTTTGCGGCCCCGATCCCGGCGAAAAGCGATCGGGATGCGCGGGGTGCAGCGGCTTGGGCGCCGCTGGCACGGCCGGCGTTGTTGCGGCAGCCTGTCCCTGTCCCGGTTGTGCTGCGGCAGTGGCCTGATTGGGCGCCGGCGCGTTCGGGTCGGTCAGCCCGGGCAACCGCTCGGCCATGATCTCCGACGCTTTTTTCTGTTCCTGGATAGCCGCCGCCTCAGCGCCCTTGAGCGTCTCGCTGGTGGCCATGTCCTGCTGCTCTTCCTGTGAGAAGCGCGGCTGGGTCGAAGTGATCACCAGCACCTCGTCCAGCCGGTCAAGTTGGGCTGCCGGCTTCACAATCACGTCGATGAACCCGTCCTGCTCGGGGTCCCGCACCACCTTTTCCACCACCCCCACGGCCAGCCCTCGCGGAAAGATCATGTCACCGCCGGCGGTGAGCACTTTTTCGCCCGGCTGAATGCGCTGATCGGCAAGGAGACCCACAATCTGCGGCTGGCCGATCAAGTTGCCCCTCAGAATGCCGCGAATCCGCGTGGTTGCCAGGATTACCCCGGCGCCGCTGGTCTGGTCATTGATGGCGAGCACCTGTGCCGAGTGCGGAAAGACGTCGCGGACTTTGCCCACGATACCATCCGGCGTAATCACCGCCATGTCCCGGTCCAGCCCGTCGGCCGAGCCTTTGTCCAGGTAGAAAACCCGCGACTGATCGGTGCCGCTGGAGCCGATGGCCTGCGCGGCCACCGTCTTGTAGATGTACTTTTCCTGGAAGTCGACCAGTGCCTGCAGACGCTGTCCCTGTCTGGCATCTTCCAGCAGCGACGCCTGTTCCAGCCGCAGCCGGTCGATGGTCTTCTGCAACTCCTGGTTCTGTTCGCGTATGTGGCGCAGGTCGATGTAGTCCTGCCAAAGGTAGGCTGCGCCCGTCTTGAATGAGTGGATCAGCCGCTCCGGAGGCAATACCACGGAATCGGCCCACAGGCGGATCAGCCGCACGCCGGCACCATCCTGCGGGTCAAGTGTGTTGCGGCCGGAGCCCGTCTGGCGCACCTGCACGGCCAGACCCACGATCTGCGCCACCAGAACGGCCAGCAGTACCAGAAGATTCCGATAGCGTGTGAAAAACGATTCCATGGCAGCCGAAGACAGGGACTCGGGAATAGAGGCTGGGGACTGAGGATGAGCAAAGAGTGGAGGTTGGTGGTCTTACTGCACTTCTGTTGAGCCTGGTCCCTCAGTCCCTGGTTAATCGATCTTGATTTTGCGCAGCAGCCGGAAGTCGGAGAGCATTTTGCCCGTGCCCAGCACCACCGAGGCCAGCGGGTCGTCAGCGACCGAAACCGGCAATCCGGTTTCTTCGCGAATGCGCTTGTCGAGATTCTTGATGAGCGCGCCTCCGCCGGTCAGCACGATGCCACGGTCGCTGATATCGGCCGAGAGCTCGGGAGGGGTGCGCTCCAGAGCCACGCGGATGGCGTTCATGATGACGGCGATGCACTCGCCCAACGCCTCGCGAATTTCGCTGTCGTCGATGGTGATGGTCTTGGGTACGCCTTCGATCAGGTTGCGCCCCTTGATCTCCATCGTCAGCGGCTTGTCCAGCGGATAGGCCGATCCAATCTCAATCTTGATATGTTCGGCGGTCCGTTCCCCGATCAGCAGGTTGTACTTGCGTTTCAGGTAGTTGGTGATGGCCTCGTCCATCTGGTTTCCGGCCATGCGTACGGAACGCGAATAGACGATGCCTGAGAGCGAGATGACCGCGATGTCCGTGGTGCCGCCGCCGATGTCAACGACCATATTGCCGCCCGGCTCGGTGATGGGCAGCCCCGCGCCGATGGCCGCGACCATGGCCTGCTCCACCAGGTAAACCTCGCTGGCCTTGGCGCGATAGGCCGAGTCCTCGACCGCGCGCTTCTCAACCTGCGTAATCTCTGAAGGCACGCCGATCACGATCCGCGGATGCACCAGCATCTTGCGGTTATGCGCCTTCTGGATAAAGTAGTTCAACATCTTTTCGGTGACTTTGAAGTCGGCGATCACGCCGTCCTTCATTGGCTTGATGGCCACGATGTTGCCGGGCGTGCGGCCCAGCATCTCCTTGGCCTCTTTGCCCACGGCTTCCACCTCGCCGGTGTTCTTGTTGATGGCCACGATGGAGGGCTCGTTGACAACAATGCCCTTGCCGGCCGCGTAGACCAGGGTGTTGGCGGTGCCGAGATCGATGGCCAGATCGCTCGAAAACATGCTGAAGAGCGAACGCAGGCCGTGCGACCGCGAGGAGCGCGAAGGATAGCCGTTCAATGACATTAGGAAACCGATTTTACCTCAAGCCATATTGTACGGCCAGCGGGCCGGGGCCGTATTCCGGACCCCGGTCCTTCGGGATGTGGCCCGAGAACTCCGTTGCCAGCGCCGAGGCTGGCGTTATCCGAAGACTGAAAAAACGCGAGAGGGATGAGGGACTACAAATTCCGGGCCGGTCGGGGTGGTCCCGGCGCAGGAGGAGCTACTTTTCTCTGGTCCCTCAAGGGCAGCGGCGTCCGCTGGCATAAGTTCCCCTGCAGCCTTGTGCAGGCGCCTGTCGCACGCCTCCCATTCCCCCAAAGTGCATTGTCCCTTGCGGCAGTCGAATACGCAGAGAGCGCTGTCTTCCGGCACGTCGTGGACCACCTGGCCTCCAACCCAGCGCCAGAATCGCTTCAAAGGGGTGTTGTTCTTTGGCATGTTCTGCTCCCGGATTGTGGGTGAGTATACTTATTAAACTGTGCGAAGTCTACGTTGATTGTGATCGCAGCCGGATTTCTGCGGTTTTGATCGATGGAAAAACACCGCTAACGGTGGAAATCGAGCCGCGAATCCGCGGGCCTCAGGTACCCTGAATTGCGTCGCCCAGGCTTGGCGACGCGGATTGAGCGCACTGCCATCCGTCGCAAAACCCTGTCCCAACGCGATAAACTCAGGTGTTTCCGTTCTCAGTTGTCAGCCTGTTTCGGCGCAGTCGGTCGGAGCCGCTGCAAATCGGAAACCGCCGTTCGTTAGGAGCGCGGCACAGTTGAAGTCGAGAGCCCACCCTGAGGATGAGTCGAAGGGAATCAGCGGTTCTTCGTAGCCCTTGGCTGTTTTTTCACCCACGAAAAATTCGAGGTCTTCATGGCTTATCCCACATACATGAACCTGATTGGTGGCGAGTGGCTGCCAGCCCGGAGCGGCAAAACCATCCTGAACCTGAACCCGGCCGACCACGCAGACGTGGTGGGCGCATTTCCCTCTTCCCACGCTGAAGACGTGGCCCTGGCCGTGGCTGCCGCTAAGAAGGCATTCGCGTCCTGGCGTCTGGTCCCTGCGCCCAAACGCGCTGAGATCCTGATTCGCGCCGGTCTCCTGCTGCAACAGCGCAAGGAGCAGTACGCCCGCGATATGACCCGCGAAATGGGAAAGGTCCTTGCCGAGACCCGCGGCGACGTGCAGGAGGCCATCGATGAGGCCTTCTACGTGGCCGGCGAGGGCCGCCGCCTTTTCGGCCAGACCACCCCCAGCGAGTTGCAGAACAAGTTCGCCATGAGCGTGCGCATGCCCGTGGGCGTGGTGGGCCTGATTACGCCGTGGAACTTCCCCATGGCCATCCCATCCTGGAAGCTTTTCCCGGCGCTGGTTTCCGGCAATACCTGCGTCATCAAGCCAGCCACGGATACGCCGCTTTCCGTCTACAACCTTGTCCAGACGCTTGTGGACGCCGGTCTTCCGCCGGGGGTGGTCAACATCGTCAGTGGCAGCGGATCCGCCACCGGCTCGGCGCTGGTGGAGCACCCCGACGTGCGCGCCATCAGCTTCACCGGCTCCAGCGAAGTGGGTTCGCAGGTGGCCCAGCGGGCCGCGGCCACATTCAAGCCGGTCTCGCTGGAAATGGGCGGCAAGAACGCCCAGATCGTGCTCGACGACGCCAATCTCGAACTGGCTCTCGACGGTGCTCTGTGGGGCTCTTTCGGCACCACCGGCCAGCGTTGCACGGCTACCAGCCGCATCCTGCTTCAGAAGGGCATTGCCGCCCGATTTACCACCGAATTTGTCGCCCGCGCCCAAAAACTGACCGTCGGCAACGGGCTTGAGGAGGACATCGATGTGGGTCCCCAGGTCAATGCAGCCCAGATTGAAACTTCTGAGAAATACGTAGCCATCGCCCTCGCCGAGGGTGCAACGTTGCTGGCTGGCGGCCATCCGCTCACTGAAGGCGCCTACGCCCACGGCACATTCTTTGAGCCCACAATCTTCGCCGGCGTCACGCCCGCCATGCGTATCGCCCGCGAAGAGGTTTTTGGCCCGGTCGTCAGCCTCATCGAATTCGAAACTTTCGAAGAAGCCATCGAGATCGCAAACTCCATCGACTACGGCCTTTCCACGGCTCTCTATACCAAGGATGTGAACCGCGCCTTCGCCGCCATCCGCGATCTGGAAGCGGGAATCACTTACATCAACGCACCCACCATCGGCGCGGAGGTTCACTTACCCTTCGGCGGCGTCAAGCACACCGGCAACGGGCATCGCGAAGGCAATGGAGCCATTGACTTCTTCACCACGTGGAAAGCTGTCTATGTCGATTACTCCGACAAACTGCAAAGAGCGCAGATCGATAACGCGGAATAGTGCCCCGGAGCTGCCGCAAACGCGGCCTGATAACAAGGCGACAGGCATTGAAGCCAGAAAGGTTGAGAGCTTGTGGAAGAAATACTTAGCTTAATTCAGGGTGCGGTTGAACTCTCTGCCTGGTTCGGTATATCGGGCGCCATTGCAGCACGGAAGTTATCCATAGATTTTGAGCCTGTGTCAACGGACTCGGCAGATTGAGAACGCGACGCAGCGCAGCTTCCATTTCCTTGCGGAAGCTCTCCTGATTGATGTATATTGGACGCATATACAGAGGCCGTCCATGCTCTACACAGGGTTCGACTGGGACGAAGGCAACGCAAGGAAAAAGGAGAAGCACGGCGTTACCAAGCCGGAAGTGGAGCAGGTTTTTCTCAATGCACCGCTGCTGCTGGCCGATGATCCGAAACACAGCCAGCAGGAGCCTCGATTCCACGCGCTGGGCAGGACCGACTTGGATCGCTGGTTGCACGTGACCTTCACTGAGCGTGGAATGGGGGCGTTGATTCACCCCATCTCGGCACGCGATATGAGCCGGAAGGAGAGAGCCGTTTATGAGCAAGCCATTGAAACCCATTCCTGAGTTTGCCGATGAGGCCGCGGAGCGCGCCTTCTGGGAGTCGCCGAAGAACGACAGCACGGAGTATGTGGATTGGAGCAAGGCCAAGCTGGTGACCTTTCCCAAGCTGCGCCCTTCCACTGAAACGATCTCCCTGCGCATGCCGGAAGATGTTCTGAACACCATCCGCAACCATGCGCGCAAGCTGGATGTGCCGTATCAATCACTAATCAAGCTCTGGTGCGCGGAAAAGGCTGCGGAGTTAGTTCGCGGTTCGCGTGCTTCGAGCAGCGGTAAGCGGTGATGCTTGCTCCTCGTCGAGTGCCCCAGGTCTCGCTTTTGAGACCTGGGGTCGGATGGCGCTTGACTGCACCGCACGAAATCACGCCGTCGCGGATCTACTCGGCCTCCATTTGACTGCTTAAATAGCGCTCGTACCCAATTTCCTTGATCAGGCTCAGCTGCGCTTCCGCCCAGTCGGCGTGTTCTTCTTCGTCCTTCAGATTCGCGGCAAACAAGTCGGCGCTTCCATTGTCGCCTTCGGCCCGCGCCAGCGCCACTGCTTCGTTGTAGGATTTCACCGCGTCGAGTTCGCCTTCCAGATCGTCCGTCAGTTGTTCCTTCACCGTCTTCCCAATCTTGAATTGCGAAGGATAAGCCAGGTTCGGAGTGCCATCCAGGAAGAGAATGCGCTCAATCAGCCGTTCCGCATGCTTCATTTCCATGATCGACAGCTTTTTGGTGTACTTGGCAAGCTTCTCGAACTTCCAGTTTTCGCACATCTCGCCATGAACAAAATACTGGCTGAGCGCCGTGAGCTCTTCGTGCAGAGCCTGATTCAGAGCAGCAATTACTTTGTCGTTTCCCTTCATTTTGCGAATCCTCCAGTGCAATCCCAAACTGCGGAACCGAGAATTTTAGCACTGTCATGCAGGTTCAGCCTGTATGCTGTGCAACGCGATAAAAGGCGAGTGCCACAGCTGGCGTTGAATGAAAATCCTGGCAGACAGTCCAGGTCTGGGGACGGAAACCGGGTGCCCAAAAGCGTGTCAAGACAATGCCCCCGATCTATCTCCTCAACCTCGTATGCAGTGCACCCCCGCTGGCGCTGGTAAGCGTGCAGTTTCCCGTCTGATCGCACCGGTAATGGATGCGCAGGGGAAGGTTGCGTCCTTTCAGCGCATTGGCCTCCGCGCCTGTCTTATCAATGGAAAAAGCCTTTTCCCCCCTCGTTGCAATGATTCCCGTGGAGGCGTCGTAGTCCATGATTACATCGTCTCCTTCGATGAAAAACAACTGGGTGTTGGGCGCGGGTTTCGTGACCTTTTTCCTCCGCGCCTCCGATGTTTCAGAAGGCGGGTGCGTTGCGGCCGCATGGGTCTCCGTCAGGCGTTTCATCATGGCATCCTGCTCGGCAACGGATGGAAAGTCGGTGGAGAAACTCCAATTCGTCGTATTTTCATAGGATTCCCTTGAGCAGGGGAGACTGCCCTGGGAGCTGATGGATTCAATTTGTCCTTCCGGCCCAATTTGATTCTGGAAGATGTCCTTGCCTCTCTCCCGCGCAGCTTCCTGAGTCTCCAGTTGAGCAAAATCGATCCCTTGCGCGACCTGGTTGTCTGGGGCTTTCCCCCCTGCATCTGTCTTCCCGGCCGGGGGCTCCGGATTGGATGCAGCCAGAGCAACGGGATTTCTGGGATCGAATCGTAATACGATCTCCTTGCCGCATAACACAAAGCCCTGGGAATCCTGCAGATGGATTTCGACGGAAAGAGGGTGCGGCGAATTGCCGGCCGCAAGGGAAAATCCCGCCATCTGTTCTTGATAACTGGGCTCGATGGTCAGCCGGTATTGAAGTTTCTTATCCCACTTGGTAAACAGGCGACCCCGTAAACCGGCCCCGCCGTTGGTGACCGGCCCCAAATCGTATGGCCCAGTGGGGCTGCCCAGGTTCCAGGAAATGACGATTCCAGCCAGAATCCCCAGTCCCACGCCCACAGTGGCATAGAAGTTAGGCGGGCTCGACAGAAACTTCTGAATGCGCGGTATCCACACCTCAAGGAATGGGGACTGGCTTTCTGGCGGTACATCGGTGAAGTTTCTGCGGTCTGCGGCCGATTTCTCACCGGAAGTTGCCGACGGCTCTGCATCCGCGACTGCGCCGGAGGATTCCTGCGATTCCCCTTCCGCAGCCGTGGCAGGGGGATTCTGCGGTTCCGGCTCCGCCCCCGGTTCCGGGAACACAAGCTCTGACTGATCCTCATGCGTGATCTTGCTATGCCAACCGTCGCCTTCGGGTTCCTGCTCGTCCGCGTCCGTCATGCTGTGGGGATATTGTTCGTCCGAATCCGTCATCTCGACACACCCTGTTCCGGCTGCTTAAGCTCCAATTCGGTGAATGACCTTGACTAAACCATTTGCATGGCAGGGTCACAAGAATAACCGCCGCTGCGATACAGCGGTTCTCTAATTGCAATACCCCAAAGCCACGACTGTCGAGTGGCTCCTTCCTTTTTGGGGCACCCGGCAACAGTTTTTTGCCGCTGCGGCAGAAGAAAACTCACCTTGCACGCCGTCAGAAACTCCGCGGGAATTGGAGAACCCTTCGGCTATCGTGAAAGTCGCCGGCCACCGACCCAGCCTTTCACGATAGAGATCGACGCTTGTTGCAGCGATTCGCTGACTCTCGCTTCAGCCGCGCTGGAACATCCCAGCGCCATCCACGCCCGGCAGCCCCTTCGCTATCAAGCCAGCGTGGTCTATTTCTTCAGTCTCGCGTGCAGAACGCCAGTGCCCGCGCGCATCAGAGTGCAGGCCGAGGTCGTCTGGTCGCACCGGTAATGGAAATATGCGGGATAATCCTGCCATTTGGCCGTATTGCCATCTCCCCCTGGCTTCTCGACCAGAAAAATCTTTCCCGCCCTCGTTTCGATCATTCCCCCCTGGACGTCATAATCCACAATTGCATCGTCCCCTTCGATGAAGACCGCCATGGATCTTGTCGCCGGTTTGTAGGCCGCTCTTTTGCGAACAGCGGGTTTCTGAGCGAGTGAGCGGGTTGTGTCAGCCTGTCGTGTCTCCGTCTCGCGTTTCAGCAGGTCAGCCTGCTCGTCCAAGGTTGGAAAATCGGGCAGGAAAATCCAGAAAGCCGTACTTTGATAGGCTTGCGCCGGGCAGGGAATGACCCCTTGAGAACTTATGGATGCAATCTGTCCATCCGGGCCAATATCGTTCTGGAAGATGTCCTTGCCATGCTCTCGCTCCTGTTCCTGGGCTTCCAGCCGATCAAGATCGGCGCTGTGATCGCTCCGCTTCTTTCCCTTGGTTTTTGCCGGCTTGGCTGCGGCAAGCTCCGCCGCTTTCCTGGCGTCGTATTTCAATAGGACCTGCTGACTGCACAACACAACGCCATCCGCATTCTTGAGTTGGATTTCGATAGAAAGCGGGCGCGGCGGCTCGCTTACCGCAAGCGCAAACCCTGCCTGTTGCGCTGGTTGGCCGGGTTCGATCGTCAAGTGGTATCCGAGTCCTCCATCCCATTTTGTTGTGAGATGGCCTCTCAATCCGACCGTGCTGGAATCCACCCATTCCATATCTCTCGGTTCGCTCGACACGGTTGGTTCTTGCACCGCAGCCGGTTCGGGTGCCGGGGCTGGCCGGTTTTGCTGCCAGGTAATGGCCGCCCCGATGCCAACCAGAATCCCAAGCCCCACGCCTGCCGCCACATACAGAAGGGCGCGGCTCGCAGCGGGTTGTGGACGCTGAACGATAGGAGGTTGCTGCTGTTCGCCGTTCTTCGCGCCGAGATTGTCTTGTGGGTTCTCGTCCGCCATTTCGCTTTTGAGGTGTGGCAGTTCCGCATCCGGCTTTAGGTCGAAGAGATAATGCAGGTCTGCGTCGGCTTTTTCGCCGCCAGAATCTTGCGCGCCCGCGTCCGTTATCTCAGCGCTGGGTGGTTGCGCTTCGGCGTCCGGTTTTTTGTAGGTGAAGTCTTGCAGGAACGCGTCCATCTTCTCGCCGCCGGAATCTTGCGCGCCCGCGTCGGCTAACTCGGCGGTGGGTTGTTGCCGTTCAGCATCCGATTCTGTTTCCGTGGCGGAGAAATTCTGCGGGTTCGCGTCTGCTTTCTCGCCACCGGGATTTTGCACGTTCGCGTCGGTGATTTCGCCGTTGCGATCTTGCCCGTCGGCATCCGTCATCAGGAGGCACCCTTTCCCGGTCGTCTGAAATGCTTCTTAGAGGTCAATCAAATTGGACCACGCATCGCCTTCGGTGAAAACATCAATCTTTCACGGTGGATATCTTCCGTAACTGGCTGAGGCGGGGGGACCTCCGGCCGCGACCTGCCTGAAACATCCTGCCTAGCTATTCCCGTCCAGCACATCCCTGAGCGCAAAGCTGGTTTCCAGCCGTGTAACTCCAGGCAAGCGGGAAAGCTCATTCTGGTGGAGGCGTCCGTAGTCGTCGATATCCGCCACGCGCACCACCAGCATGTAGTCGTACTGTCCGGCCATCAGGTGACAGCTCACAATTCCTCTTGTCCGGCGGATGGCGGCCTCGAACGCCGCCAATACCGGCGCCGATTGACGTTCCAGGCTGACGCGGATGAAGACGGTCATGCGCCGGCCCAGCAGGCGACCGTCAATCTGGGCGTGGTAGCCGCGGATGGCTCCAGCCTTCTCCAGCGCCAGGATGCGCCGCGAGGCCGCCGAGGCCGACAGTCCCACCGCCTCGCCTACCTCGTAGTTAGTGGCTCGTCCGTGCCGTTCCAGGTGGAGCAGAATGGCCGCGTCCAGATCGTCGAGCGCACCTGCCGCGCTTTCCATCCCGTCTTCGGGCAAGACTGCACCCGATTCTTGCGCCAAGATGCCATTTTTGTCACGTTTTATTCCCATATCGATCTTTTACCACGAACTTTGCACACATTGGAAGTGATTTGAGCCGTACGATTCTTGGCAGTTGGAATGTCGAAAGTGGAGCTGCGCCGAACCCAACCTTCCCGGTGAGCATCCAACCCAGCGAGGAGCAAGCCATGATTGTCGGTGTTCCCAAAGAGATAAAGGATCAGGAAGCGCGCGTGGGCGTAACCCCGGCAGGCGTAAAGGCACTTACCGAGGCCGGCCACACGGTGCTGGTGGAAACCCAGGCTGGCGAGCAGTCGGGCTTTCCGGATGCGGACTACCAGAGCGCCGGCGCTGAGATTGTCGGCGAGGCCGGTTATGTCTGGGGCAAATCCGAGATCGTGGTCAAAGTCAAGGAGCCCATCGAGAAGGAGTACGTCTTTTTTCGCGAGGGCCTGGTGCTCTTCACCTATCTGCACCTGGCGCCGGTGCGCGAACTGACTGACAAGCTCCTCGAATCGAAGATCATCGGCATCGCCTATGAAACCGTCCGTGACCCCCGGGGCACGCTGCCGCTGCTTACGCCCATGAGCGAAGTGGCGGGCAGGATGAGTGTCCAGGTGGGCGCAACCTATCTGGAAAAGGAGCGCGGCGGACGCGGCATTCTGCTGGGAGGCGTGCCGGGTGTCCCGCCGGCGCACGTCTGCATCATCGGCGGAGGCACAGTGGGCTCCAATGCGGCCCGTATCGCGCTCGGTTTTGGCGCCAAGGTCACGCTGATCGACGTAAATTTGAACCGCCTCCGCGAACTGGACGATATCTTCAGCGGCCGTCTCTACACCCTGGCCTCAAACAGCTACAACCTGGCACAGGCTACAAGAGAGGCAGATCTGGTGATCGGCGGAGTGTTGATTCCCGGCACAACGGCTCCCAGAATCGTAACCCGCGCCATGGTGTCCCAGATGAAGAAGGGCGCGGTCATTGTGGACGTGGCCATCGATCAGGGCGGTTGTGTTGAGACGGCGCGGCCCACGTCGCACTCCAACCCCAGCTACGTCGTGGATGGCGTGGTGCACTACTGCGTCACCAACATGCCCGGCGCGGTGCCGCACACCTCCACGCTGGCTCTGACCAACTCGACCTTTCCCTACCTGTTACGCCTGGCCAATTTGGGCGCGCGCGAGGCGCTCAGGCAGGACGCGGGTCTTGCCGAAGGACTGAATACCTGGCTGGGCGTGCTCACCCATCGCGGCGTGGCCGAGAGCCAGCAGCGGTCCTGGACGGCGGCAAACGTGATTGCGTAAGCACACATGCCGTAGAATGATGCTTCGAATGGAGGCATCATGGAACGGCGTCAGTTTCTAGCGACATCGGTTGCGGCTTCAGCTTTTGCAGTTGCGGGCAATGTTGCAGCCCCGGCACAAACGGTCCCTGCCCCTGCGGTTTCGGGCCGCGAGTTCTATCAATTGCGCCGCTATACCCTCCAGCAAGGGCCGCAGACGAAAGTGACCGAGAGCTACTTCGGCGATGCGCTTATCCCGGCCCTGACCCGCTTGGGGCTTGGCCCGATTGGCGCCTTCCGGCTCGACATTGGTCCCGATACCCCGGCGTTTTACCTGCTGATTCCGGGTCCTTCCGTCGAAGCCCTCGCCGGGTTGGATCTGCATCTTGCTCAGGATGCCGATTTCCTGAAAGTTGCGGATCCATTCTGGAATGCAACCGCGGCGACGCCCGCGTTTCAACGGATCGAGAGCTCTCTTCTGGCAGCGTTTCAAGGCTGGCCGAAGCTGACGCTGCCGGCGCAATCCGCCACCAGGGGCAAGCGCATCTTCCAACTGCGCACCTACGAAAGCCCCAGCAATGGGGACCACGTCCGCAAGGTGGAGATGTTTCATGCGGGCGAGTTTGAAATCTTCACAAAGGCCGGATTTCATCCGGTGTTCTTCGGCGATACGTTGATTGGCGCGCGCATGCCGAACCTGACTTACATGCTCAGCTTCAACGACATGGCTGAGCTGGAAGCGAAATGGGACGTCTTCCGCAACGATCCGGCATGGAAGAAGCTCTCCACCAGTCCCCGCTACAGTTCCGATCAGCTTGTCACGAACATAGCCAACCTGATGCTGAGCCCGTTGGCGTGCTCGCAAATCTGAGCGGGAATCCGCTCAGCCCCTGGGAAGCGCTGGGCTTGCGGGCCAGCGGCATAACGTGCGCCGGTCCCGACTCCTGCATCGTGAATCCCTGACTGCCGTTCGCGAACCGCTCTATAATCGCCGCATGTCGTTCCTCGGCGATCCTCGACGCCGGTCGGTGGCCATGCTTGCGGGCGGGGTGCTGCTGTTCCTCGCCTTGCTCGGCGCGCTCCAGGCATTCAACACCTCCAATATCCGCTTTCTCAATCCTGAGACATCGGGTGAGACGCTGGCCTTTACCGGCCTCACTGTGCTGGTGTTCCTGTTGCTCATGGTGCTGCTCATGCTGCTGCTCAGGAACATCCTCAAGCTATATGCGGACCAGAGCAGCAGCGCCCTGGGCTCTCGACTGCGCACGCGCATGGTGTTGGGCGCGGCCTTGATCGCGCTCACGCCCGCGGTCTTCATGTTCCTGTTCAGTTTTCAACTCATGAACCGTTCCATCGACCGCTGGTTCTCGCAGCCCACCTCGGAGCTGCGCGAGGACTCGACACGCGTGGTGCTGGAGCTGGCGCATTATGTAACCAGCAATGCGCGTGTTGAAGCGGAATCCATTGCGGCTTCCGGTGCTCCGGACCAGGATCTGCTCGTACTCCAGGACGAACTTGTCCGGCACCGCATCACCCTGGCCGGCGGTTTTGCCGCGGTCTACGGCAAGGATTCGAAGATGCTGGCCAGCTTTCAGGCTCCGCCGGAGTCGAGCCGCGCAAGCCTGTATCCCTGGTTGAATGAAGGCGAGCAGGATGCCGCCGTGCCGCTCGTTGGCCGTTTCTCGGCAAATCTGTTGGCCGTGGCCCAGCGCAGCGACGAGCCGGTGCTCGGCGTTGCGGGCGAGGAATATGCACTGGGCATGGCTGGGACCGGCTCAGGGAAGATCGTGGTAGTCGCGCTCCCCATGCCTCAGGGGCTCAGCCAGACTGCCGTGCGCATCCGCTCGGGCGCTGCCGCCTACTGGGAGCTTTTCCGTTCGCGCAACCGCCTCCGCACCACCTTTTTCCTGCTGCTGTTGCTTATTACGGTGTTTGTGTTCTTTTCCAGCGTATGGTTGGCCCTGTTTCTCTCCAAGCAGATCACCCGTCCGGTCGAGGCCCTGGCCGACGCCATGGACGAGATTGCCACAGGCAAGTACGACCATCGCGTGGAGGTGATCGCCACCGCGGAAATGGGCGATCTGGTTCGCTCGTTCAACCACATGGCTGCGGATCTTGAGGCCAGCCGGCACCTGGCCGAAAGCTCCTCGGCGCAGTTGACCGCGGCCAACCTGGCCATCGAGGAACGCCGCCGCGAGTTGGAGACGATCGTGGAGACGATTCCCTCGGGCGTGGTCACCCTGGACGGGGCGGGAGTGGTGCTCCAGTCCAATCGCGCTTTTGCCGCGTTGATGGGACATCGCGAGGACTTGGGCCTGTGCGGCGAGAAAATCGAGAATCTGCTGCCCGCCGACTGTGCGGAAGATCTGGCCGGCGTAATCCGGCGCGGCCAGCGCATGGGCGCGGCTTCCACTGAAATCGAATTCCATGCCCGCGGCCGCACCATCCATCTGGCCGTGACCAGCGCGCGGCTTGAGCTTTTCCACGGCCAGCCGGGTACTGTCCTGGTGGTTGAAGACACCACCGAGCTGTTGCGCGCGCAGCGGCAGTTGGCGTGGAAGGAGGTGGCGCAGCGTGTGGCCCACGAGATCAAAAACCCGCTCACGCCCATCGCTCTCTCCGCCGAGCGCATTGCCAAGCATCTTGACCGCGGCCAGTTGGATTCGCCGGCTGTGATCCGCAAGTGCAGCGAGGTAATCCTGGGCTGCGTGGGTACGTTGCGCACGCTGGTTGACCAGTTCTCGGCGCTGGCGCAGTTTCCCGCGCCCCAGCCCCGTGCCTGCGACATGAATAAAGTGGCTGAAGAAGCGCTGGCGATGTTTGCCGGCCGGCTTGACCGCATCACGGTGCAGTGGGACCTTGAGCCGGGGTTGCCTCCCGTGCTGGCCGATCCTGAGGCCATCCGACGCGCCATCGCCAATCTCATTGACAACGCCGCCGAAGCCATGCAGGGCAGCCTGTTGCGCGTGCTCGGCATTCATAGTTCGCTCAGCGAGGATGGCGCGGCGGTCGAGCTCGCCATTTCCGACACCGGCCACGGCCTCACCGATGAGATTCGCGAGCGGCTGTTTCTGCCCTTCTACTCCACCAAGCAGCGCGGAACAGGGTTGGGCCTGTCCATCGCTGCCAAAATCGTACAGGAGCATGGCGGTTCACTGCGCGCTGAGGCCAATAGTCCCAAAGGCGCGCGCTTTCTGTTGCGTCTTCCCCTCATGGATACCGGCCCCAGCGCGCAGTTGGCTCCGGCAACGGACGAGGCTGACAACGCTGCGCCGCTCAAGGGAATGAACGTATGAATCACATTCTTGTGGTGGACGACGAAGCGGAGATTCGCACCTCGCTGGAAGAGATTCTGCGCGAGGAGGGTTACGGCGTGGCCAGCGCGGCCACCGGCGCCGAGGCAATGACGCTGTTGCAGGATGCTCCCTATGACGTGGTCCTGCTCGACATCTGGCTTCCCGACCGCGACGGGCTCGATGTGTTGGCCGACATGATGCACCAGTTAGCCGCGGAGATGCGGCCCGAAGTGGTCATTATCAGCGGCCACGGAACCATCGAGACCGCCGTGAAGGCCACCAAGCTGGGCGCATACGACTTTCTTGAGAAGCCGCTCTCTCTCGATCGCACCCTCATCGTACTCAAGAACGCTGTCGAGGCACGGCGGTTGCGCTCTGAGAACCTCGAATTCAAGCGCCAGTTCAGCGTAGGCTCGGTCCTCACCGGCGAAAGCGTTCCGGCGAAGGCGCTGCGTCAGCAGATTCGGCTCATGGCGCCAACCAACGGCCGGGTG
This sequence comes from uncultured Occallatibacter sp., assembly GCA_964571165.1. Taxonomy (GTDB): domain Bacteria; phylum Acidobacteriota; class Terriglobia; order Terriglobales; family Acidobacteriaceae; genus Telmatobacter. The sequence continues at coordinate 2,906 of CAZNAW010000024.1, read as the reverse complement.
CTGATTTACGGCGAGTCGGGCACCGGCAAGGAACTGATTGCCCGCGCCATTCACGCCGAGAGTCTGCGCCGCGACCGCGTCTTCGTCGAGCTCAACTGCGCGGCCATCCCCGAGGCGCATATCGAGGCCGAACTCTTCGGTTATCGCCACGGCGCCCAGCCCGGCGGTCCCGTGGAACAGCGCGGCACCCTGGAGCGCGCCGACGGGGGAACGCTCTTCCTCGACGAAGTGGGCGACATGAGCCTGAAGACCCAGGCCAAGGTGCTCTCAGCCCTGGATGACCAACTCTTCACGCCCGTGGGCGGCACGCAGCCCTTGCGCGTGGACGTGCGTCTGATTGCCTCCACCAACAAGGATCTTGAAGAGGAGATCGCCAAGGGCAACTTCCGTGAGGATCTCTTCTACCGGCTCAACGTCGTCCCATTCGCCGTGCCGCCGCTGCGCGAGCGTACGCAGGATATTCCGCTCCTCGTGCGCGAGTTTCTGGCCGAGTTCGGCCGTCAGTATGGCCGCCCGCGCATGGAGATCAGCGAAGACGCTCTGGCCACGCTGGCCCAGTACCACTGGCCGGGCAATGTGCGCGAACTGAAGAATGTCGTCGAGCGGGTGCTCATCCTCAATCCCCGTACCCTGCGCATCGAGCGCAAGCATCTGCCGCCGCTCACCCACAAGGCCGGCACTCGCTCCACTGAAGAGTTTTCCACGCTGCAACAGGCACGCGACGCCTACGAGCGCGAATACATCCTCAAGAAGATTGAAGAAGCCCGCAACAACATCAGCCACGCCGCCGAGTTACTCGGCCTCGAGCGCAGCCATCTCTACCGCAAAATGAAAGCCCTCGGCATCAGCGTGCGCGAGTAGGAAACAGTGGGCGAAATCCACGTCCCAAAGTCGAGACCCTGGCCACGCATTCCTGTGATCCAGGGTTGAGATGGGAACCCGTCTGCTTCCATTCCAGCTATAATTTGTGGTCCAACGGGAGGCTTGGATGACGAAGCAGGTAGCAACTCTGGCAGTATGGGTTCTTTCGCTGCCCTTGGCATGGGCACAACAACCGGCGATCGGTGACAACGCCTGCGCGAAACTTGTGAGCCTCTCGCTCCCAACAGCGAAGATCGTCTCCGCGCAAATGGTCGCGGCCGGCGTATTCACACCGCCCGGAACCACGCAGCTTAATCCGGCGGAGAAGGCGATATACGCGGGAGTGCCGGCCTTCTGCCGAGTAGTGCTGATGGATACTCCGACGGCCGATTCTGCCATTCCTATTGAGGTCTGGATGCCGGCTAGGGGATGGAATGGAAAGTTTCGCGGCATGGGGAATGGAGGCTTTGCGGGGAGCATCGATTACGGTGGCCTCGCCGTGGCGGTGACCGAAGGTTATTCCGGCGGCGCTACGGATACCGGCCACTCCGGCGCGGCTTACGACGCAAGCTGGGCCCTGGGTCATCCTGAGAAGGTGATTGACTACGGTTATCGGGCCATTCACGAGATGACCGTGAAGTCGAAAGCGATTGTCGAGGCTTACTACGCAGAGCCGGCCAAACGAAACTACTTCGCCGGCTGTTCCAACGGCGGGCGCGAAGCGCTGATGGAAGCGCAGCGGTATCCAGCTGACTACGACGGAATCATCTCCGGGGCGCCGAGCTACAACGCCACTCATGTAATCAGCAACTTTCTTTATAACTCTCGTGCGCTTACCTTGGACCCTGGGGACTACATTCCGTCCGCAAAGCTGTCCGCGATTCATGACGCTGTGCTGGCTGCGTGCGATGGCGCGGACGGGGTTGCTGACGGCGTGATTAACGATCCGCGCAATTGCCACTTCATTCCGGCTACGCTGGTGTGCAAAGGTCCTGAAACCGACACTTGCCTGACCGCAAAGCAGGCGCACACGCTCGACGTCCTGTATGCGGGCGGCCATGACTCGAAGGGCAACCTTATCCTCCCGGGCTATCTGCCCGGCTCGGAGTTGGGAGCAAATGGATGGGGTCCATGGATTGTTGGACCTGCTCCGGGACAAAGCGGGATTTCCGTTTTTGCCCTGCAATACTTTACGAATATGGTCTACGAAAAGCGGGATTGGGATTACAAGAAGGCCGTGATTGACGATGCGCTGAAGGCCGCGGTAGAGAAGACCGCTCATGCCCTTGACGCCACCGATCCAAACCTGCGGCCCTTTGCCGCGCGAGGGGGCAAGCTGATCCTCTATCACGGCTGGAACGATCCAACCTACTCCGCACTGAACACTGTCAACTACTACAACGATGTCCGCAAGGTGACTGGACCCAGGGAGACGGACTCCTTCGTTCGGTTGTATCTCGTTCCCGGCATGCAGCACTGCGGCTTTGGCCCGGGTGCCTGGTACTTCGACCAGGCGGGACTGCCTCCCGCGGCCCTGCCTGACGATGCGCGGCACGATATAAACCTGGCATTGGAGGCGTGGGTTGAGAAGGGCTTGGCGCCGGAGAGCATGATCGCGGCCAAATTTGCCGAGAAAGAACCCTTTACGCAGGTTCTGATGACGCGGCCGGTCTGCGCTTTTCCCTTGGAAGTAAGATACAACGGGACCGGCGACACGAACGATGCGGCGAATTTCACATGCGCCAGTGCGGCCAGATGAATTAGGTGCATTTGAGTTTCGTGCATCCCACCCTTGCGATAGAAAAAAGCGCAAGGATGGGGCAAACCTATGCAACAGCGAGGCCGTCTCTTCGGGGGCGGCCTCGCTGCGGTGACCAGCACGCCCTGGCCGGGCTTTACTTCCATGACCGGCTATCTTTATGCCGCCGACGGCACACGCGTAGCCAAGGGTACAATTTCAATCATGAGCTGCGACCCCACGGCCAGCGGTTTCCAGACGGTGACCGACTACGCGCTCGGGTTGGGCAACCAGCAGGTGACGGAGG